>JBFWZN010000004.1:0-415972 GCA_050185275.1 Vicinamibacterales bacterium | reverse complement strand
TGGTGGACCTGACCGGGATCGAACCGGTGACCTCCTGAATGCCATTCAGGCGCGCTCCCAGCTGCGCCACAGGCCCACGCTCAGTCGAGCACCCTATCCTAGCGCACGCCTCAGGCCCGTGCAATGGTCGGTTCGCCGGT
Source organism: Vicinamibacterales bacterium (assembly GCA_050185275.1). Lineage (GTDB taxonomy): Bacteria > Acidobacteriota > Vicinamibacteria > Vicinamibacterales > UBA2999 > JABFRY01. Next base: position 415,832 of record JBFWZN010000004.1, on the reverse strand, counting down.
GGAGCGGCGTGCCTCTGCCGGACACTCAGTATTCCAGGAACATTCGCTGGATGTCCGCGCGATCGCGCGTGCGGGTGAGCGCCAGCATCAGCAGCACCCGGGCCTTGAGCGGCGAGAGGTCGTCGGCCACGACAGGGAGCATCAGCCGGGCGGCGGGCGCCGGCGACGGGTCCACCGCGTCGGGTTCGGGCGCCACGCGGCCCGACCCGGCGCGCGAACTCATCACGACCACGACGCCGCGCTCGAGCGCGTAGCGGATCCCCGCCTCCTGTGTGCCGCTCGTCGCGCCGGCTCCGGCACCCGCGACCACCAGGCCCCTGGCACCGAGGTCCACCGCGGCACGCAGCAGGTCGCCGGGCGAGTCCTGATAGGTGAGAAAGACGTCCACGCGAGGCACGCTCCCGACGCCGGAGACGTCGAACTCGCTGCTGGCGGTGTGGCGCCGCAGGCTGCGCCGGTAGTAGACGACGCGGGGGCCATCCAGGAGGCCCAGCGGCCCGAACGGGGACGAGCGGAACGCGTCCACACCGGTCGTCGCGTCCTTCGTCACGTCACGGGCTCCGTGGATGCGCTCGTTCAGCACGACCAGGACGCCCTGGCCGTGCGAGGCCGGTTCGGCCGCCACGCGGAACGCCGCGATCAGGTTGGCCGTGCCGTCGGCACCCGGCGTGTCCGGGTTGCGCATGGCCCCGGCAATCACGACGGGCTTGGGCGACCGGACGGTGAGGTTCAGGAAGTAGGCGGTTTCCTCGAGGGTGTCGGTGCCGGTGGTGATGACGACACCGGACAGGTCCGTGGCTTCCAGCAGCTCGTTCACCCGGCGCGACAGGCGGAGCCAGTCGCCCAGGGTGAGCGCGCCGCTTGGCACGTTGCTGAACTGTTCACTCTCGGGGCGCGAGAATCGCGGCAGGTCGGCCGCCGCCGCCAGCAGCTCCACGTGTGTGAGCCGACGGGTGCCGTTGTCCGCGATGGTGCCGCCGGTGGCGACGAGCCTGATGCGGGGGAGTTGCTGGGCCAGCGTCGGTCCAGCGAAGCAGAGCAGCAGGCCGACCGCGACCCACGCGCGGCGGAGGACCTGCGCTGTCACGGCTCGCGACTATAACGTACCCCCACGGGGGGCCGGCGCGGTCTGGCCCGCCCGCTGGTGCGCACGTGTCAGCCACTGCACCAGCAGCTGCGCGGCCTCCGACGGGGTAGGGCCGTAGAAGGGCATGAGGGCGCCGGACATGCCCGGCAGACGGCGCAGCTGGGCTCTCCAGCGGTCGCTGACGGCCGTCACTTCGATCTGGTACGCCCGTCCGCCTATCGTTTCCTGGAATCGGTGCACGTTCACGTGGATGTCGTCGGAGAAATGTCGTCGGAGAAGAATGTGGGGAACGGCCACCGATCTTACGCGCTGGCCGGCGTGAAACAAGCGAAGCGGGGCACGAAGACGCCGTCCACAGGCGGCATGGCTTGGTGAATGGCCTGTTTCGAGCCGAAAAGAATTACGAGTGTCGGGATTCCCACAGGATATGCACCGTCCGTCCACAGGTTTTCCACAGGAGGCGTCCCTCACGGCCCGCCTGCTGCGACGCGCGGAGTGCGGGGAGTACAATGCGGACGTCCGTGCGGACCGCGGACGCCCCTGCGTGCCCATGACATTGCTCGGTCGAGCCTTTCTCGCCGTCGCCTGCGGTCTGCTGCTTGCGATGCCTGCAGCGGCGGGCGTCGAGACGTCGCTCTTCCGCCTGTTCCTGGCCGACGGCACGTTCCTGGTGAGCTACGGCGAATTCGTACGCGTGGGGGACGACGTCATCTTCTCGATGCCGGTGGGCGGCCAGCCGGAGGAGCCGCGCCTGCAGGCCGTCACGTTGCCGGCCTCACGGTTCGACTGGGAGCGCACCGAGCGCTACGCGCAGTCGGTGCGTGCGCGGCGCTACGCGGAGACGCGCGGCGAGCAGGACTTCCAGCTGCTCAGCACCGTGGTGGCGAGCGCGCTCAACGACGTAGCCCGCGCGGCCGACCGGAAACAGGCCCTGGCCATCGCCGAAGGCGCCCGTGCGACGCTGGCCGACTGGCCACGCGCGCACTACGGCTATCGCCAGGCCGACGTGGCGGAGATCCTGGCCCTGCTCGACGAGTCCATCTCCGAGCTTCGCGTCGCCAACGGTCTCAGCGCCTTCGATGTGTCGCTCTCAACCTCCGGCGTGGTGACCGCCTTCGAGGAACTGGGCGGCATGCCGGCGCTCGGGTCGCAGATCGACCAGCTCGTGCGCGCTGGCGAACTCGCGGCCCGGGCGAGTGACCGGATGGCTCTGCTGCGCTCGGCGCTCGCGCTCGTGACCGAGTCGCTACAGGCGACGCCCCGGGCGAACGACCTCTCGGCACGGCGACGGCTGCTCTCGCGGTTGATCGATCAGGAGGAGGATACGGATCGCCGGTACGGCGACCTTGTCCGGAAGATCTCCTCGCGAGCCCGCGACCAGGCATCCAAGGGTCGCGTGTCGGACGTCGAGCGACTGCTCGCGCGCATCGTCGCGGAAGACACCCGGCTTGGCCAGCGTCGCCCCGAAACGGTGCGGGCTCTGCAGGCGCACGTGCAGGTCCAGGTGGAAGCGGCACAGCACCTGCGGCTGCTGCGCGACCAGTGGGTGCTGCGCCGTGACGCGTTCCTGGCGTACCGCGACACCGTGCGGCCCCAGATGATGCAGCTCGTCCGGCTCGAGCCTGCGCTCGAACGCATCAAGGGCCTGGAGGGTCCGTCGGCGGAAGACCTGCAGAAGCTGTCGGTCCGGCTCGCTGGCGGTGCGGAGTACCTGCGCCGCCTGTCGGTCTCGGCCGACCTGCAGCCGACGCACGACCTCATCGTGAGTTCGTGGCGTTTCGCCGAGAGTGCCATCACGGCGCGCTATGAAGCGGTGACGTCCGGACAGGTCGATCGCGCCCGGGAGGCATCGTCCGCGGCGGCAGGGTCGCTTCTGCTGTTGTCCCAGGCCCAGCGGCTGGCCCGCGAGCTGCTCGAGCCCCCCCGCCTGCAGTGATCACGCCTCGTGTCACCCGCCTGGTCCGGGTGCGCGATCTTCGTGCGTTCCGGCGGGCTGTGCTGTCGCTCGCCGTGGACGGCACCCCGTTCGATGCGCGGGACCGTCTGGTCGTGGTGCCGTCGCACGCGGCCGCCAGTCATCTCATCCGCGGTCTGGTCGCAGGTGCGGGAGTGTCCGCTCGCGTGCTGCCGGACTTCGTCACGCCACGCGAACTCGTCGCGCGCCTGGCCGAGCGGTTGCCGCACCCCCGGCCCGCCCTGAGCCCGGCCGAGCGCGAGGTCGTGCTCGGCGTCGCCTGTCGGCGCGCCATCGAGCAGGGCTCACCCCCCCCGTTTCGTCTGAGGCCGGGGCTGGTGGCCGAGCTCCTGCGCCTGTACGACGAGCTTCGCACCAACCGCCAGACGATCGCCCGGTTCGGGGAGAAGGCCCTCGACGCCCTGACGGCCGGCGCCGACCTCGACCGCGGCGCGGCCCGGTTGCTGCGCCAGACGCACTTCCTGCTCGCGGCGTTCCGCGCCTTCGAGCAGATGGTGGCCGATACTGGCGCGCTCGACGAGCACGGCGTGCGACAGCTGTTGCTCGACGAGCCCGCGCCGCGCCCCTGGCAGCACGTGGTCCTCACCGTTGGTGACAGGTCGCGAGACCCCGCCGGGCTCAGGCCGGCAGACTGGGACCTGCTGGCACGGATGCCGGGCCTCACCCGACTCGACGTGGTCGTCACCGACACGGCACTGGCCGGCGCGTTGCACGAGGCGATGCACCAGATCCTGCCCGGCATCGAGGAAGTGCGGATGGACGATCTCGTGGCGTCCCCGGCCCCACTCGTATCGATACCACCGGGCGACCGGCTCGAGCGCCTGGCGCGCGATCGGGAGGAAGAAGTGGCGGGCTTTGCCCGCTGGGTGCGCCATGCGGTGCGCGAGGGCCAGGTCACGGCGCTCGACGGGGTTGCGCTCGTCGTGCGACAGCCGCTGCCGTACGTCTACCTGGCGCGCGAGATCCTCCGCCGTGCGGGCGTGCCGTGCCAGACGTTCGATACCCTCCCTCTGGCCGCCGAGCCCGCGGCGGCAGCGTTCGACCTGGTGGGCGCCGCTCTCAGCAGCAACTTCGCCCGGAACCCGCTCGTGGCCCTGCTGCGGTCGTCGCATTTCACCTTCGTGCACGACGGCCCCGAACTGGCGCCACGGCACGTGGCCGCCTTCGACCGGTGGCTCGCGGGCACGGGATACCTGGGCGACGCCGACGCGCTGGCGCATCTCGCCCCCGCCGACGACGGCATCGCCCGCGTGCTGGCCGTGGCGAACGGACTCGTGCGGGCGCTGCAGCCAATGCAGGAGCCGGCGCCTGCCGCCGTGCATCTCGATGGCCTGCTCGCGTTTCTCGACACGTTCCTTCGACCGGTGGACGACTGGCCGGGATCGCTGCGCTCCCGCGAGCGACGGGCACGCGCGGCCCTTCTCTCCACCCTCCGGTCGCTGCGGCATGCCTACGCACGCTTCGACGACGCATCGGTGTCCGCCGATGACGTGATGGCCACCATCCGACGCTGGATCGAGGGCCAGACGTTCGCGCCGGAGGTGGGCGCGCAGGGCGTGCACATCGTGGACGCGGACACAGCGCGGTACGGGGACTTCGCCTTCGTGCAGCTGGCCGGGCTCGTGGAGTCGGAGTGGCCCGACCGCGCGCGGCGCAACATCTTCTACCCGCCGTCCCTGCTCAGGGACCTGGGCTGGACGGCGGAGTCCGACCGGCAGGACGGTGCGCGAGCGGCCTTCGCCGACCTCCTGCGCCTGCCGTCGGCGCGGCTCGTGGTCTCCACGTTCAGGCTCGAGGACGACGCGCTCGTGTCTCCGTCGAGTCTGCTCGACGAACTGACGGCGGCCGGGTTCGACACGGTCGAGGAGACGTGGGACGACGTCCGGATCTTCGAGCACGAGGCGCTCGCGCTCGAGCCCGTGCACATCGAGGCCCTGCGGCCCGACGTGCGCGACATGGTCGCCTGGCGCCTCGACGCGCCCGCGCCCGATCTCCCGCGCTTCCGGGGCACCACCGACGGACACAGGCCGGCGGCGTACACCGTGAGCAGCCTCGAACGCTACATCGACTGCCCGTTCAAGTATTTCGCGGCGCACGTCCTGAGGCTGGAGGAGCCGGTCGAGGACGAGCCCGTGCGCTCACCCCTGGTGCGTGGCCGGTTCCTGCACGATGTCTTCCAGCGGTTTTTCGAGGCCTGGGACCGTGGTCCCGGCGGCGCCATCACGGTGGATCGCCTGGCGTCGGCCCGCGCGCTGTTCGGCGAGGTCGCGGAGCCGCTCCTGGCCGCGCTGCCCGAGGCCGAGGCCGCGCTGGAACGGACGTTCCTGTTCGGCTCGGCCATCTCGGTCGGCGTGATCGACGTGGTGCTGGGACTCGAGGCAGGGCGCCCCGGCCGCGTCCGCGAGCGGTGGCTCGAGCATGCGTTCGAGGGCGACTTCTCCCTCGGGTCGGACGGCGCGCGACGGGTGCGGATCAAGGGCGTGGCGGATCGGGTGGATCTGCTGGAAGGCCGTGAGCTGCGCGTGGTGGACTACAAGTCCGGACGGCTCCGCACCGCGAAGCACGACCTGCAGGTGCCCGTCTACGCCCTCTGCCTGCAGGAACAGCTCACCGCGCGCGACGGTGCGCCCTGGACGATTGCCGAAGCTGCCTATGTCGCGCCGACGGCGCGGCCACCGCTGCGCGTGGTGACGGCTGGCGAGCGGGGCAACCAGTTCGACGACGCGAGACAGCGGCTGTTCGAGACCGTCGAGGCGGTGGAGGCAGGCGCGTTCCCCCCGCGGCCCCGGGAGCCCCGGCAGTGCGCCTGGTGCGCCTACGCCTCGGTGTGCCGGAAGGACTACGTCGGTGATGAGTGACGGCCGCCTGCCCTTCGACGACGATGTCGATACGCCGGAGGCCCGTATCGAGGCCAGGGACCGTGCCGGGCGGACGCGGGCGGTGGATCCGCGCGTCAACGTCGTGCTCGAGGCCTCGGCGGGCACGGGCAAGACCCGCGTGCTGGTCGACCGCTATCTCAATCTCCTGAAGGAGGGTGTGGACCCGTTCAACATCCTCGCGATGACCTTCACCCGCAAGGCGGCCGCCGAGATGCGCGAGCGGATCCTGGCGCGGCTGCACGCCGCTGCCGAGCGCGGGGAGATCCCGCCCTCCCGCTGGCGGACCCTGCGCGAACGCACCGCCGACATCACCATCAGCACGATCGACGCCTTCTGCCTCGGATTGCTCCGTGAGTTTCCGCTGGAGGCGGACCTCGACCCCGGGTTCTCGATGGCCGACGACACCGACGTGCCGCGCCTGATGGACGAGGCGCTCGATCGCACGCTCCGCGTGTGTCGGGCTCTTGCCCGTGAGGACGAGCGACTGGCCCTGGTCTTCGCCAAGCTCGGGGACCGGCGGGTCCGTCGGGCCCTGATCGACCTCCTCAACCGCCGCGTCACGGCTCCAGCCGTGCTCGCCCGGTTCCTGGCCGGCGCGCCATCGAACCTGGATGTAGGACAGGTGGCCGCGCGGGGGGCTCGGGCGCTGCTCGACACCTTCTCTCCGGGCACCGGCGGCCTGGCTCGCTTTCTCGCCACCGGGCCGGTGGCCGACGAGCGTCGGGAGTTCGCGCTGCTCGCCGGGACGCTCCGCGCCTTGGAGGCCGATGCCGGGGACCCCGACCCTTCGCTCGTCCAGCTGGCGTTCGCCCGGGCGCGCGACTACCTGCTCACCCGCGACGGCCGCCCACGGGCGCGCATCAGGCACCGACGCGACCAGTTCGCGTCGCCAGCCCACTTCGCGGCCCACCGCGATCTCATCGTCGGGTTCGGCCCGGCGCTCGTCGAGGCCTCACTCGCCTACGCGCGTGATCTCAACGTGCTGGTGGCGCGCGGGGTCGCGCGCATGTACCGCGTGGCCGAGGACGAGTACCGTCGGACGCTCGATGCCCACGCGGTGCTCGATTTCTCGGACGTCCTGGTGCGGACCGTGGCGTTGCTCAAGGAGATGGAAGAGTTTTCGCAGAGCCGCTTTCGCCTCGAGTCGCGCTACCACCATGTCCTGCTCGACGAGTTCCAGGACACCAGCCGGGCCCAGTGGGAACTCGTCTCGCTGCTCGTGCAGGCGTGGGGCGCCGGCGCCGGGCTCGCCCACACCGGTCCGCTGCCGCCCTCGATCTTCATCGTCGGTGATCGCAAGCAGTCGATCTACGGATTCCGCGATGCCGACGTCTCCGTCCTTCGGGATGCACGGGCGCACGTCGAGGGCCTGCGGCCGGAGGGAGACGTCCATCGCGTCATCTCACGAAGCCACCGATCGGTGGCGGGCCTGCTCGCGTTCGTCAACGACGTCTGCCAGGACATCGAGAAGAGCCCCTCGCGCCGCGACGGGTTTCTCTATGCCGAGGAGGACCGCTTTCCCGTCGCCGGGGCGGCGGCCTCGCCCGATGCCGCCGGGCCGCTGGCCCTCGTCCTCGCGCCGACGCCCGAAGCGTGCGCCGAGCAGACGGCCGACGAGATCGCCCGGCTGGTGCAGGCCGGAACGACCGTGCGCGACCGGGATACGGGCGTGCCTCGGCCGGTGCGGCCCGGCGACATCGCCATCCTGTTCCGCACGCGCGAGAGCCACCGCGAGTTCGAACACGCGCTCGAGACGCGTGGGCTGCCGTCGTACGTCTACAAGGGCCTGGGCTTCTTCGACGCGGACGAGATCAAGGATGTGCTCGCGCTGCTGCAGTACCTCGCCGACCCCTGGTCTCCACGCCGCGCGGCCGCCCTCCTCCGGTCGCGCTTCGCGAGGATCAGCGACGAGTCGCTGCGCCGCCTGGCCCCGTGGCTGGCCGAGGCCCTCGTGCCCGGCCACCCCGTGCTCGAGCGGCTCACCGATGCCGACGACGTGCGCGCGCTGGGCCTGCTGGCGCCCCGCGTCGCGGGGTGGCTGGCCATGGTGGACCGGCTTCCGCCAGCCGAACTCCTCGATCTGATCCTGCAGGAGTCGGCCTACGCGGTGGAACTGTGTGGCCCGAGGTGCCAGCAGGCGCAGGAGAACCTCAAGAAGATGCGTGCCCTGGTTCGCCGCATGCAGAACCGTGGCTACGCCACCTTCGGGCGCATTGCCGCCCACCTCGACCGTCTCGCCGCGGGCGACGAAGCCAATGCCACCATCGATGCGCTCGACTCGGTCAACCTCATGACCGTGCACGCCTCCAAGGGCCTCGAGTTTCCGGTCGTCTTCCTGGTCAACCTGGGCCGCGGCACCGGGCGGGGGCGGTCGCCGGTGCGCGTGTCCGATTCGGGCAGCGATGGCGCCCCGACGGTGGCGGTGGGCGACTTCGAGTCGCCGTCCGATGAAGACGACCGGGCCCGGGAGGTCGAAGAGAGCAAACGCCTGCTGTACGTGGCGCTGACGCGGGCCCGCGACCGGCTCTACCTCGGTGCGGTCACGCGGGACGGCGAGGTGCCACCAGCGCCCGGGAGCCTGGCCGAGGTCCTGCCGGCCTCGCTCCGGGAGGCGCTGGGGACGGGGTCGGCCGACCTGGTCGAGTGGCGGGCGACAGGTGGCGGCGTGCACCGCTTCAGGCGCCTGACGGTCGCTGGCGTGGCCACGGCACCGCCCGTGCCCGCCGCAGCCGACCGCGCCACCGACTTCGGGCCGCTCGTCGTCGATGCCGGCACTGCCCAGCCGGAGGGAGAGCCCCCGCCCGACGGCGCCGACGTAGGCTTCTTCACGGCTGGGGCGCAGGGTGCGGAGTCGGAGCGGTGGCTCGGGACCGCGGTGCACGGGCTGTTGCGCAGGTTCGGCTTGTCCCCGGCGATGTCTGCCGACGAACTCGCCGGTTACCTGCTCGCCGATACCCGAACCCTCCTCGAAATGGGGCATGTGCCAGAGCGCGAAGTGCTCGTGGAGCGCGCCACCGACACCTACCGCCGGCTCTGCGGGCGCGCCGATGTCCGCGCCCTGATGGCGCGGGGCCAGCCGTGGCACGAAGTCCCCATCGCGGCTCCCCGCGAGGGTGGCCCGCCCAGGCGCGGGTCAATCGACCTCCTCATCCATGCCACCGACGGCACCCTGATGGTGGTCGAGTTCAAGACGGGGCGTCCGCGCCCGGACCATGCGGAACAGGTCGAGTTCTACCGGGCTGCCGTGTCGAACGTCTTCCCAGGGGCGCCGGTCGAGGTACACCTCATCTACGACACGCCTGGTTCGCCACCCTCGTAAGGGCTGGCAGACACGAATTGGGGGAAACCAATCCGCGGGCGGTCGTGTCTAACGCTGTGATGTCACAGGATCCAGTCACCGGTCGGTGGGTGGTCACGCCCCATGAGCGCTCCGTGGTGCCGAGTTCACTCGAAGGCTTGCCGTGCGGGTGCGTGGTGGGCGTCTACCAGATGGGTGCCCTGCCGGTCCGGCTGGCCATCGTGGAAGTCCGTGGTCCCTACTGCGTCTTCGATGACCACCGCGCCGGGGCGCTGGGTACGATGGCGGGGCCCGAAGACGGCGACGAAGAACGTGAGATTTCCGGGCAAAGCGGGCCGATGTAGTGAGTTCTCGATTGCGCCCGCGCTGAACCCTCCCCTACAATCAGTGTTTCAGGGAGACAGTGGTGACGACCAAAGAGGAGCCTCGAGTGGTGATTACCTGCCCGAGTTGCGGCAACGATCAGAATTTCCTGGTGAAGACGCTGCAGATGCACGTGGTGCATCTCGACGATGCCCGGGTGGAAGTATCCGAAGAAAGCCGTCCGGCGATTCTCGAAGTCCTCTGCGACGAGTGTGAGACCGCTCTCGATCTGGACACCGTCGATGACGCTGTGCGCAAGGAGCTGCAGCTCACGGTCGGCTCTCGCTAATCCTTACCCTCGTTCCCCCCGCCGATATCCGGCAGGTCCTTTTCCTCGGCTTCTTCGAAGTAGTCGCAATCAGGGCATACCCATTCGCGGTAGGTCTTTGGCCGCAGCTGCGACGTACCGGGGACCCGGTCGGCTGTCTCCCGGGTCGTGAGGCGCATCGTTTCCCCGCACATCGGACATTCCCTGGCCGACATTGACATCTCCTCGAGCGGCTCCTATCGTACCAGCAAGTCGCATGAGCGGGCACATCTTCCATCCATTCGACGGTCATCCCGTCGCGTTTGCGGGCCACGGTGTGCGCGTGGCGCACGAGGGATGCTTCGCAGACGAAGTCACGGTGGACTTCCCGTCGACCGCCGCGGCGACCGAGCGAATCGAACGCCAGTTCAGGGACGATCCGGAGCGTGACCGGCTGGCCGCGACGATCGCGCTCTCGGCCCGCGAGGCCATCGAGGGTGCGAGGGTGCCGCTCGACGTCGCGGTCCGGTGCATCTGCCGGAGCTGCGGGGGACGGGGCGAGAGCTGGACGGAGCCCTGCGGGCGATGTGGCGGCTCCGGCCAGGAACTGGTGGCCCATACGGTCCACGTCTCGGTGCCGGCGGGTGTCGCCGATGGTGCCCGGTTCCGGTTCACGCTGATGCCCGGACATCACCCGCCCACTCCGATCGAGCTCTTCGTGCTCGTCGGCTGACGTGGAACAGCACCTGCGCGTGTTCGCGCTCCTCAGCCGCGTGTGGGGCTGGCTCGGCCTGGTGACCGGGACGTCCCTGCTGCTGCTCGGTTGCGGCGCCCTGGTGCTCCTGTTCGACCCGGCGGCCGGTGTGGCCGCCCGCGTGACGGCTGTGCTATTCGGCGTCCTGGGCGTCGTGGCCCTCGTGGTGGGCGGGTTGCACGTCCGGCTGTCCCGTCAGTTGTCGGACCGCCGGCCGCGGGCCGTGCCGGTCGGCGTGACGCTCGGCGTCGTGGATCTGCTCGTGCCGCCGTTCGGCACCGCGCTCGGGGCGTACGGCCTCTGGGTGCTGCTGAGCGCAGGGGGCCGGCGCCTGCTGGCCCCTGACGCTCCAGACGCCCGCGCACACTGAATCATCTAATCCGGAAGCATGCCATCCTCATGAGCGACAGCCCCACTCCCGACGCCGTCCTCGACGCCCTGCGCGTCGTGATGGATCCCGACCTGCGGCGCGACATCGTCAGCCTTGGCTTCGTGAAGAACCTGCAGGTGGACGGTGGCCGTGTCTCGTTCGCCATCGAGCTCACCACCCCGGCCTGTCCCGTGAAGGACCAGCTGCACGCGCAGGCGCTGGCGGCCGTGCGGGCGGTGCCCGGCGTCACCGACGTGGAGGCCACGCTCACCGCGCAGGTGCGTGGCGCCAGCGCGCCCGGACCTGGGCGGGCACCACTCGACGGGGTGAAGAACGTCATCGCGGTGGGGGCCGGCAAGGGCGGCGTGGGCAAGACCACGGTGTCGGTCAACCTGGCCCTGGCCCTCGCCAGGTCCGGCAGTCGGGTCGGCATCATCGACGGGGATATCTACGGTCCCAACGTGCCCATGATGCTCGGCCTCGAGACGCAGCTCACGACCGATGGTCAGCGCATCGTGCCCGCCGAGAAATACGGCCTGCAGGTCATCTCCATGGGTTTCCTGACCGGCGACGACTCACCGGTCATCTGGCGTGGGCCCATGCTGCACGGCGCGATCCAGCAGTTTTTCCGCGAAGTGGCGTGGAAGGATCTCGACTACCTGATCATCGATCTGCCGCCCGGCACCGGAGACGTGGCGCTCAGCCTGAGCCAGACGGTCCCCGTCGTTGGGGCGATCGTCGTCACGACCCCGCAGCAGGTGTCGCTGGCCGACTCGCGCCGCGCCGTCCGGATGTATCAGAAGCTCAACATCCCGATCCTCGGCCTCGTCGAGAACATGAGCTATCACACCTGCCAGAACTGCCTGTTCGAGTCCGACATCTTCGGCCACGGTGGCGGGGAAGCGCTCGCCACCTCGATGCAGATGCCCTTCCTGGGCCGCCTGCCGCTCTACCAGCCCATTCGCGAGGGCGGTGATACGGGCGTGCCGCTCGTGGTGAGCGAGCCGCACTCGCCGGCTGCGCGCGCTTTCGTGAGCGTGGCCGAGAAGGCCGCTGCGCAGGTCTCGATCTCGGTGCACACGGCGCTCGAGAAGGCGAAGGGCGTGATTCCGCTCACGCCGGTTCGCTGAGCGCGCGGCACGGGCGGCCGCCGAGGCGCGTGGCCGACGTTTACGCGCGTGGAGTTTGCCGGTAGGATGCGGGCGTGACCGACATGCGCCTGCCGTTCCGCAAGCAGACCCTCGACAACGGGCTCGATGTGATCGTGCACGAGGATCACCACGTGCCGATCGTGGCCGTCAACGTCTGGTACCACGTTGGCTCCAAGGATGAGCAGTACGGGCGGACCGGATTCGCCCACCTGTTCGAGCACCTCATGTTCGAGGGCTCCGCACACCACGATTCCGGCTATTTCGAGCCGCTGCAGCGCGCCGGGGGGACCCTCAACGGGTCCACCAACTCCGATCGCACCAACTACTGGGAGGTCGTGCCCTCGACCGCCGTGGATCTGGCGTTGTGGATGGAGTCGGACCGGATGGGCTACCTCCTGCCGGCCCTCACGACGACCCGCTTCGAGAACCAGCGCGACGTCGTGCTGAACGAGCGGCGCCAGAACTACGAGAACCGGCCGTACGGCCTGGCGCTCGTGGCCCTGAACGCGGCGCTGTTTCCCAGGGAGCACCCCTATCACTGGCTGACGATCGGGGCTGCTGAGGACATCCGTGCGATGCGGCTCGAGCAGGTGCAGGCCTTCTTCCGCGCCTACTACCACCCGGCCAATGCCTCGCTGGTCATCGCCGGGGACATCGAGACGGATCGGGCCTTCGATCTGGCCGCGCAGTACTTCTCGGAGATTCCCGCCGGTCAGCGCCCCGAGCCCGTCTCGGCCACGGCGACACTTTCCGGCGAGTCGCGCCTCGTCCTCGAAGACACCGTGGAACTGCCGCGCCTCTACATGGCGTGGCTGTCCCCGGCCATGTTCGCCAACGGGGACGCCGACATGGATCTGGCGGCGGATATCCTCGCCAACGGCAAGACCTCGCGCCTGTACCGGTCGCTCGTCTACGACCGACGGCTCGCACTCGACGTCTCCGCCTATCAGCAGTCGCGCGAGATCGGTGGCTACTTCCTCCTGGTGCTGACCGCTGCGCCAGGACAGGACCTCGCCTCCCTGGCCGGCATCGTGGACGACGAGATCCGCAACCTGACACAGGGCGGCCCGAGCTACAGCGAAATGGAGCGGTGCGGCGCGCAGGCCGAGGCGCACTTCATGTACCGGCTGCAGACGGTCGGCGGATTCGGTGGCAAGTCCGACCAGCTGAATGCCTACAACGTGTTGAAGGACGATCCGGGGTTCTTCGAGCAGGATCTCGGGCGCTTCCGCGACGCGACCACCGAGTCGGTGCGCGAGGCGGCGGCCCGGTGGCTGCTGCCTGGCCGGCGTGTGCTGCTCAGCGTCGTGCCGAAGGGGCGTCTCGACCTTGCGTTGGCCGAATCCACGCCGGTGTCGGTGTCGTGATGAGCGCCGATCGTACCCAGCTGCCTGCCATCGGCCCGGATCCGGCGTTCTCCTTCCCGCGGATCGAACGTCACACGCTCGCCAACGGCATCGCGCTCAGGACCGTCGAGCACATGAGCGCCCCGCTCGTGAGCTTCGTGGTGCTGGTCGAGGGCGGCTCGGCCTCCGACCCGGCGCACCTGGAGGGACTCGCGGCTCTCACCGCCGACATGATGGACGAGGGCACGGGCGACCTGAGCGCCATCGATGTCTCGGATCAGCTCGCGCGGATCGGGGCCAACTACGACAGCGATGTCGGCGCCGACGCCAGCACCTTCACCCTGACCACGCTGGCCCGGCACGTGGAGCGTGGCTCCACGCTGCTGGCCGACCTGCTGCTGCGGCCGAGCCTGCGCGACGCGGACTTCGACCGTGTGCGGAAGCTGCGGATCGATCGCCTCCGGCAGATTCGCGATCTCCCGCAGGCGGTCGCCGACCGCGCGCTGCTCCGGCTGCTCTACGGCGAGCATCCGTACGCGCACCAGCCGCTCGGGACGAGTGCCGGGCTCGGCAGGACCAGCCTGGACTCGGTGGTGGCGTTCCACGGGGCGCGCGTGCAGCCTTCGAGTATCACCGTGGTCGCCGGGGGCGCGCTGTCCCACGCGACGCTCCGGGAGGTGGCCGAGCGCGTGTTCGGCGCGTGGCGGCCGGCGGCGCCCGCGCCACCGGCCACGCCCCCGGCGTCCTCCATCGAACCGGCCGACGCACCCCGTCCCCGGCTGGCCATCGTGGCCCGTCCGGGCGCCGCGCAATCCGAGCTGCGCATCGGGCACCTCTCCGCGCGACGGAGCACGCCGGATTACGCGTCCCTGCTGGTCGCCAATGCCGTGCTGGGCGGGCAGTTCGTGAGCCGCGTGAACCTGAAGCTGCGCGAGGAGAAGGGATACACCTACGGCGCGCGGACCGGGTTCGACTGGCGGCGCGGCCTCGCCCCGTTCGCGCTCCACGCCAGTGTGCACACGGCCGCCACGGCCGACGCCATCCGGTTGTCGCTCGAGGAACTCGAGGGCATTCGCGGCCCGCGGCCGCCCACCGACGAGGAGATGGAACTGGCCCGGGCGTCCCTCACGAAGGGCTTTCCCCGCAACTTCGAGACCGTGCAGCAGGTGACGCGTGGGGTGGCCCAGCTGGCCCTCTTCGACCTGCCCGATACCTACTTCGAGGAATTCATCCCACGCGTGCACGCGGTCACCTCGGGCGAGGTCGTCAGGGTCGCCCGCGAGTACATCCACCCGGATCGTGCCTCCACCGTCATCGTCGGCGACCGGTCCGTCATCGAGGCTGACCTCGAGGCGCTCGGCCTGGGCGCGGCGAGCGTCCTCGACGTCGAGACCTGAGCAACGGCCGCCGGGCTTTCGCGACGCCGTCCCTTGGCGACGCCGCCTTCGCTACAGCGCGCGCCGGAGGAATCGCGTCAGGACCCAGGCGTCCAGCCACGCAAACGGCGGCCGGCCCGTCGTGTAGTGCCCGCAGGGGAGGACTGCCACCTCGTGCGGCAGGTGCCGCTGCCCGAACTCGTCGATGAGGGCCAGCGAGAGATCGACGGGGAACGTCAGGTCGTACCGCGCGTAGACCAGCAGCGTCCGCGTGTCGCGCACGCGTTCGAGATGGGCGAATGGGCTGATGGGCAGCCAGAGCGTGCGCAGCTGGTCGAGCGTGATGTGGCCCTCGAGCCCAGCCCTGACGTGGCGGGTGGACAGCCCGCGCCACACCACGTCGGCGAACCACGGTGACACGTGGTTGAGCGCCTGGGCCCGGATGCGCGGTTCGTGCGCGGCCGTCAGCAGCGAGAGGCAGGAGCCCAGGCTCGTGCCGAGAATGCCGATCCGCTCATATCCCTGCCGGGACAGCCAGCCAACTGCCCGCCGGGCGTCCAGCACGGCTTGCCGGCACACCTGCAGCGTGCGGCCGATGTTGCTGCTCACGATGTAGTCGGCCCGCGACAGTTCGGGCGGCATCCTGACGTCGTGGTACGGCAGGCTGAGCCGCAGGGCCGACACTCCGAACCGGGCCAGGATGCGGCAGAGGCCGATGTGGCCGCCCGCATCCGAATTCCATTGCGGCAGCACCAGGACGGCACGCTTCGGCCCATGCCCGGCGGCCGGGAACCAGCGTGCCGACACCCGGTTGTTCTCTTCATGCGGCGTGCGCAGCGCGCTCTCGAACCGGAGGGTACCGGCTTCTCCCTGCGCGGCGAGTTCGGGTGACGCTGGTTCGAACTCGTAGGCGTCGGTCTCGGGCACCGAGAAGAACGCCTGACTGTCCGCCATCACCTCGGCGACGAGCCGCCCGAGTTCGTCCTCCGGCGACGCCGCGTGCACATCGGCGCCCTCGAACCAGTCGAGGCCCCACTCGAACGGCCGCACGATACGGTCCTTCGACACCGACGCGAGCTGGTGCTCCCACGCGTGGAAGAATCGGGCAAGCATCGGTCAGCCGTTGTGCCGCAGGGCGAGGGGGGCGACGGCGCGGGCCACGTCGAGCAGGTCGTCGGTCCCGCGCAGGCGGCCGACCAGCTGGACCCCGACCGGAAGGCCGTGCGCCCGCTCGTCGCAGGGGAGCGTGACGGCCGGATGGCCCGTCACGTTGAACAGTTGTGTCTGGCGCAGCATCAGGCTCCTGACGGGTTCGGGATGGTCGTCGATCGTCACCGTGGCGGTGCCGATGACGGGCGCCTGCACGGCCAGCGACGGCAGCAGCAGGGCATCCACGCTGCACACGGCGCGATCCACCTCGCCGATGAGCGTGTCGCGGCCGATGAGCGCGCGGACATAGTCCTCGGCGAGCACGTAGCGTCCCAGCTCGAGGCGCATCCGCACACCAGGCGTGTAGAGCTCGGGTGTGCGCTCGAGGCTCGACGCGTGAAAGGCGGCCGCCTCGCTCAGGCCGATGTGCAGGTAGATGGGCCCCACGTCGCCGGCGTGGGGGATGCCGACGTTCTCGATGGTGACGCCCGATGCCTGGAGCCTCTCGCACACCGATGCGAAGGCGTCCCGGATGGCCGGTTCGAGGCGTGCGGTGAGGTGGCCGGCGGGCACGCCGAGGCGCAGGCCGCCGAGCGCCGGACTCCCGCTTCGCGCCCGGGGGCGTTCACCCCGGAGGATGTCGAACAGGAGCGCCGCATCGTCCACGGTCCGGCAGAGAGGTCCCACGTGGTCCATCGTGTGACTGAGGGGCACGATGCCGCTGGTCGGCACCTCTCCCAGCGAGGGCTTCAGCCCCACGAGCCCGCAGGCGGCGGCCGGGATGCGAATCGAGCCGCCCGTATCGGTGCCCACCGACGCCCAGGCCATGCCTTCCGCCACGGAGATCGCCGATCCGCCCGAGGAGCCGCCCGGAGACCGGGCCGGGTCCTCGGGATGGCGCGCCGGGCCCCAGCCCGACTCCTCGTTCGTCGTGCCGAACGCGAACTCGTGCAGGTTGGTCTTGCCGATGAGCACCGCGCCCGCCTCCCGCAACCGCGCCACGACCCGTGCGTCCGCACGGGCGACATGGTGTTCGCGGACCCGCGAAGCCGCCGTCGTCGGCACGCCACGCACGTCGATGAGGTCCTTGAGCGAGATCGGGACGCCGTGCAGGGGACCTCGGGACGCCCCGCGCGCGATCTCCGCATCGGCGGCTCGCGCCGCCCGCAGCGCGTCGTCCGCCTGCACCGAGATGAAGGCATTGAGGGCCGGGTTGCGGGCCTCGATGCGGGCGAGGCACGCCTCCGTGACCGCCGTGGCCGTGACCCGGCCGGCCGCGATGGCCGAGGCCAGTTCCCCGATCGAGGCCGCCTCAGCGCGCATCAGGGTGAGGGCTGACGGGTGCCGAATCCTGGTCGGCGGCATCCGCATTCCAGTCGGCGGCCCGAAGCGCGGCGGTCGCGCGGGCGAGCGCATCGAGCAGCGGGCCGAGCGCGGGGAGACCTCGCCTGTCCGCGTCGGCGACGGCGTTGGCGAGCCACGTATCGAGGGTCATGGAATGCAGGGAGACGCGGCCGCCCCGGGCGACCGCTGTGGTCAAATATACCGCCTTCATCGTACGGCGGGGGGATCGCCCCATACAGGGAACGCCGCGACCGGCCGAAGCTTCGAAGGGGAGTCCCGCACATCATGTCCATCCGCCATACCAAGATCATCGCGACCGTCGGGCCCTCCTCGAGCAGCGACGCCGTGCTCCGCGATCTGATCGCGGCGGGCGTCGACGTGTTCCGCCTCAACTTCTCGCACGGCACCCACCAGACACACGGCGAGACCGCCCAGCGCATTCGCGAGCTCGCCGACCGCGCCGGCCGTCCCATTGCCCTGCTGCAGGACCTGAGCGGCCCCAAGATCCGGACGGGTGCGCTCGAGGGGGGAACGCCGATCGCCCTCGAGCCCGGCCAGGAGCTGGTGATTGCCGCCGGCGACTTCGTCGGCGGCCCCGGGCGCGTCTCCACGACCTATGCGCCCCTGATGACCGCGGTGAAGGCCGGTGACCTGCTGCTGCTCGACGACGGCCACATCGAACTGCAGGTCCAGCGGGCCACGCCGGAGGCCCTGCTCACGCGCGTCATCGACGGGGGCATGCTGGGGCAGCACAAGGGCATCAACGCCCCCGGTGTGCCGCTCAGCTCGTGCGGCCTGACCCAGAAGGACCAGGACGACCTCCGGTTTGGCGCCAGTCTCGGCGTCGACATGATCGCCCTCAGCTTCGTGCTGGGCCCCGACGACCTCCATCAGGCCCGCACCCTGCTGCGCGATGCCGGCGCACCGGACATCCCGCTGGTGGCGAAGCTCGAGCGCCCCGAGGCGATCGCCCGCCTCGAGGACGTGCTGCACGCCTGCGACGCCGTGATGGTGGCGCGGGGAGACCTGGGCCTCGAGTTGCCGCTCGAACGGGTGCCCCGTGTGCAGAAGGAGATTACGCGCCGCGCCCGGGCGCTCGGCGTGCCCGTCATCGTGGCCACCCAGGTGCTCGAGTCGATGCGCCTCGAGGCCCGGCCCACCCGCGCCGAGGTGAGCGACGCCGCCAATGCGGTCGATGACGGCGTGGACGCCATCATGCTGGCCGGAGAGACGGCGGCCGGCCAGTATCCGGTCCGGGCGGTCCAGACGCTCGACCTGGTGATCCGCGATGCCGAGACGATGCCGGCGCGGGTGGCGGAAGTCGAGGACACACACCTGTTGAGCGGGCACGGCCGGGGCCTGTGCGAGGCCGCGGTGACCCTCGCGCAACGCGGCGACACGTCGGCCATCGTCGCGGTGACGCGCGGGGGCAAGACGGCCCGCGTCCTGTCGACCCTGCGGCCGCGCGCGCCCGTCTACGCGGCCACCGACCGCCCGGCCATCGCGCGGCGCCTGTCGCTGCTCTGGGGCGTCGTGCCGCTCGTCGTGGACCTCAGCGGAGACGTCACGACAGCCGCCGAGCGCATCGGTGCCCTGCTCGTGCACCGCGGCACGCTGCCGCCGGCATCGGTCATCGCGCTCGTCAGCGTGACGCCCGACCTGTCGCCTGGCCCTTCGAATTTTCTCAAGGTGGAGCGCGTCTAGGGCGACGCGCCGGCCGGCTCCGCGCGCCGGCACGCGTCAGTAGCGCAGGTACGAGGCGCGCAGCGCCGAGAATGCCTGCTCGTCTTCCGCCCAGCTTGCCGCGATGGTGGCCGGCGAGGCGCCGTCCTCCACCTGCGTCCTGAGGGTCGTGGACCCGGCCAGGATGTCGATCGGCAGCCGTGTGTGCTCGTACTCGTACGGCGGCTGCCGCCACGCAAACCGGTCCGGGTCGCACCGACGCAGCTCCGTGATGAGGCTGGCGCCCGTCAGCACGGGTCGAAATGCCGCCCTGTCGGTCACGTGCAGCTGGCATCCCCCGCAGTACTGTCGCGCGTGCTTCTGGAACGTGGGCTCGAACCCGGCCGGCCGGCAGTGCACGCCGGGCAGCCCCAGGTCGTTCATCCGTGCCGCCAGCGCCTCGGCGTCGATCCACGGTGCCCCCACGAGTTCGAAGGGCCGTGTCGTGCCCCGGCCCTCGGACAGCATCGTGCCCTCGAAGAGCACGGTGCCTGGATAGACCAGTGCCGTGTCGAGCGTGGGCATGTTGGGCGAGGGCATCACCCACGGCAGGCCCGTCTCGTCGGCGTGCATGTCGCGGCGCCACCCCTCCATGTCCACGACTTCGAGCGGTGCAGCGAGGCCGAAGTGCGCGTTGAACAGCAGCGCCAGCTCGCCGATCGTCATGCCGTGCCGCATCGGGATCGCGAACTGTCCCACGAACGACTCGTACCCCGCCTCGAGGCAGGCGCCTTCGACCAGCAGTCCCCCAATCGGGTTGGGGCGATCGCAGACGATGACCGGAACCCCATGCCGGGCGGCGGCCCGCAGGCAGTTGGCCATCGTGTAGACGTAGGTGTAGATGCGCGCCCCGACGTCCTGCAGGTCGATGACGAGCACATCGATCCCCCGCAGCATGTCGGCCGTGGGCTCGCGCGTCTCGCTGTAGAGCGAGTACACGGGCACCTGGCGCCTCGGGTCGTCCCGGTGCGGCGTCTCGATCATGTTGTCCTGGACGTCGGACCGGAAGCCGTGCTGCGGCCCGAAGATCGCCCCGAGGCGGACGCCCTCGGCATCCCGCAGTCGATCGATCACGTGCGCGTAGCCGTCGCCGACCGACGCCGGATTGCAGACGATGCCGACCCTGGCCCCGCGGAGGCGGCCGGAGGCGAGGAGAACATCCGACCCGAGACGGACGGTGCCGCGCGCGATGGACATCTGCGCATTATGCGGTAGCTTGACAAGACCGGCGCCGCAGTTTGGAATCGTCGCGGAGGACACATGATCATTCGTCGTTCTGGGGAAG
This sequence comes from Vicinamibacterales bacterium, assembly GCA_050185275.1. GTDB lineage: Bacteria > Acidobacteriota > Vicinamibacteria > Vicinamibacterales > UBA2999 > JABFRY01. The sequence continues at coordinate 395,486 of JBFWZN010000004.1, read as the reverse complement.
ACCGGGGCCGCGCCGACTGGGGCTGGCTCGACAGCCGCCATTCGTTTTCGTTCGGGGAGTACTACGACCCCTCCCACATGGGATTCCGGGCGTTGCGCGTCATCAACGAGGACCGCGTGAAGCCCGGCCACGGCTTCGGCACCCACCCGCACCGCGACATGGAGATCCTCTCGTACGTGCTCGAGGGCGCCCTGGCGCACCGGGACAGCATGGGCACCGGCTCGGTGATTCGCCCGGGCGACGTCCAGCGCATGTCGGCCGGCACCGGGGTGCTCCACAGCGAGATGAATCCCTCGAACGACGAGGCGGTCCACTTCCTGCAGATCTGGCTGCTGCCGGACGAACAGGGCATTCCCCCCGAGTACGAACAGAAGCACTTTCCCCTCGACGAGCGCCGGGGCCGCCTCCGCCTGGTGGCCGGCAAGGGCGGCCGGGAGGGCGCGCTCGCGATTCATCAGGACGTCGATCTCTACTCCTCGGTGCTCGGTGCCGGCGAGCGCGTGCGGATGGACCTTCGGCCAGGACGGCACGCGTGGGTGCAGGTGGCGCGCGGGGAAGTCAGCGTGAACGGCGAGGCGCTGCGCCAGGGAGACGGCGCGGCGGTGACCAACGAGACCGGTCTCGACTTCGAGGCAGCGGACGGCGCGGAATTTCTCGTCTTCGATCTCGCCTGAACACGCGCGCGCGTCAGGGGGCGGGAGAAATCTCCCGCCATCCCCGGCGCTCGAGCGACTCCCGCAGCACGCGCATGCGCGTCAGCAGTCGGGGCTGCAGGTCGCATGCCTCGCGCAGAACCACGGCGGTCGCCGTCTCCACCCGGAGTTCGAGTCCCGACGTCGAGCGGTAGAGGGCGCAGACCAGCCGCGCGTCCTCGCGCCCCAGCGTCCACAGCGTGCTGACGAGACGAAGGCTCCGTGCCGCGTCCATGCGCCAGATTATGCACGAACCAGCCCGTCCGCGATGCCATTCCGCTGGTGGCGGCGCGTGCGGCCGGCCCCGCCAGGTTCCGGGTTCCGCCATATAATCGGAGGCCGGAGGACGAGGCCGTGATTCGACAGTTGTCAGAGGCGTGGAGTGTGTTTCGTCCGCGCACGGTGGCCCAGACCCGCAAGAACGTGGACGATCTGCGCGTCCAGCACCGCGACGTGCATCGCTCCCTGAAGCTGCTCCAGGAACAAATCGAGGACTTCCAGGAGAAGACGGGCCAGCGCTTCGATGCACTCGCGGCCGAGTTGCGCCGGATGCACGACGACAACCAGAAGCTGCGGCTCCGCGAGTCCCAGCTGCGGGCCATCGTCGAGCGCGACATTCAGCTCGAGCACCGGTCGGCGCTGCTCGAGAGCGTGCTCAACCACCAAGGCGCCAAGGCCTACATCGAGCGCAAGATGGAGGACGCGGAACTGCGGCTCGAGCCGTTCCCGCACATCGTCATCGACGACTTCCTGCCGCGCTCGTTCTACGACGCCATCATCCTGGGCCTGCCTCCGCTGGAGCTGTTCATGGACCACCCGCCCAACAAGCGGCGCGTGGACGTCCCGTTCACGTTCGCACCGATGTTCGGGCGCAAGGTCTGGCGTCATCTCTCGCGGTCGATCGTCCCGGAGGTGTTCGTCCCGGCGCTCATCGCGAAGTTCCGTGGCCCGCTGGATGCCTGGCTCAAGCTCAACTTCCCGAACGTCGGTGACGACCCGGTGTCCGATGTCGAGTGGGCGCCGTGGGACGGCCGCATCATGCTGCGGACCCGCGGCTACTACATCCCGCCGCACCGCGATCCGAAGTGGGGCTTCATGACGTGCCTCCTGTACCTCGCGCGCGAGGGCGACGATCCGGCGTGGGGCACGCAGATCATGACGGTGGACGACGATGTCGAATCGAAGATCATCGCGCCCGACTGGTTCGACGAGAAGCGGTGCCACGTGGTGGACGACGTGAAGTTCGTCCCCAACCGCCTCTTCGTCTTCCTCAACTCGGTGGGGGCGCACTCGGCACGGATTCCTCAGGACGCGCCGGAAGACGCCGAGCGCTACCTGTACCAGTTCCGCGTGGGCCCGAACGGCGCGACCATGGCGAAACTCATGCGGCTGCTGCCCGAGGAGCGCCGGCAGTACTGGGCCGGCAAGATCGCCGACTATTGACCGTCGTCGCCGGACCCGTCCGGCGCCGGCATCCGCGGATCGTGGGGCGGCTCGAGGACACCCGGGCCGCCCGCGCTGCGTACAGGCGCCAGCTGCAGGCGCGCCCGTCGTTCGGAGACACCCGCGCCGCGCCGCGGTGCACGCCGTGGCGCCGGTGGCAGCCCGCCACGGTGCTCACCCGGCCACGGCGCTCCCGCATGCCCCGCGCCCCCCACAGCGCCCCCGCTCTCCTATAATGCCGGCGCCGCCGGTCTTCCACCGGCTGAGAGGCGTCCAGTCCATGGTCTACCACCTGCGTTCCCTGCTCCTGCGCCCGCCCGCCCCCTCCACAACCGTCCGGCTGTCACTCGGAGCTGGCCTCGTGGTGGCCCTCATGGTGGGCGTCGTGGCCGTCGCCGGGTTGGCGGCCCAGGCCCCGTCCCGCACGGTGTGGGACGGGGTCTACACGGAGGCCCAGGCGGCCCGCGGCGCAACCGTGTACGCCGCGCAGTGCGCGGGGTGTCACCTTCAGACCCTCGCCGGCAGCGAGGCGGCGCCCGCGCTCGTGGGGGATCAGTTCAACGCCACCTGGGAAAACGGCTCCATTGCCGATCTGTTCGAGCGCATCCGGGTGTCGATGCCCGTTGACCGTCCCGGCTCGCTCAGTCGCCGGCAGACGGCGGACATCGTGGCCTACATGCTCAGAGTCGGCCGCTTCCCCTCGGGTGCCGCGCCTCTGGACACTCAGTCCGAGCTGCTGCAGATCCGCTATCTGAGTTCACGGCCGTAGGCCGCCGCGCGCAGGAGACGACGATGACGATCACACGGCGATCCATGATGGCGACGCTGCTGGCCGGCGCCGGCGCATCCCTGGTGCCGGCGCGCTTCCTGCGCGCGCAGGGGACGCCGGGAACCGCGGCCACGTGGGAATGGACGACCTACGGCGCAGACCTCAAGAGCACGCGCTACGCCCCGCTCGATCAGATCAACGCCGACAACTTCGCGGATCTGGAGGTGGCGTGGCGGTTCAAGACCGACGCGCTCGGCCCGCGGCCCGAGTTCAACTTCCAGACGACGCCGCTCATGGTGGGCGGCGTCGTCTACTCCACGGCGGGCTCCCGCCGCGCGGTCGTGGCGCTGGATGCGGCCACCGGCGAGTTGCTGTGGATGCACCGCGAAGACGAGGGGGCGCGGGGCGCCGCCGCGCCGCGTCAGCTCTCGGGCCGTGGCCTGGCCTACTGGTCCGATGGCCGGGATGCGCGCATCGTGTACGTGACGCCGGGCTATCATCTCGTGGCCCTGGATGCCCGCACCGGAGTGCCCGTGGCGGGATTCGGCACCGGCGGGGTGGTCGATCTCAAACTGGACAACGACCAGACCACCGACCCCGAGACCGGCGAGCTGGGCCTCCACGCCGCGCCCATCATCGCGCGCCACGTCGTGATCGTGGGTGCCGCCCACCTGTCCGGCAGCGCGCCGAAGAGCCGCACGAACGAAAAGGGCTACGTGCGTGCCTACGACGTCCGGACCGGCCGGCGCCTGTGGACGTTCCACACGATTCCCGGGCCGGGCGAGTTCGGCCACGACACGTGGGAGAACGACTCCTGGCGCTATACCGGGAATGCCGGCGTATGGGCCCAGATGAGCGTGGACGAGGAACTCGGTCTCGTCTACATGCCGACGGAGCTTCCGACCGGCGACTACTACGGCGGACACAGGCCCGGCGACACGCTGTTCGGCGAGTGCCTCGTCGCCGTGGAGCTCGAGACCGGACGCCTCCGCTGGTATTTCCAGCTGGTGCACCACGGCATCTGGGATCACGACATTCCGTGTGCGCCGGTCCTTGCCGACATCCAGGTGGACGGACGCACGGTGAAGGCCGTGGCCCAGGCGACCAAGCAGGGCTGGGTGTACGTCTTCGATCGCGAGACGGGACAACCTGTCTGGCCCATCGAGGAGCGGCCCGTCGAACAGTCCGACGTGCCTGGCGAGCAGTCGAGCGCCACGCAGCCGTTCGTGACGCGTCCCCCGGCATTCGAGCGCCAGGGCGTCTCGGTCGACGACCTCATCGACTTCACGCCCGAGCTGCGGGCGGAGGCCGTGCAGATCGCGTCGCGGTACAAGATGGGCCCCCTCTTCACCCCGCCGGTGGTGAGCCGCCCCGAAGGCCCCCTCGGCATCCTCATGCTGCCGTCCATCACGGGCGGCGCCAACTGGCAGGGTGGCTCCCTCGATCCCGAGACGGGGACCTTCTACATCTACTCGGTGACGAACATCTCGGCGCTCGGCCTGGTGCCGCCCGCGCCCGGCGAGTCCGACATGGCGTTCATTCGCGGCACGGCCCAGCCCGCAGCCGGTGTGGCGACCGGCGCAGCGGCGGCGGGAGAGGGTGCCGGGCCCGCCGGATCGGATCTCACGGTGCGTGGCCTGCCCCTGGTGAAGCCGCCCTACGGACGCATCACCGCCATCGATCTCAACCGGGGCGAACTGGTCTGGCAGATCGCGCACGGCGAGACGCCGGACAATATCCGCAATCATCCGGCGCTGCGGGGCCTCACCATTCCGCGCACCGGGCGGCCCGGACGCATCGGCGTGCTCACGACCAAGACCCTCGTCATCGCCGGCGAGGGCGGGTTCTTCACGACGCCAGCCGGCGTGCGCGGCGCGATGCTGCGCGCGTACGACAAGCGCACGGGCGACGAGGTCGGGGCCGTGTTCATGCCCGCACCGCAGACGGGATCGCCCATGACCTACGTGCACGACGGGCAACAGTACCTGCTGGTGGCCATCAGCGGCGGCGCCTACTCAGGGGAACTGCTCGCCTTCCGCCTGCCCACGGGGTGATCCCGACCGGCCGGGCTGCCGGCCCAGGCCGCCGGACCCTGCGCGGGGGCTGTGGCACAATGCCATCCACTCGGCCACCACGAATCCCCGTGGTGGGCGACGGTTCATGTCCTGTCATGAGGTCGCCCGTGTCGAGGATGCCCCTGCCCGCCTGTGCCGTCGTTGCGTTCGCGTGCCTGCTCGGCGTGTCGCTTGCCGCGGCCCAGGCCCGCGACATGCCCATCACCCTGGACCCGCCTGCCGGCTTCACGCGATCCGGTCACTTCCCAGGGTACGAGAAGCCCGAGTCGGCCGCGTCCATTCTCATCTCGGAGATGTCGGCCCCGCTCGAGCAGGTCAGGCCCACGCTGTCCATCGACGCCCTGGCGGCCCGCGGCATCCGGATGCTGGCGGCCGAGGAACTCGATGTGGACGGCTACCAGGCGCTGCTGCTGCATCTCTCCCAGACGGCCTCTGGCGAGGACTTCGAGGAGTGGATGCTCGTGCTCGGCGAGGGTGACCGGTCCGTGATGCTGCTCGGCACCTACCCGGCGGAGCTGGCCGGCGAGTTGCGTGACGCCATGAGGACATCCCTGCTCTCGGTCAAGTGGAACCGCGCCACGCGGCTGGCGCTCGCCCCACCGTCGGCACACCCGGTCCTGTCCACGCGCCTGGCCACGCGCTGAGACGACGCCCGTGGGAGGCCCACGCGCCGATCGTGGCGTCCGGGTCGCGCTGCTGCGCGGGGTGAACGTGGGAGGCGCCAGGCCGCTGCCGATGGCCGCGCTCCGTGACGATCTCGAGGCGCTCGGTCTGCAGGAGGTCCGTTCCTACAAGCAGAGCGGCAACGTCGTGTTCCGGGTCGATGCACCGGTCGGGTCCGAGCCGGGGCAGCTCAGCGCCCTGATTGGAGACGCCATCGAACGGCGGCACGGATTCAGGCCGGGGATCGTGCTGCTCACCGCGTCGCGGCTCGAGGCGGTGGTGACGGGGTGTCCGTTCGCTCGTGCCGACGACCCCTCGGCGCGCGTACACGTGTTCTTCCTCGAACACACACCGGCGCGGGCCGCACGCGCGGCGCTCGACGACCTGCGCGCGCCCACCGAACGGCTGCACCTGGCGGCCGATGTCCTGTACCTGGATGCACCGGACGGTATCGGCCGCTCGAGGCTCGCAGGGGCCGTGGAGCGTCGGCTCGGCACCGCGGCGACCGCGCGCAACTGGCGCAGTGTGACGGCCCTGGCCGGTCTGAGCGCTGCCCTGCACGCAGCATCGGCCTGACCGCACGGATCGGCGAGCGACCCCAGGTTACTCGTGCAGGCGGCGGGCGCCGAGCGACCAGCGGGCGATGTCGGCCTGCACGGCGGCTGCCGCATCCGGATGGTCGCGCGCGACATCCGCGAGCGCGCGTTGCATGACGGGAAGCCGCGGGTCGCCGGCGGCGCCAAGCAGGTTCGTGGCGCGCGTCAGGCAGGCCAGCACGAGGCGGGGGTCGGCCTGCTGCCGCCTGAGGAACTGGCCGTAGTTGAACCAGTCCACGGCGATGTTCGTGACGTCGCCCTGGCGTTCGTCCACGGTCAGGGCCTGCAGGAGGGCCCGTCCGGCCGCCGCGTGCGAGCCGTCCCGGTCGAGGCGGTAGGCCAGCGCCGACCAGGCCTGCGCGAGGTGGCGGTGCGCGTCCCGGGCCTCTGGCGTGGCCGGCAGGAGGTGCCCCAGTCGCTCGAGCGCCTCCGGGCCGGCGTCGGCCTGCACCGCGGCCAGCACCACCTTGGTCATCGCCTCCGCGTCCGACGCGTTCGAGGGGTCGGCCTGGTAGACCTCCAGCACGTCCTCGTACTGACCCTGCTGCAGCAGGAGCCTGGCGTGCCGGAAGCGTGCGGCACCATCGTGCGGGTTGAGCGCGGTGGCCCGCGCCAGCGCCGATGCGTCGTCCACGCGGCTGGCGAGCACGAACCGCAGCTGATCCACCCCGGCCAGCAGGAGCAGCGCCGCCACGGCCAGCACGGTCACCGGATTCCAGCCGCCCAGCCGTGAGGGCCGTGGCCGCGCCGCGGGCTCGAGGGCTCCGGCCAGGCGCCGACCGTGCCCGATGAGGAGCGAGGCGACGCGGTGATCGCGAAGTTTCCAGATGGCGCCGTCGAGCATGAAGTGGTGCAGGTTGACCACCGCCGAGACGATCAGCACCGACGTCGTGAACTCCATGCCCAGCAGGTAGCTCGCCACCCACGGTGTCGGGACGAACAGCGCGATGCCGCCGAGCACCAGGACCCCGGCATACGACCACGGACGCCAGGCGCCCTCGGCGCGGCTCGCCGCCTCCTTCCGCGCGTAGTGGCTGGTGATCCACAGGTACTGCGCCGAGTGCATCACCGCCAGGATGCCGGTGGAGTAGCGTGTGGCGGGCGCCTGGGCGCCGCCGAGCAGCGCCTGCACCGACGGCAGCACGAACCACAGGCCCTGCGTCAGGAAGAGCGTCAGGGGGGCCGCGGCCGCCTGTGCCCCCGCGCGCCGGGCGATTCGCAGGACGGCCACGCCGCCGACGCCCGCGAACACCCCCAGCAGGACGAGCCGTGCCGGTGCGGCCAGCCACGCCGGCAGCCCGAGCGAGATGAGCAGCGGGTCGGTCGAGATGCCCGTGTGCGCGCTCAGGAAGAACAGCAGATACGAACTGGCGAAGGCCGTGTAGAGCGCCCACCGCTCGCGAGCCGACGGGGCGGTGCCGTTGCGCCGCGCGAAGAGCATCAGGAGCCCGAAGTTCTGTCCCGTGTAGTGCCAGGGGCTCCACGTCACGTAGAGCGTGAAGATCCAGGGGAGCAGCAGGGGCCAGGCGTGCGCCGCCACGGCCACGGCACCGAACAGGAGGGTCAGGTGCACGGTGAAGGCACGGTAGCGGTCCCGTTCGCGGGACTGCCCGTAGGCCCGGTGCACCGTGGCCATGTAGTGCGGGTAGTTCAGAACGAGGGCCAAGGCATAGAAGGCCACCCCCCACGCCCTGGTGCCCGCCTGTGAGGCGCCGTCCGCGAGCAGGATGAGGGGGGCCGACCACGCGGCGCAGCCCACCACGAGGTCGAGCCAGGGCCCGTGGAGCCACCGGACCTCGGTATCCAGCCCGTCCTGTCGCCCTGTCGTCCCCTGACCCATCCTGGTCGGTTATCGACATCCGCGCCGCGTTCCTCAGTCCACTCCCTGCAGCGTGCGGGGAGGCGGGCGGCGGGACACGGCACTTGAATCCGGCTGCCCAAAGATGGAACGCTTGACGGCAGTGCTTCCCTGGATTGTCCTGGCGGGTCTGGCGGCGTGGGTCACCTACGATCTCACCCAACGCAAGCACGCCATTCTCCGCAACTTCCCGATCGTCGGGCACTTCCGGTACTGGCTCGAGGCCATCGGGCCCGAGTTGCGCCAGTACATCGTCACCAACAACAACGAGGAGCGCCCGTTCAGCCGCGACCAGCGGCGCTGGGTGTATGCCTCCTCCAAGCGGGAGAACAGCTACTTCGGCTTCGGGTCGGACAACGAGATGGAGATGGCGCCGAACTACCTGGTGATCAAGCACCAGGCCTTTCCCGTCCACTCTCCCCATCTGGGCGAGCCCGGGTACGATCCGGACCACGCCATCCCGGCCGCAAAGGTCATCGGTGGCTTCCGCGGCCGTCCCCTGGCCTTCCGCCCGGCCTCGGTGGTGAACATCTCGGGCATGAGCTTCGGCTCCCTCAGCGGCCCGGCCGTCGAGGCGCTCAATCGCGGGGCGAAGCTGGCGGGTTGCCTGCAGAGCACGGGGGAGGGCGGCATCGCCTCATATCACCTGCACGGTGGCGACCTCATCTGGCAGATCGGCACCGGCTACTTCGGCTGTCGCGAACTCGACGGCCGGTTCAGCATGGAGCGGCTGAAGGAGCGCGTGGCCCAGACGCCCCAGATCCGGGCGATCGAGATCAAGCTGAGTCAGGGGGCCAAGCCCGGGCTGGGCGGGCTTCTCCCGCAGGCGAAGATCACGCGGGAAGTGGCGGCCATTCGCGGCATCCGCCTCGATCAGGACTGCGTGAGTCCGGCGGCCCACACCGCGTTCCGCGATGCGGACAGCCTGCTCGACTTCGTCGAGGCCATCGCCGCCGAGACCGGCCTGCCGGTCGGCATCAAGTCGGCCGTCGGCGATTCCTCGTTCTGGCGTCAGCTCGCTTCGCTGATGGCCGCTGGCGGCCGCGGGGTGGATTTCATCACCATCGACGGCGGGGAAGGGGGCACGGGCGCAGCGCCCCTCGTCTTCTCGGACCACGTTGCGCTGCCCTTCAAGGTGGCCTTCGGGCGCGTGCACCGCATCTTCGCCGAGCACACGCTGCACGAGCGGGTGGTCTTTGCCGGGTCTGGCAAGCTGGGCTTCCCGGAGTCCGCCCTCTTTGCGTTCGCGCTCGGATGCGACCTGGTCAACGTCGGCCGCGAGGCCATGATCGCGGTCGGCTGTATCCAGGCGCAGCGCTGCCACACCAACCACTGCCCGACGGGCGTGGCCACGCAGAACCGGTGGCTGGTGCGCGGGCTCGACCCCACCCTGAAGTCGGTCCGGGTGGCCAACTACATCGTGAACCTGCGCCAGGAACTGCTGGCCCTGTCGCGCGCGTGCGGCGCGGAGCATCCGGCGCTGGTGACGGCCGATCAGCTCGAGCTGCTCGACGGCCGGTTCGGGTCGCGGACGGTGGCCGATCTGTTCGGCTACGAGGCGGGCGACGGCGTGCCCGGCGCGAAGGACCGCGACGAGATCCGCCGCATCATGTCGCGCTAGCGGTCGGTGATTCGGCCGCAACACGCCGACGCGGTCCGACTTGCAAGCGACGCGACGGCGACAGTCTGGTCAGCGGTGCCCGCCGCCCCGCTTTCCCGCGTCGTCGAGCCGGAGGGCCGGAGGGCCGGGTCGGCGTGGTGCGGCCGAATCACCGACCGCGTCTCGCGCGACCCGTCCGTCGGAGGCGCCCGCGCTCAGGGCGTGACGAAGCGGTCCTCGAAGTGGTAGGCCACGTGCACGCCCCACACCGCCACCCGGCGTGTCCGCTCCTCGGCTGACACCGCGACCATCCGGATCTCCGGCCGGATCGACAGGTGCTGCCGGACGACGATGTCGAGGCCGGCTCCGACGGCCCAGGCCGCATCGGTAAAGGCCTGCGTGCCCTGCAGCGTGCCGCCTCCCGTGTCCGTCCGGGAGCGGTAGAAGTCGGGCACGTCCCGATTCCCGAGGTCCACCGAGGCATGGTGGACCCCGAAGCCGCCGGACAGGAACGGCATCACCCGCTGTGCCGGCACGAGCGTGACGCGGCCCCCGAGGAGCACGGCGAACGACGTGGTGCCGCGCCCCTCACCCAGCCACCAGCCGCTGCCGTCGAGCGTGAGGTGTGGCGTGAGCTCCCAGCCTGCGCCGAAGCCGCCTGCGGGCGTAGTGCCCTCAGCCGACGCGGCGCCGCCGAACACGGCGATCGTGGTGCCGCGCTCCCACTCGCTGCCCGACGTCTGGGCGCCCGAGACGAGGGGGACGAGCATCAGCAGCATCGTCAGGGCGAGCATCCTTCCCATGCGACGACCCCACGGCGATATCGCGGGCATGGGCGAACGTCGCGACGGCCCTGCGATGACGCCGGAGCGCGGATGCCCTCCGGCGCTGCGCTCTGTCTGGTTGCTCACGCCCACACCTCCCGCTCGTGGTGCAGCAAGCGGCGCGCCAGCCCACGGCACCCACGGGGGCGACGTGCGACTGCCTGTGCGTGCCGATCGGGGATGCGCGAGGTGCGGAATCTCGCAAGCGGCCGCGGAGAATTCACGATCGAGAGCCGAGTGAATCCCGGGGCGCCCCGCGGGACTCTGTAGCGTGTGGAGGTCAAATCCATGACGTTTACTCGGATACTCGCTCTCGCTGTCGTCACGGTCGGTGCCGGCCTGGCCGCCTGCGGTGATACACCCACTGCACCGTCCTCGGTCCAGGGCCCACAAGTCTCTGTCGCCGTCCTCGAAGGACTGCTGACGAGGGCCATTCAGGATGAGTTTCGCGCAGAGGCCACCTACGAAGGGGTCGTGGCGGACTTCGGACCCGTCGTGCCCTTCGTGAACGTGCTCACGGCCGAGGAACGGCACTCGGCAGCCATCGCGCGGCTCTTCTCGATCCGCGGGCTGGCTGTGCCGGCCAGCAGCACGTCAGCCGGCACGGTGCCACACTTCTCGAGCGTGGCCGCCGCGTGTACGGCGGGCGCGGTCGCGGAACGCGAGAACATCGCGATGTACGACGACCTCCTGCAGGGGGCGCTTCCCGCGGACGTTCGGACCGTGTTCACCAACAATCAGGCCGCCTCGCGGCTCAATCACCTGCCCGCGTTCGAGCGCTGCCGCTAGCGCGATGCGCGCACGGCGCCAGTCGCCTCGACCGGGCGCATCGGTGTGGCACGAGGGCGGGACTCCGCCGCGCTCACGTCCTGTCCGGACGGGCCGGTGCGACGCCCGCCTGTGATGCCCGGGTCGTTCCCCGCCGGCCCACCAGCGGACATGTATCATGAGGTCCGTCCGCTCCGGTGAGTGCGATCCCGCGGCGGCATCACCATGCGCTTCCTGTTCATCGCCAAGCAGAAGAAGAACATCGACACGTTCCAGGGCGCCGTGGCCCGTCTGCTGGCGGACGGACACGAGGTGGTGCTGGTGGTGCAGGACCGCACGCCCGCCATCGACGCCCGGATCGTGCAGGAACTCGGCGCCCCCGGCCTGTCGCTGGCCACGGCACCTGCCGCGCGCGGGGACGCCTGGCGCACCGAGGCGCCGCTCGTGCGGAGCCTGCGCGACTGGCTGCAGTACTCGCGGGCGCCGTATGCGGGCGCCGGGAAGCTCCGCCAGCGGGCGCTCGAGAAGCTCGAGAAGGAATTGGTGCTGTCGGGCACGGCCTCCGGCCTCGACCTCGCCGCGGCCGATCCCGCTCGGGCCGCGCGGCTGCGCCGTCTGCTGGCGCTGGTGGAGGCGTCGATCCCCGCCGACGCGCTGCACCGGGAGTTCATCGCGCGTCACGCGCCCGACGTGGTGCTGGTCACGCCGGGCGTGCACTTCGGCTCTGCCCAGGCCGACTTCGTGAAGGCGGCCCGCGCCCTCGGCATTCCGGCCTGGATGCTGCTCTTCAGCTGGGACAATCTCAGCACGAAGGGCGCGCTGCACGTGATGCCCGATCTCCTGTTCGTGTGGAACGAGCACCAGCGCACCGAGGCGGGTGCGCTGCACGACGTGCCCGCCGATCGCGTGGTGGTGGTCGGCGCCCCGCGCTTCGATGAGTTCTTCACGCTGCGCCCGGCCGTGTCCAGGCCCGAGTTCTTCCGGCCGCTCGGTCTCGACCCCGCGCGGCCCACGCTCCTCTATGTGTGCTCGTCGCGCTTCGTGGCCGGCAGCGAGGTGCCCTTCATCCGCACCTGGCTCGCCGCGCTGCGTCGGTCCCCACGTGACGTGCTCCGCACCTGCAACGTGATCATCCGTCCGCACCCCGACGTGGACATCATGGACGGTGGCGAGGTCGAGACGGTGGGCTGGCGGGACATGCCCCAGGCCAGCGGGTGGGTCCAGCGGCCGTTCGAAGATCCCGGCGCCATCGTGCTCCGCACCACCTACCGCACGCAGCAGGCCTTCTTCGAGTGCCTGCACCATGCCGCCGCCGTGGTGGGACTGAACACGAGCGCCGAACTCGAGGCGGGCATCGCCGGACGTCCCGTCTTCACCGCACGGGTGAGCGACGGTCAGTCGGACACGCTGCACTTCAACTACCTGCTGCACGAGCATGGAGGGTTCGTCCACTGCGCGCCCGACCTCGATGCGCACGCAGCGCAACTCGCCGACGCGCTGGAGGCACCGCCCGACGGCGGCGCCATCGCGCGTTTCATCCGGGCCTTCCTGCGTCCGCGCGGCGACCAGCCGGTGTCGGCACTGCTGGCCGACGAACTCGCGGCCCGGTGCGTCGCCGTGGCCGCGGCGCGTGTGCAGCCCGGAGCGGGAGACGTGTCGGCCGGTGCTCAAGGACCGGAGACGGTCGCGTCGGACCTGCTGCCCGGCGAGGCGCACGACGGCGGCGCCCTGGCCAGCCTGGGCACGGCGTCACCCGACGCGCTGCCGATCGCCTATGCCGGCGCGCGGGTGCTGGTGCGGGCCACGCCCGAAACGCGCAAGCACGTCCGGCACGGCCGCGTGAAGCTCGACCCCCACGTGCACCGATGGCTCGATACCGACGTGCAGCCTGGCGATGTCGTGTACGACATCGGCGCGGGCGTCGGGACGTGTGCGCTCGTGGCGGCGGTGGCGCGCGGCGCACTCAGCGTGGCGTTCGAGCCAGGGTTCGCCGCGTTCGCGCACCTGTGCGACAACGTACTGCTGAACGGCTGCGGCCGGGCGGTCATCCCCCTGCCGGTCGCGCTCGGCGCGCACACGGGCCTGCTGGAACTCCAGTACCCGCACGCGGCCGGCGACGATCACCACAGCCTGCGGGCCGACCGGTGGCGGCCGCGTGCCGACCCGGCGGGCGCCTCCTACGTGCAACCGGTCTGCGCCGAACGGCTCGACGACGTCGTGGCCCGGCATGGCTTGCCGCCGGCCAACGCGCTCCGCATCGGGTCGGCCCGTCAGGCGGCGTCGGTGCTGGCGGGTGCTGCGACCGTGCTGGGCGACGAGCGCCTCCGCTCGGTGCTCGTCGCCGTGCGTGGCGACGACGGCGCGGACGCTCTGACCCGTACGCTGCTGTCTCAGGGATTCGCGCTCTCGCCCCCAGACGATGGCGAGCCCGGGGGGCGAATGCTCCACTTCCACCGCGCCGCCGGCGCTGGGCGGGATGCCGGGACGTGGCGCCGCCTCGCCTTCTGGACCTGAGTTCAGGCCGCCGCGGCGCGCAGTCCTGTGCAGGTACGACCGGGCAGTTCCCCATCCTCGGAGCGCCGTTCCTGGCTGCTGCAGACCTCCAGCTCAGCGGGCTACAATTGCGCCTTCAGACGCCCGGGGCACGACGAGGCCCCACCTTGCAGGAGTTCGTTCGTGATCGCAGTGTCCGCCTCCCGCCGCTTCCCGTTCCGTTCCCGTCGTGTGTGGTCCTTCCTCGTGGTCCTTGGCGCCCTCTTCGTGGCGGCCTGCGGTGGCGGCGGCGGCAACGGCGTCACCGATCCCACCATTGACCCACCGCCACCGCCGCCTCCTCCACCTGCCGCGAACGTGTTCTTCGTGAGCTCGCGCGGCGACGACACGAACTCCGGCACGCAGGTCGCGCCGGTACGGACGCTGATGCGTGGCATCGAGCGGGCGGCGGCTGCGGGGGGTGGCGTGGTGCGCCTGGCAGGTGGCACCTACAACGAGCGGATTGCGCTGCCGTCGGGCGTGCGGCTGGTCGGCGGGTTCAACCCTGACACCTGGGCGCAGGACACGGCCAACTTCACCAGCGTCATCACGGGGCAGGCCCCTGTCGTGACCGCGCAGAACGTCACCGGGGCCGGCCTGCAGGACCTGACCATCGAGACCGGCACGCAGTTCGGGGGCAACACCGCGGCGGTGATCCTCGTCAACGCGACCGGCATGGAGATCATTCGCAACCGAATCGTCGCGGGAGACGCGCTCCCGGGGGGTGGGGGCGCCAACGGTACCGCGGGGCAGCCCGGCGCTGCCGGTGCCAGGGGCACCAACACGGGCGGCTCGGGCGCCGGTGGGGCGGGTGGGCAGTCGGGCAATGGTGGCGCCGGCAGCGGCAACGGCGGCGCTGGGGGCCGCGGTGCCAGTTCCGACAGCTCCATTGGTGGCAATGGCAGCACTGGAGACGCGGGCACTATCGTGCCCGGCTCCGGCGGCCTGGGTACGGCCGGCGCCGGGGGCAGAGGCGGCTTCTCCGCCGGATTTCTCGGCAAGGGAGGGAACGGTGTCTTTGGGGAGGCCGGCGTGTCGGGAAGCGACGGACGGCACGGCGCCCCGGCGGCGCAGTTCGGGACGCTGAGTGCCAGCGGGCAGTACGAGCCCAGCACCGGCGGCAGCGGCGAGGTCGGCGGTCGCGGCGGCGGTGGCGGCGGCGGTGGGGGCGGGGGGACGGGCGCAGCGCTCGGCCTGACGTCCACCGCTGGTGGTGGCGGCGGCGGCGGCCAGGGTGGCGAAGGCGGCCGGTCGGCGACCGGCGGCCAGGGCGGCCTCGGGTCGTTCGGCATCGTGCTCGCCGGGTCGAGCCAGGCCACCATCGACGGCAACACGATCACGACTGGTCGTGGCGGCGCCGGGGGGGCCGGCGGACTGGGCGCCGCTGGCGGCGCGGGTGGCGCCGGCGGTGCTGGCGGCAGCGACGGCGGCTTCCAGGGGTCTGGCGGCAGCGGCGGGCGTGGCGGCAGCGGTGGGCGAAGCGGCGATGCCGGGTCCGGTTCCGGAGGTCCCTCGATCGGGATCCTGCTGAGCGCCGGCAGCTCGTTCAGCGGCAACAACCAGATCACGCCGGGGCCTGGCGGCGCTGGGGGGCTGAGGTCAGGCGCGAATGCCTCCACAGCCGGCCAGACCGGCATCTCCGCGCAGGTGCGGCAGATCACCAACTAGCGTCGTGCGCGCTTCGGCGTCGCATGTCGGCGCTCTCGATCCTTCGCGGCTCTCGGCGCGGCGACGCGGGACACCGTACGAACGCGACGCCGGGCAGCGGATCGCGTGCTGTGCTGCGGGCATCGTCGCCGTCACCGGCTGGCGCACGCGCAGTGCCGCCGGGAGCCGCCTCGAGCGCTGACCGCACACAGGGCTTCGGGAAATCGCCCCGGGGGAAGAAGGGGCTGGCCGTGGACTCGACAGAACCCGCCGGCGCCTTTATGATCCACGGTTATGCGACTCCACAACATCCTCGGCGTGCGGGCCCGCAGGTTGATTCTCGCGGCGGGCGTGGTGTTCCTGGCGACCTCGGCGGTGGTCGTCCTGCGTGCGGGACAGCAGCCGGCACCGGCGCAGGGACGTTCCGTGTGGGACGGGGCGTACACAGACGGCCAGGCAGACCGTGGCCAGGTGGCGTACGGCTCCAACTGCGCCGAGTGTCACGGCGGCAACCTGGCGGGCGGTGAGGGCAAGCCGCTCACCGGTGACGTCTTCTGGAACGACTGGCGCGAGACGACGGTGGACTATCTGCTGCGCCAGATCAGCCAGAACATGCCTGCCTCGGAGGACGGTTCGCTCGCCGGCTCCCTGAACCCCAACACCTACGCCGACATCGTCGCCCACATCCTCAGGACCAACGGATTCCCAGCCGGGTCGTCCGAGCTGAGTGCCGAGTCGGCCAAGGGGGTGGCGATCATCAGGAAGGAGGGCCCCGGCCCCCTTCCCGAAGGGACGCTCGTGCAGGTGGTGGGTTGCCTCGAGGCCGGCGAGGGGCGCAACGCCTGGCGGATCACCCGGGCCGCCAGGCCCGCGCGCATGATGGGCCGCGAGACCGGTGTGGATCCGGCGACGGTGGCCCTGGGTGAGCAGGCCTTCGACCTGAAGTTCGTCGTCACCTCGCTGCAGCGCTTCGCGGGCCACCGGATGGCCGTGACCGGCCTGCTGATCGGCGAGGGCGGGGTTGGCGGCCTCAACGTCAGCCAGACCCGATCGATCGCCGACACCTGCCAGTAACCGCGCCCGTGCCCCGGGCCTCCTCGAGGCCCTGGGGCCCGGTCTACGCCGAGCGCCCACGCCGGCTGACGTCGTAGCCGCGATCGCCTGAAGGGATGGCGGCCTGCGACCGAAACCGTCTCGTGAGGCATTTGCACCACGCCGCCGCCTGGATGGTCAGCTCGTTCAGCTGGGCTTGCCGCCGGCGGAACCTTTCGTGGCTGCCCGGTCTTGCCGGTAAGATCGCTGGGCGAGACGTGTCGTGACCCACCCAACCGTAGACGGCAAGTTCCTGCGTGCCGGCGACCGCCGCTTCCTCATCAAGGGCGTCGCCTATGGGACATTTGCGCCTGACGTCCGGGGCGAGCAGTTCCCGGCCCCCGCGCGGGTGGCTCAGGACTTCCAGGCCATGCAGGCGGCGGGCATCAACACGGTCCGGCTCTACACCGTGCCGTCCCCCGCCGTGCTCGACGAGGCGGCCCGGCACGACCTCCGCCTGATCGTCGGCATCCCCTGGGCCCAGCACGTCGCGTTCCTCGACGACCGTCGGGCCGCCCGCCGCATCCGCAGGGAAGCGGCCGCCACCGTACGCTCGCTGGCCGGCCATCCGGCGGCCCTGCTGTTCGCGCTCGGCAACGAGATCCCCCCGTCCGTCGTCCGCTGGCACGGGGAGCCGGCCGTCGAGCGGTTCCTGCGGGGGCTCTACGACGAGGTGAAGGCGGCCGCCCCGGCGGCGCTGCTCACCTACGTGAACTATCCGCCCACCGAGTACCTCGACACCGAGTGCTACGACGTCGCCTCGTTCAACGTCTACCTGCACCGCGAGACGGACTTGCGCGCCTATCTCGCGCGGCTGCAGCAGATCGCGGGGCACAAGCCGCTCCTGCTGGCCGAGGCCGGCGCCGACAGCCTGCGTGAGGGACTGGACGGGCAGGCGGCCATCACCTCCATGCACCTGCGGGCGGCGTTTCGCGAAGGGCTCTGCGGCGCGGTGGCCTATTCGTGGACCGACGAATGGTGGCGTGGCGGCCAGGCGGTCGAGGACTGGGCCTTCGGTCTCGTGGATCGCGATCGACAGCCCAAGCCCGCCCTGGCGGCCGTTGCGCAGGCGTTCGCCGAGGCGCCGTTTCCACGCGAGGCACAGCAGGCCTGGCCGTCGGTCTCGGTGGTCGTCTGCGCGTACAACGCAGCCGATACCCTCGACGACTGCCTCACGGCGCTGACCGGCCTCACCTACCCCGACGTCGAGATCGTGGTGGTCAATGACGGTTCCACCGATGCCACCAGCGCCATCGCCCGGCGCTACGCCGGGGTCCGCGTGCTCGACACGCCCAACGCGGGGCTGAGCGCGGCGCGCAACGTCGGGCTGTCGCACGCACGGGGCGAGATCGTCGCGTATACCGATGCCGACGTGCGCGTGGATCCCGACTGGCTGACGTACCTCGTGCAGCCGTTCCTGCACTCGGACGTGGTCGCGGCCGGTGGGCCCAATGTCGTACCCCACGACGATCCCTTCGTGGCGCAGTGCGTCGCGCGTGCGCCCGGCGGACCGACGCACGTGCTGCTCGACGACCGGATCGCGGAGCACGTGCCCGGCTGCAACATGGCTTACCGCCGCGAGGCGCTGCTGGCCATCGGGGGGTTCAACCCCGTGTTCCTGCGTGCCGGCGACGACGTGGACGTCTGCTGGCGGCTGCAGGCCAAGGGGCAGCAGATCGGCTTCGCGCCCTCGGCGCTCGTCTGGCACCATCACCGCACCTCGGTGCAGGCCTACTGGCGGCAGCAGGTCGGCTACGGCGAAGGCGAGACCTGGCTCGACGCGCACCACCCCGAGAAGTTCGTCCACGGCAGCATGGTGTGGCGCGGCCGCATCTACAGCCCGTTGCCGTTCGTCCGGTCGCTGTCCGGGCGCCGGGTCAATACCGGCGTCTGGGGCACCGCCGCGTTCCCCTCGGTCTACCGCACCGACGTCCACGCGTTCCAGTTCCTCCCGCACTCGCCCCGCTGGCTGCTCGTCTCCACCGTGCTCTGCGCGGTGGGCGCCCTGGCACTCGCCAGTCCGTTCCCCGGCAGCGCGGTCCTGCTGCTGCTGGCCGGGGTGGCGGGCTGGTTGATCACGCTGGCGCGGTGTGCCGCCTTCGGCTGGAACGCCGACCTGCGCGGGCTGCCCACGATCGGCGCCGAGGCCAGCCGGTTCCGGCATCGCGCCCTGATTGGCTGGCTGCACCTCATTCAGCCCTTCGCGCGCTTCTACGGCCGCGTCAAGGGTCTGCTGTCGCCGCCACTGGTTGTCGAACCCGACCGCGTCACCCGGCTGCCCTGGAAGCCGTTGTCGCCCAGTCGCCAGGACCTGGGGGCGGCGGTGATCGGCCTGGTGGGCGGCGCGCACGAGGAGACGTTCTGGGGCGAGACCTGGATCTCGCCGTCGGCCCTGCTGGCCGAAGTGGCCGGGCTGCTGCGGGCGTCACGGCCCGCGCGGCAGGTGGCCATCGATGACGGCTGGCGCGCGGACCGTGACGTGAGCATCGCGCTCGGGACCTGGGGCTGGCTCGACCTGCGCGTCCTCATCGAGGAGCACGGCGGCGGGCGCGTCCTGCTGCGCTCGGGGCTCCGGCTGCGTCCGGCCCAGCGCGGCGTGGTCGTGGCGCTCGCCCTGGGCCTGCTGGCCGTGGCCATGACGAGCGCGGCGGTGGCGCTGCGGTGGCCCTGGCTCAGCATCGCGTCGGTCTCGGGCGTCGGCGCCATCTTCGCCCGGGCGGTCTGGCAGACCACCACCGCGTCCGCCCTTGCGCGGCAGGCCGTGCAACGTGCCGCGGCGGGTGCGGGCATGATCCCGATGCCGCGGACGGCCGGCACCGCGCGTGCACGTCGCGTCACCCTCCGGCCCGCCACGCTGTCGCAGGCGATGCAGGCCGTGGTGGCGATCGCGCTCGGGCTCAGCGCGCTGCTCACCGGCGCATCCATCGTGCGCGATGTCGTGGTCGCGCGCCTTCGCCCGGTGGCGACCTCCGCGGTCGGGCAGGCGACGGGCACGGAACCGGACTTCGACGGCGCGGCCGCGTTGGCCATGGCGCCCGACGGGGAACTCGTGCTGAGCGATGCACGCGACCGCGTGATCCGCCGGCTCGATCCCCGGGTGTTCGACGAGCGGCTCTCGAGCACCATCGAACTCGCGCGCAGTGATACGGGCCTGCCCTTCCAGAGCCCGGCCGACATGGCCGTGGCGGCCAACGGCGACGTCTTCGTGGCCGATGCGCGTAACGATCGGATCAGTCGCATCGACCGGGCCACGGGTGCGGTGACGCTGGTGGCCGGCTCCGGCGACTCGGGCTTCGCCGGCGATCTGGGTCCAGCCATCGAGGCGTCGCTGCACGGACCCGCCGCCGTGGCGGTGGCGGCCAACGGGGATGTCTACATCGCCGACACGCTCAACAACCGCGTCCGGGTGGTCGCCCAGGCGACCGGGCACATCCGCACCGTGGCGGGCGACGGACTCACGGGCGAGGCCGATGCGATTGGCGACGGCGGACCGGCCCTGCTGGCGCACCTCGATCGGCCAGCCGATCTCGCGCTGGCGCCCAACGGGGATCTCTATATCGCGGACATGGGGCATCACCGCGTGCGCCGCGTGGACGGCGCCACCGGCGTCATCGAGACGGTGGCGGGCACCGGCACGGCCGGCCTGGGTGGCGACGGCGGCCCGGCCGTACACGCGACCCTGTCTGCCCCGGCAGGCCTGGCCTTGGCCACCGCGTCGGGCGGCGCCGTCACGTTGTACATCGCGGACTACCACAACGGCAGCGTGCGCGTGGTGCTGCCCGGCGGGTTGATGGCCACGGTGGGAGGCCCCCGCCAGTTCGTGTCGCCCACACGGCTCGCGTATCGTCCCGATGGCTGGCTGTACGTGGCCAGCGACACCGGGGCGCTCTCGGCCGTGCGCCTGCGCGACGCTCCAGCGCCCGCCCCGGTGGAGGCCACCACGCCACGGCGACGGAAGGTCACCTAGGCGGATGTCGCTGTTTGCCTGGACCCTCTCGTTTCTCACACCCTGGCGGGGACGGGTGGTCTGGCTGGGCGGCCTGGCCCTGGCCGAGGTGGTCCTGGGCCTGCTCGCGCCGTGGCCCATGAAGCTGGTGGTGGACAACGTCCTCGCCGGCGCGCCGTTGCCGCCGGCTTTCGCCGACCTGGTGCAGGCGACGCTCGGCCCGTCGCCCGTCGCGCTGCTCGTGGCGATCGTCGTCGGCGGCTTCCTGCTGCAGGTGGCGGCGCAGGCCGTGTCCATGGCGAACACGCAGGTGCAGGTGGACACGGGGCAGCGCATGGTCTACACGCTGCGCCGCCGCCTGCTCTCGCACCTCCAGGCGCTCGGGCTGCGACACCATCTGTCGGCCCGCACCGCCGACTCCGTCTACCGGCTGGAGTCGGACGCCTACTGCATTCACGACCTCGTGATGAGCGGCTGGCTGCCGCTGGCCACCGCCGGCCTGACGCTCGTTGCCATGTTCGTCGTGCTGCTGCGGCTCGACGCCGCGCTCGCGCTGCTCGCGCTCGCCGTCGTGCCGTTCCTGTACGCGAGCCTGCGCTTCTACTCGGCGCGCATGGTGGACCGCGCCGAGCGGGTCAAGGAACTGGAGTCGGGCCTCGTCGAGCGGCTCTACGAAGTGTTGTCGTCGATCAAGGTCGTCAAGGGGTTTGCCCGCGAGGACCACGAACTCGAGCGCTTCGCCCGCGTCGGGGACGAGACGATGCGGGCCAGGCTGCGCTACACGTGGCAGGAGTCGCTCTTCACCTTCGTGGTCACCGCCCTCACCCTCGCCGGCACGGCGCTGGTGCTCGTGATGGGCGGCATCCACGTGCTGCGCGGCGAGCTGAGTCTCGGCTCGCTGCTCGTGGTGGTGGCGTATCTGGGCGCCGTCTACGGGCCGCTCTCGGCCATCGCGCACACCGTGGGCTCGCTTCAGAACGCCGTCGCCAGCGCGCGCCGCGTGCGCGAGGTGCTCGGGCATGCGCCGGAGGCGTTCGACGCCGAAGGCGCCGTGGACGCCTCGGGTCTGGCCGGCGAGATTCGCTTCGACCGCGTCGGCTTCTCCTATCGCCCCGACGTGCCCGTGCTCCGCGACATCAGCTTCGTGGCCAGGCCCGGCGAGATGGTGGCGCTCGTAGGGCTCACCGGAGCGGGCAAGTCCACCCTCGCCAGCCTGGTGCCGCGTTTCTTCGATCCGACCGACGGGCACGTGCTGATCGACGGGGTGGACGTGGCACGCTACGGCCTGCGCGGGCTCAGGGAGCGCATCGCGATCGTGCTGCAGGAACCCGTCCTGTTCGGCGGGACGGTGGCCGACAACATCCGGTACGGCAACCTCCAGGCGAGCGATGCCCAGGTCGAGGCGGCCGCCCGGGCCGCGCACGCGCACGATTTCATCATGCGCCTCCCGGAGGGGTACGCCACGCCCGTGTCGGAAGCGGGCGCCGCCCTGTCGGGCGGCGAACGGCAGCGCCTGAGCATTGCGCGGGCCCTGCTCAAGGACGCCCCGATCCTGATCCTCGACGAGCCGACGTCCTCGCTCGACGCGCTGTCGGAGGAGGCGGTGTTCGCCGCCCTGCGCCGCCTGCGACAGGGGCGCACGACGCTGGTGATTGCGCACCGCCTGTCCACCATCCAGGATGCGGACCGGATTCTCGTGCTGTACGATGGCCGCATCATGGCGCAGGGCACGCACCACGACCTGCTCGCCTCGAGCGACCTGTACCGGCGGATGTGCCAGCTGCTGCGCGTGGGACGGTCGCTCGACGAGCCCGCCACCATCGAGGAACTGATCCAGGCGGCGGGATGAAGGTCGTCTTCGCGGGCATCGTCGCCCGCTACCCGTTTGGTGGCGTCACCTGGTGCTCGCTCATGTACCTGCTCGGCCTGCGGGCCCTCGGTCACGAGGTGCTCTACATCGAGGACACGGGCGAGTGCATCTACGACCCCGATCAGGATGCGATCTCGCTGGACCCGGGCTACGGCACGCGCTACATCCACCAGGCGCTCGACCCGTTCGGCCTGGGCCGGCACTGGAGCTTCGTGAACTACGACGGCACCTATCACGGGATGTCGAAGGACGACGTGCTGCGCTTCTGCCGTGACGCGGACCTCTACATCAACCTGTCGGGCGGTTCCTGGTTCTGGCGCGACGAGTACGCGCGGATTCCCCGCAAGGCCTTCATCGATTCCGACCCGGTCTTCACCCAGCTGGCCATCGCGAAGGGCGAGCCCTGGTACGTCGAGTTCTTCCGCGGGTTCGACGCGCTGTTCACGTTCGGGGCGAACATCGGGACACCGGCCTGCGACGTGCCCACCAGCGGCCTCACCTGGCACCACACCTGGCAGCCGGTCACTATCGAGCAGTGGGCGACGCCGCGCCCGGCGGGCGACCGCTTCACCACGGTGATGACCTGGCGCATCGAGAGCTTCACCGACGTGGACGGCAACAAGGATCGGGAGTTCCTCAAGCTGCTCGATCTGCCGTCGCGCACCCCGGCGCGCTTCGAGCTGGCCGTCAACGGCCCGCGCGACCTGCTGCGGGCCCACGGCTGGCACACCGTGGACGCCATGCAGGTCTCACGCTCCCCGTGGGACTACCGTGCGTTCATCCAGGGCTCGATGGCCGAGTTCGGCGTGGCGAAGCACGCCTACGTGTCCCGTCGTTCGGGCTGGTTCAGCGATCGCACCGAGTGCTACCTCGCCGCGGGGCGTCCGGCCCTCGTGCAGGACACCGGATGGAGCGCGCACCTGCCGGCGGGCAACGGGCTCCTCGCCTTCTCGACACCGGAAGAAGCGGTGGACGGACTCGCCCGGATCGAGGCGGACCGCGACCAGCATGCGCGGGGCGCGACCGAGATCGCGCGTGAGCACTTCGAGGCATCGCGCGTCCTGGCCCCGTTGCTCGAGGTGGCATGCGGGTAGGGCGGCCGCTGCGGATTGCGCAGGTGGGTCCGGTGGCCACGTCGGTGCCGCCTCCGCGCTCGAGTTCGGTGGAGCTGATGACGGCCCAGCTCACCGACGGCCTCGTCGCGCGCGGCCACGAGGTGACGCTCTTCGCCACGGGCACGTCCCGCACGACGGCCTCCCTGCACGCGACCTTTCCGCGGGGCTACGCGGAGGACCTCTCGCTCTGGCCCTGGGAAGCGTGCGAGCTGTTCAATGTGGCGGCCGCGGTCGAGCGCGCCGCGGACTTCGATCTGGTGCACTGCCAGGCCATGTACTGGCCGATGGCCCTGGCGTTCTCCCGTCTGTGTGCGACGCCCCTCGTGCAGACGCTCCACCACGACCCGGACCCGTCGGAGGTGGCGCTCTGGGCGAGGTACCCGGCGGCGCCCTTCGTGGCCATCTCCGCGTACCAGGCGTCCCGCCTGGCCGGACTCCACGTGGCTGGCGTCGTCCATCACGGGCTGGACCCTGCCGCGCTCCCGTTCCGCGCGCAGCCGGACGACTACGTCCTCTTCCTCGGCCGCTTCACCGAGGGCAAGGGCGTGCTCCAGGCCATCGATGTGGCGACGCGCGCCGGCCTGCGGCTGGTGCTGGCGGCGGCGGAGAACGAGTACTACGACGCGCACGTCCGCCCGCTCGTGGACGGCCGGCAGGTGGTCTGTGCCGGCGAGGTCGACCATGCCGGCAAGGTGGCCCTGCTCGGCGGCGCGCGCGCGCTCCTGTACCCCGTGCAGGCCGACGAGCCGTTCGGGCTGGTGCTCATCGAGGCGATGGCGTGCGGCACTCCCGTGGCGGCCCTCGATCGCGGCGCGGTGCGCGAGATCGTGGACGACGGCGCCAGCGGGGGCGTGTTCGCCTCGCTGGAGGCCCTGGTCGACGGGTTGCCCCGGGTGCTGGCCCTGGATCGCCGCGAGGTGCGGCGGTGCTTCGAGGCCCGGTTCGATGTGGCGCGGATGGTCGAGGCGTACGAGGCGGTCTACCACCAGGTGCTGGCGCGGGCGCGCGGTGCCCGGTCGGTGCCCGGGAGGGCAGGACGCGATGGGGCCTGAGGTGGGCGCGCCGGGCGCGGACGGGTTCGCCGGACGCTCGCTCGTGGCCGTCTTCGCGCATCCGGACGACGAGTCGCTGGCGAGTGGTGGCCTGCTGGCCGCCTGTGCGGCGCGGGGCGCGCGGGTGACGCTCGTGTGTGCCACCCGAGGCGACCTGCGGGCTGGCGACACCGACGCCGCGCTCGGAGACACGCGCGTCGCGGAACTGGCCCGGGCGGCCCGGGTGCTGGGCCTCGCGGAGGTGGTGCACCTCGACCTCCCGGACGGATACCTGCCGTGGGTGGACGTCGAGGCGTTCGACGCCGTGCTCGTGCGGGAGCTGCAGCGATTGTCCCCGGACGTCGTCGTCACCTTCGGCGCCGACGGGCTGTACTGGCATCCGGATCACGTCGTGGTGCACGAGCGGACCACCGCCGCCGTCGGTGCGCTGGGCGAGCGTGCTCCGGCGCTCTACTACGTGACCATGCCCGGAGGGCAGGTGCGCCGCATCGTCGAGTCGTGCCGGTTCGGCGCGGCCCCGGGGGAGACCGTGCTCGGCATCACCGATCCCGATGCATTCGGCGCGCTCGCCGCGCCGCCGACGCTGGTGCTCGACGTGCGCGACGTGGCGGCGCGCAAGCTGGAGGCGCTGCAGTGTCACCGGTCCCAGGTGGCCGGCGGGCCCTTTGCCCGGATGCGGGCCGACGCCGCCACGCGCCTGCTCGGCGTGGAGCACTATCACCGCGCGGCCCTTCCGTCCGCGCGCGACGCCTTCATCGAACGATTGCCATGCGTCTAGACCTGCTCGAGCGCCTCCGCTGCCCGCACTGCGGGTCTCCGCTGGACGTCGTGGAGCACGACGCGCTCGTCCGCACCCCGTCCGGCATCGAGGCCGGTGTGCTCGGGTGCGAGTGCTGTGCCTTTCCCGTCGTCGCCGGCATTCCCGTGCTGATCGCCGACGACCGGGCCCGGGACGCGATCCGCCTGCTGGAGGCCGGCGAGTCCGACGCGGCACTCATGCGCCTGCTCGATCTCGACGGGGACCGTGCCGATGCCTTCCGGGGCTTTCTCGCGGCGGGCCCTGGGGCGACGTACCGGGAGGGCCTGGCGCTCCTCAGCCAGGATGCCGAGAGCCTGTACTTCGTGTATCGCTTCTCGGACCCCACGTTCCTCGTGGCCGAGGCGCTCCTGCGGTCGCTCGGCGCCGGCCTGCCCCACGGCAGCTGGACGCTCGATGTCTGCGGCGGATCCGGACACCTGACGCGGGTGCTGGCCGGCGCCGTGCCCGGGACGCGGGCCGTGGTGGCCGATCTGTACTTCTGGAAGCTGTGGCTGGCCAGGCGCTTCACGGCCCCGTCCGCCGACGCGGTGTGCTGTGACGCCAGCAGCCCGCTGCCCTTCGCGCGGGGCGCCTTCGGCATGGTCGTGTGCTCGGACGCCTTTCCGTACGTCTGGAACCGGCGCCTGCTCGCCGAGGAGATGATGCGGGCGGCCGGCGCGGACGGCCTGGTGGTGATGCCGCACCTGCACAGCGCGCTCGGTGAGAACTACACCGCGGGCATGACGCTGACGCCGGCCACCTACCGCGATCTCTTCGCGCCTCACGGCGCCCGCCTCTTTCGCGATTCGGCCATGCTGGACCAGCTACTCGATCAGCACGCCGTCGATCTCACGCGCGACGTCGTGCCCGAGGCGCTCGAGGGCGAGGCGGCGCTCGACCTGGTGGCCAGTCGCGACGCGTCCGTCTTCCGCCGCTATGCGCTGGCGCCGGTGCGCCCGGCCGCGACGGCCACGGTGGTCGTCAATCCGCTGTACCACGTGGAGCGGCGCGGCGAGACGTCGGAACTCACGCTCCGGTTCCCAACCGAGGAGTATGCCGACGAGTTTCGCGCCGTCCTCCGCTATCTTCCCGAGCGCCTGACGGTGCACGGGGATCTCACCGGCGGGGCACTCGACCCGGCACGCGTGGGCCCGGCGTGGGACGAGCTGCTGGCGCGGCGTGTCCTGCTCGACGTGCCGCCCGGCTACTGCTGACGCCGCCGCGTCGCATCCTCACCCAACGGCCCGAAAGCCGCGCTGCGCCCACACGCCGTCGGGCGCTAACGCGATTCCCGCTTCGGTGTCGCACTCCGGCCCGGTCCGACTTGCGCACGACGTGACAGCGCCAGTCTGGAAAACGATGCGCAAGGGGCGTCCCCTGGAGCATCGTTTTCGCACGTCGTCGCGCCGGAGGACCGGACCGGAGTGCGACGCCGAAGCGCACCCGGTGCTAGTGCCGGCCGTAGGCGAGCGGCGTGCCGGAGCGCTGCGCGTAGATGTAGGCCTCGAGGGCGCGCAGATTCGCCGAGCTGTCGTCGAGCCGGACACCCCGCACCGGCTGCTGGATGCACCAGTTGATCATGTCGCGCAGCAGGATGGCGCGACCCAGCTGTGCCTGGAACTTGGGATAGGTTTCCGGGTGCGTGTTGGCGGCGTCCGGGTGACACATGTCGCAGGAGACGCCCACGGTGCTGCCGAGCGCATCGGCGCTGTGGAAGATGCGAGAGCCCTCGACCACCAGCTTTTCCGTCTCGCGGGCCCACAGCTGCAGGTCGGCCGCGCTGAACTGGGCGTAGGTCTGCCCCACGCCCGACCCGCCCTCGAGCAGGAACGCATTGTCGAAAGGCGGCTTGATGGCGTGGCGCTCCTTCTCTTCAGCCACCCAGTCGCCGGCGCGCTCGGGATTCTGCAGCTTCCACTGCGTGAGGTGCGTGTCGGCCAGGGCCTGACCAGAGGTGGCGGTCCCGGCGCCATCCGTCGGCGAGGATGCTGACGGCTGCGACGCGGGCGCCGAGCCGATCGTCGGCGCCGGTGGCGGCGTGCACGACGCGACGACGATCACGACGGCCACCCAGGCAGCCGACGACGCGAGCGGGGCGATGACGGAGCGGTTGCGCACGGAAGGCCTCCTCGTTCCAGGAATCGTCGTCGGTCGGCGCCCGGCGGCCATCAGAAGGACCGCCGTGTCGGCACGGGCGGTACCGCCTGGCGGCCCCAGCTGGCCGTGTACTCGCGCGCGACGGTCACCGGGTTGCGGTTCCAGAAGTTGTGGACCATGTCGATCAGCCCGTCGGGGTGCACGGCAATCTCGCCGTCCCCGCAGCCGTCGTTCGGGTTGAACGGGTCGGGGCGCGCCATCTGGATGGTGAGCTCCGGCATGCCCTCCGGCGCATACGGCCAGGGCCAGGCCGTGGCCAGCAGGCCATGGAAGTGGATGTTGCCGATGCGGTTGGTCAGCATCTGGTGCGTGTGTCCGTGCACCACGGTCACGTTGTCGAAGCGCCGCAGGATGGCCTGGATCTCGTCCGCGTCGTCGGTCCAGAAGTTCCAGTTCCGGTACAGCTTGTAGAGCGGCGAGTGCGAGAACACGACGAGGGGCGTGCTGGTCGGCAGCCGGGCCAGGTCGTCGGCCAGCCAGGCGCGCTGCTCCGCACCGACCATGAAGGGCCGCTGCACGCCGTTGTCGAGGCCGGCCACGGTCTGCATGCGCTCGGCCGGGCTCATGCCGCGCGCCGTCCAGAAGTCCTCCTCGTGCACGCTCATCAGCTTGACGAAGTGCACGCCGTCCTGGTCCCACGACTCGGTGGGTTCGCCAAACAGCTCGCGCCACTTCTCGCCCATGTCGAAGTACCAGTCGTGTTCCCCGACCATAATGCGCAGCGGCGCCTTGAGGTTCCTGAGGATCTGCGCGCCGAGATCGAGTTCGAGCGGGCTGCCCAGCTGCGCGAGGTCGCCGCCGTAGAAGACGAAGTCGGGTTGCGGGTCGAGCCGGTTCACGTCGTCCACCGCCCGCATGAGCGCCTTGACGAACCGGTCGTTCTTGTCGCGTTCGTACAGGTGCGAGTCGGAGATGTAGGCAAACCGGAACGTCCGCGCTCCACCGGACGGGACGTCCTGGAAGGCGAGCGCGACGGGCTGGAACGTGCCGGGTGGAGCGAAGCTCCGGGCGGCCGCCGCGATGGCTGCGGCCGACGACACCCGCAGGAAGTCGCGCCGGTCCAGTCGTCGCAGGCTCGTGAAGAACCGGTCGCGGTCCTGCATCCACCTGGTCTCGACGCTCGTGTGCCTGGCTGCCATCTGCTGCTCCTTACTGTCCCGTGATGCGGTCTTCGAACGTCAGCTTCCCGCGCATGGCGAGTGCCGTGTCACGGAACCGGCGTTCGGTCGCGGCCGCGGCGCGCTGGGCGGCCAGGGCCGCGTCGTTCTGCGCCGCGAACCGGTCGTCGGTCATGCTGAAGAGGAACGCGACCAGGTCGTCGATCTGCCGGTCGCTGAGCGCCAGCGCCTCGACACCACCGTCGAGATACAGGTTGGCCTCGCCGCCCTTGTTGTAGTGGTCCACCACGTCCCAGAGCGTAGGCATCGTGCCGTCGTGCATGTACGGAGCGGTGATGCCGATGTTGGCGAGGATCGGCGTCCGGAAGTTGCCGATGTCCGAGCGGTTGCGCGTGACCATGAACCGGCCCAGTTCGCCGAGGTCGGTCCCGAGGGCCAGCGCGTCGAGCTTCTGCTCGCTCGGGTCCTCGGCCAGCGCTCGCAGGGCGGTGGCGGCCAGCGTTTCGAAGTCCTGCCGCGACGCCGAGACGCCGATGTTGTGAAATCGGTTATCCGTACCGAAGGGGTTGCCCGTGTTGAGCGGATGGCACGTCACGCAGCGCCCCTCCTCGTTGAACAGGCGCCAGCCCTCGCGCGCCCCGGCCGAGATCGCGCTGGCGTCACCCTGCAGGAATCGCCGGAAGGGCGAGTCCATGAACACCAGGGTGCGTTCGAAGGCGCCCAGGGCACGTCCGATGTCCATGTAGTTGACCTCGCGCCCGTACGCGGCCTGGAACTGCTGCTGGTACTCCGGGTCGTCGGCGATGGCCCGCACGGCCGCGTCCCCGTCGGGCTGTCCCATCTCGATGGGATTGACGATGGGCTGCGTGGCCTGGTGTCGAGTGAGGGCGACCGTCCGTCCCAGAAGAGCGTCTGCAGCAGGGCCACGTTCATCGTCGTCGGGGCGTTGCGCTTGCCGATCTGCCCGCCGATGCCCTCCGAGGTCGGGCGCTGGTCGGTGAACCCGCGCGTCACGTCGTGGCAGGTCGCGCACGACACGCTGCCGTCGGCCGAGAGCCGCACGTCGAAGTACAGCTTCCGGCCGAGCGCCACGCGCTCCGCGGTGAGGACGTTGTCGGCGGGCTGCGCGGCATCGAAGACGACGTAGTCGAGGCCGGCCGGCACCTGCGTCTCGTCCTGACCGGGGAGCAGGCGCGCCAGCTCCGCCAGCTGGAACGCCATCGCCGCCGCGCCGTGCGCGGCCTGCGGCACGCCACGGCTGGCGTCTGCGGTGGCCGGGGGCGCGTCGGTGCCTCCGCTGCACGCACCCATGGCCAGCGCCGCGGCCACCGTCACGGCCACGAGGCCCGCCACTGCGCCGCTCGTCCCCGGTGCTGCCCGTCTCCGCATGTGCATGTCCTCCAGGGCCAGCCCACCCTCCCTCCACCCACGGAGGGGCCGACCATCAGCAGCCGTGCCTCCAGGGCCGGTCTTCGCCAGGTCGGTCTTCAGCAGGCCGTCCTCATCAGGACCGTCGGCTGAAGGCGAGGATGCGCTGCGCCGTTCGGACACGGAGCAAGAAGGACACCACCACGGGCAGAAGTGCACACGCGTGCGTGGGGGCGGGGGGCAACGAATGCCGCGAAATGTCCCGTGGTACCCGCGGGATATTCCCGCGCCGGTGCAGGCGCCCGGACGGGACGAGGAAGCCGGGCGGGGTGGTGGAGACCCGCCCGGCGGAGGGATGTTCGAGGAAGTCGGCGGGCCGGACTATCCGGCGGCGTCCACCACGCGGAGGGATGGGCGCGGCGAGTGCCGCTTACCCCGGCATCGGCGCGGGGCTCCACGCGAGCCCTGGACGCACGGCGCGCGCCACGGCGCGTCCGGTGCGGTCGGCCGCCCGATCCACGGCCACGGCCAGCGAGGCGTCGGTATCCTCCACGACCACCGTCCTGCCACGGGCGACGAGTCGCACGATGGCGAGGCAGCGCTTGTCCACACCGCCCCGTGGGCCATTGAGGTCGGCGAGGCTGATGGTGAGCGACTGGATGCGCCCGCCGAACCGGCTGAGCGCGAACTCGAACCGCCGCCGCGCATGCTCGTGGATCCCGGGCGAGGCCTCGCGGCCGCGAATCTTCATCTGCATCGGGTGCCTCCGTGGTGTGGCGTCCATTGGCGAGTCCCGACGATACGGGGTGGCAGTCCCATACAGAAAATACATAATTTGAGTCGTTCACTAAGGCTGGGGCGAAGTATCGAGAGGCGTCGATGGAGTGGCTCAACTATCACCACCTGCTGTATTTCTGGACCGTGGCCCGCGAAGGGGGCATCGGTCGCGCGGCGGAGAAGCTCCGCCTGTCGCAGCCCACGATCAGCGCCCAGATCCGGACGCTGGAGGCCTCGCTCGGCCAGCGCCTGTTCGACCGACAAGGCAGGCGGCTGGTGCTGACCGACGTCGGCCAGGTCGTGTTCGGATACGCGGACGAGATCTTCGGCATCGGGCGTGAACTCGTGGAGACCCTCCGAGGCCGCCCGGCGGGCCGGCCGGTGCAGCTCACGGTGGGCGTCGCCAACGCGGTCCCGAAGCTCGTGGTGCAGAAGCTGCTGCGACCGGCGTTCGAAGGCGACGATCGCGTGCGTCTAGTCTGCCTGGAGGACAATCCCGAACAGCTCGTGGCCCGGCTCGCCACGCACAGTCTCGACGTCGTGATCGCGGACGTCCCCGCGCCTCCCCATGTGCGGGTCAAGGTGTTCAACCACCTGCTCGGTGAGTCGGCCACCGCGTTCTTCGCACCCGCGGCCATCGCGCGGAAGCTCGCGCGTCGCTTCCCGGCCTCGCTCGATGGCGTGCCCATCCTGCTCCCGACGTCGAACACGCTCGTCCGGCGGGATCTGGATCACTGGTTCGAGCGGGAGGGGCTGCACCCGCAGCTGATGGCGGAGTTCGAGGACAGTGCCCTGATGAAGGTCTTCGGGCGGGAGGTCGGCATGGTGTTTCCCGCCCCCGTGGCGATCGCCGACGAGGTCTGTCGTCTCTACGGCGTGAAGATGGTGGGGCAGACGTCGGGGGTCGTCGAGCGCTACTACGCGATCTCCGCGGAGCGTCGCGTGAAACATCCCGGCGTGCTCGCCATCACCAGCGCCGCCCGCGACCAGGTGTTCGGCAGTTCCGCGCGGCGCCCGGGCGGTGGGCATCCGGTATGATCGGTGGCCACCCGTGATGGTTCAGCACACATCCGCGCATCCCCGCGTCGTGGCGGTCATGCCCGCGCGCAACAGCGCCGCCACCCTCGAGTCCACGTTCCGCAAGATTCCGCCAGGTGCGGTGCACGAGGTGATCCTGGTGGACAACGCCAGCCGCGACGCCACCGTCGCCATCGCCGAGCGCCTGGGCATCACCGTGGTCCGGCATCCCGTGGATCGCGGCTTCGGCGGCAGCATCAAGACCTGCTTCCGCACGGCGGTGGCCGCCGGCGCCGACTACGTGGTCGAGATCCACCCCGACGACCAATACCCGGCCGACGAGATTCCCGCCCTGGTCGAGGCGATCCGTTCCACCGGCGACACCATCGTCATCGGCTCGCGCTTCCTGCCCCCGCGACGCGCGCTCGAGCACGGCATGCCCTGGTGGAAGTTCGTGGCCAACCGGATCCTCACGTTCCTGAACTGCGCCATGATGGGCATCCGCCTGTCCGAGTTCCACTCCGGCTTCCGTGTGTACGACGGCGCCTGGGTGCGGGAGCTGCCGCTCGACGCGTTCTCGGACGACTTCAAGCTGGGGTTCGAGCTGGTGGGGCAGGCGGTGGAGGACGGTCGCTCGATCGGCGAGACGCCCTCGTACTGCCGCTACTTCCCGGAAATGTCCTCCAATCCCCTCAAGGGATCGATCGTCTATGGGTGGGGGACGCTGACCGAGTCGTTCCGGGTGATGCTCGTGCGGTTCGGGCTCCAGGCGCCCCGCCGGCCGTCCGCGCGCCAGGCCTAGTAGCTCGAGCTTCGCTTCAGGTGTAGCACTCCATCCCGGTCCTCCGGCGCGACGCCGTGGGAAAACGATGCTCCAGGGGACTCGGTCATTCCCCTTGCGCATCGTTTTCCAGACTGCCGCTGTCACGCCGTGCGCAAGTCGGACCGGGATGGAGTGCTACACCTGAATCCCCTCACATGGCTGCTCGCGTGCCTCCGCGTGAACCATGGGCCACCAGGCCCTGCGGCTGTCGCGGCGAGCGCTCAGGCCCGAGGCGCGGCGGCGGCCGGCACCAGCTCACCGAAGTGCGCCTGCTGTTCCTCGAAGAGGGCGAACGAGAGCCGGCCGGCAGGCGGTTCCACGTCGTCGAGCGTGAGCACGGCGTCCTTCGCCACGCTGCGCCGCAGTCGGCATCCCTCCACCAGGCCCTCGGGCAGATAGCGCCCGCGCTGCCGCTCGGCCGCGCTCACCGCTTCCCCGTAGGTCATGAAGTGGCCGTAGTCGTCGAGGGTCTCGCCGGCCACCAGGTCGCGCTTGGCCACCGCGCAGACCTCCACCTGGGGCGCCCCCGCGGCCGCGCCGGCCGCGTCGCCGAAGAGCACGGCGCGCGCGATGGTGGTGGGCGTCTCGAAGTGGCACAGGTGATACGGCGTGTAGAAGCTGTAGAGCGGGCCCTCGCCCAGCTTGTACAGGTTCAGGTAGTGCCGCTGCTTCGGGTCGGTGTGCTCGGCCAGGCAGTAGACGCCCGGCGCGGGACGCGCACCGACGACGTAGTCCACGATGCCACCGAGCTGCCGCAGCAGGTCCAGGTCGTACTTCGTGGTGAGCGCATCGACGTGCCCGTCGTGGTCGAACCCGAGCATGCCGCGCTTCGCCACCGTCATGCCGGTGGCGTTGGCCACGAGCGCCTGCTCGAAGCTGATCTTCGACCCATCCGCGAAGCTGGTGACCATGGTCGGCTTCTGGCCCCAGCGCTCGGCAAAGCCCCTCTGCGTCTCCGGCGTGCGGTACGGGTCCTGAAGGCCCTTGATGTTGCCGAGCACGCGCGGAATCAGCCCAAGCCCCTTCACGAAGCGGAACAGGTTGATCTGGACGACGGGCTGATCGCCGTCGCACGCGGTGAGGATCACCTGCCTCGCGCGGGCCTTCACCTGGAGGATCGGGCCGAGCGTCGCATCGAGCTCGGCGTTCATCAGGACGAGCGGCTTGTCGTGCGCGATGGCCTCGAGCGCCATGTGCGCCCCCAGTTCCACGGCGCCCGTCACGTCGAGCAGGGCGTCCACGTGCCCGGAGCGGCACAGCAGCAGCGGGTCGTCGGTGGCCACGCTGCGCCCCCGCGCGAGCGCATCGGCGATGTGCGCCTCCGTGGAGACCGTCACGGGTGGTTCCGCGCCGGCGTAGGCGTACACCTCGGCCGCCGCGCCCAGCCGCCGCGCATAGACCCCTACCAGCCGCATGCCGGGCGTCGTGTTGATGATCTGGTTGGCGACGCCGCGCCCCATGAAGCCGGCCCCTAGCATCGCCACGCGGATGGGCCGCCCCTCGGCTTCGCGCGCCGCGAGCGCCGTGTCGACGAGGATCACCGCGCGCCTGCGGGGGCCTGCACGGCGCGGGCCTGCACGGCGGAGGGCTGCACGGCGGAGGGCTGCACAGCGGAGGGCTGCACAGCGGAGGGCTGCACAGCGGGGGACTGCACGGCGGGGGACTGCACTGTCATGCGCGCGCGCACGGCCGACTCCACGTGCGCCAGCAGCGGCCACGCGCGGTCCTTGTCCGACATGTCGCCGGCGGGCAGGGGCCAGGCGATGGCCAGGGCGGGGTCGTCGTGGCGCAGGCCGTCCTCGAGACCCGGCGTATAGAACTCGCTGACCAGGTACGTGGTCTCGGTGGCATCTTCGAGGACCTGGAACCCGTGCGCGCACCGTTCCGGCACGACGATCCCCCGGCGGTTGTCCGCGGTCAGTTCCACCGTGACATGACGCAGGTAGGTGGGCGACTCGGGACGCAGATCAACGACGACGTCCAGGATGGCGCCGCGCGAGCAGCGGACGAACTTGGCCTCCGCTCCCGGAGGGTACTGGAAGTGCAGGCCGCGCACGGTGCCCTTCCGGTGGTTGAGGGAGACGTTCATCTGCGCCACGGAGGCATCGAGGCCGTGCCTGGCGAACTCGCGCTGGCAGAAGACCCGCGCGAAGAAGCCTCGCGTGTCGGTCCTCGGCTCGAGGTCCACGATGAAGGCGCCCGTGAGTTCGGTCTCGGTGAAGATCATGCAGGGTCGTGTGGTGGGCGGAGGCTGACAGCGCGAAGGCTGGCAGCATGGCGGCCAAACCGCAACCTGTGGCTGGCAGGCGACATCCTACCACGACCCCCTGTGGTTCAGGTGCGCACCCAGTAGAGCCACGCGCTGCGCAGGACCTGTGCGGCGGAGAGCAACAGCACGGGCGGCAGGAGCCGTGCGGGCGCCACGATCCCGGACGCACGGTCGTGCAGCGCGATGGCCACCGTGACGGCCAGCAGCGCGGGCGTCAGGGCCAGGCGTTGCGCGATGTCGGCGTCGGGAAACGTCGCCGCGAACGCCACGAACACCACCGCCATGATGGCGGCCGTCCAGCGAGCCTCCCGGGTGTGCCGGTACAGCACCAGCACGAGGAGCGCCCAGAGAAACGGCAGGCCGAACGTGCCACCCCAGCCCCCGCGCCCGGGCCAGAGCACCGGCGTCAGGATGCCGAGATCGACGAGGCCGATGGCGAGGCGGCCCACACTGAGTGCCGCGTGCGCCGCATCCGTCGTCACGTTGCCCATCGCGGCCACTTCCGCGCGGGCAAACGGGTCGCCGTACACGCGCGCGTTCTGCCAGAGCGTGAGGAAGACGCCCCCCGCCAGGCCGCCGGCGATGCCGCCCGCCGCCAGCGCGGCGAGCGGGCGCCACCGGAGGCCGAGGCGGAGCAGGACACCCGCCGAGAGGACAAGGGCGAGTGGCAGGTTCGTGGGCTTGCAGCCCACCGAGAAGCCCACCAGGCAGGCCGCGCGCAGCACGTCGGTCCACGTGGGCTCGTCGTCGCCCGGCAGCACCAGCCACAGCAGGCCCACGAAGGCGGGGATGGTGACGAAGAGATCGTTCTTCAGCAGGACCATCTGGTGAAACGGCACGGGTATCACCAGCAGGAGGGCCCACGCCCATGCGGCTCGCGCTCGCGGCGCGCGGGCGCGGGCGGCCGCGATGGCCAGCAGGTAGAGGCCCAGGCCGAAGACGCCGTGCACCCGCAGGAGGAGCGGTCCGATCGTCGGCACCGCCCCGATGTCGGCCACCGCCAGCTCGTAGGCCGAGCCCAGGATGTTGCCCTTGGGGTCCGCGGCCGGGTCGTAGGCCATCGTGCCCAGTCGCTGGATCTGCGCGACCCGGTCGAGGTGATAGGTATCTGCCGATTCGAAGGGAAGCACCGCGTTGAGCGCGAGCACGACACCAAGCGCAGCCAGCAGGGCGGGGGCGGGTATCGCATGCACGGTCTGCTGCCACCACGCCGCCCCGGGCCGCCTGCGTGTGGCCTGCCATGCGGCCGCCACGGCCGCCCCCAGCAGGTTGACGGGCACGAGTCCGCCAAGGGACCCGACACCGGCGATCGTCACGACCTGCATCTCGAGCGACACCAGCCCGATGGCGGCCACGATGCGGAAGGCGGCGTCGGCAGGAGAGGCGGCCCACGGCAGCAGGGCGACCAGCCACGGCAGGACGTTCATCGGCGGCCCGGCGCGGGACGGAGGGCGGGCGGCAGGTCCATGTGTGCGACTGTGCGGGCGATGATGTGAGGACGGTGCCCCACGTGAGCGCGGCAGGTCGGAGCCGGCCGCCCGCGATGTGTGAGACTAGCACGGTGTACACCCCCCCTTCAAAGCCGCGACGCGGTGCTGGCGTGTCGGGTGTACGCGGTGTGCGGCGGGTGCGTCCGTGGGGCCTTGCGCGCGGCCGCCCACCGCGATCCAGGGGGCCACGCGCGTGCCTGGCAGCACTGGTGTGCGCGCTCACCCTGCTGACGGCGTCGTGCATGCCCGACGGCGACGACCCGGCCGCCACGCGCGCGTTCCTCGCCGAGTCGTGGGAGGCGTACCGCCGCATCTACGTCCACCCCTCGGGCTACGTGCTCGACCGGACGCGGAATGGTGGGGAAGTGACGTCGGAGGGGCAGTCGTATGCGCTCCTCCGGGCGGCCTGGATGGGCGACCGCGCCACATTCGACCGTGTCTCCGGCTGGACCGCGCGCGTGCTGCAACGGCCCGACGGTCTGCACGCTTGGCGCTGGTCGCCGGAGGCGGGCGGC
This sequence comes from Vicinamibacterales bacterium, assembly GCA_050185275.1. Classification (GTDB taxonomy): domain Bacteria; phylum Acidobacteriota; class Vicinamibacteria; order Vicinamibacterales; family UBA2999; genus JABFRY01. The sequence continues at coordinate 358,611 of JBFWZN010000004.1, read as the reverse complement.
CGCATCCTCGATGGCAACAGCGCGACCGATGCGGACCAGGACATCGCGTTCGCGCTCATCCTCGCGGCCGACCGATTCAACGAGCCGGCACACCTCGATCGCGCCAGGCACATCCTTCGCGCGATCCATCAGCGTGCCGGCATCGAGGTGGCGGGTGGCTGGTTCCCGTCGGCCGGCAACTGGGCGGTGACCGAGCGCATCGTGAACCTGTCGTACTTCGCCCCGTACGCGTACCCCTACTTCGCCCGGCTCGACCCGAACGCGAACTGGGACGCGGTGGCCACGGTCGGCTACGCGCTGCTGGCCCGCGCGACGGCGGGCGGGGAGGCGAGCCTGCCGCCGGACTTCATGGTGGTGGCGCCAGATGGACAGATCGCACCACTGCCGCCCGACAGCACGCTGGGGAAGACCTTCTCCTTCGACGGCATCCGGATTCCCTGGCGGGTGGAGTTCGACTGCCGCCTGCACGGCCGCCCGGAGGCCTGCGCCTCCACCGGTGGACTGCCGACCCTGTCCGCGCTGCTGGCGCAGGAGGGTCGTCTGGTCACCGCGTACGACACCAGCGGGCGGGCGCTCGACCAGGAGGAATCGCCCAGCGTGTACGCGTGCCTGCTGCCCGCGCTCGATCGCCTGCGACCCGACCTCGCCGGGCTGGTGCGGCGCACGCACCTCGGGCTGCCGTCGCTCGGCGCCATCCTCGACCGTGACGACCGCTACTACGATCTCAACTGGGTGTGGTTCGGGCTCGCGCTGGCCGATGGCTGGCTCGTCGAGCGCACGCCGGCGCCGGCTCGCCTGCCGCTCGCGCCCATCCAGGTGCCGTAGCCGCTACGGTCTGGGCGGACCGCCGCAGTTCCTGACACACCGTTCCGGCCGCACGTAGGTGCCGCGCAGCGTCTCGCGAAACTCGGGATACATCGTTTCCGGGCCGCCGAGGACCGCGCTTCGCGGGATGCCGTACAGCGTCGTGAGTTCGTCGATGAACGGGTTCGCGCCCGGCAGGTAGTGAGGCACCTGGTTCCCGCTCTGGCCTTCGTATCCCGGCACGCAGGGTGGACCGATGGGGCGGATGGGTGCGGCATCGAGCTGGAACGTCCGCGAGATCAGGTAGGGCTCGGCCAGGTAGCCCGGATCCTCGATGACGACCAGCAACGTGAGCAGATCTTCGGTGCGCATCAGGTAGGTGGTCATGGTGGCCTGATCGCTGCTTGGTACGCCGTTGCGCCGGATGGCGCCGGCGCGCATGTGGGTGGTGACGGCGACCAGGGTGTCGCCCTGCCACGTGCCGGTCGTGAAGCCCGTTGTCTCGTGCGGGGCCGTGGGGGAGGGATGGGGCCGGCCGTCCATCCAGATGGTGGTGGCCGCCCGGTCTTCCCAGGCCCCGATCTTCCAGGCCGTGGTCGCGCCGCTCACCGGGTCGGCCTCGCTCCAGATACGCACGCCGAAGGGGCCGAGCGCGACGTAGTAGGGCGGGTACAGACCGCACTGGCGCTCGATCATGCCGAGCTGCGAAGCCGAGTAGCTCAACGCGCGGTCCCGCGCCTCGGCGGTGATCGGGAGCCCGGTGTAGTCCACCGCGTACGGGCCCGGCCCGCGTTCCAGCGCGTCCTCATGGTTGCGGGCCGCCCACGAGCCGGCCAGGTCCACTTCCGCGAACGCCGCGGTGGGCAGCACCAGGAGCGACAGTACCAGCAGCGGCAGCATCAGCAGGGGGCGTTTCACCATGTGGATGCGCACGGTGTGGGGTTCCACCCCGTGTCGTCTGCCTGACGGCGGAAGTGGGTGCTCACGATGAAGGGCTGCGTGAGATACCGGGGATCGGTGACCACCGTCGTGACCACGAGCACGTCCGCGCCCGACGCCAGGCGGGCCTGCGCGAAGTAGTCGGTGATGACGGCCTCGTCACTGTAGGGCACGCCGTTGCGACGGAGGTATCCGGCGCGGACATTGGTGGTCACCACCTTGAGCGTCCCCATGCCGGCGCCGGGCACGGGACCACTCCCCGGTCCGCGTGCCGCACGCGCAGGCAGCCAGGTGGCCGACGACTCCCCCTGCCAGCTGCGCCGGCCCGGCCGCCCGCGCGGCGGGCCAAAGCGGAAGGCGCGAGTCTGGCTGCCGGCATCGAACTCGAGCCGCAGCGTGTCGTCGTCCTGCCAGTCGATGCGGAGGCGTCCCGGCACCCGCATGATGCCCCCGGCGCCGAACGCCTTGCACTGCAGGCCGGCCGCCTCGTCCTGCTCCGGATCCCAGGCATCGGCGATGCGCAGCGCGTCCTGTGTCATCGGGACACTCTGATAGTCGCCCTTGGCCGGCGTCACCATCCGGTAGCGCCAGTCCTCGGTGACGAGCGACACCCAGGTGCCGACCAGGTCTACCGGCGCTGCCGCGCGTGCGGACGCTGGAGGGGCCGTTCCCGCGGCCGCGCCGCCACCCTGTGCGTGGACGGGGGCGACCGTGGCCAGCGCAAGCGACAGGGCGGCGACCGCGGCCCGGACCATCGAGACCGGCGCTGATCGTGGCGTCACGGCTGCTGGTCTCCGCCGGCGTCGGCCACGAGGCTGCGGTACACGGCCTCCACGAACATGCGCGTCGTCCAGGCGCCCGTGTCCGAGGCGTACTGGGGATAGCCGCGCGCAGGCCGCGAGGCCTGGACTTCGTCGAGCGTACGGCCCTCGGCGATCTGGGCCTGGATGCGGTCACGGACGATCGTCACCATGTCCCGGTACTCCACGACATCCAGTTGCTGGTAGACGCGGCCATGGCCCGGCACCACGTACGTGCCCCCTTCCCGCCAGACGAGGGGGAACGACGGGATGGCCAGCTCGACGAGCCGGTTGAGCGCGTCGAGTGTTCCCTGGATGGTGCCGCCCCGTGCGATGTCGATCACGGGAAACCGCGTGGCATCCAGCACGTCGCCCGCCATCACCACGTCGGACCGGCGGAAGAACACGAGGCTGTCGCCGTCGGTATGCGCCGCCGGCTGGTGCAGCGTCTCGATGCCTTCTCCGTTCAGGTACATGTAGCTGCGGCGTCCCTCGAACGTCTCTGTCGGCCAGGCCGCCACGGGGAACGGCGCGGTCTCGCCGGTGGGCGCGCTCATCCGTCGCAGCACCCCTTCGGCGGCCAGCACCGCCGCGGCACCGCCGTTGGTCAGGCCGCGCAGGACCACATTGTTCAGGTTGAGGATCGTCTGGCCGGCTTGCGCCACCCGCGCATTGCCGCCCACATGGTCGGCATCCGGGCCGGTCGCAATGATGTATCGAATGGGCTGCGGCGAGAGACGCCGGATGGTGGCGACGACGGCCTCGGCATCCTCGGCGCGCCCGCTGTCGACCACCACGGCTCCGTCAGGACCGACCTGGACGCCGATATTGCCGCCCGCGCCCGCGATGACGAAAAAATTCGGTCGCAGCTGCACGACCTCGAGTGCGTGCGCTCCAGCGGTCGGTTCGCCCGAGGCCTGCGCGAGGGCCCGGCTGGCGCCGCCGGTGCCTGGCAGCGGCACGGCGAGCAGGACGCACGCGAGGACACCGACGGTACGGGCGACGCGGATGGACATGATGGCTGACGAGCGCGTGCATCATACGGTCGTTCGCGTCCGGGCACAATCGGGGAGGCGGGTCGCGCCGGCCGTGGCAGGCCGGGGCCGAGGTGAGCGATGATGATCCGGCTCGGCGGTCGGCCTTCACGACGTTGACACCCGGGTTGGAGAGCGCGCGCATGACGATGGCTGGTCGGCTCGTGCTGGTATTGCTGCTCGCCGGGTGCGGCGGTGCCGCTCCCGGTTTCCCTGCTTCGGAGGACCTCGTGTCACAGGTCGGAAATCCCCTGCTCGTCGAGAGCAGCCTGCCGTACCAGCTCCCCCGGTTCGACGTGATTCAGGACGCGCACTTCCTGCCGGCGTTCGAGCGCGGCATGACGGAGCACCTGGACGAGATCGAGGCCATCGCGGGGTCGAGCGACGCGCCCACCGTGGAGAACACCCTCGAGGCGATGGAGCGGTCGGGCCAGCTCCTCGGCCGTGTGCGGAACGTGTTCTTCTCCCTGGCATCGGCGCACACCAACGACGCGCTCAAGGCCATCGGCACCGAGGTCGCCCCGAAGCTCGCCGCCCACGACGATCGGATCCTGCTCGACCCGCGGCTCTTCGCGCGGGTGCAGTCACTCCACGATCGACGCGACGCGCTCGGGCTCGATGCCGAGGGCCGTCGTCTCGTGGAGGAGTACTACACCGACTTCGTGCGGGCCGGTGCTGCCCTGGGCGAAGCCGACCAGGCCCGCCTGCGCGCCATCAACGAGGAACTCGCCACGCTCGGCACGGTGTTCGGCCAGCACGTACTCGACGAGGCGAATGCGGCCGGACTCGTCGTCGCGTCGCGCGACGACCTGGCCGGGCTCTCGGCCAGCCAGGTGGCCGCGGCTGAGGCCGCCGCCGCCGAACGCGGCTTGGCCGGCCAGTACGTGCTGTCGCTTGCGAACACGAGCGGCCAGCCGGTGCTGGCTTCGTTGACGGACCGTCGTGTGCGCGAGCGGGTGATGGCTGCCTCGCTCGGCCGCGGGCTCAGGGGCGGACCCTTCGACACCACGACGCATGTGTCGCGCATGGTGCGCCTGCGCGCGGAGCGGGCGCGGCTGCTCGGCTACGCCACGCACGCGGACTACGTGATCGAGCGGCAGACTGCGGGCTCGGTGGACGCCGTGATGACGCGTCTTGCGAGCCTGGCTGCCGCCGCCGCGCGCAACGCGAGGCAGGAGGCCGAGAGCCTGGAGGCGCTCCTGCGTGCGGGGCAGGCGCCAGAGAATGAGCCCGTCAGCCTCGCGTCCTGGGATTGGGCGTTCTACACGGAAAAGGTCCGCGCACAACGCTACGCGTTCGACCAGGCGGAGCTTCAGCCCTATTTCGAGCTCGACGCCGTGCTCGTCAAGGGCGTGTTCCATGCGGCCACGCGCCTGTTCGGCATCACGTTCCGCGAACGCACCGACCTGCCGGTATATCACCCCGACGTGCGGGTGTTCGAGGTCTTCGAGGCCGACGGCACGCCGCTCGGCCTCTTCCTTGGAGACTTCTACGCCCGTCCGTCGAAGGAGGGTGGCGCCTGGATGCGGGCGTACGTCCCGCAGTCGCGCCTGCTGGGCACGCGCGCGGTCGTGGCCAACCACCAGAACATCGCCAAGCCGGCGTCCGGAGCCCCCACGCTGCTGACGCTCGAGGAGGTCGAGACGATGTTCCACGAGTTCGGGCACGCGCTGCACGGCCTGCTCTCGGACGTGCGGTATCCGTACTTCTCGGGCACGGCCGTGCCGCGGGACTTCGTGGAGTTTCCCTCGCAGGTGAACGAGATGTGGGCCATCTGGCCCGAGGTGCTGCGCAATTACGCCCTGCACCACGAGACGGGCGCGCCGATGCCGACGGCGCTGCTCGACAAGGTGCTGGCGGCGCAGACCTTCAACCAGGGCTTCGCGACGACCGAGTATCTCGCCGCCGCGCTGCTCGACATGGCCTGGCACCGCCTGCCGCCCGACGACGTGCCGGCACCCGAGGGTGTGGCCGCGTTCGAGGAGGCGGCCTTGCGCGCGGCCGGCGTCGCGCTCGAGCAGGTGCCGCCGCGCTACCGGAGCACCTACTTCCTGCACGTGTTCTCGAACGACTACTCGGCCGGCTACTACTCCTACATCTGGGCCGAGGTGCTCGACGCCGATTCCGTCGAGTGGTTCAAGACCAACGGTGGCCTCACCCGTGAGAATGGCGACCGCCTGCGGCGCACTGTCCTGTCGCGCGGCGGGTCGGTGGACGCCATGGACCAGTACCGCGCCTTCACGGGCCGCGAACCCGACGTCGCCCCGCTGCTCGTGCGTCGCGGCCTGGACTGACGCCGGCCACCTAGAGAGGCCACGTAGCGGATGGTCCACCGCCGACGGGCCAGCGGGCTCCCGGAGGCGGGTGGTCAGTCGCCGCAGTCGAGGAAGGCGGATGCGCGGCACGCGCTGGCCAGCGTCTCGGCGCGGGCTCGCTGGTCCGCCGTGAGCCGGGCGCCCACCGCATCGCGGTAGGCCAGCCGCCGCACCCAGTCCTCGTCGGACGAGGCGGCGGTGGACAGGCTGAACCACATGTACGCGCGGACGTCGTCCTGCGTCACGCCCCGGCCCGTCTCGTACATCACGCCGAGGTTGAACTGGGCGACGAGGTTGTGCAGGCGCGCCGCCATCCGCCACCACCGCGCCGCTTCGGCGAAGTCCTGCGGCACGCCCTGCCCCGTGTAGTACATGCGGCCCAGGTTGAACTGCGCGAGCTCGTCGCCCTGCGCCGCGCCCAGCCGGTACCAGTGGATGGCCTCGTCCAGGTCCAGCGGCACGCCCCGGCCGTACTCGTACATGTAGCTGATGCGGAACTGCGCGTCCCGGTTGTTCTGGGCGGCGGCCAGGCGCCACCACCGGAGCGCTTCGGCATCGTCCTGCGGCACGCCCTCTCCCTCGAAGTAGAGGCGGCCCATCAGGACCTGCGAGTCGGCATCGCCCTGCTCGGCGGCGGCTCGCAGTTCAGCCAGGCTGTCGGGATAGAAGGACCCCGCACCCTGGGCGTGCGCGCGGGGCGGGACGGCCAGGCACGCCGCCAGACAGGCGAACACGACGACGGCTCGGAATGCACGCATGGCTCGCGCCTCAGGGCGAGAGCCTACCCCAGGTCGCCGGTGCGTGTCGCCTGTTCCGTCCTGGCTGACCGCTGGGCCTGGGCCGCCTGTCGCGAAACGCTGAGTGTCGGACGCCGTGCGCGGGCCGACCCCCAGCGTACCCGCGGAGTCCTGCAGGTACGCTGGGGTGTCTGACTCGGCGGATTCGCTAGCGCCGCCGATCGTACCGGTCGTCACCCCGTCGGTCGTCCCGACGGTCGCCGTCGCGGTGATCGTTACGGTGGTCGTCGTCGTCGCACTCCGAGTGGTCGCCGTCGTGGTCGTGCCCGTGCCGGCGGCCCGGAAGGCGGATCTCGATGGTCCGGTCGTTGCCGCTCGAGGGGTGCTGGATGTTGACCCAGGCGCGACCCTTGTTGAAGGGGTCGAAATAGAGGCCGGTGAACTCCGACCCGGGTGTGCCGTTCGACGCCCAACGCGCCAATCCCTCACCCGCGTCGAGCAGATCGCCGTCCCGGTTCCGGTCCTTTGCGAACCAGATGTCGTCGCTGACGCCACCGGGCTGGTCCTCGATGACGTAGATGTTGCCCTCGTGGTCGATGGCGAGGTTGTCGGGGCTGGTGAGTGCCACACCCACGGGTGCACCCGTCGCCAGGTCCAGGGTGTTGCGATCGGCGAAGACCGAGATGACCTGGTTGCGGAGATCCAGCCGATAGACTTCGTTCGTCGTGGTCGTGGCCATGTACAGGTACTCACGTCCGCGCACGATCTGGATCTGGAGATCCTCCGGCCGCTGATAGTCCGTACCCTTGAATGCCGGCAGGTTCGTCGTGTTCCGCGCGTCGACTGACGTCACGCCGTTGGTGTCGGTAATCGTGAGCGCGCCCGGAAGGCCCGCGCCCGTCCCGTCCGTGAAGGGCACCCACTGGTAGGCACCAGTGGCGTTCGGCGTGTTGCCGTCTCCCACGCGCAGCACGAAGGTCTGGCCCGCCGCGAAGTAGTCGGCCCGTCCAGCCTTCACCCGCTTCATGCTTGCCGCCGGCGTGTACTTGTAGACGTTGCCGCCATTGAGCTCATCGATGAAGTACATGTTCCCGGCGCTGTCGAACTGAATGCCCTCGTGCGAGGTGCGGGGGATGACGTTCTGGTGCACGAAGTCAGCGTTCAGGTTGCTGGCCGCGGTCGGCACGCCCACGATCCCGGGGGCCTGGAGCGGATTCTTCAGCTCGAACAGTCGTCCGTAGGGGCTCGTGGACCCTCCGGCGGCCGTCGACCAGCTCTCTTCCGCCGTGATGAAGGTGCCCCACGGCGTCCAGTACGACGCGTCGAAGGCCACGTGTCCGCCGGGCGTCGGGCTGTACCACACGGTCTCGACAAGGCCCGTCTTCAGGTCGTGCCGCTGCACACCGGCCTGGCCGGTCTCGAACACCGTGAAGAGATAGCGGCCGCGATGCCGGCCCGTCTCGTTGACGGTGAGCATGTCCCAGTTGCCCGAGTTGGGCACGCCCGCGCCCAGCTGGAAGGTCCGGTCGGCAATGGACGCCTGTTCGAACGCAGGATTACCGAACGTGACAGGCATGGCTTCATCGGCCGTCGGGCCGGCCGAGGCCACCAGGGGCGTGAAGTCGGAAAAGCGAAGGCCACTGGCCGACGCGACGGCGCCCGCGAGCAGGATGCCGCCAACGGCAAGCCTCGCGCGGCTGGGAAACGTATTCATCTGGAGTCTCTCCTGGCGTGAGATCGTGTGGGATGTCGTCGAGCGAGCGTCGCTCCGACGCCACCCGAGCGGTCTGACCGCAGTGCGCGTACAGCACCACGCGGCTGTCCGCACCACTGGTTGTACGGTCCAGGTGTTGCGCCCGCCTGTCGACGACGCGACAGCGGTGCGACAAGTGGGGCCGCGCGCCGTCGCCTGCGCCCATGCGAGCCGGGCGGGAGGGATTGGCTATAATGCGCCGCGTTCCGATGGATTCCGACAGTTCTGGGGGAATAGAGATGAGAAGAGCACTGATTCCGGCCGCGTTGTTCCTGTGCGTGGGGCTGGCCGCGCCCGCTTCGGCGCAGTACCAGGTGCCGCAGCAGACGTCCTATGCCATGAATCCGGCCGAGCGCGCGAACCTGCAGCTGGTGCACGACTGGTGGCGCGACATCATGCAGCGGGGCAACCTCGACATCGCGTCGCACTACATGCCCGAGAACTTCATCTCGCGCAATCCCAACGTGCCGGCGGGCCGCGACGGCTTCGTGCAGACGCTGCGGACGCGGCCCGAGCTGCTGCAGAACTTCACGGAGCAGCGCGCCGGGCGGCCAGAGGTGGAGTTCGCCAAGAACGAGTACGTGTTCCTGATGTGGGCCAACTTCATCATCGACCCGACCGAGCCCGCGAAGATCTTCAAGTACAACACCCTGGATCTCTTCCGGATTGCCGACGGCAAGATCGTGGAGCACTGGGATGGGGCGCGGCGGACGGTGCAGACCGACTTCGGTCCGAAGCTGCTCGGGGGCGGCGTGTACAACCACTCCACGAACCTGAGCCCGCGCGAGCAGGAGACGCGCCGCCTGGGCATCGTCGAGTTCAAGGACATCCTGCAGTACGGGCACACGGAGCTGGCGATGCAGGCCATGGCGCCCGGCTACATGCAGCACAACATGAACGTGCCGGGCGGGCGCGACAACTTCATCAAGAACTTCAGCAACCGCGAGAAGCAGCCGATCAAGGACGAGTGGGTGACGCCGCCGACGCTCGAACTCATCACCGGCAACTTCTACCTGAAGTTCGATCAGCGGACGGAGCCGGACCCGGGCAACAGCGCGCGCCAGACGGTGTACTACCGGTTCGACATGGTGCGCGTGGACGACGGCCTCATCCAGGAGCACTGGGACGTGGCCTTCCCGAACGGCATCACCCGCCGCTAGCCTAAGCCGCAATGCACGACGAGGGGCGGGCTTTCGGGTCCGCCCCTTTGCTTTGTACGCCGCCGGGACCTCCGTTCGCAGCCGGCAGATGCGCCTTCCGCTGCTGCCCCCGGCCGGCGGGGCGCGGCCGCCCCACGGGCCTCCGGCTCCGCACGCCGGAAGTCCTGGCGACGCTCGTACCCTGCCGCTGGCGCCGCGAGTAGGGGCGGATCCGCGCGACGGTCGATCACGGCACGCACCGGCGAGGCTGATGCGAGCGTCACGGATCGTGGGGCACGGACTCGCGGCGGGTCGTCGCGTCGCCACGACTTCAGGCGAGCCGTGTCGGCGTGCGTCGCAGTCGGTCCGTGAGACGGCCGCGCCCCGCCGGCCGGCCCATGAGCCTCCGGCTCCGCACGCCGGAAGTCCTGACGACGCTCGTACCCTGTCGCCGGCGCCGCGAGTAGGGGCGGCTCCGCGTGACGGGCGATCACGGCATGCACCGGCGAGGCTGATGCGGGCGGTGCGGCAGGCCGGCATCGCGGCGCGGGCGAGTTGCCACACGTTTCGACACTCGTTCGCCACGCACCTGCTCGAGGACGGCTACGACATTAGGACGGTGCAGGAATTGCTCGGTCACGCCGACGTCAGCACCACGATGATCTACACCCACGTTCTGAACCGGGGTGGATTAGGCGTGCGAAGCCCCGCAGACCGGCTCTGACCCGCTATACCGCGCGGGCTTCGCAGGTATACACATCCTCCCGATACGACCTTCTCAAGCCCTAATCCCTTCTCCGGCTGGTACTTCCGCCTGAAGACGCCCCACACCAGCTCCCTCATACGCCTGACCGGCCCCGCAGCTATGGCCGGCTCACCGCGCCGCGGTGACTGAATCCGTTGTCGCTCCCACTTCGGAGTGCTAGACTCCGCCCACTCAACAGCTTGCGGCCGATGGGCACGCGGTGTAGCTCAGGGGGGCGAAGCCTGGGAGGGGACGTACCGGACGTCCAGTTAGTAAGTAGTTAGGCGCACGGGATGATCAGTACCGAGTTTCGCGACCCAGGCACGCTTCTCGATGGCGAGTTGCACCTGCGTCTGCGAGAGCGATTCCCGGGGGATGCCGCGAGAGCGTGGGTGCCCGCCTATCGCTTCGACCTAGTCGTCGCGGGCGAGGTCGCCGGCGACATCGAGTTCCGGCTCGGCGCGACGCCTGCCATGGTGAACGTCGGCGGTCAGATTGCGTACGGGGTGCGCCCGGCGCATCGTGGCCACCACTTCGCGTCGCGCAGCCTGCGACTGCTGCTGCCGCTCGCGCGCGCGCACGGCATGACCGAGTTGTGGATCACGTGCAACCCGGACAACTGGGCGTCCAGGCGAACCTGCGAGCTCGCCGGCGCGGAACTCGTCGAGACAGTGGACCTTCCACCGGACTCCGACATGTACCTCGAGGGCGAGCGGCGCAAGTGCCGCTATCGGGTCGCGTTGCGTGCGGACGCCTAACCCGCCGCTGCAGCCGACGAGCGGCGGGCGTACGCGGGTCGCCGGTGCGGTACACTTCGACCCCGCCGCTCGCGGCTGAGCGGCAGAACGTTAGCCGGACAACGAGCGCCTTAGCCCGCGAAGCCTGATCCGTGTCGCCCAAGATCTCGAAGCGCACTATCTCCGCCATCCAGCACGTCATTACGGGCGACAAGTTCGACACGAACGCCGGGCCGCTGGCGCCCTACCTGAGCGGCCCGAAGCTGGTCGAGTTCTTCAACGAGTTCGGCTTCAACGAAACGTACGGCCAAGGATTTCCGTCGAGGTGGGCGTACGCGGAGGCCAAGCTCGAGCAGCTAAACGAGACGCCCCAGCTGACCGACGCAATTGAGGGCTCGGTATACCCACCGCGGTTCTTCGATACACCGTTTGAAGCGTCGAGCGCGGTCGAATACCTCAACAAGTACCTGGCGTACGACGGCCTTGAGCTCGTACTCAGCGCGGGCCACTATCGCTTGCGCCGTCTGGGCGAGCAGCTAGTAGCCGTTGAGGCGAAGCTCAGCCACCTTGATCCCACATCGCACGAGTTTATCGACGAGCAGTTGTCGAAGTGCGACCGCAAGCTTCGCGACGGCGACTACGATGGAGCCATAACGAATGCACGCTCGCTGGTCGAGGCCGTCCTGATTGCCATCGAAGCCCGGCTGGTCCAGCAGCCACCGGCGTACGACGGCGATCTGCCAAGGCTCTACAAACGTGTCCAGAAGCTACTCAACCTCGATCCCGCAAGAACCGACATCGCCGACAGCCTGCGGCAGGTATTGGCCGGTCTGTCGAGCATCGTCTCCGGCCTCGCACCCATGCGGAACAAGATGGGCGATGCTCACGCCCGGAGCTATCGGCCGGAACGGCACCACGCGAGGCTCGCCGTAAACGCAGCCAAAACACTCGCTGACTTCTTGATGGAGACTTTCGCCTACCAACTGAGCACAGGTCGAATTCAGGTCTTGAACGATGCCGGCTAACCAGCAGTTGCAGCCGACGGCGCGCGGTGGCATCCTGAGCGCGCCGCGGCTGAACTGCGGTCGTTAGGCATACGGAACGCACACGAGTGAATACGCCAACGGTCGTGAGAGACCTCGACACGGTCGTCCGGCTCGTCCGCGACACCGAGCCGCATGGCCTGATCGCCGTTGACGGCTGGGACGGCTCGGGGAAATCGACCCTCGCAAGCGCCCTCGCCCAGGCGGTATCGTGCGAGTATGTCGAGGTCGACAAGTTCCTGGAAAGGAACCAGGGCGGCTACCTTGACCGGATCCGGTACCCTGAGTTGGGTGCGCGTCTAGGCGAACTCACTGAGCTAGTGGTCGTCGAGGGCGTGTGCCTGCGCGAGGTGCTCGCGCGGCTCGGGCACGCGCCCGCCATGTCGATCTACGTCAAAGTGCTGAGCAGCGTCGGCACGTGGCACCCCGGTCGCTGGTGTGAGTTCGAGTCCGCTGGCGAGGCCATCGCTAACCATCGACAGACACTGTCTCTGTTTGCCAGGGCCACGGCTCAGCCTCAGCCCATTGACGGCCTCGAGGAAGAGCTAATCGAGTATCACTTCAAGTGGCGTCCGCATGAAGTGAGCCAGTTGATTCTCGAACGGGTAGAATCCGATGCCTAGCCTCCAAATGCATCCGACGCGCCGCGAGTCGCGTGGCGATGCGCGGCTGAGTTGGGGTCGTTAGGCATGCTGGACATGGACATCGACGCCCTAGTCGAAACAACCGAGTGCGAGTGGCTTGACTTCAAGCGGGTCCACCACGAGGACACGCTGTCGTTACTGCATGACATTCTGTGCTTGACCAACGCATGGGCCGAGAGCCGGCGCTTCCTAGTGTTTGGCGTAGCCAACAACGGTGACATAATCGGCATCGAGGAGGATCAGAATCGCCGTCGAGGCGCCGAGATTCAGGACCTGCTGCGCTCCTCTCGGCTAAATCGTCTTCCGACAGTCGCGATCTCAACGCACACCTTGAATGGTCACGAGATTGACGTTCTCACGATCGAGAATCGACCAGATAAGCCCTTCTTCCTGCTAGCCGACAAGACCCATAGAGACCAGACCATCAGGGCTGGCGTGGTGTACACCCGAATCGGGGACACCAACTGTCCTCTCCGAGAGTGCGCGTCCGAGGCCGCGACCGAGCTGGCGTGGCGGGAGCGCTTCGGCATCGGACTGCCACCGCTTCGTCGCGCATACCGCCTTCTGGAGAACCCAGATGCCTGGGTAAAGGTCGGTGGCGAGACGTATCTGTATCACAGGGACTTTCCGGAGTTCACGGTCGTGCATGGTGCCACCTTGAACCCATCGTTTCGGGAATCCTGGACCACGGTCTTTCCGGATCCGTCGGCCCACAGCTATGAAGTCGAGCTACGTTACGGAACAACGGTGCTCCGACGCATTCCGTATGTAAGCTGCGACGGCGGGCGCTATTCGCTGCCGTTGCCCATCCTTGTTGCCGGAGGCGGCTTCGAGATCAACAAGAACTCGATTGCTTGGCGGATCGCGCAGTTGTACGCGCAGTACTTCCCTGCTGATACCGCGCTGAAGCGGGGGCGGGTGTCCGTCGTTGATGGCGTCGAAGAAGATGCCTAACGCGGCATGCACCAGGCCGCGCACGGGATCGTCCCGCGCGGCTGGTGATGCCTACCGTTATGCGTCATGGTTGGGGTCGGCGTAGCTTCGTGAGGAGCCCACAATCACTATTCCGCATGGAGTCTCAGATCTGATGCAGTGGCGTCCTCCGCAGCGAATCAGAGTGATTGCCGTCGCGCTCATCTATCAGGGCACGGACGTGCTCGTGATGGCCGTGAAAGACGATGCTGGCGCCGTGAAGGGATGGCGACCGCTTGGGGGAGCAATCGAGTTTGGCGAGTCGGCCGAGGAAGCGGTCGCGCGTGAAGTTCTCGAGGAGATCGGAAGGCATGTCCGCTGCGTCAAGCAGTTGTGCGTTCTCGAGAACCTGTATAGCCATGAGGGAGCGCGCGGTCACGAGGTTGTTTTCGCGTTTGAAGCAGAACTGTTGGAGCGTGGGCTCGAGCCCACGATCACGTCTTCGTTTGTGGACGGAGGCGTCACGAACCACGTGGCGTGGCGTCCGGTGAGCGAATTCGTGAAGGGCAGCCAGTGCCTGTTCCCTGAGAAGTTGGTTAACTATCTTCCGCAGAGTGCCAGGTCAGGTTGAGAGGTCATCGCGAATGCCGCATAACCAGCGGTTGCAGCGGACCGTGACACGTCGTCGCGGCGCCGTCGCGAGCGCGCCATTTCATTCTGCGCTCGCGCCGCGCATCACGCGGCGTCGCGCGGCGCGTCGTTAGCCAGATCAAGACCACATCACGCGATGGCGAATAGAAGGCCGTTTTCTGGGGCAGTTGTAGCCGCGGTGTTGGTCGCCAGCAGGCGACGGTGCGCGCTCTGCTACGGCTTAGATGGCGATACGCTAGAGAAAGAGGGTCAGATCGCCCACGTGGACCGCGATGCGACGAACGCGGATGAGGCGAATGCAGCGTGGCTCTGTACCAAACATCACGCCAGATACGACGCCAAGTCTCGGCAGACCAAGGGACATACCGTCGATGAACTCTTGACTTACCGCGGAATGCTCTACGAGCACATGGCCACGTCGTTGACCTGGTCCGATAGCGGTGGCCAAACGACGCGAGGACCGGTCATCTCTCTTGAGCTCTTCGACCGACGAATTCCGGCCTATCGTGCAACGCAGGCGTTTCTTCGCGAGGCCGTGAACGGCAGACGCCTGGAGCTTGATAAAATCTTCGAGTTCGCTCGGCAGACCGACGAGGCTCTGTTCCTGTTCGACGATCATCTGGCCGGCTACCTGCGGGAACTCTATCGGAGGGCCGTACAGCTTCATGCTCTCTATGCGATGCGAGAAGCCCCAGATTCTGATCGGGCGCAGCTGTCGAGAGAGTGGGCCGACGCTATGCTGTGGTTTACCGAGCAGTTCGAGGAGTCGCGCCGTCGATTCGCCCCGTACATGCGAGTTGGCGGCCGACTGGCTAACCAGCGGTTGCAGCCGACGGCGGCGCAGGTTGTGACCAAGCCAACCAAAGAGAGCCGCCGCGGCTGAACCGCCAGCGTTAGGCAGACAATGGACCATCTCTCCAGGATTCCCGGCGGCTCCGGGGGCGAGATCCCCACCTTTGTGGCGACACCAGACGATGATGGCCCGTGGCCAGGTGTCGTCGTTGTCCACGACGCACTCGGCATGACCGAGGACTTGCGCAATCAGGCCCGATGGCTCGCGGACGTCGGCTATCTAGCGGCCGCCCCGGACCTGTTCCATTGGGGCGGGCACCTTCGGTGTCTCGTCCGCACAATGCGGGACTTGGCGCGCGGTACTCGTGGGCCTGCATTCGACGAACTCGCGGCTGTGCAGGCGTGGCTCGCGGCGCACGAACTGGGCACGGGGCGCGTGGGCGTCATTGGATTCTGTCTGGGTGGTGGGTTGGCGCTGGCATTGGCGCCAGGGCACGGCTACGGGGCGTCAGCTGTGAATTACGGTGGGGCGACCGAAGACGGTTGGCGGCGCCTCGCCGATGCGTGCCCCATCGTCGCGAGCTACGGCGGAAAGGATCCCACGTTGAAGGGCACCGCCGCGCGACTTGAGGATCTGCTCACATCACATGGCATCATGCACGACGTGAAGGAGTACGCCGGCGTCGGTCACGGTTTCATGAACGATCACGGTCGCGGCGAAGGTCCGTGGATCCTCACCGCGCTGGCACGGTGGTCACACACGACATACGACGCCCAGGCGAACGCGGATGCGCGCCGACGGATCGAAACCTTCTTTCACGCGCATCTCAAGGTGTAGGCGGGTGTCAGGGTGTGTTGCTGCCTAACCTCCAAATGGAGCCGACGCGCCGCATGAGCCGACGATGGCGCGCGGCCCATTCGGCACGTTGGGCAGACAAGTCGTGAAACCGTGAATCCGTTGAACAGAGGAATCTCGATCCGGCCGGCTCGCATCGAGGACGCGTCCGTGCTGGCGCAAGCCGAACGAACGATTGCGGCGAAGCCTGGCTTTCTGGTGTCGCAGCCAGCGGAGCTGACGGACGAGGGATTTGCGCGGAAGATCGCGGCGCTCGGTCGCGCCGACAACGGGTGCTATCTCGTCGCAGAGACGCAGGGGAAAGTCGTCGGCCACGGAGTACTCGATCCACTGCCACTCGCTGCCACTCGCCACGTTGTGCATGTGACCCTGGTAACTCACCCAGGCTGGCAACGTCAGGGTGTCGGGCGACAGCTGCTCAGTCGATTGATCGAATGGGCAATGGCCGCCCAGACCGTCGAGAAGATCGAGCTTCACGTACGATCGTCGAACGAACCGGCGCAGGCGCTCTACCTCAGGATGGGTTTCACGGAGATGGGGCGTTGGCGGCATCGGATCAAGATCGGACCAAGCCAATACCTAGATGACGTGGCGATGGAGCTCTTCGTCAAGTGACCCGTAGGGCGGGAACTGCGGCAGGATATGCCTGAATCGTGGCGGCTGCCCAACATCCGGTTGCAGCCGACAGCGGCCGGGGCGATCATGAGCCGCCGCGGCTGAAGCGGCGCGTTAGGTGGACTAGTATTGGCGCGCCGATGCCATACCCGATTCATGAAAAACGCGTCGTCGCCATCGCATCAAGTGCACTCTTCGACCTCAGCCAGTCCCACGAGGTCTTCCTGTCGAAGGGTGAAGAAGCGTACCGGGAGTACCAGCGCGCGCGTGATGCCGAGATTCTCCAGCCCGGTGTCGCATTTCCGTTCATCAAGCGGCTGTTGAGCCTGAACGACCCAGAGCGCAGCGACGAGCCCGTTGAGGTCGTGCTCCTCTCTCGGAACGATCCCGACACGGGGCTTCGTGTCATGAACTCGATCGAGCACTATACCCTGCCAATTAGCCGTGCGGCGTTTGTGCGAGGCCGTGACCCCTTTCGGTACGTGAAGTCATTTAACGCCTGTCTGTTTCTGTCGGCAGATGAGGCCAATGTCAAGGAGGCGGTGATGGCGGGTTTGCCTGCAGGGCGTGTTCTCGCGTCGAACTACGTCGACGATCCGAACGACCGTGAGTTACGCGTTGCGTTCGACTTCGACGGCGTTATCATCGACGACGAAGCGGAACGCGTCTTCCAGATAGAGGGTCTCAGCGGGTTTCATCAGTCAGAAGCGCTCAAGGCACTTGAGCCGCATAACCCAGGGCCTCTGAAGCCCTTGGTCGAAGAGATCGGCAAGATACACCAGCGAGAACTGGCGCGCGCTCAACAAGACAACGGCTATACCCCGGTAATCAGAACAGCGATCATCACGTCACGAAACGCGCCGGCCCATAAACGTCTGGTGACCACGTTACGCGCATGGGGCATCGAGGTGGACGAAACCTTCTTCCTCGGCGGTATGGACAAGACAAGGATTCTCTCTGAGTTCAAGCCTCACATCTTCTTTGACGATCAGATCGGCCACATCGACCCCGCGGCCGGAACCGTGCCATCCGTGCACGTCCCGTTCGGCATCACAAACCAAGCGAGAATGGCCATCTAACAGCGATTGCAGCCGACGGCGCACCGGTGCATGCTGAGCGCACCGCGGCTAAACCGCGGTCGTTAGTTGGGCGGTGTCCTTGTGGAGTGCGCCCTTGGCATGCTCGACGTTGAGAACAAACCTGCCAGGCGGAGGTTGAAGAAGGAGAGCGACGAAGACGCATAACCACCGGTTGCAGCGGACGGCACGAGACGCCGCCGCTGAACCGGCCCGTTCGGCGGAGAAGGGACGGGCTGGAGTCGAAGGCAGCGATTGGTTGGCCGAGGCGATCATGAAAAGCGAAGAAGCCCAAGTGTGGCTCGCTCTCTACAACGAGAATTGTGTGCATGGCCGGCATCACGAGACCCAACGTAGTGTGATGACGGCTTTCGTGATTGCCAGTACCGCGGCTCTTGCGAATCTGGCGCTCGCAGACAAGTCCGTGGATGTCCGCGACCTTCCCTACACTGTAGCTTTGACGCTGTTTGGACTTTTTGGAGCAGTTCTGAGTGCTAAGCACTACGAACGTTTCAAGGATCACATGCGCAGAGCCAGCCTCATCCGCAAGGAGCTTGATTCGGGCGTTCTGAACGGTCGCGCTCAGGTTCTCCGCGAGGAAGCACACAAGATCGCGAAGGCAGAGTTCCCGAGGTTATACGAGTGGCGGCTCAACTGGGGGTGGATCTCCTTGCACCTTGTCGTTGCGGCGGTTGGCTTCGTGTTGTGCTTCATCGAGGTGTTTCGCCCCTTCGCGTGGTCCACATGATTACGCAACTGAACGGGCGTTTGCAGCCGTCGGGGGTCTGGCGGTTATGAGACGCCGCGGCTGAAACGCAGCGGTAGCCGCACCTCGAGTCACATGGGTGTTAGGCAAGCAAGACTGGAAGATGCCCGGGCGATTGCTGCTATTCACGTCCAATCGTGGCAGGTGGCCTACCAGGGCATCGTTTCGTCGGCAGTCCTGGACTCGCTGTCCGTTGAGCAACGGGAGAGCTTCTGGCGACAGAACCTTGAACAAAGGGCTTCGGAGACCTGTGTGGTCGAGGAAGAGAGCCAGGTGCTTGGTGGGATCAGCGCCGCACGGAGCCGTGATTCGGACGCCCTGCCGACAACCGTGGAGGTCTGGGCCGTTCACGTGGACCCTCCACACTGGCGCCGAGGCGTAGGACGACGGCTCTGGCGCGAAGCGGAGAGACACTTGAATGCGTCCGGTCTTTCGGAGATCACGCTGTGGGTGTTGAAGAGCAACGCGCAGGCTATCGCGTTCTACGAGTCGATCGGCTTGGCCATCGAGCCCGGCAGCGCAAAGGCGATTACACTGGGCGGATCTGAACTGTTCGAAGTTCGACTTCGCAAACGACTCGGCGGCTAACATCCACATGGAGCCGTCCCGCTCGCGTGTCTGGGCCATCATGGCCGCGACGCGCGGGGCTCATTTTGCGCGTTAGCCAGACCACAGTCGACGTGTCCAAGGGAGCGCCGTTCGATGTCCGACATCAAGCCGCTTGACCGCGGTTCGCTGGATCGTGCGGTCATGACATTCGCGCGTGCGTTCTTGCCCGATCCGATGATCACGTGGGTGTTTCCAGACGCGGCAGGGCGGCTTGCCGGGGCGCGTGCACTCATGCGCGTTCTCGCCGAATACGGCATGCGGTACGGAAGGATCGCAGCGTCCCATGACGCGAGGGCCGCATGTGTCTGGATCCCTCCAGGCCCGGGGATCACGATTCCAGGGATGGTTCGCGCTGGCATGCTCGGCGTGCCGCTGCGCACGGGGCTAGGGCCTTTCGTCCGGTTCGTGGCGGCCAACGAAGCGATGGACAAGATCCACAAGGCTCGGGTTCCTGGGCCTCATTGGTATCTCTTTGGTGTTGCCGTCGATCCCGAACTGCACGGCCAGGGTATCGGATCGGCAATCATTCGCGAGGGGCTCGCCCTGGCCGATCGCGAGTCACTACCGTGCTATCTCGAGACGAGCGAACCTCGCAATCTGGCGTTCTACGAACGCTTTGGCTTCGCCGTCCTTGAGGAGGCGACTCTCGGCAAAGGGGGACCGCCGGCTTGGGCGATGCTTCGACCGCCGCAGTCCACGCCGGCGTAGGCCAGCCGGCACCTGAGGGACTGTCTGGCTAACCACCAAATGCAGCCGACGCGCCGCGTTATGCGTTTCGGCGCGCGGCGGATGTGGCGTCGTTAGACAGCTGAACGGCTTCCGGGTATCCTTCGAGCGGGAAACGTTCATGGAGTGGCGCGAACACATCACGGTCGACCCCGCTGTGCTGCATGGCAAGGCCTGCATTCGCGGAACGCGGATTCCTGTGGCTGTGGTCCTGGCGAATCTGGCGGAAGGGCTGTCGGCCGACGAGCTCATCCGGAGCTATCCCTCGCTGACGGCGGAGGGCATTCAGGCGGCGTTGGCGTATGCAGCCGACCTAGCGCAAGAGCGGATCCTGCCCCTCCCTGCGTAGCGTCCGGGAATGCGCGCGAAGCTCGATGAGAACGTGCCGCTCGAGGCCGCCGAGCTCCTTCGCGCTGCCGGGTGGATCTGCGACACCGTTCACGACGAAGGTCTCGCGGGCGCGGACGATCCCACGGTCGGGGCGGCTTGCCAATCTGAGGCTCGCGTGCTCTTTACGCTCGACCTCGATTTCTCCGATATCCGAACCTATCCGCCGAGCACGTACGTCGGCATCGTGGTGTTTCGACCGGCCGAGCCCAGCCGACGACAGGTGCTTCAGCTGGTGGCCCGGGTTCTTCCGGTCTTGGCCGCAGAGTGGGCCGAACATCAACTCTGGATCGTGGAGCCGGGACGTGTACGTGTCCGTGGAGCGCACGAACCAGCTGTCTGACACCGCATGCACCAGACGGCGCTCGCGCGATCGTGGAGGCGCCGCTGGTGATGCGTGGGCGTCAGGCTAGTAGCCCGGAGCTGCACCACACGGCGGCTGGTATAGGATCACGCCGCGGTCCTGCTGGGCCGCAACACGTGTGTCTGCATCGCGTTCGCCAGGAGCACATCATGACCAGGCAGAAGGAGAAGCCTGTTGTTCTCGCGGAGCTCGACGGTGTATTGGCCAGGGCAGTGAGGATCGTGGTCAAGGAGGACCCGAGGGACACTGCGATTACGCTGTTCGAGTCGACCGATCGCAAAGACATCGACGATCTGAGGAGGAGTCTGGTCCTTGAGCCGCCAGACGAATGGCTGCACTGCATGTGCATCGGCTCGCCTGCCATCTATCTATACGAGGGCCGCGGTAAACCCGTACAGCTGACGAGCCACCATGGCCTGACGGTGCGCTGTTCGCTGTGGGACAGCGACGTGTGCATCGGCGACGTAGAGAAGTGGGCATCGTGGTTCGAGAGCCGTGGAATGTCTGATCCTCGAGACGAGGTCAGAGGGATGCTGGCTCAGAAGGAGCAGCAGAAGCGCAACTGGGACAGATGGCTGGCCGCGATGCCGGAGGCGATCGTCCCGCTCTGGGCAGAGGCCTTACGACTCCCTGGGGAGGTGGATGTTGAAATGCTGGAGGGCGCTCTTGAACGGGGGCTGCCAGATGAACCGAAACGCATTCGTGCCCTGCTCGAATGGTTTGGTTCAGGAGCGGGTCCTTGGTCAGGCGTCCCGTTCTACGAGATGGCAACCGAAAAGCTCCTCCTTGCGTATCCGACCAGGAGCCTCGTCGAGGCCTTCGAGTTGTCCAGCGTGACCTCCGCACAAACGGAGGGAGCTGCGCGCCTGTTCGGAGGATGGTCGTTTAGGAAGCAACGCCCCGGGGGCTTGAAAGAAGTACCGAATGCCCTGAAGACAAAGCTATGGAATCACGTGAGAGGGACGCAAGACCCGGACAAGCGCCAGAGAGCCGAATCCGCATTCACAGAATAGCGTCGATCCTGGCCGTCCGGTCGACGGTGACCTGGGTGAGAGCCAACAGGAAGTGGAGTCGCTGATGCGAGAGGCAGTCGAACTTCACATCGAGGGAATGCGGGAGGGAGGCCAGCCGGTCCCTCAGCCAAGCTCTACGAGTCAGTTCATCAGCATCGATGCCTGACAAGGCGGTGGAGCCTACGCGTGGGGGCGCTCGCCCGCGCCACGTTCCCGCGCTCCGAGCGCGGCTCATCGCCAGGCGTTACGCTTCACCACATGCACCTTCCGCGACACACCCCTGATCGTGACTGAATCGTGAACTCCGGCATCCGCCAGCTCGAGATCCTCGACTCGGAGGGGGGCGCGCCCTTTCCGGCTGTGGTCCAGTACCCGACCGACCAGGCGTCCACCGGAACGATGATCGGCCCCTACTACTTCGAGGCGACGCCTGATGCGGTGCCGGCTCCCGGTCGCTTTCCGACCTGCGTGATCTCCCACGGCGGCGGCGGATCCCACCTGCTCTATCGCTCGATCGGTACGCACCTGGCAATCAGCGGCTACGTCGTGGTCAGCCTCGAACACCCGGGGGATAACCGGAATGACCGCTCGCGCTCGGGCACGGATCGCGCCGCGCTGGATCGCCCGCGGCACGCGTCGTGCGCGATCGACGCGGTGCTCGCCGACCCGGTCCTGGGCCAGGTGGCTGACGGCGCGCGCGCCTGCGTCGTCGGACACTCGATGGGCGGCTACACGGCGCTCGCCCTCGTCGGCGGTCGGCCGTGGTCACGCTCCGGCCAGCCGATTCCGACCCGCGCCGACGCGCGGGTCCGCGCGGCGGTCCTCCTCGCGCCGGCGACCGACTGGTTCATGGCCCCGGGAGCGCTGGCGGACGTATCGGTGCCGCTGCTCGTCCTTGCTGGCGAGCGGGACCACGTGACCCCGCCCGCTGCGATCCGGCAGGCCCTGGCGGGCCTGCTCACGCGGGGGACGGCGACATTGGATGTGGTCCCGGGCGCGGGACACTACTCATTCCTCACGCCTTTCCCGGCGCAGATGCGCCGCCCCGACTTCCCGCCGGCAACGGACCCGGATGGTTT
This sequence comes from Vicinamibacterales bacterium, assembly GCA_050185275.1. GTDB lineage: Bacteria > Acidobacteriota > Vicinamibacteria > Vicinamibacterales > UBA2999 > JABFRY01. Next base: position 336,075 of record JBFWZN010000004.1, on the reverse strand, counting down.
CGACCGGGACGGCTTCCACGTCGAGCTCCCGCGCCGCGTTGAAGCGTTTCTCACCGAGGCGCTCGTGCTACGGTGAAGCCGAACGTTGCGTTGAACGCGACCAGCCGTCCAACGAGCCGCTGCAGCCCGGCGAGCGGGGCGGGCAGAGCTGGGTGGCCGACGGGGGTGCGAGCGCCGCTCGCGGCTGAACCGGCACGTGAGGCCTCACATGACGCGCTCTAGTGCACAGGAGACAGCATGAAGATCGTCGTGTCCACCGTGGTCACTGCACCGATGCACCTGGTGTGGAAGTGCTACACCACGCCAGAGGACATCAAGGCCTGGAACGCCGCATCGCCTGATTGGCACACGACAGCGGCACGCGTCGATCTACGCCCCGGAGGCGAGTTCTCGTCCCGAATGGAAGCCAAGGACGGTTCATTTGGCTTCGACTTCGCTGGTGTCTACACGCAAGTGGTTCCGCACAAGCTCATCGAGTACGAGTTCGGTGGCCGGACCGCGCTGGTGGAGTTCACGGACCGGGAGGATGGCGTGCTCGTCACGGTCACCTTCGATGGTGAGGAGACCCACTCTGAGGAACAGCAGCGGGCGGGCTGGCAAGCCATCCTGGACAACTTCGCCAATCACGTGAAGGGCCAGGCCGCGTCGTCGTAGCGTCAACGGATGGCCACCGTGCCCGCGAGACGCCGCCTGCGTATCCTGCACCTCGTTGGAACGGCGTCCATCCGCGGCCGCCCGGTTGACTCCGCGCCACGCCCCGCAAACGGCCTCATGGTGCACACTCTCTCCATGCACACACCAGACGCCGCGTGGGAACGTCGCCTGTCCAATCTCTGGGCGCGCCTGGACGAATGCGAAGCAGCCGAGTTCGTGCACGCGATGCGCCAGCTCACAGCCGAGCGGCCGGCGGGCGACCCCGTGGGATTGTTCGAACTGGGGGCGGCACATGACTCGACGGGTTCGCCGGAAGAAGCCGTGAGCCTGTATGCCGCGTCACTGGCGGCCGGGCTGTCCGGGCTTCGGCGACGCAGGGCGCGCATTCAGATGGCCAGCTCGCTCAGAAACCTTGGGCGTCTTGAGGAAGCGGCCGAGATGCTGTTCACTGAGCGTCAGCAGCCGTCGGACGAACTCGATCAGGCTGTGGCAGCATTCCTGGCCCTGGCCCTGGCCGACTTGGGACGGGAGCGAGAGGCGCTGTGTATCAGCCTCAGTGCGCTCTCGAAGTACTTGCCTCGCTACAACCGGTCTCTGGCCCGCTATGCGGAGGCGTTGAATGGTGAGGCCTGACAGGTCGTTCAGCCGGACCATGCGGTAGTCGCCCGGTGAACGCTACGTGAGGTTGGAGATGCCAGGCATCGCTGAGCGCGTCACATTGCGCGAGATCACCGCAGGCACCGTGCGGGCGGTGACCGCACTGGCGGTCACGGACTATCAGAACAGGTTCGTCGCGCCGAACGCGGTGTCGTTGGCCCAGGCCCTCTTCGCACCTGAAGCCTGGTACAGAGCGATCTATCTTGACGAAGAGCCCGTGGGGTTCGTGATGCTGGCCGACGACTCGCTCCTGGACCCGCCGCGACAGAACCCGGCAGTCGGCGTCTGGCGCTTCATGGTGGATGCCAGGCACCAGCACAAGGGCATTGGCAGGGCGGCCCTGCTGCTCGTCATCGAGCACGCCCGCCGCAAGGGGTTCAAGAAGCTGGCGCTCTCGTACGTACCGGGTGAAGGGGGACCCGAACACTTGTACCTCTCCCTCGGGTTTCGCCCCACCGGCGAATTCGACGAGGGGGAAGTGGTGATGGAACTCGCGCTCGATTCGAACGCTGGGCTGCCTCGGCCTGGCGACTGAGCGTCGCGACCTCGCCAGGCGCGGGACGCCGTACTGCCCTATCCCTGATCCGCCAGACGCGCGGCGTTCAGCCCGGGCCCCGATCGCTCGCGCGCGGATGCCTTGCGCGTGCGGATGGCCTGCACCATCTCCAGGGCGGTGTGGGTGGGGGCGGGCAGCGCGGCGTCGGTCTGGCTGATGGGCGTGACGCGGTCACCCCATCGTACGAGGTGGGCGCAGTAGCTGAGGCCCGCGCCGAACGCTGGCATCAGGATGAGGGCTCCCGGGGTGACGCGGCCCGTCTCCACCGCCTCCGCGAGGGCCACCGGCACGGTGGCCGCGCTCATGTTGCCGTAGCGCTGCACGGTGAGCATCACCTTGTCCATCGGGATGCCGGCACGCGAGACCACGGCCTCGATGATGCGCAGGTTGGCCTGGTGGGGGACCACCAGATCGATCTGGTCCGGTGTCACGCCGCATTTCCGCAGCACCTCCGCGCTCGCCTCCGTCATGCCGCGCACCGCGTGGCGGAAGATCTCCTGGCCGTCGAAGTCCCACTGCGTGTCGCCGTACACCACGTCGTGATTGGCGTAGGTGCAGCCCATGCCCCTCACCCGGAGGGTGTGTCGCGCCTCGGCGTAGCAGCCAAGCTGCTCGCCCAGCACGCCCGCCGGGTGTTCCGACGACTCCACGACGACGGCGGCCGAGCCGTCGCCGAAGAGCACCGCGACGTTCCGATTGTCCCAGTCCATGTACGGGGAGATCAGCTCCACGCCAATCACCAGCGCCCGGCGGGCCGAGCCGGTACGGATGAGGGCGCTGGCCGTCGAGAGACCGTAGAGAAAGCTCGTGCAGGCCGTGTTCACGTCCATTGCCGACGCGCGGCGGGCGCCGAGCGCCAGCTGCACGCCGCTGGCCGAGTTGGGGACCTGTTCGTCCGCGCTCGCGCCTCCGTACACGATGAGGTCCACGTCATCGGGCTCGAGTCCCGCGCACGCGAGCGCGCGTCGGGCCGCCACGGTGGCCATCTCGATGGCCGACACGTGGGAGATCCGGCGCTCCCGCATGCCGGTGCGCGTGCGAATCCATTCGTCGGTCGTGTCGAGGAAGGTGGACAGGTCGTCGTTGCTGAGGACGGCGGGAGGCATGCAGGCGCCCCAGCCGGTGATGGCAGCGTAGGTCATCGGGTCTCGGTGCCTCGAACAGAAGCGGTGGGCCGCGGGGCGCTCACACAGGCCGCCCGCGGCGGTCGTGGCTGGCCAGGGAACTCTGCACCATCAGGAATTCGCCCACGTTGTCGAGCGTGACGAGCCCGACCATGCGCCCGTCGCGCTCGACGGCGGCCACCGGCGACCCCGTCGTGCTCAGGCGCCTGAACACGGGTTCCAGCATGTCGCGACCGTCCACGGTAGGTGCATCGCGCCGCATCACGTCGTCCACGCGGCCGTCGGGGCCGCGCTGCTGCAACGCCGAGGAGAGATCCCTCCCGAGCACGATGCCCACCATCCGTCCGCCGTCCACGACGGGAAAGTCCTGCTGGGCGCCGTCGAGCAGCAGGTCGACCACCGTGGCGAGCGTGTCGCCGGGGGCCACCGAGCGAAACTCGGTGATCATCGCCCGACTCACCGGAATGCCGGCCAGCGCCGACCGGATCTGCACCATGCTCGCTTCCTGGCTGGCGCCCAGCCACACGAACAGGGCGATGAAGAGCAGCAGCGGGTTCCCGACGATGCCCAGGAACCCGAAGAAGAACGCCATGCTCTGGCCCAGCGTCGCGGCCACCTGCGTGGCGCGCGTGTACTCCATGCGCGTGGCGAGCAGGGCTCTCAGGACCCGTCCACCGTCCATGGGGAAGGCCGGCAGGAGGTTGAAGCCCACGAGCAGCACGTTCACGTACAGGAGGCGTTCGAGAAACGGCCCCCGGGCGACATCGATCTCGGTGATGGGCACCAGGGCGCCCGACGAGGCCAGCCACGCCGCCAGCGCGAGGGCGATGACGACGTTGACGGCCGGCCCGGCGAGCGCCACCCACAGCTCCTGGACCGGATCGTCGGGCATGCGCTCGAGCCTGGCCACACCGCCGATGGGCAGCAGCGTGATGTCGCGCGTGGTGATGCCGAACCGGCGGGCGGTGAGCGCGTGGCCAAACTCGTGGAGCACGACGCACCCGAACAGCACGAGGATGAACACCACGCCCTCGAGCACCGCGGCCACGCTCCGCCCCTGCAGCCAGTGCTGCCAGCCCACGAACACCAGGAGCAGGAGGAACGTGGCGTGCATCCGCACCGCGATGCCGGCGATCGTTCCCATGTGCCACGTCATGCGTCGGTCCTGCCTTTCGCTGTGGTGGGCGCGACGCCCGCGCCGTCGGGTGTCGGCCGGCCGGTGGGCGCACATCGCCGGTTCGTGCGGCTGCCGGGCGCCGCCATCCCGGGCCGCAGTCGCGTCGTCCGGGCCTACGACAGCATAGCCGGCCTGACCGCGATCAGGGCCAGCGCAACGGGGCGGCGTGCCGGATCGAGCAGCGCCCCGAGCCGTCGGGCAAGCTGTTGCCAGTGTGCCTCCCCCGCCGCCTCGACCGCCAGGTGACGGGCCAGGAGCGGGCGCTCGCGCAGCCGCGCGGCCCAGTCGGGCCTGTTCCGGCCGCTGGCGTCGATGGCCACGACGTCGAAGCCCGATGCGGTCTTGTAGACGGCCACCAGGCCCTCGCCCTGTTCGTTCCCCATGTGCACCGCGAAGCGCACGGCACGACCGGTCGGCGCCTCCTCGAGGTACGCGAAGACGCCTTCCACCAGCGGATGACCGGAGGCGAAGAAGTCGAGGGACTCGTCCTCAACCGCCTCCTCCCGGTCGAACGAGCCCACGAAGGAAGCGCCGTCGGGCACGCCTGGGAGGCCGTCCACGAACGCCTGCTGGCCCAGCTCGATGGCCCACGTGCGGTGTCCACGGGGTCGCTCGAGCGAGAAACCCAGGCGGGCGCACGCGCTGGTGACGACCTGCTCGTTCAGCGCGTCGAGCTCGGCGGGTACGCGGGCGAGGATGCCCGGCGCCATGTCGGCGCGGTACGGATCGCGATGCAGCTGGTGGTAGGCGGCCTCGCGGATGCGCGTACGGGCCGCCTGCGGATCGGCCACGAGCGCATCCAGCGCCGCGTCGGTGAGCGTCCCCACGGGGTTCAGCGCCACTGCCTCGAGGGCCTGCTCGACGTGTGCGACCTGCAGTTCGAGGCCCCCGAGTGGTTCCCGGAACACGCCGAGCCGCTCGAACAGGCGCACGACGTCCAGGCCGATGCCGCCCGGCGGGTGGAAGTAGCAGATGTCCACGGGCCGACGCCGGCCAATGCGGTCGAGGCGCCCGATGCGCTGCTCCACGGTTGCCGGCGTCCACGGCAGGTCGTACAGCACGAGTCGCCGGCAGAACTCGAAGTTGCGGCCCTCGCCGCCACACTCGGTGGAGACGAGCAGGCTCGGGCCGTCGGCTTCCCGGAACCGCGCGACCTCGGTGTCGCGCCGGGCGGGCGACAGCGCCTCGTGGAACACGCCGGTGGCCATCTGCGCCCGGTGGCTGAGCGCCGTCCGCAGCATTTCCAGCGTCTCGCGGTGTGCGACGAAGACCAGCGTCTTGTCTCCAGCCGCACGCCAACGGGGTGCTTGCACGAGCAGCCAGGCGAGCCGTGGATCCTGCGCGTCCATGTCCGCGGTGCGTTGCGGCCACGCGTGGTCCTCGGGCCCGAGGACGGCGGCGAGCGCGGCACCGGAGGCCATCGCGCGGCGCAGCCGGTCCAGGTGCTGCCGCTGCTGCACGACGTTGCCCGCGTCGCGTGCGCGCGTGCGCAGGGCCGTCTCCATGTCGTGCCGGAGCGTCCAGCCGGGGCCCTCGTCCAGTGCGATCGGCCGGCCCACGCGTGGCGGCAGACCGCCGATGTCCGAGCGGCGGGTGGCGCTGGTGCAGGGCGGCAGCGGTGTGCCGGAGGCGAGGCGTGCCTCGATGCTCGTACCGTCCGGGAACTCATCGGGGCGGAGCAACTGCAACAGCCGGAAGAACCCGTGGGCGTCGTCCTCGAGCGGCGTGGCGCTGAGGAGCAGGACGTGCCGGCCGAGGGCGGCGATGGGCGCCACCGCCCGCCACGCCGGCTCGCCAGGATGCCCGGGTGGCCGGCGCAGGCGCTGCGCCTCGTCCACCACGAGCAGGTCGATGCCGGCGGCGACGGCCTGGGCCGTGAGCTCCGGCCGGGCGACGAGCAGTTCGAGCGCGACGACCACACGGCGGTGCACGTCGAACGGATTGAAGTGCTGGCCGAAGTCGCGCGCGACGTCGGTCAGCCTGGTGTCGTCGAGCAGCGTGAAGACCTGGTGGTACTTGCGCCACAGTTCGCCCAGCCACTGCACCGTGAGGGCCTCGGGCACCACCACCACGCACCGCTCCACCTGCCCCGTGTGCACGAGCCGGTTCAGGATCAGCGCGGCCTCGATGGTCTTCCCGAGCCCGACCTCGTCGGCCAGCAGCCAGCGGACGGGCGCCGTGGCGCCGGCGGTCGCCCGCTCGGCCACGTACAGCTGATGGGGGAACAGCCGGACCCGTCCGCCGAGGAACGAGCCGAGGCCGCCGGCCTCCCGCAGGGCCAGCAGGTGCAGCATGTCCACCCGGATGAGGAAGTCCTCGACCTCGTCGAGCTCGCCCATGGCCAGGCGTTCGACCAGCGGGCTATCGAGTGACAGCGGCCACAGCTCGTGCGCTTCGACCAGCCGTCCATCGGCCAGACGGAGACGCCCATCGGGGAGGCGCCCGGCCACAACGGACGCCTCGTGGGTGGCCACGATGCGGACCGGGCGCCCGGCCGTGAGATCCACCGGCATGAGCGCATCGGTGGATGCGGCCAGACGCAGCTCCGTGCCCGGCCGTGCGAACACCACCGTCAGGACGCGGCCCTCCGTCCGTACGACGCGTCCCACACCGAGCTCCGGATTGAACCGGTGTCTCAGGTAGTCGCCGGGCGCCCAGGTGCGCGCGGCCCTGTTCACGCCTGGGGGCTCACGGCCGGCCGGCACGCCGCTCTCGCCTCGCTGCGGGGCGGCGGCATCCTCGCGGGCAGGAGGCCGGCCCGGTCGTGGGGCCCGGTCAGCGGGGCGTCCCGGTGCTGCTCACGCCTGCTGACGATAGCTGCTAGGCTCTGCGGTGGCGGCGTCATGGACTGGTGGTGGTCATCGGCACACGTCTGGCCGCTCGTGGCACTGGCTCTGCTCGTGGCGGTGGCGGCCGTCGGGGCAGGGCACGCCGTGCTCTACAAGCGCGATCCTCGCGCCGCGGCCCTGTGGGTGAGCGTCATCTGGATCCTGCCGCTCTTCGGCACGATCCTCTATTTCATTCTGGGCGTCAATCGCATCCGGCGTCAGGCTGTGCTCCTGCGCCGCGGGCTCCGCCATGCGCGGGTCCCACAACCCGAGCGCGAGGTTTCGCCCGAGGCGCTGGTCGAGCGCCTGCCCGGCTCGGCGGCCCACCTCGTGACGCTTGCCCGGGCCTCCTCCGGGCTGTTGCCTCGGCCGCTGCTCCTCGGCAACCACGTGGAGCCGCTCGTCGACGGCGACGAGGCCTACCCGGCGATGCTGGCCGCCATCGAGGGGGCCCGCCACACCGTCACGCTGTCCACCTACATCTTCGACCGGGACGACGTGGGGCTGACGTTCGTACGGGCCCTGGGCGCAGCCGTGCGACGCGGTGTGCAGGTGCGCGTGTTGGTGGACGCGACGGGCGCCTGGTACTCCTGGCCCACCATCACGGGCGCGCTCCGCCGAGCGGGTGTGCCGTACGCGCGGTTCCTGCCGACGTTTCCGATCTGGCAGGTCGTGTCGCTCAACCTGCGCAATCACCGGAAGCTGCTGGTCGTCGACGGACGGGTCGGGTTCACCGGAGGCATGAACATTCGTGCCGGACACTGGCTCGCGCGCAACCCTCCGCATCCCGTACGGGACGTGCACTTCCGCCTCGAAGGGCCCATCGTGGCGCACCTGCAGGAGGCGTTTGCCGACGACTGGGCCTTCACGACCGGGGAGGCCCTGCGGGGTGACGACTGGTTTCCGTCGGTCGACGCGGAGGGACCGGTGGTGGCACGGGGCATCGCGGACGGACCGGACGAGGATCTCGAGCGGCTGCGCTGGACGCTGCTGTCGGCCCTCGGCGCGGCCCGTTCGTCGGTGCGGCTCGCCACACCGTACTTCCTGCCCGACCAGACGCTCATCGCCGCGCTCACGCTGGCCGCCATGCGCGGCGTGGCCGTCCACATCCTGGTGCCGGCCCGGGGCAACCTGCCCTTCGTGCAGTGGGCCTCCACCGCGCACTGGTGGCAGGTGCTGGCGTGTGGCTGCCGCCTGTTCCTCAGTCCGCCTCCGTTCGACCACTCGAAGATACTGGTCGTGGACGGGGCGTGGGCGCTGATCGGCTCCACCAACTGGGACCCGCGCAGCCTGCGGCTGAACTTCGAGTTCAACGTGGAGTGCTACGACGCTCCCCTGGCCGGCCGGCTGGCCACGCACTTCGACGCGATCGTCGGCCGGTCGCACGAAACGTCCCTGGCCGAGGTGGACGCCCGCTCGCTGCCCGTGCGGCTGCGCGACGGCGTGGCCCGCCTGTTCACGCCGTACCTCTGAGGCCGCAGGAGACCACCATGCAGACCAGGCTGACCGATCGACTCCACATCACGCATCCCGTCATTCAGGCGCCGATGAGCGGCGGCGACGGTCCGGAGCTGGCCGCAGCCGTGAGCGAGGCGGGCGGCCTCGGCATGCTCGCGCTCTGGCGCCACGCGCCCGATGCCGTGCGCGCGGCCATCCGGCACGTGCGCGAACGCACCGATCGGCCGTTCGGCGTCAATCTCAACCTGGCGTGGCCGCAGGAGGAGCGCCTCGAGATCTGCCTGGAGGCGGGCGTGCCAATCGTCTCGTTCTTCTGGGGCACATCGAGGGCGCTCGTCACCAGGGCCCGTGCGGGAGGCGCCACCGTGCTCGAATCGGTGGGGAGTGCGGACGAAGCCCGTGCGGCGGTGGACCGTGGCGCCGACGTGGTGGTGGCCCAGGGCTGGGAAGCGGGCGGTCATGTGTGGGGGACCGTGGCAACGATGGCGCTCGTGCCCGCGGTCGTGGATGTCGTGGGGGACGTGCCGGTCGTGGCGGCCGGGGGCATGGCGGACGGGCGCGGGCTCGCGGCGGCGCTCGCGCTCGGCGCGGGCGGCGTGTGGCTCGGCACCCGGTTCCTGGCCACGCCTGAGGCGGCCATTCACCCCCGGTATCGGGAGCGGCTGCTGTCCGCCGACGCGTCGGACGCGCGGTGGTTCGAGAACCTCTTCGACATCGGGTGGCCGCATGCGCCTCATCGTGCGCTGGGCAACGACACGGTCGCGGCGTGGGAGGCCGCGGGGCGGCCCCCGTCGGGCGCGCGGCCCGGCGAGGGAGATGTGCTGGCCGTCGCGGCCAGCGGCGCACCGGTACGCCGCTATCAATCGCACACGCCGGGCCCGCAGACGGCAGGCGATATCGACAACCTGTCGTTGTGGGCAGGACAGGGTGTCGGGCTCGTCACCGATGTGCGCCCGGCCCGAGAGGTCGTCCTTGCCCTGGTCGAGGAGGCGGAGTCCGTGCTCCGCGGGCTCACGGCACCGCGACCCTGACCGGTCCCGTGTGGTCAGCCCTTCGCGCGTGGGTGTCGCACGCCCTCCCGGTCCTCCGGCGCGACGCCGTGGGAAAACGATGCTCCGGGGATTCGGTGACTCCCCTTGCGCATCGTTTTCCAGACTGCCGCTGTCACGCCGTGCGCAAGTCGGACCGGGAGGGCGTGCGACACCGACGCGAAAATCGCTAGATGCGCCCGCGCCGCCGGATGAGACGCTGCGCCGTTCTGGCGCGCTGCGCCTTGACCTCCTGCCCTGGCGCAGGGCTGGGCAGTGCATCGGACGGCGCAGGCGAGCGGTGACGCTTGCCCGGAGCGTCCACCCTGCCACCGCTACGGCCTCCGGCCCTGCCTGGGGCGGCGCTCGAGGCCGCGGCCTTCGCGCCGGCCTTCGCCGTTCGGCTGGCCGTGCGCGTCTTGCCGGCCTTTCCCGTGCTCCCGGCCTTTCCCGTGCTCCCGGCCTTCGCTGTGCTTCCCGCCTTCGCCGTGCTTCCCGCCCTTCCCGTCTTTACTGCTGGCGAACCGGCGCCTTTGCCGGATGCGGGTGCGGAGGCCTTCCTGGCCGCGCCCCTGCCACCCGCGCCTGCGGTCGCCTTCGCGGTCGTGGCGCGCGTCGCGCGCGTGGAGCCGGCCGTGGCCTTCGTGCTGGCCTGGCGTGTCGCCTTCGCGGCGCCGGCGGCCAGCTGGCGCAGGAGTTCGGTGGCGCCGTCGCGCACCGACGCGAGCTGTGCCCCCAGCGAGCCCTTGTCCATCCATCCCTCCGCCGTGGTGTGCACGGCGCCGACGACCTGACCGAGCTGCTCGGCAAACGCGAGCATGCGCCGCTCGAGTGGCTTGGAGAAGCGCGGATCGGGTGAGCCGGTCGTGCGCCGGCTGGAGGATGAGGCGGTCGTCTTGGTGCGCGTGGCCATGGGAGCTCCCTTCGTTCAGCGTTCGAGTGCCTCGTGAGTGTACTGCACGCCGCGCGCGTTGCCGGGTGGTCACGCAGACATAGAATGCGTGCGGAGCACGATCATGGTCTTCACGCAGTACTACCTCGGGTGTCTGGCCCACGCCTCGTACCTCATCGCCGACGAGCGCAGCCGCGTGGCCGCCGTCGTCGATCCGCAACGCGACATCGAGCAGTACCTGGCGGACGCGCGAGCCGGCGGCTATTCGATCGACTACGTGTTCCTCACGCATTTCCACGCCGATTTCCTGGCGGGCCATATCGAGCTGCGGGACCGTGTCGGCGCCCGCATCTGCCTCGGCCGTCGCGCCGAGCCGGAGTTCGACGCCCGCAAGCTCGCCGATGGCGAGCGCATCGAGTTCGGCGACGTGCGCCTCGAGATTCTCGAGACGCCGGGGCACACCCCGGAAGGCATCTCCATCCTCGTGTACGACCTGGCGGCACGTCCGGAGACGCCCTATGCCGTGCTCACCGGCGACACGCTGTTCATCGGCGACGTGGGCCGGCCCGACCTGATGGCGTCGGTGGGCGTGACCGCCGAGGCGCTGGCCGACATGCTCTACGACTCGCTCACGACGAAGCTCGCGCGCCTGCCCGACGACACGCTCGTCTATCCTGCCCACGGCGCCGGCTCGATGTGTGGCAAGCACCTGAGCACGGACACGGTCTCGACGATCGGCGAGCAGAAGCGCTTCAACTACGCCCTGCAGCCGATGGACCGCGAGACGTTCGCCCGGCTCGTGACCGCCGAGCAGCCCGAGGCGCCGGGGTACTTCAGCGTGGACGCCATGCTCAACCGGCAGGAGCGGCCGAGCCTCGACCGGACGCTCACCGGCGCCCTGCGGGCCCTGCCGCTCGACGAGGTCCTGCGCCTGCAGGCCGAGGGCGCGCAGGTCCTCGATGTCCGCGCGGGCATCGACTTCGAGGCCGCCCACTTGACCGGGGCCGTCCACGTGGGGCTGCAGGGACCCTACGCGACCTGGTGTGGCACCGTCCTCGACCACGACCGCCCCATCGTCCTCATTGCCGACGCGGGTGCACACGAGGAGGCGGTCATCCGGCTGGGACGCATCGGGTTCGACCGCGTGGCCGGCTACCTGCGGGACGGCATGGACGCCCTGGCGGAGCGTCCGGACCTGGTGGCTCGCATCGAACGGATAACGGCCGTGGCCCTCAGCGAGCAACTGGCGCGGCCCGGTGCACCGCTCGTGCTGGACGTGCGCACCGAGAAGGAATGGCAGGACCGGCACATCCCCGGCAGCCTGAACGTGCCCCTGAACCGGCTGCGTGACCGCGTGGGCGAGCTGCCCGCCGATCGTCCGCTCGTCGTGCACTGCGAAGCCGGCTATCGCTCCGCCACCGCCGCGAGCCTGCTGGCGCAGCGCAGACCGGGGCCCCTCTATGACCTGGTCGGCGGCTGCTCCGCGTGGGAGGCGTCTCGGCTGCCGCTCGAGGCCAGCCCGCCGACGTGACCAGCCCGCCCACGTGAACGGGGGCGTGAACGGGGGTGTGAATGCCGGCGTGAACGCAGGTGTGAACGCCGACCGGCTGCCGCTCCGTGCTGATGCCGTGGACGTGGTGCGTGACGGCGCGGCTACGGTGTTCCGGCCCGCGCCCGGCGCCTTCTGGCGGGCCGCCGCCTGGGCGGCGGCACCGGGGGCGCGAACGTGCGCGACGAGATGTTGACGTCTCCCCACGCGGCGAGGGGGACGAGCCCCCCGCCGGCGCGTGCGTCCTCGAGGTTCCAGCCGTCACGGCCAAAGACGAGCGCCACCGGATGGACGACGCGTTCAGACGGCTGGTGGGCGTGCAGCCGCACGATGCGGCGCTCGCGGACGGCCAGGGCGACGGCGGGCACCCGCGGATCGTCCTCGCCGGCCGTGTCCGGCAGGAACCGGAAGCGCGCTGCGGCCAGGAGCGCCCGTTCGCGAACCTGGTCGGGCAGCGACTCCAGCAGCTTCCGGCTCGCGCGCCGCGCCGCATCGGCGAGGCCCACAGCGGCCAGGGCCTCCTGCGGCCGCGAGAGCAGGACGCCCACGGCCTCGGCCTCGTCTGCCGCGAGGCCGGTGAGGCGGGTGCGGTAGTTGAAGCCCAGCTCGATGCCGCCCCGGTGCCCCGGGTAGACGACCATCGGCAGGCCGGCCTGCGTCAACGCGTCGATGTCGCGCAGGATCGTGCGGCGCGCCACTTCGAGTTCGCGGGCCAGGTCGGCGCTCGTGAGGCGCCCGCGATTCTGCAGCAGGAGGAGCATCTGCAGGAGGCGTGAGGCGCGCACGCCCAAATATGACACAAGATGTCACCGTTGGTGGGCGATAAGGGCTGCAGTCCTGAACGGAGTCCCGATGAGACATTTCGAAGTCCGCCGCACGATTGCGGCATCGCCCGACCGCGTGTGGGCCGTCCTCACCGATGCGCGGGCCCTGGTGGCCGGCGGCCTCGGCCTCACGCGCCTTGACGGCACCATCGCGCCCGGCGCACGCCTGAAGCTGTGGTCCGACGCGAGCCCCGGTCGCGCGTTCGCGCTGCGCGTGCGCGAGTTCACGCCGCACCGGCGCATGGTGTGGGAGGGCGGGATGCCGCTCGGCCTGTTCCGAGGCGTGCGTCATTTCACTCTCACCCCGGCCGGCGCCGGCACTGAGTTCCACATGCGTGAGGAGTTCACCGGCCTGCTCGCCCCGCTCATCGGGCGCAGCCTGCCGGATCTCACGCCGTCGTTCGAGAAGTTCGCCAGCGGCCTGCAGGCGCTGGCCGAGGAGCGCACGCGATGACGCAACACACGGTGACCTACGGGACCGGGACCGCCGACGACCCCTGGATCCTCAAGACGCCCTCACTGACCTCCGACTACAAGGCGTGGCGCGACGACACGCGCACGCCGCCCGCGCTCGTCGTGCAGGTGGGCAGCACGGTGCTGTCGTACCGGCTGGCGTGTCTCGACGACCTGACCGCCATGCTGGCGGCGCACGGCGACTGGATGCCCCTCGGCAACGCCGACGAGGGCAAGCCCGTCCAGCCGGGCACGGTGGAGGCGTGGGCGCGAGACGCGGACAACCCGGTCGGCGGCTACTACGGCCTTCGCAAGGGGTACCGCGGCCGCTTCGCCAACTACGTCACGCCAATCCTCGAGCTGCTCGGTCGCGTCGAGCTGGAACACGGCGCGCGGAACAACCGTGTGCGAATCAGGCGCGCGGACCCAGCCTGAGGGCCGGGCTTGCGGGGCCGGCGGGCGCGCGGGCGTGCCTGGGCCTGGCCCCACGCGCCTGCGCGTACGGGCAGCCGACGGGTGGCGACCGCAACCGGACGGCGTGTCGGGACAGGGACGGATCGCGTACTCTTGACCTCGTGACTCGACGCCTCCTGCTCTCGCGTGTCGTCCCGCTCGCCTGCGTGACCTCGGCGCTGGCGCTGTTCGTCGCCGGCTGTGGCTCGGGAGCCGGGCCCGGCAACCCGAAGGTACCGGCCGGCGCCACCAGCTCCGGTGGCCGCCATGCCGTCATCCAGACGGACCGGGGAGACATCGCGCTCGAGTTCTTCGAAACCGAAGCGCCTCGGGCGGTCGAGAACTTCCGCCTGCTGGCCGAGCATGGCTACTACGACGGCCTGACGTTTCACCGCATCGTGAAGGGCTTCATGCTTCAGGGGGGCGATCCGGCAGGGGATGGCACCGGGGGGGAGAGCGCGTGGGGCGGAACGTTCGAGGATGAGATTCCGCTCGAGTCCGACCTCTATCGGGAAGGGTATCGCCGCGGCCTCGTCGCCATGGCCAATGCCGGCCCCGACACCAACGGCAGCCAGTTCTTCATCATGCACGAGGACTTCCTGCTGCCGCCCAACTACGTCATCTTCGCGCGGGTGGTCGACGGCATGTCCGTCGTGGATGCGCTCGCGGACACGCCGACGCTGCCCGGTCCCGACGGGGCGAGGAGTCTGCCCGAGACGCCCCCGGTCATCAAGACCATCAGCATCCGGCCGTAGGCCGCACCCGCGCCAACGGCTGCGCTCTCGCGTCGGACCTCAGCCCGCGCCCCGCTGCCCGGTGTCCAGCGCGGGCGCCCTCCGGAGGTCGCGCATCGGGAGCGTCCCACCCGCCAACCCGTCCCTGGCCCCGGGGCTGGCGCCGAGCACGATGCGCACCTCATGGGTCCGGCCATCCTCGACCAGGGGAATCCGGTCCGGATCGACAGGCATGCCGTCGAGGTCGGCCGACCCGACGCCTGCGCTCCGCTGCTCGGGATTCGAGACGCTGAAGTGGTAGTGCGTGCCGCCGATCCGCCAGTCCAGCGCGTAGTACGGCCACACCGCGGGGATGCAGGGGTTCACGCGCATGGTGTCGCCCTGGCGGCGCAGGCCGAGGAGCCCCTCGATGGCGGCCTGGTACATCCAGCCGGCCGAGCCGGTGTACCACGTCCACCCGCCGCGCCCCACGTGGGCCGGGTGGGCGTAGACGTCGGCCGCCACCACGTAGGGTTCCACCTTGTAGCGCTCGATGTCCTCGGGCGAGCGCATGTGATTGACGGGGTTGAGCATGTGGAACAGCTCCATCGCTTCGTCCCCGAGGCCCAGGCGCGTGAGAGCCATCACGGTCCAGAGCGCCGCGTGCGTGTACTGCCCGCCGTTTTCGCGAATCCCCGGCAGGTACCCCTTGATGTAGCCGGGATCATGCGCCATCCGGTCGAACGGGGGCGTGAGCAGCAGGACGAGCTGCGCGTCGCGGCGCACCAGGTGGGCGCGGACCGCGTGCATGGCGCGCTCGGCCCGTCGCGGCTGCGCCGCCCGTGAGAGCACGGCCCACGACTGCGTCAGCGAATCGAGCCGGCACTCATCGTTCTGCACCGAACCGAGCGGCGCGCCATCGTCGAAGTAGGCGCGGCGGTACCAGTCTCCGTCCCACGCCAGCTCCAGCATGCCGCTCAGCCAGTGCGCCTCGTCCCGGTAGCTGCGTGCCAGGTCGGCGTGGCCTCGACGTTCGCAGATGGGCGCGAACTCGTTGAGGACGGTCACCAGGAACCATCCGAGCCACACGCTCTCGCCGCGCCCGTCGTGTCCCACGCGGTTCATGCCGTCGTTCCAGTCGCCAGAGCCCATGAGCGGGAGGCCGTGCACCCCGTACCGCATCGCGCGGTTGATGGCCCGGACAGCGTGATCGAACAGCGTCGCCTGCTCGGCCGACACCTGCGGCAGCAGGTACGCCTCGGCCTGGCCGGGTTCGAGCGGCGGTGCCTCGAGGAAGGGCACCACCTCGTCCAGCACCGACGCGTCGCCCGTCTGCGAGACGTAGCTGGCGGCCGCGTAGGGCAGCCACAGCAAATCGTCCGAACAGCGGGTCCTCGTGCCGCGACCGCTCGGCGGGTGCCACCAGTGCTGCACGTCGCCCTCCACGAACTGTCGCGACGCGGCCAGCAGGAGTTGTGCCCGGCAGATGTCGGGGCGCGCGTGCACGAGCGCCAGCACGTCCTGCAGCTGGTCGCGAAAGCCGAATGCGCCGCCCGGCTGATAGGGCCCCGTGCGCGCCCACACGCGACACGACAGGGTCTGGTAGAGGAGCCAGCGGTTCACGATGAGATCGAACGAGTCGTCCGGGGTGTGCACCTGGATGGCCTCGAGCATGTCGGTCCACCGCCGGGTGACGTCCTCCAGCGTGGCATCGGCCTGCGCCAGGGACCCGTAGCGCGCCGCCAGCGCCGCGGCGTCTGCCTGGTCGCGGCCCTGGCCGAGCGCGAACGCGACGCGCGCGGTGGCACCCGGTTCGATCTCGAGCACCACCTGCAGGGCGCCGCAGGGGTCGAGGCCGGCACCGGTACGCCCACCGAGGTGCGCACGGAACAGGGCCGCCGGCTCACCGAGCGTCCGGTTGCGGCCGATGAATTCCGCCCGGTCGCCCGTGTGCGAGACCGGCGTCTCGGATGCGCGCCAGAAGGCGACACGCGCGCCGAACTCCGGGTTGTAGGCGTTCCGGGCCAGCAGCACACCCGACTCGGGATCCAGGCTGGTGACGACGAACCGCCCCTGCCCGGCACGCGGCGGTCCCAGGCACCACTCGACGTAGCCGAAGACGCTGATGCGGCGCGGGCTCCCCGTGGTGTTGGTGATCGTCAGCACCGAGAGCTTCACCGGATCGTCGGGCGCCACGTACACCGCCAGCTCCTGTCGGACGAGCGCGGTCGCATGCTGGTAGCGCGTCACGCCCGCCGCATGGCGGACGACCCAGCGGCCGCCATCCGTCCGGCGGGGGAGTGGCGCCGGTGTGGCGCCCCACACCGCGCCGGTCGTGTCGTCGCGCAGGTAGAGCGCCTCTCCGGTGGGGTCGGTCAGCGGGTCGTTGGCGAACGGCGTCAGCCGGTTCTCCCGGCTGTTGTCGGCCCAGGAGAAGCTGGCGCCCGAACTGCTCACGAGCGTGCCGAAGGCGGGATTGGCCAGCACGTTCGACCAGGGGAGCGGTGTCTCCCGGTCGCCGTCGAGGACCACCACGTACTCCCGGCCGTCCTGTGTGAAGCCGCCGAGCCCGTTGTCCAGCAGGAGCGGCGGGACCACGACCGGTGCGGTCGCCGGCCCTGCCATGTGCAGCGCGAGCGCCCTCGGCACGTCGTGCTCGCGATACAGCCACGGGGCCGGGCGCTCCAGCTGGGACGCGAGGTCGCCCAGGTCGCCCGACAGGACGACGCGCGCCACGGCCGCGAACAGGTGCCGGTCTGCCTCCCGCATCCCGTCGGACCGCTGCACGAAGATGCCGCCGGGCTTACCGACCCACGCCGCCCACGGCGCTTCCTGCACGAGGCTCGACAGCAGGTGCTGCATCTCGTCGAGATAGTCGGCGGCATGCTCGTTGAGGATCACCACGTCCGCGCGCAGACCCTTGACCCGCCAGTAGTCCTGTGCGGTGAGCACCTGTCGCACCAGGTGGAGCGAGCCCACGCTGCCGACCCGCACCAGCACGATCGGGATGTCGCCGGAGATGCCCGCGCTCCAGAGATCCGGCTGCGCCAGCGTGTTGGCCGCCAGGTCCGCCGGGCTGGCGCAGGACGGGTCCGAGCCGAAGACCCGCGACGCCAGCCGGTCGGCCAGCATGGCCTGCTCATCGGTGACGCCCAGGTGCTGCAGCGTGATGTGTGCCAGCGTGAACGCCATCGAGAAGGACCGCGCCGCGGCGCTGCCGTCCCGGTACTTGCGCGCCAGCGCGCGCGCGGTCGCCCGGTCGGGCGCCACCCCGGTGGCGAACGTCACGCGCACGATCGCCTCGGGTGCCAGCCGGATGCGCTCGCGGAGCGACGCGATGGGGTCGAGCACGGCGCCCGTGGTGCCCGAGAGCGCCCGGCCGTCGAGCACCAGCGGGCGCGCTGGCGAACGGCCCCGGCCCAGGAAGCGTGCCCGGTCCGTCTCCCACTCGACCGCCCCACCGAGCCGCGGACCATCCACGCCGAGGACGTGAAAGGCGACGAGGGTGGCCTCGTCGGCCGCGCGCGGGCGCCGGCTGAAGAGGAGCCCGGCACTCTGGGCATCGAACTCTGTCTCGACGAACAGCTTGCCGAAGGCCGGATGCGCCAGGTCGTCCTCGGCACGTGCCAGCACCATCTCCACGTAGCTCGTGACCTCGACCTCTCTCGTCTGCGGGCTGCAGTTGGTGATCGTCAGGCGACGGACCTCGACGTCGTCCTCCGACGAGACGGTGATCTCCAGCTTCGTCTCGAGCTCCTTGTCGCGGCGGCGGAACGTGGCCTTCTCGAGGTCGAACACGGCGTCGAACTGCTCCGGCTCCTGACACACCGGCTGGTAGGTGGCCGACCAGGTGTGCCCGGACCAGGGATCGCGCAGGTAGATGTTGTGGGTGCCCGCGTCCGAGGTCGCGTCGTCGCGCCGTCGCGTGACCATCACGTCGCCCCACCGGCTGTAGCCGCCCCCGGCGTTGGTGACGGCCGTGGTGTATCGGCCGTTCGACAGGAAGTGGGTATGCGGCTGCGAGGTATGCGGCGTGCGGAAGCGGCGCGAGGCGAGCACCGGCAGGGCGGGCAGCGCGTTCGTACTCTCGGTGGGGCGCGGCTCCGACAGGATGGCTTCGCGGGGCACCCGCTCCTGCAGCAGGAGTTCGGTGGCCTGCACGCGAGGGTCGGCGTGGAAGCGCGAGACGAACACGTCCTGGCACACCACGTTGGTGAGCGCGACCAGCGACATGCCCTGATGATGGGCGAAGTAGGCCCGGACCACGGCCGGGCGCATCGCGCCCTCGCCTTCCGGGCTCGCCTCGCGCCCGCGCGGGTTGTAGTCGAGGGCCTCGTAGAACCCGAAGCGCCCTTCGAGCCCAAGCGCCGCGAGGCGGTCCAGGTTGTCGAGTGCCGCCGCCGGGCTGACCAGGCTCGCCAGGGCGGTGGCATAGGGCGAGACGACGAGTTCGATGGCCAGGCCGCGACGCAGCCCGAGGCCGGGCACGCCAAACGCCCGGTACTGGTAGTTGCCCTCGCGGTCGGTGAACGCGTAGGCCGACTCCGAGATGCCCCACGGCACGTCCCGCTGCCGCCCATAGTCGATCTGTCGCCGCACGACGGCGCGGCAGCTCTGGTCGAGGAGCGTCCCCGGGTAGCTGCGCATCAGCAGCTGCGGCATCAGGTACTCGAACATCGTGCCGCCCCAGGACATCAGGGTGGCGCGACCGCCCACGTTGGTGACGAGCCGTCCCAGGTGGAACCAGTGGTGCTGCGGAATGTCGCCCTTGGCGATGGCGACGAAGCTGGCCAGGCGCGCCTCCGAGGCCAGCAGGTCGTAGAACGACCCGTCGAACTCACCGGGGCGCTGGTCGTCGGCCAGGCGGTACCCGATGGCGAAGATGCGCCGCCGGCGGTCGTACAGGACGTCGAACCGCATGGCGTTGGCGAGCGCGGACACGCGGCGGGCGAGCGCGCGCAACGTCCCTGCCGGCGCGGTCTGCTCGGCCGAGAGCGCGTCGATGGACTCGCTCACGCACCGCGACCAGTACGCGATGTCGTGCGTGCCCGCCAGCGGGGCCGGCTCGGCGGCTCCGGCCAGCGCCTCGGTCAACTGCGCGCCGAGCAGCTGCAGCGCGATACGCGCATCCTGCGGGGTGCCGTCGCGGGCCGTCGTGGCGATGGTTCGGGCGAGGCGGTTCACGGCGATGATGGTCGGGCGCGGGCCGAACCGCGCGTCGTCGGACGCAGATGCGTCGGCGAGCAGTTCCGCGGCGTCGGCGAGCCCGGCCAGTTGCTGGGCCAGCGTCTGTGGCCGGTCCGCGGCGGCCAGCAGGCCCTGCGCGAGCGCGATCAACGCCCCGGCGAGATTGCCGCTGTCCACCGTGGAGATGTAGCGCGGGAACAGGGGTGCCAGGGTCGCCGTGTCGTACCAGTTCAGGAAGTGCCCGTGATGACGCTCGAGGCGTTCGAGCGTGGTGACCGTGGCACTCACGCGCCGCGCGAGCGTGTCGGTCGTGATGTAGCCGAGGTCGTGCGCCGCCAGCGTTGACAGCAGGCCCATGCCGATATTGGTCGGCGAGGTACGGCGCGCCAGCCGTGGCACCTCGCCCTCCTCCTGGTAGTTGTCTGGCGCGAGCCATCCGTCGGCCTCGGTGACGAAGGTGTCGAAGAACCGCCAGGTCCGGCGAGCCGTCCGGCGGAAGCGCGCCCGCGCCCTGTCGTCGAGCGGCCGGACACGCGCGCCGACCGGCACGCTGAGCCAGAAGGCCACCGCGGGCGCCGCGGCCCAGATCACGAGGAACGGGGCAGCGGCGGGCAGCGCGTCCGGCCGCACGATGAGGATGGCGACGGTGGCCATCGCGGCGATGGCCGGGCTCGCGATCATGTCCACCGTGAACCGGCGCAGGTGCTGGCCCCCGGCGCCGGCCGTACGCGCCGCGACGGTGGCTGCCGTCTCCCATTCGAGCATCCGCCGCCCCGTCACGACCAGGCGTACCAGCGTGACGGTGACGGCGTGGGCCGACTCGAACGCATGGAAGGCGAGGAACGTCAGGCTCAGGAGGACCTGCGCGAGCGCGGTCGTGGCGTCGGTGCGCAGGTTCCGCAGGAAGACCGGGGCCGACTGTGCCCGGCCGGGCCCGACGAGCAGCCGCGCCAGCACCGGCAGGAGCTGCGAGGCCGCCACGCCGAGCACGGCGGTGGTCCAGAACCACCGGGAGCCGGGCAGGACCAGCCAGCCCGCCACGAGCAGCGCGAGCAGCGCCGGCGCCACGAGGCTTCGTCGCAGGTTGTCGAGGATCTTCCAGCGACCGATGACGGGGACGCGGTTGCGCCTGAGCCCCTGGCGCGACGGGACGAAGGGGAACATCCAGAGGAGGATCTGCCAGTCCCCGCGAATCCAGCGGTGCTGCCGCCGGGCATGGGACAGCACGCTCGACGGGTACTCGTCCACCAGTTCCACGTCGGAGACCAGCGCGACGCGCGCGTGCAGCCCCTCGAACAGGTCGTGCGAGAGCAGCGCATTCTCGGGCACCAGATCCCCGAGCGCGGCCATGAAGGCATCCACGTCGTACAGGCCCTTGCCGGTGAAGATGCCTTCGCCGAAGAGGTCCTGATAGGTGTCGGAGACGGCCGTCGTGTACGGATCCACTCCGGTGTGTCCCGAGTACAGCCGGGCGAAGAGCGATCCCGCGGCGCTGGTGAAGGTGACGCTGACGCGGGGCTGCAGGATGCCGTAGCCTTCCGTGATGCGTCCGGCGCCCGCACCGCTCGATGCGCGGTTGAGCGGGTGGATGATGATGCCGATCAGCTCCCGCGCCACGCCGCGCGGCAGCCGGGTATCACTGTCGAGCGTGATGCAGTACCGGATGTCGGGGAGCACGCGCAGGTCGCCTTCGAACACGGCGAAGCTCGTGTCGGTGGCGCCCCGCAGGAGGCGGTTGAACTCCTCGATCTTGCCCCGCTTACGCTCCCATCCCATCCACAGACCGTCGCTGGCATTCCACTGACGGACGCGGTGGAAGAGGAAGAACCGATCGGTCCCCTCGCTCGCGTGCTTGGCGTTCAGGGCTGCGATGCCGGCGCGTGCGGCCTCGAGGATCTCTGCGTCTGCCGGGAGGGTCTCCGCGTCAGCGTCCACGAAATCGGTGAGGAGCGCGAAGTGCACGTGCGGGTCGAGGTTGCCGAGTGCCTGCACTTCGAGGTGCGCGAGGAGTTCTCCGACCCGTGCGACGCTGTCGATCAGTGTCGGGACGATGACCATCGTCCTGGCCGACGGGGGCACCGACTCGAGCGCCAGGCGCGGAAGCCGCCGCGGCGGGATCAGGTAGCTGACGAGCCGCTGCAGCAGCTGGATCACCAGTTCGCTGGCCGGCACGATCGTGAGCAACACCACCGCCAGCAGCGCCCCGCCCTGCCACCCGCGGCTCGAGGCGTACCACGTGGCCACCGCTGTGAGCAGCGAGGTGCCGAGGGCAATGCTGCCGAGATAGCCGGGCGTGGCCCCGGCAAACAGCAGCCTGCGCGCCCGTTGCTTCGTCGTGGGTCGCCATGCCACGCTGCGCTCGAACTGGCGCCGCCCCCCGCCAATGAGGTGGTAGCCCACATGGGCGGCCCGGGCGTCGGGGTCGCGCACGTGCGCCTGCCGGGCCCGCTCCACGCTCTTGAGCGCGAGCAGGAGCTGTCCCTCGCCGGTCGGGACGGCCAGCTCCTCGACCGCGTGCCGGTAGCGGTCGCGGCTGCGGAAGTCCATGCGCCCGTACACGCCCGCGGGGTCGCGCTGCAGCACCTCCTCCACGAGGCTGACGCTCTCGAAGAACTCGCTCCAGTCGAACGTGGAGATCAGCCGGAGGCTGCCAATGAGGTTGGCCATCGTGGCCTGCTCAGCCGCCTGGTGCTGCGCCTCGCCGCGGATGGCATCCTCGATCGTCTGTCCGCGCGCCTCCAGGGCCTCTTCGAGCTGCTGGTGCAGGCGGGTGGCGCCCGTCCCGAGCGCCCGCGCGTGCTGCAGGAGGCGCGTCACGAGCGAGTGTGGGACTTCGGCCGGCCATTCTTCCGCCCGTGGCGACGATGTCTCGATGGCCTCCACGATGCGATCGGCCGCCAGGCGGTGCTGCCGCGTCGTGGCGAGCACGTCCCCACGGGCGCGCAGGTGGTCGAGCAGGGCCAGCTTCAGGGCACTGGGCCATGCCCAGAGTTCACCGATGGTCAGCGGGGAGATTGACTGAAACGCGGTGATGAACCGCTGGAGGCGCTGCGCGTCGAGCCGTCCCGCGCTCGAGCCGATGAGCTCGAGCGCCAGCGCATAGATGCGCGGGACCCCGGCGAACTCGTCGGCCGCGACGCGGGGGAGTCGCCTGAAGAACGAGGCGGGTAGATCGTGGTGGATGTCGCGGGCCGCGGCCGAGACGATGTGAAAGTTGTCGAGCAGCCACTCGGCCGCCGGGGACATGGCCTCCTGCGTCGCGTCCTCTGCCAGCGCGACGTAGATCCGCCGGAGTGTCCGCATGTGCCCGTCGAGGCGGTGCAGGTGGGCCCGTCCGAGGCCGCGCCGCAGCCCCGGCCGGGACACCGACAGCAGCGCAGCCAGCCGGCGCGCGTGCTCTTCCAGGGACTCGATGCTCAGGAGTTCGGCATTGCCCGCAAGGGACAGCGGGCCGGTGAACGCACGCTGTCGCACTCGCTACTACTCCCCCTGCCTTCAGATCGGCGTGCGCCGGTCGCGGTGACGCACCCGCCATCCTACCTTGGGGAGTCGAGAGACCTACCTCGTCCTAAATCCTGTCCTTTCAAGCTGATGCACAGCGCTCGCGCCCTGGGGCGGCACCGCGAACGCCCGGAGCAGGCACTCAGGCAGTCGGGGGCCGTGCACCTCAACCCGCGTCGTGGCGTCGTCTGCCGGGCAGTCTGCAGCGCCGCCTGCGGCGCCGGTCGGCGACGGCGCGTGCCCGGTGCGCGGGTGGCGAAAGCCGCCGGTGCGGGTGCCCGCTGCGGGAGGTGGATGCGGGCGGGCGTGAGAACAGGCTCGACTTGTGCGCTCGGTGATCGTAGGCTGTCGCGCGCCATGTCCGCGTCGTCACTCGACGTCCGGAGCCGGTGACGGGAGGAGCACGATGCGGACGACGGGCAGGCGATGGATCCTTCGGCTTGCGACACTGCCGATCGCGACACGGCCGATCGCGATCGTGCGGAAGACGACACTGCGGCGGGCGACACTGCGAGGGACGGCGGGCGCGGCGCTGCTGACGCTCATCGCCTGTGGAGGGAGTTCGCCGTCGTCGCCCTCCGCCAACCCGACGCCTTCGCCCGCGCCAACCCCGACGCCGACCGCCGCCCCGACCCTGCTGTTCCAGGGGGGCGGCCTGCTGCCGCCGAGGACGCTGCTGATCACCCCGTTCACGACGACCGCGACCGGCACCATCGGGGCGTCGGTGGACTGGACCTTCGCCAACAGCGATCTCGATCTCTTCCTCGTGCGCGGTACCGATCCGTGCACGCTCGACCAGTTCAACAACCGGCAGTGTCCGTTCCTGGGCGCGGCGGAGAGTCTCACCACGAAGCCCGAGACCCTGAGCGTGCCCGACCTCGCCGCGGGCGCCTATACGCTGTACGTCGCCAACTTCGCGGATGTGCAGGAGTCGGTGTCTGTCCAGATCACGCTCACCGCGACGTCGGGCCTCACCGCACCGGGCACCACCGCATCGGATGCTGCCGTCTCGAACGCGGTGGCATCCCGCGCCCCGCGGGGCCCGGCGGGCAAGGCTCCCGTGACGGCGTCGGCTCGCTCGGTCCGATAGCATGCATCCCCAGCCGTTCAGCAGGATTACCGCCATGACACGAATCCTTCTCGTCGCCGCCAGTTGTCTGCTGCTCGCACCCGGTGTGGCGCGGGCCCAGCTCGCCGCGCCCAATACGGCCGGCGTAGCCATGGGACACCTGCACTTCTACGTCTCGGACGTAGCCGCCAACAAGGCCTTCTGGACGAAGCTCGGGGCAACGCCGGGCGAGCCGCTGGGTACGACCGAGGTCCTCCGGCTGCCCGGCACGCTGGTGCTGCTCACGCCCAGCGACGCGCGGGAATCGGCCGACGGCACCTCGGTGGGGCACATGTCGTTCCGCGTGAAGTCGTTCCGGCAGCTCGAGGCCGCCGGCTTCCGCGTGCGCACCGCTCCGGAACGACCCGGCAGTGGCAACATCGACCTGCCGTCGGGCGACCACATCGAGGTGTTCGAAGAACACGCCAACCAGGTGGGCTTCGTGCTGGCACCCGGCCAGCGCGACCAGGTGGCCGAGCGGCACAACCGACCCATGGAGGGGGAGATTGCCACCCACCACCTGCACTTCTACCTGCCACCCGGGCAGGACACTGCGGCACAGGCGTGGTACGTCGAGCGGTTCGGGGGCATTCCAGGTATCCGGTTGCGCTACGCGGCGGCCGATCTGCCGGGTGTGAATCTCAACTTCTCCGATGCCACCGGCGCCGTGGCCCCGACCCGCGGGCGCACGCTGGACCACATCGGCTTCGAGGTGGTGGGGCTCCGCGCGTTCTGCGAGCGGCTGTCGGCGGCCGGGGTCACCTTCGACGTCCCCTACCGCGAGGTGAGGCCGGGCCTGGCCATCGCCTTCTTCACCGATCCCTGGGGGACCTACGTCGAGCTGACGGAAGGCCTGGCCGGACGCTAGCGTCGTGCGCGCCTCGCCGTAGCACTCCGCCCCGCTCCTCCAGCGCGACTGCCGCTGGTAGTATGCAGGCGCGATGCTGGAGCGGGTCCTGGTGATTGCCGCCACCGAGCGGGAGCTGGCGCCGGCCGACGGCTGGCGG
Source organism: Vicinamibacterales bacterium (assembly GCA_050185275.1). Lineage (GTDB taxonomy): Bacteria > Acidobacteriota > Vicinamibacteria > Vicinamibacterales > UBA2999 > JABFRY01. Next base: position 310,906 of record JBFWZN010000004.1, on the reverse strand, counting down.
GTGCTGCGGTGTGGCGTCGGCCCGGTCGAGGCCGCGTCCCGCACGGCCGCCGCGCTCGCCGTCCATCGGCCCGTCGCGGTGCTGCACGTCGGCATCGCCGGCGCACGCGAGACGAGCCGCCTGGTGCCTCCCACCCTTGTCATTGGATCCGCGGCGCTCTACTGCGACCTCGGCGTGCCGCCAGAATGGGCCCCCAGCCATCTCGAGCCCGACGTGCGGCTTCGCGGGGCGGCTGCCCGCGCCATGCCCGGCGCCGTCACGCGGGCGATCGGCACGGCGGGGCGCGTCGGCGCCACGCACGGATGTGACGTGGAGGGCATGGAGGGTTTCGCGGTCCTGCGGGCTGCCGCCCTGGCCGGCGTGCCGGCCATCGAGATCCGCGCGATTGCCAACGCCATCGAGGAGACCGATCGTCGGCGCTGGCGTTTCGACGAAGCGTTCGCCGCCATCGTGGGCGTGACGCCCGCGCTCGTCACGGAGATTGCCGCGTGCGTGAGCTGACGTTCGGGTTCTCTCCCTGCCCCAACGACACGTTTGCCTTTCACGCGCTCGTGCACGGACTGGTGGACGCGCCTGTGCGCGTGCGGCCTGTCCTGCTCGACATCGAGGAACTGAACCGCCGCGCCCATGACGGCGCGTTCGAGTTCTCGAAGATCAGCGTCGGTGCGTTCGCCGGCGTCGGGGCGCGGTACCGGCTGCTCAGGAGCGGCGCCGCGCTGGGCCACGGCGTGGGTCCGCTGGTGGTGGCCAGGACGGCCGTGCCGCTGTCGGAGGCCGTTGCCGGCCGGCTCGCCATTCCGGGCCGTGACACCACCGCCTTCCGCCTGCTGCGGCTGGCGGCGCCCGTGTCCGGCGAGGTGCTGGAGCTCCGTTACGACCGGATTCTCGGCGCGGTGGAGCACGGCGAGGTGGACGCGGGCCTCATCATCCACGAAAGCCGTTTCACCTACGCGGACCACGGGCTGCAGCGCGTCGTGGATCTGGGCGACTGGTGGGAGCAGGAGACGGGGCTACCCGTTCCCCTGGCGGGCATCTGTGCGCGGTCAGACGTCGAGCCCGACGTCTGCGTGGCGGTCGAGGGGGCCATTCGCGCCTCGGTCGCCTACGCCTTTGCGCATCCCGAGGCCAGTCGGGCGTACGTGCGCGCCCACGCGCAGGAGATGTCGGACGCGGTGTGCGACCAGCACATCGCGCTATATGTGAACGCCCACAGTCTCGACATCGGCGACGAGGGACTGCGCGCGATCGAGCGACTCACCGGCGCGTCCTGACACCCGGCGTGGCGGAGGTTGCGCCGCACGTCTGGCCGCCAGGTTTCCCACGTTCGCCCCGGCGCAATCGTCCCCGCCTGCCGTCGTTCAGGCGAGACCGTCACATCGACACGCTGCCGGGTGCCACTCTCGGTTCGGTGCAGCACTCCGCCACTCTGCCGTCCTGCCCAGCCTCCGGCGCAACGACGTGACAGCGTCAGTGCAGGCCAGCCCTCCGGCGGTAGACGGCGATCCCGAGCACGCCCGCGGCCAGCAGGAGGCCCAGCGCGGGCTCCGGCACCGCCGTGTCGATCGTGAGGCCGGGACCGTAGTTGTCACCGAGCCCATAGCCCCTGCCGTGGATGAAGTAGGCGCCATCGGTATCGATGCCGTAGGTGCCGCCCACCGAGTACCTGGAGATGCCGAGGAGCTTGGCCATCGAGGCATTGAAGTGTCCGGGCCCCAACACCGCCCGCACCGTCCCGTCGATGCCGAACAGGCCCTCGTCGGTCAGGTCGATGATGAGCGAGGTGATGGACGCGACGAAGATGGCGGGCTCCGGGTGGGAGTCCCAGAACCCGTTCAGGGTCAGTGTGCCGGCGCCGTAGCGGTAGGTACCCACGCCTGGCACCCACCCAGGCTCGGAGGGGTCGCCGGGGGTGAAACTGAGCAGCGGACCCACCGTCCACCGGAGACCAAGGCTCAGGGAGTCGCAGTTGAACCCATCACACACTTCCAGATAGAACGGCACGCCGTCCACGAACACGCCGTCCGGCGCCTGGAGCCCGTCGCGCCCGCTCGCCCCCAGTGCATCGAACGACCCGTCGCCGTCGTCGGGGTCGCTATCGAACTGCAGCGTGCGATCCACGAGAGGCGCAGCCGTAGCCGCAGCCGGCATGCCTGCGACCTGGGCGAGCAGCAGGGCACAGGCCGCGACCCACGCCCGGAGGCGTCCGAGGCGCCGACTGAGACAGGCGCCGGAGTGACGGGATGCGCTGACGGCTGACTGGGGGCTGGAGTCGTGCATGGCAGAACCTCGGGGCCCGGCTGCTGCAAGACAGCTGCCTCGCCCGGCCACGTCCGCTGGCCCAGGAATCGGCCAGGTGCGCGGACGGCGATGCGGGATTGTTCCCGGCCTCCCACGAACTTCTTCTCCTGCCGTGGGTCCTTCCGCGTGCCCGCGTGAGCACCCGGTCCCTGGTGCGGCGCGCTATCGACCCGCCGCACTCTCGGGGCGGAGGTCCGCCGAGCCGTTCACGCGCGTCTTGAAACGCCAGCCGTCGGGCGTCCTGACGAGCGTGTCCCGGTACTGCGTGATGCGCGTCACCACCGCCGGCATCTGGCCGACGTCCACGAAGAGGTTCAGCACCGTGCCCCTCGCCCCCTCCGGCGTGGCCACGATGACCGGTGTGAGCGGCGCGTGCCGCACCGTGGTGGCGGCCCGACCCTTCACGAAGTCGATGAGGGCCTGGCGTCCGACCCGGTCGTTGAACGAGCCGTCGCTCGTGAAGAGGTTGGCATAGCCCTCCGCGTCGCCGCTGTCGAGGACGAGCGGGTACTGGAAATAGAGCTGGAGGATCTCGACGTAGTCGTCGCCCGTCAGGGTCGGCGAGTTCTGGGCGGCGGCCGGCGAGACCAGGGCCACAAGCAGGAGGCACGCCGTGGCGAAGGACCCGCGCCGACCCGCACGGCCGCCGCGGGTCCGGCAGGCGACGACCTCGACGCAAGAGGCCATTGGGGTGTGGACGCCGAGAAGGGACATCTGCATGGCCCGGGACGGTACCGCAGGTGCGGGCGGCGGGGCAATCGCCGCTCCGGTTCTCTCCACGACGACACGGGGCGTGCGGCCGTGGCCCGCGAGGGCGTCGGCTGCGTCGTCCAGGATCTACCGTGAGTAGATGGCGAACGACTTGTCGGTGAAGAGATCGACCATCCGCACCTGGGTGAAGCCGGCCCCGGCCATCATGGCCGTCACCTGCGCCTGCGTGAGGTGCATCTCCCCGTCCCGTCCCTCGGCGCGCTCGATGATGGCCACGCGCCCGCCCGGTGCGATGTAGCGGGCGAGGTTGCGGACGTAGGTGTCGCGGTCGGCCACGTGGTGCAACACGTCGTGGAAGAAGGCCAGGTCCACGTTGGTGGCCGGAATCGCGGGGTCCTCGAACTTGCCGAGCACCAGCCGGACGTTCGACACCTGCTGTTCCCCTGCACGCACGCCAATGTGGTCGAGCAGCGCCTGGTCCACCTCCACGGCGTAGACGGTGCCGGGAGCCACGGCCCGGGCAAAGGGCAGCGTGAATACGCCAGGGCCGGCGCCGATGTCGGCAATGGCCATCCCGGGGCGAAGGTCGAGCCGCGCGATGACCTCCGGAATCCGCAGGCTGCTGACGCGTTCCGGTCGCTCGAGCGTGCGGATCCAGTCGGCCGCCGGACGGCCCCCGAGCTGGGCTGCCGCCCATCGGGCACTCGATGCGCACAGGGCCGTCGCCAGCCCGAGCCGCGTGATGAAGAGTCGCCGGGAATGCCTCATCGCTCCTGTCTCCTGTGCGTGCGAGTCTAGCCGGCCTCGGTCCTCACGACGAGGTGCGCCCCCACGAATCGCACGCCAGGAGCCGCGAACGGACGCTCTCCGGCAGTGAACGGTCGAGCGGGTCTCCCACCTCAACGGGCGCGACTCCGGAGAGAATGGCGCATGACCAACGAGCGCCTGCGCCATCTCATCGCCAGGATCCGCGAACGGCTCTGGGTACGCCCGCTCGCGATGGCACTCCTGTCGCTGCTGATCGTGTGGGCGGCGGTCGCGGCCGATGGCACCGGTCTTCGGGACCTGGTCCCCGACTTCGATGCCGCGACCGTTCGCAGCGTGCTGTCGGTCCTGTCGGCGAGCATGCTCGTCGTGGCCACCTTCACCGTGGGGTCGATGGTGGCGGCGTACGCCTCGGCGAGCAGCACGGCGACGCCGCGCGCCTTTCTGCTGATCCTCGCGGATGACACCTCCCAGAACGCGCTCTCCACGTTCATCGGTGCGTTCATCTTCAGCGTCGTCGCCATCATCGCGCTCGAGCAGGAGGCGTTCCAGGTCGCGGGGCGCTTCACCATCTTCTCGTTTGCGCTGGTCGTGTTCGGCTTGGTGGTCCTCACCTTCATCCGCTGGGTGGACCGGATCGCCAGGCTGGGACGCATCGGCTCGACGATCGAGTCGGTGGAGCGGGCCGCGGCCGGCGCGCTGGGGCGGCGGCGCGAGGCGCCTACGATGGGGGCGTGTCCCGCGGCACCCGGGGAGGGCCGCGACGGCGCACCTGTTCATGCCCCCGAGCCGGGTTACGTCCGCCACCTGGACCTCCGCGCCCTGCAGGCCTGCGCCGAGGACGCGGGCGCCCGCATCGTCGTGGAGGCGCTGCCCGGCACGTTCGTGGGGCCGGGCCGTCCCCTGGCGCGGATCGTCCCGGCTGCGGCCGCGCTCGAACCGGCCGCCGTGGCCCGCGCGTTCGACGTCGGGCGTGACCGGGCCTTCGACGACGATCCTCGCTTCGGGCTCGTCGTGCTCTCGGAGATTGCCGCCCGCGCGCTGTCGCCCGGGGTGAACGACCCCGGCACGGCCATTCAGGTGCTGGGCGCGCACGTGCGGCTGCTGACGGCGTGGTCCGACGCCGGCGACCGCGCGGGGGACGTGTCACGACAGGAGGTGGCCTTCGACCGCGTGCACGTGCCGACGCTATCGGTTGACGACATGCTGGACGATGCGTTCACGCCCATCGCGAGAGACGGCGCCGGCACCGTGGCGGTGGCGGTGCGCCTGCAGAAGGCGCTCGGAATTCTGGCCGCCACCGGCCACGCGGCGCTGCGATCCGCAGCGCTGCGTCACCAGCGGATCGCCCTGGCGCGGGCCGCGCGGGCCATGCGCGTGCCCGAGGATCTCGAGGCCGTCCGTCGTGTCGCCTCACTCGCGGATGGACGCGCGGATCAGTCGATGGCGAAGTCGTAGGGACGGCTCAGTCGCCAGGGCCAGGACGTCGGCCCGCCGAGCGCCACGCTAGGTTCACGACTCGTCGTCGTGCACCACGTCGAGATCGACCATCAGCTCGTCGGCCAGGGCCTCGAGTTCGCCGCGCAGGGCATCGAGCGTCACTGTCGGGGGCACCCGGACGAGCGCGCTGGCGCGAAACAGGAGGTCTCCGGTCATCGGTGCGCTCTCGACGCCCGTCTCCAGCTCCTCGATGTTGATGTGCTGCACGGCCAGCGCCCGCGAGATGTCCCGCACGATACCCGGCCGGTCGTTGCCGACCAGTTCGAGCCGGAGTGGCCGTCCCTCGACGGCTGGAGGCGCGCCAGCCTCCTCGACCACCACGGTCAGGCCCCCCGCGATGGTCCTCAGGCGGGCCGACAACTCGCCGGCACGGTCCTCCTCCACGCTCACGCGCAGCAGCCCGGCAAACTTGCCCGCGACGTGCGCCATCTGGCTCTCTTCCCAGTTGGCGCCGGCCGCGAGGACCTGTTCGGCCAGGGTCTCCACGATTCGCGGGCGATCGTCGCCAATGACCGTCAGTACCAGTGACTTCCGCATCGCGTCCTCCGCTTCCCAGGCGCCCGTCCAGAGAGGCGACGGGCGGGCAACGTCTGAGTGTAGTCCGCGGCGCGGCAGTACGGCTGTGCGCGGGGCTGTGGGCGGCGTGGGGCGGTTCGGACCGAAGGCGAGTCCTGACAGCGTGTGCCTATCAGCACCTTCAGGTCTTTGTATGAGCCGGCGCGCCGGGTCGTCCGTATAGTGACGGCTGGTCGTTCGTTCCGTTCGATCGAGGAGAAGTACATGCTCAAGACACCCACGATGTTGCTCACCGCGCTGGCGGTGACCGCGCTCTCGCTGCTGTCGCCGACGACGGCCGCGGCGCAGGGCGGGGCGCAGCCCAGCCAGTTCTGGTGGCCCGATCAACTCGACCTCACCCCGCTCCGCCAGGGCGGCGCCGAGTCCAATCCGCTCGGCCGCGACTTCGACTACGCGCGGGCGTTTGCCACGCTGGACCTCAACGCGGTGAAGCAGGACATCCGCCAGGTCCTCACCACGTCGCAGGACTGGTGGCCCGCCGACTACGGGCACTACGGTCCCTTCTTCATCCGGATGGCCTGGCACAGCGCCGGGACGTACCGCGTGAGCGACGGGCGGGGCGGCGCCGGTGGCGGGCAGCAGCGGTTCGAGCCGCTCAACAGCTGGCCCGACAACGCCAACCTCGACAAGGCCCGCCGGCTGCTCTGGCCCGTGAAGCAGAAGTACGGGCAGCGGATCTCCTGGGCCGACCTGATGGTGCTGGCCGGCAACGTCTCGCTCGAGTCGATGGGCTTTCAGACGTTCGGCTTCGCCGGCGGCCGCACCGACGACTGGGAGGCGGACAAGACGTACTGGGGACCCGAGCAGACCTTTCTCGCCGATGAGCGCCACAGCGGCGACCGCAACCTGCAGAATCCCCTCGCGGCCGTGCAGATGGGCCTCATCTACGTGAATCCCGAGGGCCCCAACGGCAACCCGGACCCGCTGGCCGCAGCCCGCGACATCCGCGAGACCTTCGGCCGCATGGCGATGAACGACGAGGAGACGGTGGCGCTCATCGCGGGCGGCCATACCTTCGGCAAGGCGCACGGCGCGTACCGGCCGGCCGACTGCGTGGCCGCCGAGCCCGCCGCCGCCGGCGTGGAGCAGCAGGGGTTCGGCTGGGCCAACCGGTGCGGCCGCGGCAATGCGGTGGACACGGTGACCAGCGGGCTCGAGGGCGCGTGGACGAGCACGCCCATTGCCTGGAGCACGGAGTACCTGGACAATCTGTTCGCCTACGACTGGGTGCAGACGCGGAGCCCCGCCGGCGCGGTGCAGTGGATTCCCGCCAACGGCCAGGCGGCGACCGCCGTGCCCGACGCGCATGATCCCGCCCGGCGGCACGCGCCGATCATGCTGACCACCGACCTCGCGCTGAAGGAGGACCCGGCCTACCGGCAGATCTCCGAGCGCTTCCGGCGCAACCCGGAGGAGTACCGCCTGGCCTTCGCCAAGGCGTGGTTCAAGCTCACGCACCGCGACCTGGGTCCGCGGGCGCGCTACCTCGGTCCCGAAGTGCCGGCCGAGGAACTGATCTGGCAGGACCCGGTGCCCCAGGCGGCCAACACGCCCATCACCGACGCCGATGTCGCGGACCTGAAGGCCCGCGTGCTGGCGTCGGGCCTGACCGTGCCGGAACTGGTGCGCACGGCCTGGGCGTCGGCGGCCTCGTTCCGCGGCACTGACATGCGCGGCGGCGCCAACGGCGCGCGCATCCGCCTCGCACCGCAGAAGGACTGGGAGGCCAACAACCCGCAGGAGCTTGCCCGGGTGCTGCAGCGCCTCGAGGCCGTGCGGACGGACTTCACCCGCGCCCAGACCGGCGGGAAGACCGTGTCGATGGCCGACCTGATCGTGCTGGCGGGCGGCGCCGCCATCGAGCAGGCGGCCCGGCAGGCGGGGCACACGGTGCAGGTGCCGTTCGTCCCCGGCCGCACGGATGCTTCGCAGGACCAGACCGACGTGGCCTCGTTCGCGCCCCTCGAACCGGCCGCGGACGGGTTCCGCAACTACTTCCGCAACGGCCAGCCGCGGTCGCCGGCCGAGATGCTCATCGAGCGCGCCAGCCTGCTCACGCTCAGCGTTCCTGAGATGACGGCGCTGGTGGGCGGGATGCGTGCGCTCAATGCCAACACCGGGCAGGCGGCGCACGGCGTGTTCACCAGCCGTCCGGGCACGCTCACCAACGACTTCTTCGTGAACCTGCTGGGGATGTCCACCGGCTGGCGCCGGTCTGCGGCCAACGACGGCATCTACGAAGGGTTCGACCGGGCCACCGGCACCGTGAAGTGGACGGCCACGCCGGTGGACCTGGCGTTCGGGGCGAACACCGAACTGCGTGCCGTGGCGGAGGTCTACGCCGCGGCGGACGGCCAGGAGAGGTTCGTGCGCGACTTCGTGGCCGCGTGGGCGAAGGTGATGACGCTCGACCGGTTCGACCTCGACTGACCCACACCGGCGGGACGCGCGTCAGCCCGACGCGCGTTCCGCCACCGCACTGACGGCGTCGCGCCGGCGTCCCGACGACGGACGCCGCTCGCGCGCCCCGCCCGTTTCGACCCCACGCGCCGCTCCGGTCCCTGCTCGAGCCCTGGCTCCGGCCGCGCCCGCGTCGCGCGCCACGACGGCCGACGCCGGGTACGCGTCGCGAATGGCACCAGCCACCGCGTGCAGGGCCGGGGCGAGTGGCGACCGCTTCCTCCAGACCAGCGCCACCGTCCGCGCGGGGATCGGCGCGGCGAAGGGACGCACCGACAGCTTGGCGCGGCGCGCCTCCGTGGGCAGCGCCAGCGACGGCAGCAGCGTCAGGCCCGCGCCCCCGGCCACCATCTGCACGAGCGTCGAGAGGCTGGTGGCGCGAAACTCACCCTCACGCGCTCGTGCCTTGCCGCATACCTCGAGCGCCTGGTTCCGGAAGCAGTGGCCCTCGTCCAGCAGCAGGATCTCGGCGCCCCGCAGGTCGGCGGGCGCCGCCGCACCCCGCGCGCGCCCGAGCGGATGGTTTCGCGGCGCCACCAGCAGGAAGGGGTCGCGGGCAATCACCTCGTACTCCACGTCGCCGATGTCGGCCTCGAGGGCCAGCAGAGCGGCCTCGATGGCCCCAGCCTCGAGCCGCTCCAGCAGCACGTCGGTTTTCTCTTCCACCCAGGCCATCGTCAGGCGCGGGAACCGCGTGCGCAGCCGCGGCGCGACCGCGGGCAGGAGGTACGGCGAAATGGTGGGGATGACGCCGATGCGGAGCGTGCCGACCAGCGGATCGCCTGCCCGTCGCGCGGCGGCGAGCAGGTCGTCCGCTTCCAGCACCACGCGACGCGCGCGTTCCAGCAGGTCGCGTCCCGCGACCGTGACGAGCACCCGCCGCCGGTCGCGCTCGAAGATCCGGACGCCGAGCTTGTCCTCCATCTCCGCGATCTGCGCGCTCAGGGACGGCTGAGAGACGTGGCATTCCTCTGCGGCGCGGCGGAACGACAGCGCATCGGCCACTGCGAGCGCGTACTGCAGTTGGCGCAGCGAAAACGGGTGCGGGGGTGAGGCCATCGCCTCACTCGCGCGCCGCGCCGGCTGGTGGCGTGGAGTAGCGGGTGAGGTTCAGGTACGCAGACTCGATCACCTGCGCCAGCGAGGGCGTCGCAAACGCCGGTTCTCCCGAGTAGCCGATGAAGTGGGCGAACTCGGGCAGGCGGATCGTCTGCTGCATCTGTTCCAGCGTCTGGCCTGCGGCGATGCCGCCGCTCACCGCGTCGCGCACGGCCTCGAGGTAGCGCCGGAATTCGACGACGTCGGCCTTGGTGCCCTGATTCCAGTGGCTGGTGACGACGATGTCGAAGTCGAGCGCCTCGAGCGCCCGCACCGAGGCAATCCAGTCGGCCAGCGGCGTGCGGTCGAACGCGAAGTTGCAGCAGAGCCGATCCACCCACACGTAGTCCTGCGCGAACAGCACCCGCTCGTTCGGGAAGTAGATGTCGTACAGGTCGCTCGTATGGCGGTTCTTCGCCCAGATGAGTTCGACACGGCTTCCCCCGAGTTCCACCGTGTAGCGGTCGGCGAACGTGATGTCGGGGGGGCGTACGTCGGCCGAGATCTCCTGCTGCGTGAGGAAGCCGTCGCGGTTGCGATCGAGCACGTCGAACTGCGCCCGCGTGGCTGTCTGCGACTCTTCGCGCGAGAGACGCCCGTCGCCGTCGAGGTCGTCGGAGTCGCCCGCCGGCCGCGCCTGCCCCACGGGGCCCGTCAGCTTGCCGGGCATGTTCGCGTGCCCGATGAACCGGGCGGTGTCGGCGAACACGGCGCCACCCTGCTGGTGATCCCAGTGATAGTGCGTCTCGAGCACGTAGCGGACCGGCCGGCCGGGGAAGCGGCGCGCGAGTTCGGTCTTCAGCCAGGTGGCCACCCGGGTGTTCTCGGTGTCGGCCAGCACGATGCCCTCGGGCGTGACGAGAAACACCGTGACGGCCGCCACCCCGGGTCCGGTTTCCACCTTGTACAGGTTGTCCCGCACCTGGGTGATGACCGGGTCGGGCGGGGCCTGTGGGGCACCTCGACCCTGCGCGAGGGCATCGGCCGTCAGCCCTGCGGTGAGCGTCAGCGTGGCGGTGAAGAGGAACGCGAGCGCGGTACGCGCGCGGGTCGTCTGAATGTGCTGGGATTTCATGAGCGTGGCTGTCTCCGTCTCAAACCTGGCATGACCGGGGCTCCGGGCCCCGACCATTCTACGGGTGCGGGACGGAGCCGGCCAGCGGCTCGGACAGGCGCGGGACGACGCCGGGGCACGAGAGGCGCGTGCCCGGCGCGAGTCGTGTGTACAGACGAAGGGCCCGCCGAGGCGGGCCCTTCGTGCATGAACAGCGGAGGGGTGAAGCCAGACGGCCCCGTGCCTACGAGAGGCGAACGCCGCGGCGCCGCCGGAGGGCGAGCGCGCCCGCACCAGCGAACAGCAGGGCAAGGGCGGCGGGCTCGGGCACGTTGCCCGGGCGGGTGTTGACCGTCAGGGTCGGTGTGCCCAGCCGGACGTTACTGCTGTTGGTCTGGATGACCCGCAAATCCACCGAGCCCGTGGCCAGCGCCGCGAACGTGGCCGGCGAGAGTCCAAAGCTGAACGGGCGCAGCGCGGCTCCGTTGACCCAGCAGTCGGCTGCATTCGGAACGCAGACCGTGAGCGTCTCGCCCCCGATCTCCACGTCGAAGCCCGCCGTGCTGAACTGCACGGCCTGAGTGCCGTACGTCCCCGAGAAGCTGGCGGACACGACCACTTCGCCTACCGGCAGCACGTAGTTGAAAGTGCCGACGACGCCGAGGTCGATGGGAAAGCCGGAAACATTTCCAGGACCGTCGAAGTCGGGCAGCGAGGTAATCGTCGCCGCGCTCGACAGGCCCGGAACAGCCACACACAGCAGCAGGAGCGCTGCTCGAACCACGAACTTTCGCATGTTGCGGGCCCTCAGAAGAGTTCCAAGTGAAGCGTTGAACGGACGGATGCTACCGCTGGGCTTGTTCCGCGTCAACGAGATAAGTGCACCACGTGCAGGGCCCGCGCCCGGATCCGCGCCGCCACCGCATACTCACCGGCCCTGGCGGGTGTCGGGCGGCGGGACCTGGGACGAACGCTGGAACACGCGCTTGCGGAACCGCCAGCCCTCGCTGGTCTTGACCAGGTCGTCCCAGTACTGGCCACCGTTGGTCATGACCACGGGAGTGCCGGGCGTCTGAGGCGTGCCGGTCATCATGTAGGCCTTGCCGAAGGCGCCTTGCGGCGTGGCCTCGAGCTTGACGGTCCACACGAACTCGGTGTCGCGCACCGCGCCTTGTCCCTCCTGCCCGGCGCGGGCGGCGCCAGCCAGTCCGTCCAGTGCGGCCGGCCCACGGTGCGACGCGCCGGTCCACGTGTCCACCAGGACACCGTCGCTCGTGAACAGGTGGGACAGCGGGGTATCGCCGGCTCCGGAAGCCACCGCGTGCGAGAACCGCGCATACAGCTGCCGGATGGCCGCGTCGTCCTCCGCGTCGAGCGTCAGCGCCGGCATCCGGTCGCGTCCGCTGCCAGGCGCCGCGCCGGTGGCAGGCGTCGCTCCGGTCGTGGGTGCGCCGTCCTTCACGACCGTGGCAAGAAACCGCTTCGCGCCGTCCTGCACCGCGCCGCCCGGCCCGATGTACCAGTTCTCCTTGAAGCGCCAGCCGCCGGACGTGCGCGCCAGCAGCACGTGGTACACGCCGCCGGGCGCCAGGGTCGCGCGGCCGTCGTCCCCGATGCGCGCATTCAGACGGTAGGCCTTCGCGACGGCGCCGTCGGGCGTGGGGGTGATGAGGAGGTCGGTGAGGATGTGCGCGATGGCCAGCGGGTTGTGGGGCGTGCCAGGACCCGGCGTCAGCGTCACGAATCCGTTCGGAAACGCCAGGCGCCCGGCCGCAAACGCGGCCAGCGTCTCGCGCCCGCGCATCGTGGCCACCACGCTGCCGGCCACGAACACCCCGTCCGGAGTATACAGGTCTGCCCACTGGTAGCCGGCGTCGGCCGCGCTGTCGAAGGCATAACCGAAGAGCGCGAAGATCTGGGTGATGTCCGCGTAGTCCTGGGCGCTGAGCGGCGACGCCATCGACGGGCGGGCAGCGGCGGCCGGCGGGCGCGTCGTCGGTGCGGCCACCGGCGGTGCGGCAGCGCCAGCACGCGCGAGCGTTCGCGTCGCGATGCGCCAACCCTCGTTGGTCCGGACGAGGGCGTCCACGAAGCTGCTGGCTTCCGTGATCGCCCGCGCGGGCCCACGTGCCCCCGCGGCCGGAGGCAGGAGCGTGGCCTCGAGCAGGGTACCGCGCCCGACGACACCGGCCGGCGTGACGTCCAGGGCGACGTTGGTGGTGTAGTGGCCGACGTTGGTCGGGCCCTTCCGGCCGTCCGGGTCCTGGCGGGCGAACGCGGCTAGCACATCACGCCCCTGGTGGCGTGTGCCATCCGGGGTGACCAGCAGGCCGTCGTCGGTGAAGGCACGCGCAAACGCGCCGCCAGCGTCCTCCGCCGTGTCGAGGCCGTGATTGACGCGCGCGTACACCTGCTGGATCTCGTAATAGTCCAGCGCGGTCAGCGATGTCGCGGCACCCGCTGGTGGCGCCGGCTGTTGCTGTCCCTGGAGCGTGCCCTGCAGCATCGCGGCCGCCAGTACCAATGTTCCAAGCCTTCGTGCCTGCATCCCACCGCGCCTCCCTGTGCGCCGCGCGCATTCTGTCACGGGCCGGGGGACCGGGGCACGGAACCTGCGGCGCCGGTGCGGTGCCAGATGGCGCCGCGCTGCCGCGCAAGGGGTCCGCGCCGCCGGAGGAGGCCGCGCCCTGCCTGCACTCCGTGGGTCGCCGGCTCCGCAGCGCCGGTCTCGGTCACGCGCGGGTGTCAGCCGTCTTGCCGCCTGGCGGAAACGCTACCGAGGCAGACAAACGTCGGCGAGCGGAGTGCCAGCGAGGACGTGCCATGCGCCTCCTGGCCGTTTTCATGGGCGAACCGACATGGCGGCGAGCGGTTCAACCCTTGCTCTGGATCGCTGCTCGGTCAACACAGACCAGGCAGCCATATGAAGGTCATTCTCGCCGACACGCACGGTCCCATCCTGGGCAAGGACCAGCCCGCGCCGAACCTCAGCCTGCTGTACCTCGCTGCGTGGGCCCGCGCGCACGATGCGGACATCGAGTTTCGCTACCTGCCGCAGCGATACACCCTGCAGGATCATCTGATGGTGCTGCGGGACTGGGCACCCGACGTCTATGCCCTCTCGTTCACTTCGTACGGCATGCCGCTCGCCTACGAACTGATGCGCACCGTGCGGGAGCACTATCCGGGCGTCAGGATCGTGTGCGGTGGCGCGCATGCGAGCGCGGTGCCCGAGCACGTGTTGCGCCATACGCCCGCCGACGTCGTGGTCGTGGGCGAGGGTGAGCAGACCCTGCTCGAACTCCTGCAGTGCCTCGGCGACTGGCCGGGTGCTCTCTCGCGCATCGACGGCATCGTGTATCGCGACGGCAGGCACCTGCGTCACACGGCGGAGCGGGCGCTGATCGACTCCCTCGACAGCGTGCCGTTTCCGGCCTGGGACCTCGTGCATCAGGAGGACTACGTCGGCGTCTCCTTCAGCCGGGGCAAGCCGAACACCGAGATGATCATCACGCGCGGGTGCCCGTACCGCTGCACCTTCTGCGCGAATCCTGTCTTTCGCGGAACCGGGCCCCGGTACCGCAAGCGTTCGCCCGAGCACATCGCCGCCGAAGTGGAGATGCTGTACGGCATGGGGTACAGGGAGATCTTCTTCCACTCCGACGAGCTGAACGTGCAGCACGCCTGGTCGGTCGAAGTCTGCGAGGCGCTCGCCGCACTCGGCCATCCCGATCTCTTCTTCCAGACGAACCTCCGCGTGGCGCCGATGTCCGAGCAGTTTGCTGCGGCGCTGAAGAAGGCCAACTTCTGGATGGTGCGCATCGGCATCGAGAGCGCCAACCTGCGCGTGCTCACGGGCATCAAGAAGCGCATGTCACTCGAGCAGACCGAGTACGCGTGCGGCCTGCTGGCCAGCCACGGCATCAAAGTGTGGGGCTACTTCCTCCTCTTCCAGTTCTGGGAAGAGCAGGGGACGCTCCAGGTGGAGTCCGCCGAGGAAGTCCGCAACAGCCTGCGATTCGCCTTCCGGCTGTGGCGTGAGGGCAAGCTGCACTACAGCAGTTGGGCGCCCTCCATTCCCGTGCAGGGCGCGGAGTTCTACGACCTGGCCCGACGGCGCGGCATGGTGGATGACGACTACTACCCGAGCGACGGCGGATGGGACCCGCGTCCGTTCATGCCGGGTATCTCGAATCGCGAATACCGGATGCTCTTCGCGCAGGCACGGTGGCTGCAGGCCGGGATGGCGCTGGCAGCGGGCGCCATCGAATGGCGGAACTGGCGCGCCATCCTGCATCGTGCCCGACCGCTCTTCACCGTCCGGCCGCAAGTGTCGCTCTCGCGCGGCGTGCCCGCGCCGGCCGCGCTGCGAGCGGAGGTTGCGGAGATGGCCGTCCGCGAGCCTTCACACGGCGCCGTCCCATCCGTGCCTCCAGGGCAGGGCCTCGGCCCGCGCATTCCAGTACTGCCCTTACCCATGACAGCCGCGCCGCGACCGGTGACGCCTTCGGCTCCGCAGAGAGGGAAACGCCAGGACGTGCCGTGAGGAGCCTGGACGCCTATCAGGACCAGCCCGTGTACGTGGTGCTCGGCGTGCAGGGGTCGGGAACCCACCTGCTGAGCCGCTTTCTCACCCGCGTGTTCGGATGCTCCGTGCTGCACGACCACGCGTACGTGTTCGAGGCGGCGCGCCGACTTGGGACACGGCCCTCCCCGCGGCAGGTGGCCAGGGAGATCGCGGCGCTCGCCGCGCATCTGCGTCCATCGCGCCTGAGGTCGCTGCGCATGGTGCGCGGCATTCGCGACGTGGCCCCGTTCGCGGGCATCGAACACGCCCTGCGCCCGTCAGACGTGCGCAGCGGGGCGGACTTTGCGCGCCTGGTGTACGCCTACCGTGCCGCGGCCGTCGGCGCGCAGCACCTGGCCATCAAGTCGGACGACATCTGGGAGGGCCTGGCGGACATCGATGATGTGCTGCCGAACCGGCGCGTGCTGCTGCTCACCAGGGACTTCCGCGACAATGTCGTGTCCATCATGCACAAGCCGTTCGGGCCGGTGGACCCGCTCTGCGCAGCCCGCTACGTGAAGGCACGGTTCGCGGCCTACGAGGCCGAGCACGCGCGTGCTGGCGCCCACGGATGCGTCGTCCGGTTCGAGACCCTGGTGGAGCGGTCGGACCTGTGCGTCCACGAGATGGCCTCGCGGTTTGGGCTGACGCCGGTGGACGACTGGGACAGGGTCAGGCAGTCCATTCCCACTAAGCCCGGGCGCATAGGGCGCTGGCGCACTCTGTCGCCTCGCGATCAGGCACAGTGCGAGGCGTTGCTCTGCGACGAACTGGAGCGCCATGGTTACCCGCTGGCCTTCGGCGCCGCGGCGACGCCGCCCTCGCCCCTGGAGGGTTTGGCCGCGCGCGCCAGGGACTTCGTGGGCCGGAGCCGGCAGAAGGCGGCCGTCCTGGCCGGCAAGGTCGGACAGCGCTGGTAGCGCGCGGCTCAGCGGGCCCGGTAGGTCCCCCAGTGACGGCCGTCCCACGGGCGGAGGATGTTGGGCGCCTCCGAGGCCATGAACCGGGCGGGGCCGAGATCGAGCGTGGAGGCCTGCCGGATGCGCGCGGCCCGGGCATTCATCGCGTCCGGCGAGATGTCGGGCCAGCGGCCCGTGTCGAGACGCTCGACGAGCACCGTGAACCCGGCGAGTCGTTCGAGCGGCGACTGCGTGGAGTGACGCGACGAGCGCACCCACGTCGTGCGCAGGAGGTCGCCGCGCCCCGCGGCCGTCACAGCCCCTTCGTACGCGCGGTCGAAGGCCTCGACATCGAATGGATCGCCCACGTTGTCCACGACGAAGACCGGGCTGGCGATGGTGCCGGCATAGGACATCGTCCGCTCGACCAGTGCCACGGCGTCGGGTGAGGCGCTGATACGTGGCGCGCCCGCGAGTATGCGGAGGTCGGCCTCGAGATCGCCCCCGGCCTTGCGGTAGAGCGCCGTGACCAGCGGCAGAAGCTGGGAGCGCGACAGCAGCTCCGCGTAGTCCACTCCGTTGTTCCAGGAGAAGACGCCGCCGGCCGTCTGCTCGATGTTGTAGCGCACCACGGCCGGGTGACCGGCCGTGAAGCCGATCGCCAGCTGGTCCAGCCGGGCCTCCACGTCGCCCTCCCCCGGTGGCTGGTCGCCATCAGCCCACATCGGGAGCTGTTCGAAGGCGGCCGCCAGCGCCAGCCGTGCGCGGCCGAGGGGCGTGGCCTGCAGGGTGCGAACGGCCTGCTGGATGCGTCCACCTTCGGCCCCCGCCTCCTCGCGGCTCCCGAAACCGGCGACGGTCAGCGGCACCTCCGAGAACTGCTTCAGCGTCCACAACGCGTCGAGCTTGGCGTTGTGCAGGGCCACTTCACCGGCCCCGCCGCCTGCACTCATGAGGGCGCCAACGAAGATGTCCGGGTGCCGCTCGAGGGCGATGCGTGACACGAAGGCCCCGCGCGAGTTGCCGAGCGAGAGCGTCCGGGTGGGCGTGCCGCCCCAGCGGTCGATGAACATCGTCCGCACGGCGAGCAGGTCGTCGACGGCCTGCGGAAACCGGTAGGCCACCGGCTCCCGCGAGATGCCGCCGATGGCGTAGCCGCCCGCAACCATCCACTGCTCGATGGCGCTGGGCGGGGCCGAGGGGTCGTTGACGAAGTCGAGATCGAGCACCAGCGTGCCGTTCCACCGTGCGGGCCTCACCACGCGGTAGTGGCTCCCGTCGGGGAGCGAGCCCGCCAGCGCCTCGACGGCCGTGCCGCCCGGTGCGCCGCCAGCGGACCGTCCCGCCGGCCCGGGCGTCTGCGCAGACCCGCCCATCACGCTGGCCAATGCGGCCAGGCAGGCCGCTCCTGTCACGATGCGTCGTCGCAGCTGCTGCATGTCAGACCCCTCGTCGGGGCGTAGTCTACTCCCTGTGCGCCGGGCGGGGGCGAGCCGCGACTCACCAACACACGACTGCTGAGGCTCGCGACACGGGGAAACAGCGCCCGCTCCTTCGGGCGGTGGAGGGGCCTGGAGCGGGTATCATGGGCGACCGGCGAGCGGAACCTTGAACAGGAGAGACGCGATGCGGACATGCTTGGTGCTGGCAGTGGTGGTCGCGACCGCGGCCGGCTGGGTCACGGTGCGTGCACAGGGCGCACAGGCTCCGGCCGCGACGCAGGTGCCGGGAACGACGGCGCGGCAGGCCATCGACGCCGCGGCGGCCGCGCTCGGCGGCGCGCAGCGGCTGCAGGGCCTCCGGAACATCACGCTGATGGGGTACGCGCAGTATGCCTACCAGAACGGCGGCGGCAACATCTCGCCCCTGCCGGGCGCTCCCCTGAAGCTGATTGCGGCCAACGACTACCGTCGCATCCTCGACCTCGAGAACATGCGGATGCTGCACCAGGAGCGCCGCAACGACCTCTTCCCGTTTGCCAACTACGGCGGTCATTCCTTCGCGCTGGCCCGGCAGGGGCTCGATGGTGATCAGGCCTACAACGTGAGCGCGCAGGGCGCGGTGGCCCGCGTCAACGACGCGCGCGATCGGCGCATGTGGTTCTACACCAATCCGGTCACCGCGGTCCGGGCGGTGCTCACGGGTGCGGCCACGGTGGCCAACCGCCGGCAGCAGGACGGCCTGACGCTCGTGGACCTCACGCTCAGGGAAGGCGACCGGATGACGCTCGCCATCCGTCCGCCGTCGAACCTGCCGCAGTGGGTGTCGTGGGTCGGGCCCAACCGCAACCTGGGCGAGGTGGTCTACACCACGAACTTCTATGGCTACGAGCCGTACGAGGGCGTCCGGCTGCCCATGGGGTACACGACCACCATCGACTGGCGGAACATCGAGTTCGCGAAGGTGTACGTGGACGACTACGCCGTGGACGGCGAGATCCCGAACCTGGCGGCCACGGCGAGCTTCCCGACCGCCCCGCTCGGCGGCACGCTGGCGGGTCCGCCGCAGGTGGGAGCGGGCACGCTGACGCCGCAGCCCGTCCCGTCGCTCGTCCCCGAGGTGACACCGGGGCAGGGACGTGGCGGCGGCGCGGCCCAGGCAGAGGTGCCGGTGGTCAACGTGGCCCCGGGCGTGTGGCGCTACGCCGGCGGCACCATCGTGATGGAGTTCTCGGACCACCTGGTGCTCTACGAACTCAATGGCAGCGAGGACCGCGTGCGGCGCGTCATCCAGCAGGCGCAGCGCCTCGTGCCCGGCAAGCCCGCTACCCACGTGATCTGGTCGCACCACCACTTCGATCATTCCGCCGGGTTGCGCCAGGCGGTGGCCGCCGGGCTCACGATCATCTCCCGCCGCGATAACGGCGTCATCTTCCAGGAGATGGCCTCGCGCCGCGCGCCCAACTTCCCGGACGATCTCGAGCGCAACTTCCAGCCACTGAAGTTCATCCCGGTGGACGACCACCTGCAGCTCAAGGACGACGCCATGACGGTGGACATCTACCACGTGGTCGCCAACAACCACCTGGCCGACGGCGTATTCGCCTACATTCCCGCCCACAAGCTGTACATCGAGGCCGACGTGCTCACCGCGGCCGAGGAACTGCAGTGGTGGGGCGACAGCTTCCTCGACAACGTCAACTACCGGAAGGTGGACGTGGAGAAGATCCTGCCCGTCCACATGGATATCATGACGTTCGAAGAGGGGATTCGCATGCTGCGCCCCGGCATCGAGCGCGTGAAGCAGTACTGCGACGAGATGATGCGCAAGGGCAACTGGTTCCCCGGCTGTCCCGCCGCCGTGCAGTAGCGTCCGGTCGCGTTCGTTTCCCCGCGCATCCGCGCACGATGGCGGTGCCCGCCAGGGTGCCGCCGGTGCGCGTCGGCCAGCCGCTCGATGAGGCACTCAGGAGAGAAGTGATGCAGATGCAGAAGCTCGTGGTCGCCGGAGCGGCCGTGCTCGCACTTGCCGCGTGCGGCGGGGGCGCCCAGGAGAGCGCCGAGTCGATGCCAGGGGCGTCAGCGCCCGCGGAGGCCGCCGCGGTCGATCCGGGCATCACCAGCGTCGGTGTGCTGCACATCAACATCGCCGACATGGATCGGTCGCTCGCGTGGTACCAGGGCGTGCTCGGGATGGACACGGTCCGCGACAGCGGTGGCCCGTCGCCCACGACGAACGTGGCCGAGGCAGGCGCGATGATGCACACGCACGTGCTCAAGACGCCGGACGACGGGTTCTCGATGGAACTGGTCGAGGTGTCGGGGGTCGAGGTGCGCCCGCAGTCGCCCAGCGTCCAGGACCCCGGCGCCATCATGCTCGCGCTGGTCGTGGCCGACCTGGATGCCGTGCTGGCCGGGGCGCGCCGGCTCGGACTCACGGTGATCTCGGACGGCGGGGACGTGGTCGTCACCGAAGAGCGGGGACGGCAGGCGATGGTGCGCGATGCCGACGGCGTGGTCAGCTATCTCAGTCAGGCCTCCGCACCCGACGCCGCAGTGGTGCATCACGACTTCACGTTCCTGTCCGCCGACGATCTGGACAGGACCGTGGCGTTCTACAACGGCGTGTTCGGGCTGGGACTCGACGCGCCGGGCGACCTGAACCCGACCCCCTAGCGCATCGTCAAGCTGACGGGCAATCCCGCGCTCTCCACGTTCCGCCTGACCGGCGGCGACATCTTTGCCGACACTCCCGGGGCCTTGCGCTTCCAGGAATTCGGCGGCGCCGGGAAGACACCGGTGCAGCACCGCGTGCAGGATCCGGGCGGCCCGATCCTCACGATGACCGTGAAGGACTTCGCCGGGGTGATGCAGCGTGTCGAGGAGTACGGCGGCACCATTGGCGACGGCGCGACATCCGCCACGCTGGCGCCCGACGCCACGGTGGCGTGGATTCGCGACCCGAACGGACTGCTGATCCGGGTGTCGGCGGCGCGGTAAAGGGCCTATCGGGCGCGCGCGCCGCGCCCGTGTTCGCCTGCCTGTCGTCGGGCCACCGCCGTGCGGGTGCCGACGGGTCCACGATCGGCCTGGTCAGCGATTCAGACACACCGGGGCGGAACAGCCCGGCGGCGCGAAGGCGGGCAGATCCTGCTGCGTCTCGCGAATGGCCGCCAGCGCCCGCCGTTCCTCTCCGTACGGATCGTTCACCACGCGGCACTCCCGATCGAACACCATCGTTGCCCGTTCGGACGCGTTGAACGGCTTCCATGCCGGTAGTCCCGGGTGATTCGGATTGCCGGTCCTGGCGAAGGCCGCCCATGCGGCGCTCATCCGGTCGGCGAGCGCGTAGCGGTCCTGGCCGGTGCCGACCATGTAGGTCGCGTCGTCCACGTGGTCGAACACGAACGGCAGTTCGAGCGCGTGCATCGAGCGAAGCTTGCCGTCGCGCACCGGCGTGTACCACTGGAAGTAGTAGGCATACACCGGCGCCCTGCCCAGCGCCGCCTTCCGCTCACTCGTCATGTGGCCCGAGTGCCGCATCACCGAGTTGTCGGTGGCGATGATGATCGCGAGGTCGGTGTTGCTGGCCGCGGGACGATGCGAACGGTAGAGCGCGATTACCCGCTCAGCCGTCAGGTCATCCACGCGCAGCGTCTCACGGACGCGCCGACGCAGCCCCGCCTGGTCGATTGGCTCCAGCAGGTCGGCCGTCATGTACGGCGTCACCTCCGTTTCGGTCGCGCCCACGAGCAGCGGCACGTCGGCTGAAACGGCTGGCGCCACCGGATCGAACGGATGCGCCGGCAACGTTCGTCCGTCGACGACGGGATAGAACCGCGTGGCGAGCAGCGCGCCGTCGTCGCCGGCCGTCGCGGGCACGCGATCCTGCGCGGCCAGGATCGTCTCCACCGGCAGGGACTGCAGGCGATCGAGCTGGTTCCGGGTCACCCCGAGGCGCGTCAGCAGCCGCTCGGTATTCCGCACCGCATCGTCGGCCGGCATGCCGCGGACGGCCATGTCCACGAGCGTGCTCTGGGCGATGGCTCGATGGAAGAGGCCTTTCGCTCGCGGCATGGCCATCACCATGTAGGTCTTGGCGGCCCCGCCCGACTCGCCGAATACGGTGACGTTGCCCGGGTCGCCCCCGAAGGCGGCGATGTTGTCGCGTACCCATTCGAGCGCCAGGACGATGTCGAGCATGCCGACGTTGGAGGATTCGGCGAATCGCGAGTCGCCCAGCCCGGCGAGGTAGAGGTATCCGAACGCGTTCAGCCGGTGGTTCACCGTGACGAGCACCACGTCGCGCTTGCCTGCCAGCGCGGTGCCCTCGTACATGCTCGCCGTGCCCGCGCCCGTCTGGTAGCCGCCGCCGTGCAGCCACACCATCACCGGGCGACGACCGGGCCCGGCGGCCGGCGTCCAGACGTTGAGGTGCAGGCAGTCTTCGCCCGTCGGTCCGCTGCCCGTCAGTGAGTCGCCCAGTTCGGGAATCATCGGGCGCACCAGCTGGGGTGCCCGCGGCCCGAACGCGGACGCGTCGCGGATCCCGGTCCACGGCTCCGCCTTGACGGGCGGCAGGAACCGCCGTGTGCCGGTCGGAGGCGCGCCGTAGGGAATGCCCTTGAACACCTGGACGCCGTCGCGTGACACGCCCCGCACCCTCCCGGTGGCGGTCTCTACGATGTCCCGGGGCGCGGGCGGAGCCGGTACCGATGTCTGGCCGAGGAGCGTACGGCGCGCGACGAGTCCGAGCGCGAGGGCGCCTGTTCCGGCGCGAAGAAACGTTCGGCGTGATGGCATTGGCGCGGCCCACCATACCCCACCTGGCGACCCGTGCGCACGGCCCGCCAGCACACACAACAAAGGCGCCCTTGTGGGGCGCCTCGCTGGCTAGCGTCGTCAGCCGCTATAGAGCTGCGTCAAGAGGTGGTGCGGAAGAAAGGACTCGATCGGTTGGGCTAGCTCTCGTGATATTCGGTGTTCGGTGTCATAGGGGAGGGGTATTGGGGGTATATCGCGCGGGGGTTGCCGGAATGGCCCTATACCGACTGTGATCGCCCGCGCCGCCGCTCAATTGCCCCGCGCGGGAGCTAGGGCGTGGGAGGTCCGTTCGAGATGGAAATCACCCGTCTTAGGACCTCGAGAACTGGATCCCTTCCGCTGAAATAGTCCTTCGACGAGAGCGCGACCGGAATATCCGGTGCGATCCACTGCCGCGTATCGGTGGGCGAGGACTCTTGCCAGTACCGGTTTGAGATGCTGGCGGCCACACGGCTCCAGGGGAGGATAACGTTCGTCTCTTCGCCGACAAAATTGGGGCTCGACGCACTAGGCTCACCGACGAAGACGGCTGCCGTGTGTCGCTCAACCCGGCTGATGAAGTTCTGGGCACCGGAGAAGGTGCCACG
The DNA here is from genome assembly GCA_050185275.1 of Vicinamibacterales bacterium. Taxonomy (GTDB): domain Bacteria; phylum Acidobacteriota; class Vicinamibacteria; order Vicinamibacterales; family UBA2999; genus JABFRY01. The sequence goes on along the minus strand of JBFWZN010000004.1, from coordinate 288,128 downwards.
CCCGGTGATGACGAAGAGACGATGGACGGCGTTTGATCCGTCGAATTCGATCATCGCGTGGAGCAGCGGCTGCAGCAGGCTGTTGTTGCCGCCGTTGTTGTGGCGCACGTCGACAACGAGCGCTGTGGCGCCCGTTTCTCGCAGGAGCGCCCGCAGTTCCGCGGGAAACTCCGCGAGGGAGGGCCCTGTCTCGGCATCGCGCACCTGGTTGAACTGAAAATACACGGCGTTGAGCGTCGGGAGTGGTTCTAGCCAGTAGTCAGCGTCAACCCGTTGGAGGAATAGGGGAGGGGTGACACCCATGGCCGGGCGGAGCTTTCTGGGGAAGGTGAAGTCGCCACCGGCCAAGTCCACCGACGTCTTGACGCCCGACGGGAGTTCCACGTCCAGGCGCAGCGCCGACTCATCGGTGGCGCCGATGGCGCGCAGTGCCGAGAGGTCGCGCAGATAGAACTCGGTACCCAACCACCTCAGGGTCATGGGATTGTCGGCCCCCCGGTATGCCGCCAAGCGGCCGAAGGCCTCATCGGGCGTGATGGAGCCAAGCCGGAGGACCCGTGCGCCTACGAGGGCCCGATGGTCCTCACTGGCGTCGACGATAAACAGACCGTCGCTGAACTCGTATAGCTTGACCGGCAGCGTCAGCCGCGCTGCGTCGATGGGCGAACCTGGGGTGGGGCCGTAGACCACGGTGTGCCCGTCGTCCAGCAGGGCGGCCAGACGCATGAACTCCATCAGAATCTGCTCGTCCGAGAGTTGGGGGAGCTGGCTCCGGAGCCGTGCGACGGCGTCGCCGAACGCCTCCGAGAAGGCAGGCCGCTCAGGATGCACGTGGAGGCGCCTGGCCTCCTCGACGAAGAAGTCCAAGTCAAACGTCCAACCTCGAATTCGGTCAAGGTCGCCAGGCACGGCCCCCGCGATTTGCAGGAACGCCGGGTTGTCGCGCAGCGATGCGAAGGCATCCCGCTCGATGAGTCCCGTCCGGTCCTCGTATCGGTTGCGGAGGGCGCGGCGAAGCCAGTCAAGCGTTTCAGGTTCGTTCCCGAGCCGAGCGTGGGCCTCGGCCACATCGTAGGCCACGGCTGCACCGAGCGTATGTCCGAGGGCCTCGAGTCGCGCCCCGGCGGTGGCCGCCTCCTGCCAGTGTCCCAGCGACACCGAGGAACGCCAGAGGCCTTCCCATACGTGTGGACTCTCCGGCTGCGCGGTGGTCAGCACGTCGTAGAGCCGCTGCGCGTCGTCGAAGCGCTGCGATTCGAGAGCCGCGTCGGCTTGTTGTCGGAGCTCCCAGAGCTCCACGGGGGAGCGCTCCTGAGCGCTAGCCTGGAGCGGAAGAAGCATCGCGAACAGCGTGATCACATGAAGCAGTCTCGGGACCATGCGCAAATCCTACGGACACCCTCGTGCCTAGGTTCCGTCGGTGCCGCCGGTGTCTGCTTCGTCCGGCGAGCGGCGGTTGCTTCACGCGGTCGGGCTAGCTCCCGCGATATCCGGAGGTCGAATGGCATAGAAGGGGCATATATCGCCCGGGGGGCAGGGGAGGCCCATGGCCGATGTGCTCGTCCTCGCCGGTGATTCGTCGTGCCGCCGCAGCATTCGCGTCGTCGAGGAGTTGGGTCAGGCGAACCCCATCACGCTGAAGCTCGCGGAGCTGAGTTCAGAGCCTTCGATTGAGAAATAGTCGGTGACACCGATGACGGCGATACCCTCCTCGATAGCTCGCTCAAAGAGAGTCTTTGCGTACGAACCGAAGTCGCCGCCAAACCCCGTTATGTAGGACGGACAGGGTGTGTGGACCTGGAGGTCCCACTTTCGCCACTCCGAACCTCTTGGGAAGATCTACTCCCGCTTTGCCTTTGATCCGTGCCCGCCCTCATGCTGGCCGAGGCCTACGGCCAAAGCCAGTAGTCTGGCGGGGAGTCGAGGTCGCGCCCGGACGCGCACTCGTCTGGCTTCTCAATGCCTGTGCAACGGTCGGCAGCCCGCGCAACCGAGCAGGGTGGCGGACGGAAAGCATGCGTGCATCGGCCCAGAGACTGCCGGTGCCGGACTGGAGGCCTGGGCTCTGGAGTGGCTGCTTGGACCCGTCTCTGCGGGCTGCAGTTTGATGGTGCGGAAGAAAGGACTCGAACCTTCACGGTGTTGCCACCGCCAGCCCCTCAAGCTGGTGCGTCTGCCAATTCCGCCACTTCCGCACAAGAAGTGCGAAGCACCGAGGTGCTTCGTGTCGATCGCTCACCCGGACACTGGCGATCCGGGGGAGGGGGCCTCCGCGTTCAGGGCTGCGGGGCCGGGGTCTCGCTTGCCGGTGTGGCCGGGGTGGCTGGAGCCGCGTCAGGCGTCGCCGGTGTCGTGACAGGTGCCGCCGGCGCGGTGACCGGAGCGGCTGGCGCGGTGACCGGAGCGGCTGGCGCCCGACCTCCCACCACCGACCCGTCCTCGCCGCCGCGCATCACGCCGAGCACCAGCGCGCCCAGGATGAAGATGGAGGCCAGGATCGCCGTGGCACGCGAGAGCACGGTGGCGCCGGCGCGCGCCCCGAAGGCCGCCTGGCTGCCGCCGCCCCCGAATGCGCTGGCCATGTCGCCGCCCTTGCCCTGCTGCAGCAGCACGACGAGCATGAGCGCGAGGCACACCACAACGTAGATTCCAACGAACAGGTAATACATACGGTCAGCCCAGCCAGGAAAAGACAGCCATTATACAGCCGTGGGCCGGCAGCGCGATACGATCTCGCAGAAATCGGCCACGTCGAGGCTGGCGCCGCCCACCAGGGCCCCGTCCACGTCCGCCTGGGCGATGAGGTCGGCGATGTTGGCCACCTTCACGCTGCCGCCGTAGAGGAGGCGGCAGGCCTCGCCCGGCTCCGGGCCGAACCACTGGCGCAGGCGGCCGCGGATGTGGGTGTGGGCCTCCCCGGCCTGCTCCGGGGTGGCGGTGCGTCCGGTGCCGATGGCCCAGACGGGCTCGTAGGCCACCACCAGCTGCGCGATCTGGTCGGAGGTCAGGCCGTCGAGCCCCAGCCGGATCTGCCGGTCGAGCACCTCGAACGTCTCGCCGCGCTCGCGCTGGTCGAGCGTCTCCCCGATGCAGGCAATGGGGGTGAGGCCGGCGGCGAAGGCGGCGCCCACCTTCTGGCGCACCGCATCGTCGGTGTCGCCGAAGAGGGTCCGGCGCTCCGAGTGGCCGACGATCACGTACTCCGCGCCCGCTTCCCGGATCATCGGGCCGCTCACCTCGCCGGTGAATGCGCCCTCGCGCTGCCAGTACAGATCCTGGGCGGCCAGTGCCACGTTGCTGGCGCGGGCGGCCTCGGCGGCGGCGTGCAGCGCCGTGAAGGGCGGTGCCAGGACGATGTCCACGCCGGCCATGTCCTTCACCCGCGCCCGAAACTCCTTCACGTACTTCACCGTCTCGGCGACGGTCTTGTACATCTTCCAGTTGCCGGCGACGAAGGGCGTGCGGGCCGGTGTGCTCATGCGTCGGGCAAAGCGGCCACGCCGGGCAGGGTGCGTCCACCCAGGAATTCCAGCGAGGCGCCGCCCCCGGTGGAGATGTGCGTGATGCGGCCGGCGACGCCGGCCTGCTTGACGGCGGCAATCGAGTCGCCCCCGCCCACGATCGTGGTGCCCTGCACGTCGGCCACGGCCTTGGCCAGCGCGAAGGTGCCGAGCGCGAACGGGTCCATCTCGAAGACACCCATCGGCCCGTTCCAGATCACGGTCTTCGCGTCGGTGAGGGCGCCCGCGTAGAGAGCCACCGTTCTCGGGCCGATGTCGAGGCCCATCCGGTCGCCGATGGCGACATCGTCCACCGACAGTGTCTCGGTGGCGGCGAGCGCGTTCACCTCGGAGGCCACCACGTGGTCCACGGGCAGCAGCAGCCGTACGCCGCTCGTGGCGGCCCACGCCGTGAGGCGCTGCGCCTCCTCCACCTTGTCGTCCTCGACGAGCGACCGGCCCACCGGCTTGCCGCGACCCTTGAGGAAGGTATACGCCATGGCGCCGCCGATGAGGAGCGCGTTGACCTTGGGGAGGAGGTTCTGGATGACCTCGATTTTGTCGGAGACCTTCGCACCGCCCAGCACCGCCACGAACGGGCGGTCGGGCTTCGTGAGCACGGTCCCGAGGTAGCGCAGCTCCTTCTCCATCAGCAGGCCCGCGCCGGCCTCCGGCAGGTAGTGCAGGATCGCCTCGACCGACGCGTGCGCCCGGTGCGCGGCGCCGAACGCGTCGTTGACGTACACATCGGCCAGCGAGGCGAGGGCCGCGGCGAAGTCCTCGTCGTTGGCTTCCTCCCCGGCGTGGAACCGGAGGTTTTCGAGCAGCACCACGCTCGGGCGCTCGGCCGCGCGCACCGCGCGCTCGGCGGCCGGGCCGACGCAGTCTTCGGCGAACTCCACGCTCTGGCCGAGCAGCTCGGCGAGCCGGGTGGCCACGGGCCGCAGGCTCATGTCCGGATTGGGCTTCCCCTTGGGACGCCCCAGGTGCGACGCCACGACGATGCTGCCCGCGCCGGCGTCGAGCGCCGCGCGGATCGTGGGCAGCGATGCCCGGATGCGGGTGTCGTCGCCGATGACGCCCCCCTTGATGGGGACGTTGAAGTCGACGCGCAGGAACACGCGCCGGTTGACGAGGTCGAGGTCGCGAATGGAGCGCTTGGCCACGGGGTCTACAGGCCCCGGGCCACCAGCTGGCGGAGCAGGTCCACGCAGCGGTTCGAATATCCCCACTCGTTGTCGTACCAGGACAGCACCTTCAGGAAGTCGCCGTCCATCACCTTCGTGTAGGCGGCGTCCACGATCGACGAGAACGGATTGCCCCGGAAGTCGATGGACACGAGCTCCGCGTCGGACACGGCCAGGATGCCCTTCAGGTCGCCCGCGGCGGCCGCGCGCAGGGCGGCGTTGACTTCCTCACCGGTGGTCTTGCGGTCCACCAGCACGTTCAGGTCCACGACCGACACGTTCGGGGTGGGCACCCGCATGGCGAAGCCGTCGAGACGCCCCTTCAGCTCCGGCAGCACCTCGCCCACGGCGCTGGCGGCACCGGTCGTCGTCGGGATCATCGACAGCGCGGCGGCGCGCGCGCGGCGCAGGTCCTTGTGCGGCAGATCGAGCAGGTTCTGGTCGTTCGTGTACGAGTGCACCGTGGTCATCCACCCCTTGCGGATGCCGAAGCGCTCGTGGATGACGCGGGCCAGCGGCGCCAGGCAGTTGGTGGTGCAGGACGCGTTCGAGATGATGTGGTGGGCGGACGGGTCGTACTTCCCGTCGTTCACGCCCAGCACCACGGTGAGGTCGGGGCTCTTGGCCGGAGCCGTGATGATCACCTTCTTCGCGCCGGCGGCCAGGTGCTTGGCGGCGCCGTCACGTCCGGTGAAGATCCCGGTGGACTCGAACACCACGTCCACGCCGAGGTCCTTCCACGGCAGCTGCGCCGGGTCCTTGATCGACAGCACCGTGAAGGCGTCGTCGCCGACGCGGATGGCGTCGCCCTCGGCGGTGACGTCGGCGTGGAGATTGCCGAGCACCGAGTCGTACTTGAGCAGGTGCGCCAGCGTGCTGGCGTTGGTGAGATCGTTGACCGCCACGAAGTCGACGTCGGAGCTGCCGAGGGCGGCGCGCATGATGTTGCGCCCGATGCGACCGAACCCGTTGATGCCTACCTTTACCGCCATGCGCAGTCTCCTCCCCGTACGAGCGACACGAGCCGAAACACCCGATTGTAGGGTCTGCCTTGAACCACGGTCAACGAGCAGATATACTTCGCCGATTGTAACGCTAACAATTCAGGACACTTAGCCGCCCGTGTACCTCCTCTACAGCGTTCTCACCTTCCTGGTCCTCGTGGCGGCGGCCCCCTGGTTCCTGTACCAGGCGCTCCGACACCGGAAGTACGTGGGCACGCTGCGTCAGCGGCTCGGCCGCCTGCCAGTGGCGTTCAACCTCGATGGCGACCATTCGATCTGGATCCACGCGGTCTCGGTGGGCGAGGTGCTGTCGGTGCGACCGCTCATCGCGGACCTGCGCCTGCGGTATCCCCGGCTGCGGGTCTTCCTCTCCACCACGACGCGGTCCGGCCAGCAGCTCGCGCGTCGTCACCGGACGGAGGTGGACGGCGTCTTCTACTTCCCCTTCGACTGGACGTTCGCCGTGCGCCGCACGCTCGACGTGGTGAAGCCGAAGCTGTTCGTGATGGTCGAGACCGAGATCTGGCCCAACCTGCTGCGCGAGTGCCGGCGGCGCGACATCCGCACGGTGATGGTGAACGGGCGCATCTCGAACCGGTCGTTCCCGCGCTACCGGCTCGTGCGGCCGCTCTTCCGCCGCGTGCTGGCCGACGTGGACCACTTCTGCGCCCAGGGCGACGATACGGCACGCAAGCTGGTGGCGCTCGGCGCCGATCCGGCTCGCGTGTCGGTGACCGGCAGCCTCAAGTTCGACGCCGCCGCGGACTCGCGCGGCCGCAGCCGGGGCGGTGAACGCGTGCTCCGCTTCTTCCGCCTGTCGCCCCATCGCCCCGTGCTCGTGGCCGGCAGCACCATGCGCGGGGAAGAGACGGCGGTGCTGCGCGCGTTCAACCGCATTCGCACCACCACGAGCCACGCGCTGCTGGTGGTGGCGGCCCGGCACCCCGAGCGGTTCGACGAGGTGGAGCGGCTGTGCCGCGCCGAGGGGCTCTCCACGATGCGGCGGACCGACCTGCCCATCGACGCCGAGCCGCGGGTCGACTGCATCGTCCTCGACACCATCGGCGAGCTGGCCCCGCTGTACCAGATCGCCACGGTGGTGTTCGTCGGGGGCAGCATCGCGCCGTTCGGCGGACACAACATCCTCGAGCCGGCGCTCTTCGGCAAACCCATCGTGTACGGCCCGCACATGGAGAACTTCGCCGAGATCTCCGAGATCTTCCGCGCGAACGCGGCGGCCGTGCAGGTGGCCTCGGAGGACGAGCTCGAGAACACCATCGTGGAACTGATGGACGACCCGGTGCGCCGCGCCCGGCTCGGGGCGGCGGCCGGCGCGCTCATCGAGTCGAACCGGGGCGCGAAGGACAAGACCCTTGCCGACCTGCTGACGGTGCTGCCGCCGCAGCGCCCGGGTGCGGTGGTCCGTCCGTTCCGCGTGGTCCATTGAGCCTGCTCAGCGGACTCTACGGGCACGCCACGCAGATCCGCCGCTCGTACTATCGGCGCGCGCCCGCCCGGCGCCGACGCCTCGCGCGTCCCGTCATCAGCGTGGGCAACCTCACCGTCGGCGGCAGCGGCAAGACCCCCGCGGTGGCCGCGCTCGCGCGCCTGCTGCTCGCCCGCGGCGAGCGGCCTGCCATCCTCAGTCGTGGGTATGGCCGGCGGCAGCAGACCGGTGGCGTCGTCGTGGTGAGCGACGGCACCGGCGCGCTCGTCCCGGTGGAGGCTTCGGGCGACGAGCCCCAGCTGCTGGCGCGCACGCTGCCCGGGGTGCCGGTGCTGGTGGCCGCGAGCCGCTACGCCGCGGGGCGGCTGGCCGAGACGCGCTTCGACTGCACCGTCAGCCTGCTCGACGACGGCTTCCAGCACGTGCAGCTCGAACGCGACGTGGACCTGCTGCTCGTGTCCGCCGCCGACCTCGACGATCGCGTGCTGCCGGCCGGGCGCCTGCGGGAGCCGTTGTCGGCCGCTCACGCCGCGCATGCCCTCGTCGTGCCGGCGGACGAGGAGATTGCGCGCTTTGCGGGGCTTGGCGTGGGAGCCGTGTTCCAGGCGCGGGTACGCGCGCTGCCGGCCCGGCTGCTGCAGCCGGCATGGACTCCGGCGCCCGATGGCGGGTCGTTGCCAGTGCCGGGGGCGGCGCCGGCGCCGATGCCTTCGCCGGGTGCCGCTGTCTCGCCGGCGTCCGTGCCGGCCTCGCTGCGCGTGCCCGAGGGCACCTCGCGCCGCGTCGTCGTCCTGTCGGCCATTGCGCGGCCCGAGCGCTTCGTGCGGACACTGCGCGGCGAGGGGTGGGAGGTGGCGGCCGAGATTGCCTGTCGCGACCACCACTGGTTCACCGCCGACGATGTCCGGCGGGTGGCGCAGGCGGTGTACGACTCCGGAGCGTCCCTCGTGATGACGACCGAGAAGGACGCGATGCGCCTCGGTGACGCGCCCCTCGACCTGCCGTGCCCCTGCGCGTACCTGCCCATCGAGACCATGCTCGAACCCGAGGCGGCGTTCGCGGACTGGCTCGCCACGGAGCTGACGCGCGCCCGGGCCCGCAAGCGGAGCGACGCGGCATGACCCGCGACACGACGGGCAACGCGGGGAGCGGCGCGGGTGCGGGCGTGGAGGCCGGCGCGACCGTGGATGGGAGTGCTGGCGTGAAGGCCGGTGTCCCCGCGAGAGCCGCAGGTGAAGGGAGCGGCGCGGCGAGCGGTCGCGCACCGGGCCCCCCGATCCGCGTCGGCAGGCGCGCCCGCTACGCGGTGGAGTGGGTGGCCGTGCGGGCCGTCGCCGCCGTGATCTCGAGGCTGCCGCTCGACACCGTCCGGCGCTGCGGTACGCTGCTCGGCCGCGCGGCCTATGCCGTGGACGGCTGGCACCGCCGGATCGCGTCCGAGAACCTCGCCGCCGCCTTCCCCGGGCGCACCCCGGACGAGCGCGACGCGGTGGTGCGCGCCATGTTCGAGCACTTCGGTCGGTTGCTCCTCGAACTCATCCGCTTCGGCGCGCTGGACCGCGAGCAGATGCTGGCCGCCATCGACACCGAGGGCGAGGAGCGCGTGTGGCAGGCGTATCAGAAGGGGCGGGGTGTCCTGTTCTTCACCGGGCACTTCGGCTATTGGGAGATGCAGGCCATCGTGCAGCCGCTCACCGTGCGCCCCGTGTCCGTGCTGGCCCGGCCGCTCGACAACCCCAGGCTCGATGCCATGCTCGAGCGCATCCGCACCTGCACGGGCAACGCCGTGATCTACCGGCAGGGCGCCATCCGCAAGGTGCTGCGCGAACTGGGCGCCAACCACGGCATCGCCATGCTCATCGATCAGCACCTGCACAGTCCCGACGTCGTGCAGGTGGACTACTTCGGCCGGCCGGTGGCCACCACGTCCGCGCTCGCCGCGCTCGCCGTGCGCACGGGCGCCCCGGTGATTCCGGTATTCGCGCTGCCGCTGCCGCACGGGCGCTACCGGATGGTGTTCGAGCACCCGGTGGATCCGCCGGCCACCGACGCACCGGACGCGATTCGCGAGTTCACCCAGCGGTGCACCGACGTGCTGGAGATGTACGTGCGCCGCCACCCGGACCTGTGGCTCTGGATGCATCGACGCTGGCGCGAGCCGCGACCGGCCTCCGCCGGCACCACGCCACACTCCGACCCGACTTCGCGCCCCGACACCACGTCGCGCCCCGACGCGGGGAGTGCCGGCTGACGCCATGGCGGCCACGTCCCCGTCCCACGTGCTCCCGGCCACCGTGCTCGTCGTCTCGCCCAACTGGCTGGGCGACGCCGTGATGGCGTTGCCGGCGCTGGCCGACATCCGCCGCGCCTTTCCCGCGGCACGGCTCGTGGTGGCCGCTCGGCGTTCCGTGGCGGGACTCTTCGCCCTCGTGCCTGGCGTGGACGCCGTGGTGCCCCTCGACTGGCGCGGCCGGAGGGGATGGAGCGTGTTCCGCCAGGACCGGGCGCGGCTGGCCGCCGCCGGCGCGGGGCTGGCGGTGCTGCTGCCCAACTCCTTTGCGAGCGCGCTGCTCGTGTGGCGGGCCGGCGTGCGCGAACGCTGGGGCTACCGGGCCGACTGGCGCGCGGGCCTGCTCTCGCGCGGCGTGCCGAGACCCACCGAGCGCCCCCTGCACCAGGCCGACTACTACCAGCGCCTCACTGCGGCCGTGGGGATTGCGCCAGGGCCGCAGCAACCGGTCCTGCAGGTCCCGGCCGCGGCGGTGGACGAGGCCCGACGCCTGCTCGCCGCGAGCGGCTGGGACGGCGTGCGCCCCCTGTACGTGCTCGCGCCCGGCGCCGCGTATGGCGGAGCCAAGCGCTGGGAACTGTCGTCGGCCGCCGCGGTCGTCGCCGCGCTGGTCCGTGACGGCGCCACCTGCGTGCTCGTGGGGAGCGCGGCCGACGCACCCGCTACCCGCACCGTGAAGCAGTCAGCGGCGGCGCACGTCATCGACCTGGCCGGCGCCACTACCATCGAGTCGCTGGCCGGCGTGTGCACGCTGGCGTCGGCCTGCGTGTCGAACGACTCGGGCGCGATGCACCTGGCGGCTGCCGTCGGCGTGCCGCTCGTGGCGCTCTTCGGGCCGACCAACGAGCGCGAGACGTCGCCGCTGGCGGCCTCGGAGGGGCAGGTGCGGATTCTCGCCACCACGGCGGCCTGTCGCCCCTGCATGCTGCGCGAGTGTCCGATCGACCATCGGTGCATGACGGGGCTGTCGCCCGCGCAGGTCCTCGAGACCCTGGGCGAGGTGGCATCGTCGGCCCGCGATGGCGCACGACAGGGGCCGACGGCATGAGCCGGGCGGCCGTGTTCCTCGACCGCGACGGCACGCTGGTCGAGGAGCGTGGGTACATCGACCGGCTCGACCTGCTCGAGCTGTTTCCCTGGACGGCCGATGCCCTGCGCCTGCTCTCGCGCGAAGGCTTCCTCACCGTGGTCGTGACCAACCAGGCCGCCATCGGCCGTGGTCTCATCGACGAGGCCTTCCTGGACACCGTGCACCACACGCTCGACGAGCGGCTGGCGCGCGGCCGGGCGCGGGTGGATCGCTACTACCACTGCCCGCACCATCCCGAGGCGGCGCTGGCGGCGTTCCGCACCGTCTGCCGGTGCCGGAAGCCCGGTCCCGGCATGATCGAGCAGGCGTGTCGGGACCTGGATATCGACCCCGCCCGCTCGGTGATGGTGGGGGACCGGTGGATCGACGTGGCGGCGGGGCAGGCGGCCGGCACCCGCACCGTGCTCGTGCGGACCGGGCACGGGGGACACGAGGCGGAGCACCCGCCCGAGGGCCTGCGTGCGGATGCTATCCTCAACAATTTGATGGAGGCCGTCGCGTGGATCCTGCGCACCTCGGTTCGTTGATCGACGCGCTCGCGGGGCGCGCGGTGGCGGTGATCGGCGATGCCGTCGCCGACGAGTACGTGTTCGGGCGGGTGGCGCGCGTGTCACGGGAGGCGCCGGTCCTCATCCTGGAGTACGACGCCACCCAGGTGGTGCCCGGCGGCGCGGGCAACGCCGCCAACAACGTGGCCGCCCTGGGCGGCGAGTGTGCGCTCGTGTCGCTGGTGGGGCGTGACGCCCCGGGTGATCGCCTGGTGCGCGCCCTGCACCGGCGTGTGGACGCCCGCTTCGTGGTGCGCGCTCCTCGGCGTCCCACCGCGGTCAAGACACGCATCCTGGCCGGGGGCATCCACTCGGCCAAGCAGCAGGTGGTCCGCATCGATCGCAGCGTGCGCGGCCCGATTGACGCGGCCACCAGGGCCCGCTTCGAGCGGCGGGCGCTCCAGGCCGCCGCGCAGGCCGATGCCGTCCTCGTGTCCGACTACGGGTCGGGCCTCGTGCGTCCCGCCCTCGTCGCGAAGATCCGCCGCGCGGCACGACAGGACGGCGTGCCCGTGCCGGTGCTCCTCGACACGCGCTACGACCTGCTCGCCTATCAGGGGCTCACCGCCTGCACGCCCAACGAGTCGGAAGTGGAGCAGGCGCTCGGCATCCGTATCGACGACGACCTGCAGGCGCTCGAACGGGCCGGGCGCGACCTGCTCGAGCGGACGCGGATGGGCGCCGTGCTCATCACGCGGGGCAGCCGCGGCATGGCGCTCTTCGTACCCGATGTGCCCACCGTGCACATTCCCATCCACGGCACCGACGAGATCGCCGACGTGACGGGCGCGGGCGACACCGTGGTGGCCACGGTCACGCTGGCCCTGGCGGCCGGCGCGTCGTTCGAGGCTGCCGCCCATCTCGCCAACCATGCGGGCGGTCTCGTGGTGATGAAGCGCGGCACGGCCACGGTGAGTGCCGCGGAACTGCGGCGTGCCGTGCGGGGTGGGCGCCGTGGGTGAGGTGGTCTCGCGGGACGACCTGCTCGATCGGCTGGCCGGTGCCCGGCGCGCCGGGCGGACGGTGGCGATGGCCAACGGATGCTTCGACATCCTGCACGTCGGTCACGTGCGCTACCTCCAGGGCGCGGCCGAGGAGGCCGACGTGCTGGTCGTCGGCGTGAACGACGACGCGTCGGTGCGCGCGCTCAAGGGTCCGCATCGTCCCGTGATGGCTGCCGAGCACCGCGCCGAACTGGTGGCGGCGCTGCGGTGCGTGGACTACGTGGTGGTCTTCGGCGGGCTCACCGTGGGACCCCTCCTCGAGGCCCTGCGCCCCGAGGTGCACTGCAAGGGCACCGACTACACGGTGGAGTCGGTGCCCGAGCGCGACGTGGTGCGCGCCTACGGCGGTCGCACCGCCATCGTGGGGGATCCGAAGGATCACTCCACCCGCGACCTGCTGGCCCGCATCTCCGACTCCCGCACGTGACGGTTCCCGAGCGCATCCTCATCGTCAGGCTCGGGGCGCTGGGCGACGTGGTGCACGGCGTGCCCGTGGCGGCCACCCTGCGGGCGGCCTGGCCGGGCGCGCGCATCGACTGGCTGGTCGATCCGCGGTACGTGCCGCTGCTCGACCTCGTGGAGTGCGTGGACGTGAAGGTGCCGGTGGACCCGCGCGACCTGCTGCGCCGCGGCCGTCGCGCCGCCGTTCTGCGCACCCTGCGCACGCTGTGGCGCACGAGGTACGACGTGGCCATCGACCTGCAGGGGCTCGTGAAGTCCGCCGTGCTCGCGCGCCTGTCGGGCGCCCGCTCCGTCATCGGCTTTCCGGGCGACCAGCTGCGCGAGCCCCTGGCGCGCGTGTGCTACAGCGTCACCCCGCAGCCGGGCGCCGCGCCGCACGTGGTGCACCAGAACCTCGCCCTGCTGCGCGCGCTCGGCCTGCGGGAGCAGCAGCCCCGCTTTCCGTTCAAGATTCCGGAGACGGCCGCCGCCAACGCCGTCCGGCGGCGTGCCGGTCTCGAGGGGTACGTGCTCATCAATCCCGGTGCCGCGTGGCCCAACAAGCGCTGGCCGCCGGACCGCTTCGGCGCCGTGGCGTCCGCCGTCCACGCACAGACCGGCCTGCGGTCGGTCGTGCTCTGGGGACCCGGCGAGGAGTCGCTCGCCGAGGCCGTGGTGGCCGCCTCGTCGGGCGCCGCCGAATTGGCCCCGCCCACGACCGTGGCCGACATCGTGGCGCTCGCCCACACGGCCCGCGTGATGCTGTCGGGCGACACGGGGCCGCTCCATATCGCGGGTGCGGTGGGGGCGCCGCTCGTCGCGCTGTTCGGGCCCACCGACGCCGAGCGCAATGGCCCCTGGGACGCGCGCGACGGCGTGCTCTCCGAGCACGTCCGCTGCCAGTGCCGCTACGCGCGGCAGTGCACGCGCGCCGTTGCCTGCATCGACGACATCACCGTGGCCGACGTCGTGCAGGCCGTGCGGACGCGCCTCGAACGGGCGGGGTTCACGCGTGGCTGACGTGCGGGGCTTCCTGGCCCGTCGCCGCGTGACGCTCGGCTTCGTGGCGGCCGCCGCCACGCTGTGGCTCGCCGCGCCCACCTGGGACTCCTGGACGATCGGTCTCGCCGTGGCCACCTGTGGCGAGGCGCTGCGCGTGTGGGCCGCCGGCCACCTGGAGAAGAGCCGGGAGGTGACGCGGTCGGGGCCGTACCGCTTCATGCGACACCCGCTCTACGTGGGGTCCGCGGTGATGGCCCTTGGCATCCTCGTGGCCGCCCGCAGCCCGGTGGCCGCGCTGCTCACCACGCTGTACATGGTGGCCACGCTCACGGCCGCCATCCGCAGCGAGGAGGCCTTCCTGCGCGAGCGCTTCGGCGACACCTACGACCGCTATGCCGCCGCCACGGCCGAACCCGTGTACCGCCGCTTCAGCGTGGCCCGTGCCGTGCGAAACCGCGAATACCGCGCCGTGCTCGGCGTGGCCGCCGGCTTCGGGCTTCTTGCGCTCAAGCTTGCCGTCCCTCTATAATCGGGTGCTCGTTCGTTCGGGACGGTTGGCGAGAAGGGCGGTTAGCTCAGTGGTAGAGCCCCGGCTTTACACGCCGGCTGTCGCAGGTTCGAATCCTGCACCGCCCACCAGCGCGTGTGCCCGTTCAGGCCATCCGTGGTCGGCCGCGAGCCCCGATGCTCGCACACAGGTTCGCGCCGGCCGCTCCGGGGCGAACACCATTACCAGGGGTCGTAGTTCAGTTGGTTAGAACGCCGGCCTGTCACGCCGGAGGCCGCGGGTTCGAGTCCCGTCGACCCCGCCAGCTACCCGAGTAGCTGGCAGTCATCCCTGGTTCCCTCCCCCCGCGGGCACGTCCTGCCAGGCCTTTATTCCAGTCCCTCGATGTCCGCGAGGCCCGTGCTCTCCGGTCGCGCGCATCTTCGACAGGCGCACGACAAGGCACCGTAAGTCAGCGGCGACGAACGCGCGCAACAGATCGATGAAGTCCTGGTTCATGGGGCGGCTGACCGGCGAGGATGGCCTGCTCGCGGCTGATCTGCCACGTGAGGCGGATGCGCTCGGCCGGGCTCAGCGTGCGCCAGTAGGCGAGGTCCTCGCGATCGGCGTCGGCCATCGATGCGAAACGCCTGACCGTGACCGTCCGCGATCTGTGCGCTGACACGGCGCCATTATCACCCACGGCCGGGCACACCCCTCTCGATGCAGTCTCCGTCTCCCCGGCAGCCTCGGGTGGTCACCGCGAGCCGGGCGGCGCCGCCGCCGACCACGCGCCCCGCGCATAGACGGGGCCCCGCAAGCTGGGAGAGAATGACGCGCCCCCGGAGCGGATCTCGTGGCCGGCGGCGTTCCACAGACCACGTCGTCCGGGGGCGTTGCCCGCGCCTGCCGTTCCGGGCATCCGGCGTGTGACGGTGTGCACGGGCGTGGCCGGCACACGGCTGGCGTGGCAGGCACGGGCAGGAAGCGGCGGGATGAGCAGCGAGACCGTGGGGTTCGTCGGGGTCGGGCGCATGGGGGGGCCGATGTGCGGGCGCCTCCTCGATGCCGGGCACCGGGTGGTGATCTTCGACGTCGATGCGGGCGCACGGGCTGCGCTGGCGGCACGGGGCGCGGTGGAGGCGGCCTCGCCCGAGGACGTCGCCTCGCAGGCGTCGGTGGTATTCGTCAGCCTGCCCACGCCGGCCATCGTCGAGACGGTGGTCCTCGGCCCGCGGGGCGTGTCGGCCGGCAGCCGGGTGAAGGTCGTCATCGACCTCTCGACGACCGGGCCGTCGGCCGCGGCGCGAATCGCCGCCGCGCTCGAACCGCGTGGCGTGGCGTGGGTGGACGCACCCGTCTCCGGCGGCGTGAAGGGCGCCCGTGACGGTACGCTGGCCGTGATGGTGTCGTGTCCCACGGACGTCCTGGGCACCGTCCAGACGCTGCTCGAGACGTTCGGGCGGGTCATCTACACGGGCGGGAAGCCCGGACTGGCGCAGGTGGCCAAGCTGGCCAACAACCTGCTGGGCGCCGCCGCCATCGCGACCACCGCCGAGGCCTGTGCGCTCGGGGTGAAGGCCGGCATCGACGCGCGCGTCCTCATCGACATCTTCAATTCGGGGAGCGGACTCAACACCGCCACCCGCGACAAGTTTCCGCGCGCGGTGCTGACGCGGACCTTCGACTTCGGGTTCGCCACCGGCCTTTCGCACAAGGACGTGCGGCTGTGCCTCGAGGAGGCGGACGCGCTCGGTGTACCGATGGTCGTGGGCGCCGCCGTGCGCCAGATGCTGGCCATCACGAGCGCCCGCTTCGGGGCCGACTCCGACTTCACCTCCATCGCCAGGGTCGTGGAGGAGTGGGCGGGCGTCGAGATCAAGGGATAGACGGCCCGTCGGCCGTCCACGCAGGAGATCACACACATGGAACGCGAGCTATTCGAGCGGGGACTGGAACTGCGCAAGTCGGTGCTCGGTGCGGACTACGTCGAGCAGTCGCTCAGGAACGCCGACGAGTTCTCCCGCCCGATGCAGGAGCTCTCGACGGAGTACTGCTGGGGCTGGTGCTGGGCGCGGGAAGGCCTGTCGAAGAAGACGCGCAGCATGATCAACCTCGCGATGATCACGGCCCTCAACCGGCCGCACGAGCTGAAGCTGCACGTCAAGGGCGCGCTGACCAACGGCGTCACCCGCGAGGAGATCCGCGAGGTGCTGCTGCAGGCGGCCATCTATTGCGGCATCCCCGCGGGCATCGACGCCTTCCGCATCGCGCGCGAGGCGTTCGCGGAGCTGGACGGGGCCAAGTAGTGTCGGCAACCCGTACGCTCGCCACCTACATCGTGGAGAGCCGGCCGGGGGACGTGCCGGCCGACGTGCAGCACGAGGCCAGGCGCGCCCTGGTCAACTATGTGGGGTGCGCGCTGGGCGGCGCAGCCGAGCCCGCCGTCGACATCGCGATCCGGGCGCTCGGCCCCTATGCGGGGCCGCCCACCGCGGCCATCCTGGGCCGGCGCGAGCGCCTGGATCCACTGCACGCGTCGCTGATGAACGGCATCAGCTCCCACGTACACGACTTCGACGACACCACCCCGAAGAACTACGGCCACCTCACGTCGCCCGTGGCCTCCGCGCTCTGTGCCTGGGCGAGCGAACGGCCGACGAGCGGACAGGACTTCGTCCATGCCTTCGTGCTCGGCTTCGAGGCGTCGTCGCGCGTCGCCAATGCCGTGTACCCCTCGCACTACGACGTCGGCTGGCACATGACGGGCACGGCGGGCGTGTTCGGTGCAGCGGCGGCCATCGGCCGGCTGCTCGGGCTCAACGTGCAGCAGATGGTGTGGGCGCTCGGGCTGGCCGCCACGCAGGCGGCGGGGCTCCGGGAGATGTTCGGCTCGATGGGCAAGCCGTTCCACCCCGGCCGCTCGGCGCAGAGCGGGTACGTGGCCGCGCTGCTCGCGCGCGAGGGGTTCACCGCCGGCGTGCACGGGATCGAGGGGCCGCGGGGCTTCGCGGCCGTGCAGGCGGCCGCCAGCGATCTGTCGCGCATCACCACCCGGCTGGGCGAGGACTTCGACCTGCGCGCCAACACCTACAAGCCGTATCCGTGCGGCATCGTGAACCACCCGACGATCGAGGCATGCATCCAGCTGCACGCCACGCATGGGTTCTCGCCCTCGGACATTGCCGCCGTCGAGCTGCGTGTCGCGCCGCTCGTGCTCGATCTCTGCAACAAGAAGGACATCACGACGGGCCTCGAGGGACGCTTCTCCGTCTACCATGGGGCTGCCGTGGGGCTCGTCCATGGGCGCGCCCGCCTGCAGGAGTACACCGACGCGACGGTGAACGACCCGGCGACCAGGCGCGTGCGCGAGCTCGTGACCGCCGTGGGCGATCCCGCCGTCACCGAGGACCAGTCGCGCGTCACGGTGCGCCTGGCTGATGGCACGACGCGGGAGTGGTTCATCGAGCAGTCGCTCGGCAACGTCCACCGGCCGTTGAGCGATCGGCAGCTCGACGCGAAGTTTCGCGATCAGGCGGCGCTCGCGCTGCCCGCGGCGCAGGCCGAGCAGCTGCTGGAGCGGTGCTGGACCGTGGACACGCTCGACACGCTGGCGCCGCTGCTCGACGCGGCCGTGCCGCCACCGGCCTGACGCAGACCCCCGTGTCCTTGCGGCACGGGAGAGAAGGGGAGCGGGGACATGACACGACGTCGTCTCGGAAGTGTCGGACGGATGTGGGCCGTCGTGGCCTGCCTGCTGGTGGCCGGTCCGGTCGCGTGCGGCGGAAGCGGGGACGCCGGGACGGACGGCGCCGAAGTGCGGGTCCTCCGGATGCCCACGGGCGCCGGCGGCGTTGGCTTCCTTCCGCTCCGCGTCATGCAGGCCGAGGGCCTCATCGAGGCCCGCGCCCGCGAGGCGGGCCTCGCAGATCTCGAGGTGGAGTGGATCGAGGTGGGCGGGCCCTCCGTCCTCAACGACGCCCTGCTGTCCGGCTCCATCGACTTCATTGCCGCCGGCCCGCCTGCCTTCATCACGCTGTGGGATCGCACGCGGACGTCGGTGCAGGTGATGGGGGTGGCCGCCGTATCGGCGCTGCCGATGTACCTCAACACACACGCCGCGCACCTGCAGTCGGTGGACGACCTCACCGAGGGGGACAAGGTAGCCGTCACGGCCATCAAGGTGTCGATCCCGTCCCTCGTGATGCAGATGTACGCGCGCGACCGGTACGGCGCGGCCGAGGCGGAGCGGTTCGACCGGTACACCGTGGCGATGACGCATCCCGACGGTGTCACCGCCCTGCTGTCCGGTTCGAATGCCGTGAACGCGCACTTCACGTCGCCGCCCTTCCACCAGCGGGAACGCCGGGATCCCCGCGTGCGGACCATCATGTCGTCGGACGACGTGATGGGGGGCACCACGACCTTCGTGATGCTGTCCACGGTGGCGGCCTTCCGCGAGCGGAATCCCACCGTCTACAACGCCGTCCTCGCCGCACTCGGCGATGCGCAGGCGCGGATCGCCGCCGACCGGACCGCGGCCGCGCGGGCCCTGGTTGCGGCCGAAGGCGAAGGCGGGTTCACCGCGGAGGACCTGGTGACCGTGCTCGAGGACCCCGCCGTGGTCTTCACCACGACGCCGCAGAACGTCATGAAGTACGCCACGTTCATGCACGACATCGGGAGCATCACCAACCTGCCCACGACCTGGCAGGACCTGTTCTTCCCCGAGATCCACGCCGCCGACGGGAACTGAGCGCCGATGCCCCAGGCCCACCTTCAGCCTGCGCCTGCCCCGGACGCGCTGCTCGCGGTGGAGGGCGTCACCCTGCAGTACCGCTCGCGCGACGGCATCGTGACGGCCACCTACCGGATCGACTTCTCGGTGCACCGTTCCGACCGGTTCGTCATCCTGGGGCCCTCGGGGTGCGGCAAGTCCACGCTGCTCAAGGCCATCGGTGGCTACGTGCCGCCCGTCGAAGGCCGGATCCTCCTCGACGGCGTGCCGGTCACCAGGCCCGGCCCCGACCGGATCGTCGTCTTCCAGGAGTTCGACCAGCTGCTGCCGTGGAAAACGGTGCGCGAGAACATCACGTTCGCGCTCACCGCCAGCGGCACGCTGAAGGCCCGCGAGGCGCGCGAACGGGCCATGCACTACATCGCCATGGTGAACCTCACCGCGTTTGCCGACAGCTACCCGCACACGCTCTCGGGCGGCATGAAGCAGCGCGTGGCCATCGCGCGCGGCATGGCCATGGAGCCGCGGGTGTTGCTGATGGACGAGCCGTTTGCGGCCCTCGATGCCCTCACGCGCGGCCGCATGCAGGAGGAACTCCTGCAGCTCTGGGACGCCACCCGCTTCACCGTGCTGTTCGTCACCCACTCGATCCAGGAGGCCATCCGGATCGGTCAGCGCATCCTGCTGCTCAGCCCCCACCCCGGACAGGTGCGGGCCGAACTCAACAGCACGGGCGAGGACGTAGTGGACAGTGACGGCCGCGCGCTCTCGGCCCGGATCGAGGATCTCCTCTTCAGTCGGACGTCGGCCGGGGGAGGGCTGGGTCGTGCCTGATCGTCCGGGTGCGGCCACGCCCGTGGCGCCCGCGGAGGCGCGGCCCGAGTACGTCCGGACGCCCGCGCCGGTTGCCACGCTGACCGAGCGGCCGCTCGGGGCCTGGCGCCGCGTCTGGGACAACGGCGCCCTGCGCAAGCTGGTGATCCTGATGCTGCTGCTCGCCGGGTGGGAGGGCTACGCGCGCTGGCTCGCCAATCCCCTCCTCGTCCCGACGTTCGTCGAGACGGCGGCGGCCCTCTGGAGCGGCGTCACCTCCGGACAGATCCCCGGCGCTGCCGCATCGACGCTGGGCCTGCTGGTGCAGGGCTACGCCCTCGGCCTCCTGCTGGCCGGTGTGCTCACGGCGCTCGCCGCGTCGAGCCGCCTGGGCGCCGACCTGCTGGAGACGCTGACATCCATGTTCAACCCGCTGCCCTCGGTGGCGCTGCTGCCGCTGGCGCTCATCTGGTTCGGGCTGGGGGACGGCGGCATCATCTTCGTCCTCGTGCACGCGGTGCTGTGGTCGGTGGCGCTCAACACCTTCGGCGGTGTGCGCGGCCTCAGCCCCACGCTCCGCATGGTCGGGCAGAACTACGGCCTGTCGAAGGTCGGCTACATCGTCCGCGTGCTCGTGCCCGGCGCCTTTCCGAGCATCCTGACCGGCGCCAAGGTGGGATGGGCCTTTGCGTGGCGCACGCTCATCGCCGCCGAACTCGTGTTCGGCGTGAGCTCGGGCTCCGGCGGGCTCGGCTGGTACATCTACGAGCAGAAGAACCTGCTGCGGATTCCGCAGGTGTTCGCCGGGCTGCTGACCGTGACGCTCTTCGGCCTGCTCGTCGAGCACGTCATCTTCCGGGCCATCGAGCAGCGCACGGTGCGGCGATGGGGGATGCAGGCGTGAGCGGCGCGGTGCACGAGGTGTACGCCGTCCGGTACGCCCATCACGACCGGCGCGCGCAGGACAACTACCTGCTGGGCGACCCGCACGACCGGCCCGACCCGCTCGCCTATTTCGTGTGGGCCATCGTGGGGCCCCACGGCGTGGTGGTCGTCGACTCCGGCTTCGACGCCGACATGGCGCGTCGGCGCCACCGCACGCTCGTACGCCCGGTGGCGGAGGGGCTGGCGGCCGTCGGCGTGGACTGTGCGTCGGTCGAGCACGTCGTCGTCACCCACCTGCACTACGACCACGCGGGCAACCACGACCTCTTTCCACGCGCGCGTTACCACCTGCAGGACGCCGAGATGGCCTACGCCACGGGCCGCTGCATGCACCACGCGCACGTCCGCGTGCCGTTCGAGGCGGACGACGTGGTGGCCATGGTGCGCAAGGTGTTCTCGGGCCGCGTGGCGTTCCACGACGGCGCCGCGCAGATCGTCCCGGGCGTGACGGTGCATCGCATTGGCGGACACTCGCGCGGCCTGCAGTGCGTACAAGTCGAGACCGCGCGCGGGTCCGTGGTGCTCGCCTCGGATGCCTCGCACCTCTACGCCCACCTCGAGCAGGGACGTGTGTTCCCCATCGTGGACTCCGTCGCGGACGTGCTCGAGGGCTACCAGACCCTGCGGCGGCTGGCCGCCTCGGCCGACCACATCGTGCCCGGGCACGACCCCCTGGTGCTCACCAGTTACCCGCCGGCCCGTCGGGACATGGACGGCTGGGCCGTCCGACTCGACGTGCCGCCCGTGACCCCTCGTCCGCTGCCTCAGGCCCCATGACAGAACCGCTCTCCACCCACGCGCTCCCGACCGACCCGCGCTCCACGGACCCGCTGTCCACCACGCTCGCGCGCTGGGTCGCGGGCCTGCGCGACGACGACCTTCCACCCGACGTCGTCCATGCCACCAAGCTGCGCGTGATGGACAGCATCGGCCTGGCGCTGGCCGGGGCCGGTACCGACTTCGGCCGCTCGGTCCTCGATGCCGAGGTGACGCTGGCCGCCACGGGGCTCTGTCACGTCTTCGGCACCGGCGAGCGGCTCGCCCCGGCAAGCGCCGCGTTCGTGAACGGCGCACGCGTCCAGGCCCTCGAGTTCGACGACACCCACAACGAGTCGATCGTCCACATGAGCGGCCCCGCCGTGGCGTCGGCGTTCGCCCTGGCCGAGCACCAGCCGGTGTCCGGCCGGGCGGCACTCACCGCCATCGCCCTCGGCAACGAGATCTCGTGTCGCGTGGGGTCGGTGGCGGTCGGCCAGTTTCACAAGCGGGGCTTCCATCCCACGGGGCTCTTCGCGCCCTTCGGCGTGACGTTCCTCGCCGGGCGGTTGATGGGTCTGGGAGCGGAAGCGCTCGCCCGCGGCGCCGGCATTGCCGGCAGCTTCGCGTCGGGCCTGCTCGAATGCTGGGTGGACGGGACGCAGTCGAAGTTCCTGCATTCGGGCTGGGCCGCCCGGGCCGGCCTCACGGCGGCGAGCCTGGCCCGCGCCGGCACGACGGGGCCCGCCCGGGTGTTCGAAGGACGCTTCGGCCTCTTCGCCTCACACGTCCAGGATCCCCACGCGCGGCCCGACTTCGGACGCATCAGCGAGGGACTCGGCACCGACTGGGAGAGCCGTCGCGCATCGTTCAAGCCGTTTCCCGCCGCGCACGTCCTGCACCCCTACGTCAGTGCCGTGCTGCGGCTGCGGGACGCTCACGCGATCGACCCGGCCGATGTGGAGTCGATCGACTGCCCGGTGGCGGCCTTCAACGTGCCGATCGTGTGCGAGCCCACGGCGGAGAAGTGGGCCCCCGCCTCCGACTCCCACGGCCGGGTGAGTCTGCAGTTCACCGTGGCAGAAGCCCTCGTGCACGGACGGCTCGGCAAGGACGCTTACGCCCCGGCCAGCCTGCGCGACCCTGCGATCCTGGGGCTGGCTCGACGCGTGCGCTACCATCACGACCCGAGCTTCGACGGCCTCGCGCACTTCCGGGGCGCGGTGACCATCCACCTTCGCGACGGACGGACCCTGCACGAACTCGAGGAGTACAACCGCGGCTCTGCACAGAACCCCATGACAGAGGCTGAACTGCGGGCGAAGTTCGACGAGAACGCCGGCGCGCTGCTGCCGGCCCCCGCGCGTGACCGGCTGTGCGACGCCATCATGCGGCTGGACACGCTGCCGGAGGCGGGGAGCCTGCCGCGGCTGACCGTACCGTGAGCGCACTCCAGGAAACCGGAGGGAGGACCCGATGAGAGGAATGACGATGCTGACCCGCCTGGCCCTGCTGGCGCTGCTCACGGCTGGCCTGTCCACCGTGGCCCTGGGACAGGCCAGCGCGCCGATTCGGCTCTACGTGTTCGACGGCGGCACGCTCGAGTCCGACCCGACACGCTACCGGTTGCAGCCGCAGGAGGTGCAGACCACGCAGCTGGCCATCACCGCCTTCCTGGTGGTCCATCCGCGTGGCACGCTCATGTGGGACACCGGGGGCGTGGCCGATGACACGTGGGCGCCGGGCGCGCAGCCCGTCGCCAGGCGCATCATGCTGTCGGACGGCCGCGTGCGGCCGGTCTCGATCCGGCAGTCGCTGACCTCCCAGCTGGCCGCCGCCGGCTACGCCCCGTCCGACATCACGCACCTGGCGCTGTCGCACTACCACTGGGACCATGTGGCCAACGCCAACCTGTTTGCCGGCGCGACGTGGCTGGCCCGTCCCGCCGAGCGCGCGGCGATGTTTCCGCCGAGCCCGCCGGTCGTGGCCGCGCCGTCCACCTTTGCGGCACTCCGCAACAGCCAGACGGTGGACGTGGGCACGGGCGAACACGACGTCTTCGGCGACGGCACCGTGCTCCTGCTCCCGACGCCCGGGCATACCGAGGGTCACCAGGCGCTCTACGTGCGGCTGGCGTCCACGGGCGGCGTCGTCCTGACGGGCGACCTCTATCACTACCCCGAGGAGCGCACGCTCAACCGGCTGCCCACGGCGGACGTGGACGTGGAGCGCACGCGCGCCTCACGCGAGTGGCTCGACGCCTTCCTCACGCGGACGGGCGCGTCGCTGTGGATCCAGCACGATCTGACGGCCATGACGGCCCTGCGGAAGTCCCCGGCCTTCTACGACTGACGGCCTGCCGCGAGCCACGTCGCGCCCGCCCATGCGCAGATCGTGCGCATGGCTGACGATCGAGTAACCAGCCGCGAGTCGGGATGCGTCGGGCCACACAAGGGACGTCCACCATCGCCCGGCACGCACGACTTGCGCGCCGACAAGTCGCCTCCCGCGAAGAACTTGGTCGACCTGTTCGGCCCAAGGGAGCCTTTCGGGCGGCGTCGTCCTCGCCGGGCCTCGGTCGCCATCCTCGTGCACCCACCACAGACGCTTGAAGATCCAATGATGTGCGGCGCTGCACGGCGCCCTGCACCCCTCCGGTACGGCGCTTGCCACTGACTCGGGCTTGTCGTGCAGTTTTTGCCACATCACAAGGAATGAGGTGACATGCCTGGAAGCATCTTCGTGCGTCTGGCACGGTGGGTCGGGACGGTTGGCGCGGTCGCGTGTGCGCTCTCTGCTCAGGTTCTACCCGCCGCTGCTGCTCCCATCGAAGTCAAGACCGACTTCGTCTTCATCATCGACGCCACGTCGTCGATGGCCGGCGAGATCGCTGGCGTGCGGAACGGCTTTGCCGGCTTCGTCGCCGGATTGAACGCCGATCCGAACGTGGTGGTGGATGCCCGTTTCGCGGTGGTGGTGTTCGGCGGCCTGCCGGAACTCATCCTGGACTTCACGAGCGACACCACGCTCGTGCAGGCCCGTCTGAACGCCGTCACCATCGGCGCCAACCCCGGCATCCAGAACAACCACAACGTCAATCCGGAAGCCGGTCTCGAGGCCATCCGCATGGTCCTGGGCGCTGCGCCTGACAGCGAACTCGCCAACAACAACATCCCGGAGGACGGCTTCCTGAACTTCAGGAACGACGCACGGAAGAATTTGATTCTTGCGACCGACGAGGACTCCGACCTGCCGTTCCAGGCGGTCAACCGCCAGGCGGGGCAGACGACGACCGACCCGCCGGGCGTGCTCACGCCGGCATGGCAGGCCGAAGTGGATGCCACGGCGCAGGCCGCCATCCGGAGCGGCGCCTTCCTCAACATGCTGGTGAACCGCGGCGACACGCCGAGCGCCAGCCAGTACGGGGACTACCTCAAGGACGTCTCGGACCCCGACCTGCTGAACTTCGACGAGGTGGCCACGCTCGCGGCCTTGCAGGCCGATCCGGCGACGGCCAACAGCCTGCAGGCACAGGTGCTGGCGGCCGGGCTCATCGCCCGGACGTTCAACATCACCGGCGCGAACGACCCGGACTTCGTGAACAACTTCTTCGCCGCCAAGGTGCAGGAGGTGACGACCGATCCGGGGCCGGACCCCGTGCCGGAGCCTGGCACATTCGGGCTGCTCGGGGCCGGCGTGCTGGCCTGGTTCGTGACGGTTCGTCGTCGCCGGGCCTAGCAGCCCGGCGCGTTCGTCGTCGTTTCGTGCGCGGTGACGCGGGCCCGCACCCCCGCCTGTGCCGGGCCACGGCGGCGTCACGTCGCGACCGCGGACGCTCAGAGCGGTGCCCGACGGCACCGCAACACGACAGGCATCAGCGAGGGAGGGGTGGCGAGAGACCCCTCCCTCGCCCGGGCTCAGGCCTGCTCTCGCCGTCATCCGCTGCATTCCCGCAGGCACCCTCCGCCATTCCTCAATCGGAACTCTCGTGTGGCCCGTGCATCAGTACGTGGCCAGCGGGCCGATGTCGGAGCACGTCTGACGCGGGACAGCGACGCTGGCTGACGGGCGGCCGAGCCCGCTACCGCACGCCCTCCTCGATGAGGATCTCCTCGGTGGTCTCCTCGACGGCGCGTGCGCCCGCCGTCAGCCGGCCGTGCTTCCAGTCGCCGCGCAGGAACCACGCCACGGCGCCGAGCGTGGTGAGCACCGCCGAGACGGGGAACGCCCACCAGAGCCCGGCCAGGCCGTAGACGGTGTGTGTGCCCAGCACGTACGCGAGCGGGAACTGCAGCACCCACTGCGACACCAGCGCCAGCACCATCGCCACCATCATCTGGCCCGCCGCGCGGAAGACGCCCACCAGCGCGAGCTGCAGGCCGATGAAGCCGAAAGCCGGGCCGAACGTCCGCAGGAAGCGCGCGCCCTCGGCGATGACCTGGGCGTCGCCCGGCACGAAGAAGGCCACGATGGCCTGCGCGTAGAGATAGACGCCGCCCCCCACCAGGCTCAGCGCAACGAACGCGATGCCGGCGCTCAGGTGCGCGATGTGGGTGGCGCGCTCCACCTTGCCTGCGCCGATGTGCTGCCCGACCAGGGCGGCGGTGGCCATCGAGAGGCCCATGGCGGGGATCAGTACGAACATGAAGATGTTGCTGCCCACGCCGAACGAGGCGATGGCCACGGTGCCGAAGGTGGCAATCAGGAACGTCATGGCCGTCATGCCCAGTGCGCGGGCCGACGCCTCGATCGAGGCCGGGAAGCCCAGGCTGAAGGCACGCCGCACGAAGGCCCAGTCGGGCCGGAAGTCCGACCACTGCAGGTGGATGCCGTAGCGTCCGCCGAGCAGGGCGCCCAGCCCGATGGCCGCCGCCAGCGTCTGCGTGGCGAGCGTGGCCCAGGCCGCGCCGGCCACGCCCGACGCCGGCACCGGCCCCCAGCCGAATATGAAGAGCGGATCGAGCACGAAGTTGAGGAGCACCGTGCCGAGCACGATGTAGAGCGGCATGGTCACCTCGCCGATGCCGCGCGTCACCGCCTGGAACATGGAGAAGCCGAACACCACCACGAGCCCCGCCGACGAGATCCGCATGAACTGCACGGCATCCGGGTACACGTCGGCCGCCACGCCCATCAGGCGCAGCAGCCACGGCGCGAGCAGGTAGCCCAGTCCGCCCAGGATCACGCTCGTGATGGCCACCATCACGAGCGTCTGCGCGGCCACGTGGTTCACCATGCGGTCGTCCCCGGCGCCCTTGTACTGGGCCACGAGCGTGGAGCCGGCGATGCCGAAGCCCATGCCCACCGCAATCATCAGGAAGATGATTGGGAACGTCACCGATACCGCCGCGACGGCCGCGCCGCCGAGGCGACCCACCCAGAACGCGTCGGTGAGCTGGTAGGCGCTCTGGAGCACGTTGGCGAGGACGATCGGCACGGCCAGCTTGAGCAGCGAGGTGACGATCGGGCCTTCGAGGAGCGCGGCGTCGGGAGTGCGGCGTTGCGACATGGACCTGCCAGTGTCCCATACCCCGCGCCGCGCCCGCAGGGGCACGCCAGACGTGCGCGTGATCCCGCCTCGACTGTGCGCACTCGGCTCCAGGCGGTGGACGTGGTGGTCCCGTACCGATCCACGCGCCGCCCCCCGAGTGTGTGACACTCGGGGAGATGCCGCGGAGCGACGTGCTCGGCCTCGACGTGTCCGGCCCTCCCTTCGATCGCTTCAAGGGCGTCAGCCGCCTGTCCGCCGAGCGGACGGCCGGCCGCGTCCCCGCGCGCGGGCGGCACCAGCTCTACGTGGCGCGCGATGGTCGCACCCGGACGAGCGTGCTCATCAAGGTGACGTCGAAGCCGGGCCTGGTGTACGAGCAGAACCTGGCGAACGAGACCGAGACGCTCGAGACGATCAACCGCGGGCTGCCGGAGTCGCCGTACTTCCCGTATGTCGTCGAGCATGGGCGACTGCCGGACTCGCGCCTCTTCCTGGTGACGTCGTTCTTCGACGAGCTGCCGCTCGCCACGACGATCGGTGACGAGCCCGCACCGGCCCGCCTGGTCACGCACATCCGCATCGCACTCGAGGTATCGAGCGCACTGGCCGAGCTCCACACCCTCGCGATCGCCCACGTGGACCTGAACCCGATGAACATCCTCTACCGGGCCAGCGCCGCCAGGTCGGTGATCCGGATCGTGGACTTCGAGTCGGCGTACGACCATGCGCGTCACGGCGCCGGCCTGTTCTACAGCCCGCCCACCACGCCCGGGTACTCGGCGCCCGAGGTGGCCCACCAGCCACCGGATGCGAGAGCCGACATCTACTCGCTGGGCGCGGTGCTCTACACCATGCTGGCCGGCTACGGGCCCGTGCGCCGCGCCGGCATCGGACCGGCCCTCGGCGCCGATGCCACGCTCGATCCGGAACTCAAGGGCATCCTGCGCACCGCGCTGCACGACGAGCGTGAGCAGCGCTACGGGTCTGCCACGGCCTTCAGGGAGGCGCTCGCCGCGTACCTCGAGCGTATCTGGCCAGGCCGATCGTGGTGACACGACGCGACTCCCAGGCGCGGTATGCTCCCGCCATGCGCCTCGTCGTCACGGTCCTCGGTGCCCTGCTGCTCGCCAGCGCGTCGCTCTCGGCCGACGACATCCACGTGATGAGTGCCGGCGCCGTGGAGCCCGGGCTCGTCCGTGCGGCGGCCGCGTTCGAGTCGGCCACCGGTCACCGCGTGATCATCCGCTTCGGCACCGGCCCGCAGCTCTCCGCTCGTCTGCAGGCGAACGAGGCGGCCGACGTCCTGATTGCCCCGGCAGGCGTGATGACCACGGCGGCTCGCCTTGGACGTATCGACCAGGCGACGCGGGCGGCCGTCGGACGCGTGGGCGTGGGCATCGTGGTGCGTGCCGGCGCCGAGCCGGTGGACGTGGGGACGCCGGAGGCGCTTCGGGCCGCGCTGACCGAGGCCACGGCCGTGGTCTTCAATCGCGCGTCCACCGGCCAGTACATCGAGCAGTTGATCGAGCGGCTCGGTGTCGCCTCCGAGGTACAGGCCAAGGCCGTGCGGACCGACACGGGCGAGGCCGTGATGGAGCGGATCGCATCGGGCGCTGGCCGCGAGATCGGGTTTGGCGCCATCACCGAGATCCGGATGCTGGCCTCGAGGGGCATCCGGCTCGCTGGTCCACTGCCCGCGGCCGTGCAGAACTTCACCACGTACGACGTGGCAGCCCTCACGGCGTCGCGTGCACCGGCCGCCGGCGCGGCGCTGGTTGCCTATCTGCGCGAAGGCGAGGGCCAGCGCGCACTGCAGGCAGGGGGCGTCGAGCCGGCACGCTGACGCGCCGCCAGACTCGTCACCCCAGACGGTGCGACAGGTGGACGCGACGCCTGGCCCGTCGCGGCGTCCGCCCACGGCCACCAGTGGGCGCCGGATGGGCGAGAGGTGCGGCCGCAACCGACATCAGTTCGGCAGCGCGAACACGAACAGGTTGTTGGCCACCGGGCCCAGACGACCGCGGGCGCCTCCGAGTCCGCCCCCGCCGCTGACCGCGACGTACTGCCGGCCGTTGACGGCGTAGGTGATGGGATAGCCAGTGACCGGTGAGCCCAGGTTCACCTCCCACAGCACGCGGCCGGTCTCGTGATCCAGGGCGCGGAAGCGACCGGTCTGGTCGCCGCCGAACACCAGCCCGCCACCAGTCGTCATCAGCGACGTGGTGCCGCTGGCCGCCTGGGTGTACTGCCAGGCCCTGGCACCGGTCTCCACCGAGAACGCCTGCACCGTGCCCCCCTCCGCGCCTGGCGCGGGCGTGCCCTGCATGCGGATGCCGTACAGCGACTGGAGCGACGGCCGGTCGATCGTGACCGTGACGTTGGCGCAGCCGTGCTGCAGCGGGAAGTACATCAGTCCCGTGAGCGGGCTGTACGCGCCGGATGGCCAGTTGCGCCCGCCGCCTCCTCCGGGGCACACCAGGCGCTCCTGGCCCATCGCGGTGAACAGCACTTCGGGGTTGATGGTCACCGTGCCGGTGGCGCCGTCGATGGTCTGCACGATGTTCTGGTACACGGTGGGCCTGGCCCAGAGGAACTCGCCGGTTGCGCGGTCGAGCGTGTAGACGAGACCGGTCTTGCCGGGAATGCCCGTGAGGACCCGGCGCCGTTCGCCGGGCTGGACGCGGGGATTGATCCAGGGCACCTCCGTGCGGTCGGGCGCCACGGCGGTGTCGAGGAGGATGCGCTCGTAGGGGTGGTCCAGATCCCAGTGATCCACGACGTGCTGGTAGTACCAGACGATACGCCCGGTGTCGGCATCGAGCGCCAGCGTGGAGTTGTGGTACAGGTGCGTGTTCTCGTTGCCGCCGAGCAGGAACTTCGGCGCGGGGGAACTCACCGACGTCCCGATGTAGATCAGGTTCAGCTCGGGGTCGTAGCTCGGCACCATCCAGGTGCCCACGTGCAGGCGTTGTTCGTAGGGAATGGCGCCCCACGTCTCGTTGCCGGGTTCGCCCGGTCCGGGAATCGTGCGGGTGCGCCACAGCTCACGCCCCGTGCGTGCGTCATGCGCCACGATGACGCAGGCCTCGGGCCCTCCCTCGGGCTCGCAGCCGCGACCGGAGATGGCCTTGCCGTTCGCGATGATCGGGCCGGATGTCTGCTGGGCGCCCTTCTGGTAGTCGAGCACCTTCGTCTCCCAGGCGAGTTCGCCGGTGCGCGCGTCGAGGGCGAAGGCGAAGTCGTCGGCGCTCGTGTCGATGATCAGGGTGTCGTAGATGGCGAGGTTGCGGTTCGTCGTCGGGGTGGGGAAGTAGGTCTGCAGGTCGTCGGGGAGCTGCCGGCGATACTGCCAGAAGACGTCGCCGGTGGCCGCGTCGATGGCCTGGATCACGTCGAGCGGGTTTGGCATGAACAGCACGCCGTCGTGCACGAGCGGCGTGCCCTCCTGGACGCCCGGCGCGAGCGCCCGCGACCAGACGAGCGCCAGGGACCGGACGTTGGTCCGGTTCACCTGGTCGAGCGGACTGTAGCCCCACGCGTCGAGCGTGCGCCGCCACATGAGCCAGTCCTTCGGATCGGGGTTCCTGAGCATCGCGTCGGTCACCGGCGTCAACGGCGGCGTGGGCACTGTCGCTGGTGCCGGGCCACCGGCCCGCCCGCCACGTCCGCCCGCGCGTCCGCCCTGACCCTGCGGCTGCCCCTGCCCCTGGGTCACCGCCTGACCTGCTGCCTGGGCGGTGGCCTGGGCCTGCGCCGGGCCCTGTGTGACGGCTTGCGCCAGGCCCGCCGGCAGGGTCTGCGCGGTCCCCTCTGCCGCGACTGGCGCTGCATCCGTGGCCGCGACCTCTGCGCGCACGGTCCACCACGAGAGGAGCAGCACGGCGAGCGTTCCGGACGACCAGGCCAGCCATCTGAGACGAGTCATGAGGATCCTCCCGCAGCAGGTGTCGACGGTGTCCGGCATTAGACCGCAGGGCCCTGGCCCTGGCAAGGCCGGCGCGGCGGCCTGCCGATCCTTGCCTTCGCCGGCGTGAGGATCGACACTAGAGCCCGCCCTGACGCATCCTGTGCCCGCGTCGCCGTGACCCGCCCGGACCGGACCTGACCGAGGAGAGTGACACCGATGAGCTTGATCAGACTGACCGTCAACGGTGTGCCACGTGAGGTGGACGTCGAAGACACCTCCACCCCCCTGCTCTACGTGCTGCGCAACGACCTGGGCCTCGAGGGCCCGAGGTTCGGGTGCGGCCTGAGCCAGTGCGGCGCTTGCACCGTCATCATCGGCGGCCAGGCCGTGCGCTCGTGCGTCCGGCCCGTCTCCACGGTGCAGGGCGCCGAGGTCACGACGCTCGAGGGCCTGTCGCGCGACGGTGCGCTGCACCCGCTGCAGCAGGCCTGGATCGACGAGCAGGTGCCGCAGTGCGGCTACTGCCAGAACGGCCAGCTCCTCACGGCCAAGGCACTGCTCGACAGGAACCCGAACCCCACGGACGCCGAGATCCGGCAGGGGATGAACGGCACCCTGTGCCGGTGCATGACCTATTACCGGGTGCAGCGGGCGATCCGCCGGGCCGCCGATGCCGGTCGCTCCGCGCAGGGCGGCCCCGCCACCGCAACGCCGGACAGCACCGTGCCGGCTGGTACCGTGCAGGGTGGTACAGCGCAGGCTGATACGGCGCAGGCGGGCGCACCCCAGATCATCACGCCGCACGCCGGCACGCCACAGACCGGAACCGCGCGGACCGACACAGCACGGATCCGCGTGAACGGCGATCGTGAGGTGCGCGCATGAACGGCTTCTCCCGCGTCCCCTTCACCAGCATCCCGGATCACATCGAGCGCGCGACCGAGGCCACCGGCCCCACGCGTCGCGAGTTCATGAAGCGCTCGGGCCTGTTCGTCGTCAGCGTCGCCGCGCTGTCATCGGCCGCCATACCGGGTCTCGAGGCGGCGCAGGGGCAGGCCGCATCGCTGGGGCCGGGGCCGTACCCGGATCTCGATTTCCGGCAGCTCGACTCCTGGATCGCGATCCGCGAGGACGGCACTGCCACCTTCTATGTGGGCAAGACCGACCTGGGACAGGGCACGGGCACGGCGTTCCGCCAGATCATGGCCGACGAGCTCGATATCGCCTACGACAAGACCACGTGCGTGATGGGCACGACCGACGTGACGGTCGATCAGGGCGGGTCCGGCGGGTCCGACGCGCTCCAGACCGACGGCTGGCCGATGCGTCGCGTGGCCGCCGAGGCCCGGCGCGTGCTGCTCGAGATGGGCGCCGAGCGCCTGGGCGTCCCGGTGACCGCGCTCGTCGTGCGCGAAGGCGTCGTGTCGGTGGCCGCGGAGCCGTCGCGGCGGGTGACCTACGGTCAGCTCATCGGCGGTCGCCGCTTCAACGTCACCCTCACCGGCGAGGACATCAACCGCACCACCGGTGCGGCCCCGCTCAAGGCCGTGCAGGACCTCCGGATCGTCGGCCAGTCGCCCCAGCGCTACGACATCCCAGGCAAGGTGGACGGCTCGGTCAAGTGGGCCGTCGGCGTGCAGCTGCCCAACATGGTGCACGCGCGCAACGTGAAGCCCCCGGTGGCCGGCGCGACGCTCGTCAGCGTCGACGAGGCGTCGGTGCGCGACATCCCGGGCTTCGTGCGTCTCGTGCGCCGCGGCAACTATCTGGCCGTGGTGTGCGAGCGCGAGGAGCAGGCCATCCGGGCCGCCCGGCAGCTGAAGGCCGAGTGGCGCGCGCCCTCGACCGCCCCGTTCCCGACCTCCGAGCGCCTGTTCGACTACATGCGCGCCACCACGCCCACCTTCAGCTTCCCATCGCGGGTGACGGGCGAGCCCGACCAGGCCATGGCCGGGGCCGCGCGTGTGGTGGAGGCCGCCTACGAGATCCCCTACCAGGGACACACGTCGATCGGCCCGGCCCACGCCACCGCCGACCCCACCGGCGACCAGATGACGATCTACTCCAACGACATGAAGTCGTACGGCCTGCGCAACGGCGTCGCGGAGTTCCTCCAGATTCCGCGCGACCGCGTCCGCGTGATCTGGATGGATGGTCCGCAGGCCTTCGGCCGCACGGCGGCCGACGATGCGGGCTTCGAGGCCGCCTTCCTGGCCAAGGAGATCGGACGTCCCGTCCGGCTGCAGTGGTCGCGCCAGGAAGAGACGGCGTGGGACACCAAGGGCCCGGCCTTCGTCGTTCGAGTCCGCGGCGGCCTCGATGCCTCCGGGCGTCTCGTCGCCTACGACTGGGACGCGCGCGCGGCCTCACATAATCACCTCGGCTACAACGAACCCGATTCGGTGCTCATCGCGCAGCTCACGGGACAGCGCCGCACCACGCCGGCGCGCGGCGCCAGCGGCGCACCGGTGGAGCTGTACGGCATTCCGAATCAGCGGGTGGCCCAGCACGTGGTGGGCCTGCCGCTCATCTGGGAAACGCCGGTACGGACGGGCAACCTGCGCGATCCGAACGGGCCGCAGACGGCGTTTGCGTCCGAGTCGTTCATCGACGAACTGGCCTCGGCGGCCGGGGCCGACCCGGCGGCCTTCCGCCGGCGCCTCATCGAGGCCGTCCCCGAGGAGGACAGCGGGTTCAAGAAGGCGCGCTCGCTGGCGGTGCTCGACGCAGCCCTCGAGGCCTACGGCTGGGACGCCCGTCCCTCTCCCCAGCGGGTGGGAACCGGTGACGTCCTCACCGGGCGTGGTCTTGGCTACGCCATTCGCAGCCAGACCATCGTGGTGCAGATCGTGGACGTCGAGGTGAACCGCACCACCGGGCACGTCTTCGTCAGGCGCATGGTGTGCGGCCACGACTGCGGCCTCATCGTGAACCCCGAGGGACTCCGGCGCACGCTCGAAGCCGGCAGTCTGTACGGGCTGAGCCGGGCGCTCCACGAAGAGGTGACCTTCGACGAGGAGAAGGTGACGAGCGTCGACTGGCGGACGTCGCCGACGCTGACGCACGCCGACACGCCGGAGCGCATCGACATCGTGCTGGTCAATGGCGATCCGAACCCGTCCAGACCCGACCTGCCGCACTACGGTGCGGGCGAGACGGTGTGCAAGCCGACCATGGCGGCGGTCGCCAATGCCATCTTCGATGCCACCGGCGTGCGCATCCGGCGTGCCCCGTTCCGCGATGCGCGCGTCCTGGCGGCGCTGAGGGCCGCCGGCGTCGCCTGAGGCACACCAGCGCCACCGGGTGGGTCGTCCCCGCCCGGTGGCGTCGGTGGCACCGCCTCCCTCCGTTTCACCGCCCCCCTCCGTGGCACTGCCTCCAACCGTGGCGTCGTCCGCCCGCCCGTCCCCACCGGTTCGCGTCGCCCCAGCCAGCAGCGTGTGTGTCTGCGTGCTGGCGTGCGGGCCCGTCAACTACGTGCGCGCTGCCCGCCGGGCCGTGGCGTCGGTGCTGGCGTGGTCGCCCTTCGACGTCGTGGTGGCGCTCGACCCGGCGCGGCGCTGGCGCTGGCCGCTCGATGCCCGGGTCACCGTGTGGCCGCTTCCCGCAGATGCGGCCAGTGCCGATCGTGCCCGGCCGTTCCTGCGGAAGTTCGAGGCCCTGCGCGGATGCCTCGCGCGGACGTCGGCGGACCTGGTCCTGCTCCTCGACGCCGATGCGATGGTGGCCGCCCCCATGGACGCGCCCGCCCTCGAAACGGCCCTCGCCGGGCACGGGCTGGGCATGGTGGAGCAGACCACCATCATCGGCTCCACCATGGACCGGGCGGCCTTTCTCGGGCACTACGTCCGGCACGCGCTCGCGTGGTTCGACCCGGCCCTGCCCGTCCCAACGCTCGCCGCCTTCCGCTACTTCAACAGCGGCGTCGTCGTCGGCCGGCGCGACGCCCTGGCCGACGTGACGGCGTGGGCCCTCGGCGCGATGGCCGGCGCCACGCGGCCGCACCAGGTGGGCGCGCACATGATCGCCGACCAGGACTACTTCCAGGTGTGGGCCAACTCGCTCCATCCCGACAGCTGCACGACGCTGCCGTGGGCCTGGAATCACTGCGAGCACTGGGACGCGGCGTTTCCGCGCGAGGGCGCGCGCATCCTGCACTTCAGTAACTTCTGCAACGGACCCACGCTCCGCCAGGTGGCCCGCATGGAGGCGCACCTGCCGCCGGCGGCCGGGGCCGGCCGCCTGGCCGCGAGCCTCGCGCGCCGGTCGTGGGCGGCCGCGCTCCGCCGCTGATGTCGGCCGGTGGCCTGGCGATCGTCATCGTCACCTGCAACTCGGCATCGGTGATCGGGCGCTGCCTCGCGGCGCTCGGCCCCGAGCTGTGCCGTGCTGTCGTGGCGGTGGACAACGCGTCCGCGGATACGTCGCGTGACATCCTGCGGGCTGCGGGCGCGCGCGTACTGGCGAGCCCGACCAACGAGGGCTTCGCGCGCGCGGCGAACCTGGGTGCCCGCGAGGCCGACGCGGCCGTGCTGTGCTTCCTGAACCCGGACTGCGAGATGACGCCGGAGGTGGCGCGCGCCGGCGAGGCGGCCCTCGACGGGCACGTCCTGGCCTGCGCGGCCCCGGACCTGCTCGAGCCGGGAGGTGCCGTGGCGGGCCGACAACCCGGCTACTCCCTGTCCAAGCTGTTCGCCGACGTGGTCGAGGGCGCCTACGGGGGCACCGCGATCCGTGGCGTGCTCCGCCGCCTGCCCGGCTACGACGACGCGTCGTGGTCCTGGCCGCACGGCGCCTGTGTGTTCGTGCGGCGCGACACCTTCCTGTCGCTCGGTGGGTTTCCCGACACGACCTTCATGTACATGGAGGACGTCGCCTTCGGCTGGCGGCTCTCGCGCGCGGGCGGGGAGGTGGTGTCGTTGCCGCACCAGGTGCCGCACGGCGGCGCCGCGGGCGCGGCGATCCCCGTGCCCGCGCGCCGGCGCCTGCTGCGGGAGGCCCGGCTGCAGTACGCCGCGGCCCGCTACGGGTGGATCGTGGCGGGCCTGCTGCGTGGTGTGACCATCCCTGGGCGCCTGGCTCGTCGCCTCGTCCGGCCGGGGGCGTGACGGCGCCTGTCACGCGTCCGCGGCAGCGTGCGACACCGACACACGCGCCGTGCGAAGCCCTCTCACGCACCCGCGAGATCGAGGAGTCTCGCGAAGTCGGGATGGCGCGCGGCGAGTTCATCGAAGCCGCCCTGGTCCACGAGCCGGCCCTCGTCGAGGAAGAGGAGCCGGTCGCACTGACGCACCGTCGCGGGGCGATGCGCAATCACCACGATGGTCCGGCTGCCCTCGAGGGCCCGGATGGCCGCGGCCACCTCGTCTTCCGTGACGCCGTCGAGCGCGGCCGTGGCCTCGTCGAGTACCAGCACGGCGGGGTCCCGGTACAGCGCACGGGCGATGCCCACCCGTTGCCGTTCGCCGCCCGACAGTTTCGCGCCGCGTTCGCCAATGACCGTGTCGAGCCCATGCGGCAGACGCGCCACGAGCGCGTCCAGTCGCGCCAGGCGCAGCGACTCCCACACGCGAGCGTCGTCGATGTCGCGGTCGTCGAGCGCCAGTGCCACATTGCGGCGGACCGGCTCGTCGAGGACCAGGCTGTCCTGCGGGACGTAGCCGAGATGGCGCTGCCAGTCCCGCTCCCGGCCCGCGATGTCCACGCCGTCCACGCGCACGTGGCCGCGGTCCGGGGACAGCAGGCCGAGCAGCAGGCACGCCAGCGTCGTCTTGCCGGCGCCGGAGGGGCCGACGATGCCCACCGAGGTGCCGAACGGAATCTCGACCGTCACGTCCGCCAGCGCCGGGCGGACGGCGTCCGGATACGTGTACGACACGCCGTCCAGCGCGACCCCGTGCACGCAGCGCAGGGGGCGCAGGTCACTGTCGGCCGCGGGCCGTGCGGCCTCCGCGCGGTCGAGTTCGGCGGCTGCCAGGTGCACCGAGGCACGGTAGTAGCGCAGCACGTGGAGCGCATTGAGCGTGCGGTTCATGGCCGGCATCAGGCGGAAGGCCGCCGCGGCAAAGAGCGCGAGCGATGCCGGGAGCGCGGCCGCACCGACGTTGCCGGCCAGCAGGACCACGGCGACCAGGGCCACCGCCAGCACCACCGCGCTCTCGTTGACGTAGCGCGAGACGCTCGACAGGAACATCTGCGTGCCGACCGTCTTCGAGAAGTCGCGCTGCAGGGTTGCGAACGCCGCGACGACCTGGGGCTCCCGTGCCAGCACACGCGTCTCCGCGGCCGCCCCAAGCGCCTGCTGGACGGCCTTGAGCAGGGCGCCGGCCATCTGGAGGTGCCGGGCACCGAGCGCGTCCGTCCTGCGCCCCAGCGTGGCCTGCTGCACGAGCACCAGCGTCGCCAGCACGCCGGCCGCCAGGAGCGTGGCCAGGGGCTGGAGGGCCAGCAGGACCACCACGACCCCGAGCGCGGCCGCCGCCTCCACGGCCATGGCCACCAGCGCCATCGTGACCTCGAGATACACGTGGTTGCCCAGATCCCGGACATTGCGGGTGAGCTCCGACGAGTGCCGGCTGGTCAGCTGCGCGAACGGCGCGGTGACGTAGGCCGCGAACAGCCGCACCGAGAGTGCCGCGGCGCCCTGCTGGCAGAACCGCGTCTGCGCGTAGTGCACACCGGTCAGGAAGAGATTCTTGGCGACGACGAGCACGAGCAGCGTGAGGACGCCCGCCAGCAGGACCGCACGGGGCGTCTCGACTCCCGTCCCGCGCAGCACGGCGCCGAGCGCGGTGGAGCCGATCGGCCCCGCGTCCGCGCCGTTGGCTCCCGCTGCGCGCACGATCGCGAAGACGAGCATCACGACCGCGGCCTCGAGCAGCGCGCCGACGGCCCCGAGAGCGACCAGCACGGCCAGGATGCGACGCTGCCGGCCATCGAGCAGGCGCGCCAGCGCCTGGCGCAGTCCCCGTTCGGGCGTCACCGTCCGGGCCCTGGCCACCGCAGCGTCCGCAGCAGGCGCCGCCGCGCCCGCCGCGCCAGCGGCCGGAGGTCGTAGCGGTCCAGCCACCGCCTGGTGCGGGCGCGTGCGGCGGGCAGCGTTCGCGCGGCGACCGGCAGGGCCGCGAGGGCCCCGAGCGGGGGGCGCGGGTCGAGCCGTTCCCAGTGCGTCAGGCCGCGCACCACGGCATCCCATGCCAGGAGCAGTGCCAGGGCGTGCGACAGGTCGCCGTCGGCGTCGGGATCGCGACGCTCGGCGAGCGCGGCGTACGCCTCGGCCACATAGTCGGCGAACGCGAACCGTTCCGGGTCGGCATCGTACGCGCTCGTCGCGGCGTACTCGAGCTGCCGGCGCGCCATGTCGAGCAGGGTCGCATGGTGGGCGTGGTGGATGTGCAGGCATCCAGGCGGCTCGAGGTGGAGCAGTCGATGCGGACCGGTCACGACGCGCGGGGGCTGGTGGTGGGTGTCCGACCAGGCCACCGTGCCGCGCCGAAACAGGCGGATCTGGAAGTCCGGATACCAGCTGCCGCCGCGCAGGAGCTGGCCGCCCACGTAGTTGAAGCGTGGCACGGCGAACGCGTCGTGGGCGGTGCCCTGCGCCTGCACGAGACGGGCGACGGCGTCCCCGGCATCGTCGGCGAGGTACTCATCCGAGTCGAGCACGAGCACCCACGGGTGCGAGGCTTCAGCCGCGGCCGCGTTGCGCACCCCGTCCACGCGCGGGGCGCGGGGGATGGCGATGACGCGCGCGCCGTGCGCCGCGGCCAGGGCCGCGGTGCCGTCCTCGCTCTCCATGTCCACGACGAGGACCTCGCCGGCCCACCGGACGGACTCCAGGGCTCGCGGCAGCGTGGCCGCCGAGTTGCGCGTGTGGATGATGGCGGTCAGGTTCATGTCCGGAGCCTCAGCCGTCGATGGCGTAGCGGCCGCCCCAGCGCGCCATGAAGTGGCGGCGCGACGGCACGTCCTTCGCCACGCGTCCCGGCGTGAAGGATTCGAGGTGCAGCGAGGTGCCGGCATGATCGCACCACACCTGCCAGCCCGCCTGGCGTGCCCGCAGGCACAGGTCGATGTCCTCGAGGCCGAAGCCGAACGTCTCGTCCAGCCCCGACAGCGCGGCCCAGGCCTCG
The DNA here is from genome assembly GCA_050185275.1 of Vicinamibacterales bacterium. Taxonomy (GTDB): domain Bacteria; phylum Acidobacteriota; class Vicinamibacteria; order Vicinamibacterales; family UBA2999; genus JABFRY01. Next base: position 249,346 of record JBFWZN010000004.1, on the reverse strand, counting down.
CCGCGCACCAGCATGCAGGCGCCGGTCACCGCCTGCCACTGTCGCGGGGGACCGGCACGTGGCGGGACCCGCCGTCCCCGCGCGCGGTGGTACGGCCCGGTGGCGCCGTCCCCGAAGACCACGCCGTCGTGCTGCACCGTGCCGTCGGGAAACCAGAGGCGCGTGCCGCAGATGCCGGCCAGGGGATGGGCATCGAGCACCGCGCCCATGCGGCGGGCTGCCTCCGGCGCGAGGAGCACGTCGTTGTTCACCAGCAGCAGCCGAGCCCCGGGGACACGGTGCGCCGCACGGTTGTTGGCGGCGGCAAATGACGTGTCGGTGTCGAGCCGTATCAGCTCGACCGGTACGGGCAGGTCTGCGCGCCGGTACGGCACCGGCGACGCGTTGTCCACGACCACGACGTGGTGTGGGCCGCCGGGCGCGGCGTCGAGGGCCGCCCGCAGGCCGTCCAGGCAGCGCCACAGCAGGGCATCGAGGCCCTTCGACACGACGATCGCCGTGATGGGCTCCCGCGTCACGGTCGCCACGCCCTGAGGTCTGCGGCCAGGGCGGCCTCGAGCCGGCGCCGGTGGGGGGGCGGCAGGTAGCGGCACGCCTCGGCCACTCCGCGCGTCCGGAGACGGTCGCGGAGTGTGGCCTGGGCCGGTTGCGTCACCCAGCGCAGCCGCTCCGGCATGTCGGCTGGCGTGGTGACGAGACACGTGTCCCCGTCGCGCAGGTACTCCATGCCGCCGAGCACTGGCACCGAGAGCACCACGCAGCCGGCCGCCATCGCCTCGAGCGCCGGCAGGCCGAACCACTCGCCCTCGGCCGTCGCCAGGAAGAGGCCCGACGCCTTCAGCGCGCGGGCCACGCCCGCCTCGGGCTGCCGATCGATGGCCACGAATGCCAGCGACGGTGCCGCGCGCCGGCATGCTGCCGCCGTCTGCGCGCCGCGCCGTGGCATGTAGGCCACCTGGTTGTCCCACTTCACGCCGCCGTCGAACACGAAGGCCTCGCTGATGGCGAGACCCACGTCCACCGGACGCCGGCCGATGGTCGCCGACACGTACCGGCTGGCCTGTGCCCAGCAGGTGAGGACGGTGACGGCGGGATCGGAGAGGCCGGGATCGAGCGCCGGGTCGGTTCCCATGCAGTGGCAGGCGAGCCGCGCCGGGTGGGTGCGCAGGCGCTCGTAGTGCGGCGGCCAGGAATACACGGCCCAGTCGTCCGGGCCGAGCCGGGCGAGCGCCGTGCCCTCGTCCATCACCGCGAAGCCGCCCGTGAACCACTGCGGGGCGCGTCCGCCGGGCAGGACGACCGTCGCGGGCACGTCGAGCGACGTGAGCAGGTCCACGAACTGGCATCCCAACTTGACGCCGCCGTAGATGCCGCCCTCGGGAAGGAAGTAGTAGATCATGCCACCGGAGCCCGCGCATGTCCGAGCGCGTCGAGCGCGGCGGCGTCGAAGACGACGCGGGCACCCGGCATCACGCGCGCGACCGTGGGCAGGTGCGCCACGGCCGTCGCGTGGCGGCCCAGCAGCACCACGTCGTACGGGAGTTCCGCGTCCAGGAGATGGTGCTCGACCGAACGGGTCGAGGGCGCGGAGAGCACTTCGATACCGCGGCGCTGCAACGCGTCCGCGTGCGGCACCGTGGCGGCCAGATCCGCGGCCGCGACGACGGCCCGTCCGCCCTGCCGCACCAGGTCGGCGAGCCCGTCGACCAGGCGCGCGGCCTCCGACGGCCGTTCGCCGTCGGGTGAGGCGCCGATGACCAGGACGCGTGGGCGGGCGCGGTTGGCACGCGTGCTGGCGGGCGATCCGTTGACCGGATGCGACGCGAGCATCTCCCGCCAGCGTTCGCGGAAGCGCCGCTGATGCAGCAGCTGATAGCGCTTGAGACCGGCCAGGCCCGGCCGTCCCACCGAGGAGCCCTCGAAGTGCACGACCGAGGCGGCCGGCTGCACCAGCACCCTGTAACCCGCCGCCCTGACGCGGAAGCACAGGTCCACGTCCTCGTAGTAGGCCGGTGCGAAGGCGGTGTCGAAGCCGCCGAGGTCCCGGAACAGCTCGCGCCGGATGGCGAGGCAGGCCGCCGAGCAGTAATCGACCTCGCGGAGGTAGTTGAAGCCGGGGGTCGCCGGGTCGGCGTGCCGGCCTATGTTGCCGGCCGACCCGTCGCGCCACACGACCCCGCCGGCCTCCTGCAGGCTCCCGTCGGCGAACAGGAGCCGGGCGCCGACGACGCCGGCCCGTGGGTCCGCGTCGAGGGTCTCGCGCAGGGCCTGGAGCCAGCCCGGACGGCACACCGTGTCGTTGTTGAGGAACACCAGCACGCGGCCTCGCGCGTGGCGCGCGCCGAGGTTGCACGCGTGGACGAACCCGCGTGCGCCGGCGTTGCGCACGACACGCGCGCCAGCGACCGCCGCCAGCATCGCGGGCGTGTCGTCGGTCGCCTGATCGTCCACGACGATCACTTCGTGCGCGACGCCCGTGCCCCCGGCAAGCGATCGCAGGCACGTGTAGGTGTAGAGGCTGCCGTTGTGCGCGGGTATCACGATGGAGACGTCCGGGCTGGGGGAGGTGTCGAGCGCGAGCGGCGCCCACTGCTCGGCAAGACGGAACAGCGGCGCCGCCGGGGGGCGCGAGTGCCGCGCAGTCCGGCGGCGGACCCGGCGCATCCAGGACCGCACGCCCTGGCTCCTGATGATCTGGCGGCTCAGGACGGCCTGGCGCTGGAGCCAGTACACCCGAAGCTGCACCTCCCGCTGCAGGACGCGCCAGAGCATGCCCAATCCTGACATGGAACTGCACGGGACGACGCGCCGCCGCGGCGTTTGGATCCGCACGCACCGTGCACCGCCGCGCGAATCGGCCGATTGGCAGGACACATGCGTCATGTCTTCCTGGGAGCCTCGGCGGGCACCCTCCTGCTCGTCGCCGCCGGGGCCATCGTCTGGCCGCCCGTCCTGTGGTCGCTCGTGGTGATCGTGCCGCTCATCGTCCGTGGCGTGGCGGACATGCTGCAGACGCGGCAGGCCGTCCGACGCAATTTCCCGCTCATCGGCCACGGGCGCTACCTGCTCGAACAGATCCGGCCCGAGATCAACCAGTACTTCGTCGAGAGCAACCACGACGGGCGGCCCTTCAGCCGCAACGATCGGTCCGTGGTATACCAGCGCGCCAAGGGCGACCTCGATACGCTGCCGTTCGGGACGCAGCGCGATGTCTACAGCGTGGGCTACGAGTGGATCAACCACTCGCTCGCTCCCGCCGAACCCGACCACGCGTGCAGCCGCGTTCTGGTCGGCAATGCCGCCTGCGCGCAGCCCTACGCCGCCTCCATCTTCAACGTGTCGGCGATGAGCTACGGGTCACTCAGCAAGAACGCCATCCTGGCCTTGAACGCGGGTGCCCGGGCTGGCGGCTTCGCCCACAATACCGGCGAGGGCGGGATCAGCCCGCACCATCTCGAACCCGGGGGCGACCTGATCTGGCAGATCGGCACCGGCTACTTCGGCTGCCGGACCCCGGAGGGGCGATTCGACGTCGAGGCGTACGCACAGCGCGCCACGCTGCCCGCCGTCAAGATGATCGAGGTGAAGCTGTCGCAGGGCGCCAAGCCGGGCCACGGCGGCATCCTGCCGGCCGCCAAGCTCACACCCGAACTCGTGGCGATCCGTGGTGTGGAGCCCGGACGGGACGTGGTGTCCCCGCCGGCGCACACGGCCTTCTGCTCGCCCATTGGCCTGCTGCAGTTCCTGCAGCAGCTCCGCGAGGCGTCGGGGGGGAAGCCCGTGGGATTCAAGTTGTGCGTCGGCAAGCGGCACGAGTTCCTCGGCATCGTGAAGGCGATGCTCGAGTCGGGCATCGTGCCCGACTTCATCACCGTGGACGGCGCCGAGGGCGGCACCGGCGCGGCCCCCCTCGAGTTCTCGGACTCGGTGGGTACGCCGCTCAACGAAGGCCTCTCCTTCGTGCACTACGCGCTCGTGGGTGCCGGGCTGCGCGACCAGGTGCGGCTCATTGCATCGGGCAAGGTGAACACCGGCTTCCAGATCGCCACCAAGGTGGCGCTCGGCGCCGACATGTGCAACGCGGCCCGGGCCATGATGTTCGCCCTCGGCTGCATCCAGGCCCTGCGGTGCAACACCAATCAGTGCCCGACCGGGGTGGCCACGCAGGACCCGGAACTGGTGCACGGGCTCCATGTGGGCGACAAGTCGGCACGCGTCGCGCGCTTCCACCGCGAGACGGTCCGCAGCTTCTTCGAGGTGCTGGGCGCGGCCGGTTTCCAGAAGCCCCGCGATCTCAAGCCGTGGTACGTCATGCGACGGGTGAGTTCGGGCGAGGTCCGCAGCTACCACGAGATCTATGCGTCGCTCGAGCCCGGCGCGCTGCTCACCTCCTCGGTCTCGGGCAGCCTGGCGTTTGCCTGGGACAAGGCGCGCCCCGACCGCTTCTGACCCCCTCGGCGGTCTTGACCGCTTCCGCCATCCTCCCCAGAATAGGCGGGCACGCCTGAGCCCATCCGGCGTGCGCACGCGCGTGGCGCCCGCGGCGCGACCGCGTGCGGGTCCCGGTGCAGGATGCGGGTCCCGGTGCAGGAGCATCCGGAGGCGTCAGTCAGGCGGCATGCTGATCTTCATTTCCTATGCGAGCGAGGATCGCGATACCGCCGAGGAGGTGCACCTCGCCCTGATCGGTGCCGGCCATCGGACCTTCTTCGACCGCAACGATCTGCCCGCCGGCGGGGACTACCACGCACGCATCGCCGAGGCCGTGGCCCGCTGCGACGCCATGGTGTTTCTCGTCAGCGAGTCGTCGATCGCTCGCGGCAGCTACGCACTCACCGAACTCAAGCACGCACGTGTCCGGTGGGTGCACGGGAAGGGCCGCGTCCTGCCCGTGATGCTGCAGCCCGTGCCCTTCGACCGGCTGCCCAACTATCTCGGCGCGGTCACCGTGCTGGAGCCGGAAGGCAACGTGGCGGCGGAAGTCGTGCTGGCCCTGGGGCAGCTCGCCCTCGAGCCGTCACGCGGCAACGGCGCGTCCGACACGCGCCACGGGGATCAGGCCACCGGCCGGACCGGAGACCAGTCGCCGCACGGGCAGGGGCACGTGCCGCCCCCACCCCTTCCGGTGCCCGGCGGGACCGTCCGTGCGATCAACTACGTCCACAACGTGCCCGTCCCGTCCCCCATGGGGCCGGGTCCCGGCATGCGCATCGTCATCGACGCCGAGATCACCGGCGCGGCCGGGCGCACGGCGCAGCTCGTGGTCAAGTTCGCTTACGTGAACGGCCCACCGCTCCTGGCCAACGCCCAGGAGGTGCTCTATCGCGACGTGCAGGGCATCGTCTCGACCGGCACGCCACCCCACGTCGTGTCGTCCAGCCGCGAGAGCCTGGTGCAGCAGGTCGTCACCATTCCCTACTACGCCCTCAATTTCCAGCCCACCGGGGGCATGGGTTCCTACAGCCTCGCGCTGACCGCCTTCGTGTTCGTGGATCAGCAGATCGTCACGCAATCCGCGCCCGTCCCCTTCGGTCTGCGCTGGTGAAGGCGGGCCGCCTGCGCGGCGTGGTGGATGCCGGTCGCGGGGCGGGGCGCTGGTCCGGTACGCACGGCGTTCTGGGAGGCGTCCCGCTGTGGACGCGCGGCATTCCGGAAGGCGCCACATGCTGGTGCGCGCGCCATTCTGGTGCACAATGGCGCGTCCAGCGTGCAGGCGGGACAGGCAGGAGGCTGAGGATGAGACGGGCGACGCTGCTGCGCGTGGGTGTGGTCGTTCTGGGCGCCTGGGTGCTGGCCTGTGCCGCGCCGCCGGCATCGGCCCCCGAGGCGGAGGTGGCGCAGGCCCCCGCGCAGGCGCCGGCCCCTGCACCCGACGAGGCCGGCGTCGCGACGGCGGTCGAGGCGTTCTACGGTGCCATGAAGGCCGGTGACGCCGCAGCAGCCATGGCGCTGATTGCGCCAGACGCCGTCTTCCTGGAGTCGGGCGGGCTGGAGACGCGCGCGGAGTACGAGGCGAACCACCTGCCTGCCGACATCGGGTTCGAGAGCCAGGTGAACGGGACGCGCGGTCCCCTGCGCATCACGTTCGAGGGCGATGCCGCCTGGGTCATCGCCACGACTGACTACGACGGGACCTTCGAGGGTCGGCCGGTGGCGTTCACCAGCGCGCAGCTCATGGTCCTGACGCGCGACGACGGCCCGTGGCGCATCCGCACGATTCACTGGTCGTCGCGCCAGCGGCGCTGACCCCTTCCGAGGCGCCCGATGGCACTGTATGCGTTCGATGGCACGTGGAACCTGCACCGCAAGGACACGTCGAAGGACACCAACGTCGTCTGGTTCCGCAATGCCTACCAGGGCACCCAGATCTACCAGGCGGGTGTCGGCACGCGTCTGGGCGCCCTCGGCCGGGTGATTGGCGGTATCACCGGCGCCGGAGGCCACACCCGCGTCGCCCGGGCACGTGAGGCCCTGCGCCTGAACTTCGATGCCGGCGATCGGGTCATCGACATCGTCGGATTCAGCCGAGGCGCCGCCCTGGCGCTCCACTTCGCCAACAGCATTGCCACGCAGGACGTGCCGGGCCACCGGCGGACGGCCGGCGTCCCCATTCGCTTTCTCGGGCTGTGGGACACCGTCCCGTCGTTCGGCGTGCCCGGCAACGCGGTGAATATCGGCTGGAACCTGGGCTTGCCCGACAATGTCGTGGTCTGCTACCACGCGATGTCGCTCGAGGAACGGCGGCCCGCGTTTCCGCTGCACCGGCCCGACGCGCGCGTCCAGCACGCGCAGCAGAAGGGTCGCCTCTTCGAGGTGTGGTTCCGCGGCGTGCACTCCGACGTCGGGGGCGGCAATGCCAATCCTGGCCTGTCGAGCATTCCGCTCAACTGGATGTACGCGATGGGCCTGGCGTCGGGCCTGCCCCTCGATGGCGGCGTCATCGCCCTCAACCGGCAGCGGATGGACCGCGATCGCCCGATCTCGCTGCCATCGAAGTTCGACGTCAAGGGCGCCCCTTTCCGCATCGTGCGCTGGAACGATCAGGTGCACGAGTCGGTGCGCTACGTGGACGATCCCCGGCGCTACAACAACCCGCCGGTGGGGCTCACGGTGGTGGACGATCGGGGCGCGGCGTTCGGCACGTTCCGGCACGCCTGAGGGGCGTGCCACCGGAAACCGGCAGACACAGGAGGACGCGCGATGAGCGCACCAGAGGCGCAGGGGGGACCGCCCCCGTGGATCAATCCCGGGCTGCAGCAGCACATCGAGTGGCGTGACGGCGACATCGTGATCTCGGTGCCGCCCAAGAGCGGCACCACCTGGACGATGAACATCGTCCACCAGCTGCTCACCGGCGGCGATGCCGACTTCGCCGACATCTACGCGCAGGTGCCCTGGATCGAGTTCGTGCCCAGGCCCGGTGTGACGCTCGAGGAACTGGCTGGCGAGATCAACGCCATGGACCGCTCCCGGCGACGCGCCTTCAAGACGCACTCGGCGCCACCGGGGGTGCCCTTCATCGAGCCCGGCACCGGGCCCGACGTCCGCTACCTGGTGGTGTGCCGGGATCCCGAAGAAGCCCTCGTCTCGCTCAAGCCCTTCCTGGAACAGCACGCGCCGGAGTGGTTCGACCTGTGGGGCGTGCCGCACGATGCGCTGGTCAAGCCCGACTTCCCGACGTTCTACCAGGACATCGCCGTGGGCATGGGCTTCGAGGGAGCGCTCTTCGGCTTCCTGCAGGCCTGGTGGGCGCTGCGCGACCGGTCCAACGTGCGCCTGCTCCACTTCTCGGACATGAAGAAGGATCACGACGGCTCGCTGCAGCGCATCGCGGACTTCATCGGCGTGCATCCCTCCGAGCGCGAGTGGGCGGCCATCCGCGAGTACACCTCCTTCGCTTGGATGAAGCAGCACGACCGGAAATTCGAGGCGTCCACCGTGGCGCCGTTTCCCGTGCTCCGGCCGGGCGCCATGGTGCGAAAGGGAAAGGCGGGGGCCGCGGCCGAAGACGGGATGACGCCGGACATCGCGCGGCACCTCCGCGACGCGGGCAGCCGCATCTGCCCCGACGAGACGGCCGTCCGCTGGTTCTATGAAGGCGGCCCCGTGCCGGCAGGCGGCTGAGGATGCCCGCCATGCGCACACTCCTGATCGCGTCTGTGCTCGTCGCGTTCGCGCTGCTGGGCGTGGCCGCCGTCGCGCAGCAGCTGCCGCTCCGGCAGGACGTGGAACGCCTGGCCCAGGGTCCCCTGCGGACCGACCGGGTGAAGGAGGGGCTCTACGTGATCCGGGGGCCGTTCCTTCCGTGTACGACCCGGGGCTGCCGCCCCGGGGGGCCCGACGACGGGTTGATCCACGAGCCGGGGGACGTCGCCGTGCGCGTCACCCCGGACGGGCTCATCGTCATCGACGACAAGTACCCGGAAATGGTGGGCGACGTGCTGGCTCAGGTCCGCACCGTCAGTTCGCTGCCGGTGAAGTACCTCCTCAACAGCCATCACCACGGCGACCACGTGAGCGGCAATGCGAACGTCCGGGCCACGCTCGGCGTGGACATCATCGGGCACCGCAGCATCCGTGAGAACTTCCTGCGCCTCAAGCAGCCAGGCGAACCGAACATCACCTTCACCGAGCAGGCTGCCGTGCACCTGGGGGGCGTGGAGGTGCAGCTGCGCTGGCTGGGGCGCGGGCACACGAGCGGCGACACCGTCATCTATTTCCCGGACCTGCGCACCGTCCACACCGGCGATCTCGTCATCGACGGGATGCCGGTGATCGACTACCCGGGTGGCGGGAGCGCCGTCGAGTTCGTCCGCACCATCGACCGGCTGCTCGAGATGGATTTCGACACCGTGATTCCCGGTCACGGCCGCCTGATGACGAAGGACGACGTGCGGGCGTACCGCGTGCGCTTCCAGACGATGAACGATCGCATGCGCGCGCTGGTGCGCCGAGGCGTGAGCAAGGAGCAGCTGGACACGCTGCCGGAGGTCCGCACCGCCCTCGGACTCGCCGACCTGGGATGGGACGACTCGGTCAGCACCACCGCCTGGTTCGGCTCCGTGGGGCGCTACTACGACGAACTGGCCGCGACGGTTGCGCCGTAGCGCCGCTCACGTCCGGTGCACCGTGTGCCCGAGGGCGGCCGGCGCGTCGCGCGAGGCTGCCGCATCCATGAGGCATCGAGCCGTGAGGGGGGCTGGGCGGCCTGCCGCGCGAGCGAGTACACTCGCAGGAATGTCTGACAGTCGCGGGCGGATGCACGGGTGTTGAGGGCGGCGATCGCGTTCGTGACCAGGCGCCGGTTGTGGGCGCCAGAGGCCAGTCGCGGTGCGACTGCCCCGGCTGGCCCCGCACTCGCAGGCCCTGACGGTGAGTCCCCGGCCGTGGCCGTGCCCACGGCACGGCTCGACTTCCCGCACTCGGACATCGACCTGTACGTCACCTCCGAACCCGAGCGCCGCTGGCGGTCGCGTGCATGCGCGAAGGAACCGTGGACCGTGGAGTGGCTCATCCAGGACATCGGTCCTGGCGAAGTGCTCTACGACATCGGCGCCAACGTCGGCACCTTTTCGCTCATCGCGGCCAAGCACTGCGGCGCGATGGTCGTGGCCTTCGAGCCCGGCTACGCGACATTTGCCAGGCTGTGCGACAACATCCACCTGAACGGCCTGGACCGCGCCGTCGTGCCCGTGCCGCTGCCCCTGGCCGAGCGTACCGGGATCGTGGGCTTCAAGTACCGCACCCTCGATCCGGGACAGAGCCGGCACCGGCTCTACGACGAGGCCTGGTCCGGCGACACCGGCTCGCGGCAGGTGGCGCGCTACATCCAGCCCACCCTGGCGATCACACTGGATGCCCTGCGCGCCCAGTTCCAGCTGCCGGCGCCGCACCACCTGAAGATCGACGTGGACGGCGCCGAGCCGCGCGTGCTGGCCGGTGCCGCCGAGACGCTCCGCGAGCCAGACCTGCGGACGATCCTGATCGAAGTGGACGACGAGCACTGGGCCAGCGTGGACGAGACGCTGCGTGGGTCGGGCTTCGGCCTGCGCGTCCGTCACCGCCGCGAGGAAAAGCCCGGCGCGCCCTGCTACGCCGTGTTCGAGCGCTGAGCCCGGCGCCGCCCCGCAGCCAGCCTCTCGACAGCGTCGTTCGCGGCTCGGCGTCGCGCGCTGGCCCGCTCCTCCGGCGCGACGACCGCCGCCTGCCGCTTGGCCCAGCGCCGGTCGCGCTGTGGTGTCGCACGCCTTCCCGGTCCTCCGGCGCGACGTCGTGGGAACACGATGCGCCAGGGGATTCCGTCACGCCCCCTGGCGCATCGTTTTCCAGACTGCCGCTGTCACGCCGTGCGCAAGTCGAACCGGGAAGGCGTGCGACACCACAGCGCGGCAGCGCGCTAGCGCGTCGCCACGGCGCCGGCGCGCCGGTGGCGCACGAACTCGAAGACCGCCGGCAGCACCGAGACGAACACGATCCCGAGCACGACGACCGAGAAGTTCTCCCGCACGATCGGCACGTTGCCGAACACCACGCCCGCTCCGCAGCACACGCCCACCCACAGCACGGCCCCTGCGACGTTGTAGAGGGCGAACTTCGAGTAGGTCATCGCGCCGGCTCCCGCCACGAAGGGCACGAACGTCCGGACGATGGGGACGAACCGGCCCAGGATCACCGCCTTGCCGCCGTAGCGCTCGAAGAACGCGTGCGCCCGGTCGAGGTGGTCGCGATTGAGCAGGCGGCCCCACGTGCCGGCGTCACCTGATGCGCTGAAGACCCGCGGCCCGACGAAGCGCCCGACCGCGTAGTTCACCGCATCGCCGGCGATGGCGGCCACCAGCAGCAGCCCGATGCTGAGGCGGAGATCCAGCACACCCGTGGCCCCGAGCGTGCCCACGGCGAACAGCAGCGAGTCGCCTGGCAGGAACGGCGTGACGACCAGACCCGTCTCGGCGAAGACCACGGCGAAGAGCAGCCCGTACACCCACGGCCCGAACCGCAGCGTGATGTCGGCGAGGTGTTCGTCCACGTGGAGGAAGATGTCGATCAGAGTGTCCATGCAGGTTCCGGAACGTGAGGAGAGGGGGTCAGGCGTCCGCGTGCGTCGCCGAGCGGCTGACGAGGGCCGCCACCACCAGGTCGCCGCCGACGTTGACGGCCGTGCGGCACATGTCGAGGAACCGGTCCACGCCCAGGACGAGCGCCATGCCCTCGACGGGCACACCGACCGACTGCGCCACGATCATCACCATCGGGAGTGACCCTCCCGGCACGCCGGCCGTGCCCACGCCGGCCACGATCGACATGAGCATCACGCGTGTCTGCTGCCCGAGACTGAGATCGAGTCCGTACACCTGGGCGAGGAACAGCACGGTGACGCCCTCGAACAGCGCCGTGCCGTTCTGGTTGGCGGTCGAGCCGACGGTCAGCACGAAGCGCGAGATGCGGGCTGGCAGCCCCAGGCGCGTCTCGGCCACCTCGAGCGAAAGGGGCAGCGTCGCGTTCGACGAGGCGGTCGAGAAGGCATACAGGTAGACGTCGCGGCTCTGGTGGAAGAAGGCCCACGGCGACCGCCGCCCCACGCTCCAGAGCAGCGCACTGTAGACCACCAGCTGCTGGAGGGCCAGTCCGGCGACGACGGTCACCACGTACAGGAGCAGCGACCCGAAGACATCGGTCCCGAACGTGCGCGCCGTGTTGAACACGATGGCGAACACCGCGATCGGCGCCAGCTTCATGGCGAAGTCCACGATGCGCATGCACGCCTCGAACACCTGCTCGAGCACACGGACGAGGACGTTCCGGCCGTCGTCGCCGGCGGGCGCCATGCTCACCGCCGCGCCGAAGATGACGGCGAACACCATGAGCGGCAGCATCTCGCCGTCGAGGGCACGCACCGCGGACTCCAGCGGGTTGCGCGGGATCAGCTCGATGATGATGTCGCTCAGCGGCTGCGCGGCGGCCGCGTTCGCCCGCAGCGCCTCGACACCCGCCGCCCCGGCCACCCCCAGGTCCACGCCGGCCCCGGGCTGCAACAGGTTGACCAGGAGCATGCCGATTACCACGGCGCTGCCGCTCAGGATCACCGTGAAGCCGAGCGTGCGGCCGGCCACACCGCCGATGCCGTGCTCGCGCCCGAGTTCGTAGACGCCGATGACCAGGGCCGAGAAGACCATGGGCACGACAATCATGAAGATCGACCGGAGGAACACCTGCCCGATGGGCCGCAGTACGTGTGTGCCCAGGGTCTCGATGGCGGCCGAATCGCCGTACCCATGGGCGAGCGCGCCGAGCGCGAAGCCGAGGGCGAGCGCCACGAGCAGGCGCGTATGCAGCTTCACCGCGGCCGGGCTCCCCGGGCCGATGTGGTCGCGGGCCGCGCCGGCGGCGGCAGGGCGCGGAGGGATGTCATCGGTCCGAGAAGGATGTCACACGGGACCGGGGGGCGCAACGCGCGGCGGAGGCTGACGGCAGTAGCGGCGGCCACCCACTGTGTCCGCCACGACGGCGTCACGCGCCACGTACGAGGCGGAAGAAGCGTGTGTGGGTGAGGTAGCGCAGTGCCGAGCGGGTCGTGATGGTGCTCACACGTCGACTCCAGATTGGCCCGAGCAGCGGCAGCAGATGGGACTGAAACGGCAGGTGCGTGCCGATGCTGTGCTCCACGCGGCAGGCGGGGAAGAGTCGGCCGATCCGGCCCGGCCACAGCAGTTCCTTCCGGTAGCCACCCGTGCGACGTCTGATCAGGGACACGCCCAGCCCGTACAGCGCATTCGAGAAGTGCGCCACGATCACGCCCCCGGGACGGACCACCCGCTCGAGCTCCGCGCACAGCGGCCGCACCTCGTCCTCGGAGAACAGGTTGAGAAATCGTACCGCGTATGCGCCATCGAACGTCGCACGGGCAAAGGGCAGCTGCTCGGCGCTGCCGCGGACCCACGAGGCGCGGCTCCCGAGTACGAGGCCCTTGGCGACAGCCTGGCGCAGCATCGCGTCGCCGCGATCGAGGCCGACGATCGTACGGTGCGGCGTGCAAAGCGGTATCGCCAGTCGGCCGGTACCACTGGCGACCTCGAGCAGCCGTGCGGGCGGCAGGCCGCTCCCACCGACGGGCAGCATGGCGTCGAGGACCCGCAGGTCGTGTTCGTGCCAGAAGCGATCGCGCGGCGACTCGAATCGCCGGGCATCGTAGCGTGCCGCACGCCCTTCGAAGCTGTGCCGCGCGTACGCAGGCGACACGGTTGGACTCTGGCGTGGCTCTCCAGGGCCGGACTGCTCGGGAACGTCAATCATCGCCGCGGGCTTGCCTGTCACCTCACGGCCGTGCCGTGCCGATGCCCGTCGGGACCCCACCCACCGGGACGGCTCCGGCCGGCGTAAGTGTACGGCCGTCGAACCGGAACACCTGCAACTCCTGCTCGGCGCACTGCACTACCAGGACGTCGGCGGCCCGGTTCCACGCAATGCCCTCGCACCAGTGGCCGATCCGTGCCTCGGCCACCCGCGTCAGCGTCGTGTCCTCGAGCCGGAACACGCTCAGCACGCCGAAGTCGTTGAAGAGGGGCGACGTGGGTGGGGCGTTCGAGCCGTTCATCGAGGCCGCGGCCACGTAGGTGCCGTCCGGCGAGAAGGCGAGCCCCTCGGGCAGCGGGAGCACGGACGCCGTGCTGGCCACGCGCGGGACCCGGGCGTCGAGGTCGATGACGCTCAGCGTATCGGCGCCGCCCACGAGCCCATTGCCCACATTGGACACGACCGCGAGGTTGCGCACGGGCGACATCGCCATGGGGTAGGGCTTGAGGTTGGCGGAGATGTCGCTGCCCGTGTACTGGACCTCGGTGCCTTCCACGCGCAGGATCGCGACTTTGTGATCGTTGTAGCGGGTGACGAGCGCGGTCCGGCCGTCGGGCGTGAAGCCGGGCGTCGAGGGGTCGCAGCCGTCGTCGCAGATGGACACCGTGCCGAGCAGGCGGACCGTACGACCGGTGATCCCGAGCACGGCGACCCCGCCGCCGCGCCGCGTGCCGACCAGGGCCAGCGAGCCTGCGCGGTTGATGGCGATGCCACCCGCCTGGCCGCCCACGTGCAGCGTGGCGACCACGCGTGGGGGCGCCGCCTGCAGATCGATGACCGAGACGACGTCGTTGGGCAACGTCTGTCCGGGCCGCGCGGGGTCCACGCGTGAGGACGACGTCACCAGCGCGAGGCCTTCGTCCGGCGTGAGGACCACCGCCTGCGGCGGGCCGGCCACGCCTCCAGGCACGTCGAGCGTGGCGACCACCCGCGGCGGCACGGCACCGAGATCCACGATGGTGGCCGTGTCGGGAGAGGGACGCTCCACGGGCGTGATGAGGCCGTTCACCCAGGAGGTCTTGTGGTCGTTGGACGAAACGGCCAGCTGCGCGCCGACCGGCGCCGGCACGGCGGAGAGGGCGAGGGTCAGCGCGACGGTGGATGCGAGGCCCGGCAGGGCACGGACGGACGGGTGGGGCATGCGCGCATGCTACACCCGGAGGCGCGTTATCATCCCCCGGACGCGGGCCGCACCGGCCCGTGGGCGTCAACCTGCCCGGCCCCCGGCCAGGCACAACCGGGACTGCTGCCATGAAGACATCCAGCGCGCTCGTCGTGGCCTGCCTCCTGCTGGCCTCGGTCGCATGGGCACAGCGCGGGCCGGCGCCCGATCCCTTCGTGCCCGAAGGCGTGACCGTGCGGCTCGGGCCCCATACCTACGCGATTCCCGACGGCGACATCGGCGGTGTCCCGAACGTCGGCATCGTGGTGGGCGAGCGGGCGACGCTGGTGATCGACCCCGGCCTCGGCCGCCGCAACGGGGAAGCCATCCTGCGTGAAGTGGCGAAGGTGAGCGCGAACGCCGAGCTCTACATCGTGTCCACCCATTTCCATCCCGAGCACACGACGGGCTACGTCGCGTTCCCACCGACGGCCACCTACATCAACTCGCGGGAACAGGAGGCCGAGTTCACGACCGACGGCCAGCGCATGATTGACGTATTCGCCGGCCGCACGCCGGTGATGGGCGACCTGCTGCGCGACGCCAGGCGCCGGGAGGCCGATATCACGTATTCCGGCAGCTATCGCCTCGACCTGGGCGGCGTGGCCGTGCGCATGCTGGTGGTCGGGCCCACGCACACGCGGGGCGATACGGGCTTCTTCGTGGAAGGCGACGGCGTCCTGTTCGCGGGCGACGTGGTGATGAACCAGTCGTTCGTTGCCGCGAACCCGACATCGAGCCTCACCGCCTGGCTCGCCGCCTTCGATGCGTTCGAAGCCATGCGCCCGCAGCGCATCGTGCCCGCGCACGGCGCCATAGGCGATGCCTCGCTCATCCCGACGCTGCGTGGCATTCTGCAGGACATCCGGCTGCGCGCCCGCGCCCTCAAGGCGGCGGGACGCTCGGCCGACGACACGGCCACCACGGTGCAGATGGAGATGCAGGCCGCGCACCCGGGATGGCCGCGGGCCAACGGGGTCGCGGCACTGGCCCGCGTGGCGTGGAACGAGGTGCCGTAGCCGGCGCTGCGTATCGCCGGCTCTCGAGGCTGGCGTCCTCAGGTGGCCGGACCACCAGCCCTCGCCAGGGCGCACGTCGGGGGCGCTCTCCGGACCAGGCCTCCGGCTCGACGACGCGGGAAAGCGGTGCTCGTCGCACTTCTTTCCAGACTGACGCCGTCGCGTCGCTCGCAAGTCGGCCCGATCCGGAGGGCACCCCCGACTCGTGCACAGAGTTCAGCCGTCAGGATGCTAATATTGGCGGGCCTACCTGGGCCTTCTGGAGGCACGATGCGAATCCTGCACGTCTGTGCGCTTGGTGCTCTCCTCGCCGTGGCGGCGTGCGATTCAGCACCGGGGACATCACCGTCCCTGCTGTCCGGTCTGTCTGGGGGTGATGTGCCCTCGCCCGGTACGGCACCGGCCGATGCGACGCCGACGCCAACACCCAGTCCTGCCCCTCAGCCTCCGGCTGGTGGACCCATTCCCACGCCAGAGCCGCCGCTTGCCCCTGAGCCACCCTCCGACCCGGCATCCGCTCCCACACCCGGGCCGCCAGACACCACACCTGCACCGACGCCACCGGCAGCGCCGAGTCCGCCACCTGCGCCGACCATGAACGTGTTCTCGGGAACCGTCAGGGACGGCCTCGGAGCGCCCGTGGCGGGCGTCTCGAATACGGCGGGCGGTATCACAGCCACGAGCGATGGTGCTGGTCGCTATGAGATGAAGAGTTCCGCCTCCTCGCTGGCTGTTACCGCGGTGGTGCCACCAAGCGGATACGAGGGCGGGTATCGCGGCTATGGCACGCTGACCCCTGGGGAGCACGACATCCAGACCAGACGCGTTGTTCGCCTGACCGTGGCTCCACCTGCAACACTGGCGCTGAGCGATGGCACGTACTGGCGCGGCGTGAACCCCACGGTCGAGTACGACACGGGCGTCACGACACTCCTGACTGGCAGCCGTGAGGAAGACGTTCGCATCACGACCAGCAACGAGGCGATTCTGAAGCCTCGCCGTGATGGCGGTCGACCGGTCATCGAGGGGTTGTCTCTTGGGACGGCGAGTGTGACCGCCACCTATTGGGGCGTCATGTCAACGGCGGTCTCTGTGGAGGTGGTGCCCAACCGCTGAGTGAGAAACGACAGCCCTCGCCCTCACCGACGAAGCTGACCGCACACGCCCGGGCAGCCTTCACACCCCGCAGTGGTTTCTTGCATCGGCCTGCTCGGCTGAACCGGTATGCCCGCCTGACCGCACCGCCATGGTGAGGTGTTGCTCGCTGGCGCATGCGGTGCGTCCGTCAGGCGCGAGTCAGCCGTCGATTCGCTGCTCTGTGTCGCGTGTCGGGGTCGCCCTTCGGATCGGGCCGACTTGCGAGCGACGCGACGGCGTCAGTCTGGAAAGCGGTGCGAAGAGCACCGCTTTCCCGCGTCGTCGAGCCGGAGGCCTGAGCCGAAGGGCGCCCCCGACACGACAGCGACACGCAGTTCGCCGTCAGGGGGCCTGGATGAACGTGCCCCGGCGCAGTTCGTCGAAGGCCTGCCGCAATTCGTCCGCCGTGTTCATCACGATGGGGCCGCGCCACGCCACCGGTTCGGCCAGCGGCACGCCCGAGACCAGCAGGAAGCGGATGCCCTGCTCGCCGGCCCGCACGACGATCTCGTCGCCACCGTCGAAGAGCACCAGCGACCGGTTGCCTACCGAACTCCACGTGGCCGGTCCGTCCCCGCCCACGAGTTCCGTGGCCACCGCCTGCGGGGCCGAGGCGTCCTCGAACTGACCCGCGCCCTCGAACACGTAGGCAAAGGCCTGCCGTGGCCGCTCCACCGGCAATGCGCGCCGCACGCCCGGGGGCACGAACACGTCGAGATAGCGTGGCTCGGCGGCGACGCCGTCCACCGGCCCCCGGCGGCCCCAGAACTCGCCGCAGATGACGCGCACCGTCGTGCCGTCGTCGTCGGTCACGTCCGCGATGTCGCGTGCCGCGACGTCCTGGTAGCGCGGCTTCGTCATCTTGAGTGACGACGGCAGGTTGGCCCACAGCTGAAAGCCGTGCATCCGCCCGGCGGTGTCGCCGGTGGGCATCTCCTGGTGCAGGATGCCGCTGCCTGCGGTCATCCACTGCACGTCGCCGGGCCCGAGCGAGCCCTGGTTGCCGAGGCTGTCGGCGTGCTCCACCGAGCCGGCGAGCACGTAGGTGATGGTTTCGATCCCACGATGCGGGTGCCACGGAAACCCGGCGATGTAGTCGTCCGGCCGGTCGCCCCGGAAGTCGTCGAGCAGCAGGAATGGATCGAACAGGGAGGGATCGCCGAAGCCGAACGCCCGGCGCAGGTGGACGCCCGCGCCCTCCAGGGTGGGCTGCGACTGCGTGACGCGCTTCACGGGACGGATGGACATGGACAGCCTCGACAAAGGGCCGGCAGGCTCAGGGCCGCCGGTGCAGGGTGAACGTGACGCCCATCCCGTCCGGCACGGTGGCCGGCGAGACGAGCAGGTCGTGATGGCGACCGACCGCAATCGTGCGACCGGCCACGATGCCCAGGGCGGCGCCGAAGGCGACGTCGCTCAGGTAGTGGCGCCGCATCTGCACGCGCGACGCGGCCACATACGTGGCCACCGCGTAGGCCGGAACCCCGACCTTCCAGCCGAAGTGCTGCTGCAGCACGGTCGCCGAGGCGAACGTCGCGCTCGTGTGGCCCGACGGAAACGACAGGCCACCGCCTTCGGGACGCTGCCGCTGCGTGGCGGCCTTGAGCCCGACGGTCAGTCCGTGTGCCAGGAGCTGGGCGCGCAGCAGATCGGCGCCCACCGCGACGGCGCACGGCCGATTCAGGGCCCGCCCGAGCGCGTAGGCGAGCAGCGGCGCGCCGTACTGGACCGCGGCGCTGCCGACCACGGCACCGGGGGCGAGCGCCGCGTGCATCGGCCCTTCGGGTTCGAGTGCCGCCGACACCCGGCGATCGAACGGCTGGGCGCCCAGCGCCGCGAGTCCACCCAGCGACAGCAGCTGCGCGGTCTCCTGGCTCGGCAGCCGCGCGACCGAGCGGGCCGTGTCCGTGAACACACGCGTCAGCGAGGGGGTGTCCCCGCCGCAGCGCGCGGCTGTCAGCGGTCCGCTCTGCGCCTCGGCCGGGTGTATCAGCGTCAGGACGAGGCACGACGCCATCCCGGCGGCGCGCAGGCAGTGCATGCGGACCATCATGCCTCCGGCAGGCGCTCGAAGCCAACCAGTCGCCAGCCGTCCGCGAGCAGCCGGAAGTAGGCATGAACCGGCGCCTGCCACGCGAGGTGCCCGGTACCGGTGCTCCAGAGCGCCACTTTCACGTAGGCCCCCGGCGTCCGCGGAAGGCCCGGGGGCGCCTCCATCGATGTCGTCTCCCCCACCGTGGCGCCGAGCACGTCCGTGTCGCCCGTGGTGTTGTCGAACGTCCACCACGCCGCGTGATAGCGGGCGGGGGCGGGCGCCACGTCGGCCTCGACGGCCGCGTTGCCAAAGCTCAGGTGGCCCTGCGCATCGAGCATCGGGTCCACGATCGGGTTGACGGCCACCAGGTATGCCCGTGCGATCGCGTCGCGCCGCTGGGCCAGGGCGCGCACGAGGAAGTCCTCAGCCTCGGCGTCCTCGAAGCGGCCGCTCTCGACCGCCGCGCGGATCAGGTCGGTGCGGAGAGCCACCAGGGTCCGCGCGGCCCAGAACCGGTCGTCCGCGCGAGCGTGCAGGAACGCGCGGTTGGGCACGTGCGGCCGCCAGCCATCCGGGTCGAAGGCGGTGTTGTCGAGGGGGAATCGCCCGATGGCCGGGCGCTCGTAGAACGGCTCGCGGTGCCACCGCGGCGGGCGGAAGCCCAGCGTGACCAGGCTCGCCGCCACGCCGCGCGGATCCAGGAGGTGTTCGGCGCCACGCCAGTAGTCGGCCGGTGCGACGCTGCCGCTGCCGAGGGCCGAGCCGAAGTCCAGCAGGTGATGGCGCACGAACGTGCGTCCGCCCTCTGACACCAGCGTGTCGAGGGAGTTGATCGACTTGGCATCCGAGTGGTTCAGCCAGGCGGCAAACACCCCGTAGCCGCGCAGTTCGCGCCGGTGTTCATGCGGCACGATGTCGTTCGGGTCGTCGGACCGCGTGCCGAAGAACCGGATCCGGCCCACCGGCCGTCCCTCGAGCGCGCGGCTCGCCACCACGCGGTACGACCCGTCCGGCTCGCGCGCCACGCGCGCCAGCAGCGCGCGCACGTCGCCGGCCGTCATGGGCCGCCGTCGTCCGGCCACGGTGATGGTGGCGCCCTCGCCCACCACCAGCTGCTCCTCGCCCAGGGAGGCGATGTGGTTCTCCGGCACGTGGTAGCCGAGGGCCCACATCAACTTGGTGACCGCCACCTCGGTGCCCGTGGCCATGCCGCGATAGCCGGGAGGGTCGAACTTGAGGAACCACCGCGTCCCCTCGGCGTCCAGGATCGTGAAGCCGGGCGTGACGCCGTCGCTCTTGGAGGCCGTCACGGTCCAGGTGCGACCGGCCGGCCCGGTGGATGTATCGGGGCCGCGACGGATGTCCTCCGGGGTGAGGGACCGTCGTCCCGCGCGACCGGTGAACCAGCTCGAGTCGGGGACCTCGTCCACGGTGTTCACGTTGCCGGCCCGGATGTCCACGATGTGCGACCCGCCCACAATCAGGTTGTAGGCGAGGTCGGCCACGAGGTCCGTCTCGAGGAACGTGACGCGCGAGGCGTCCTCGGTGTCCTGGTCCACCCACACCGGGTCGTCGGTGTAGAAGCGGGGGGTGGCGGCCGGCGTCGTCGCGGCCAGCGCCGTGGCGAGGAGTGCGCCGCCGGCCAGCAGCGTCGTGAATCGTGGTGTACGGGTCGTCATGATGCAGGACCTCTGATACGCGCGTACTAGAAACTGGGACTGAACGAGAAGGCGAGGGTCGTGCCCTCGGACGTGCGGGCCAGTTCGATGCGCGTGACCGTGGCCCGCGGGGTGTGCACTGTGAGGCCGATGCCGTGCGCCGTGCGCATGTTCCGGAGGTCGAGGTCGCTGGTCCGGTCCGTCACCTTGCCGGCGTCCACGAAGAGCGCCATGTCCACGAACGGTCCGGCCATCCACCGGTACTCCCCGGTCAGCAGGAGACGGTGGCGGCCGCGGAAGCGCCAGGCGGGATAGCCGCGCAGGGCATCGCTTCCCCCGAGCGACGGCAGCAGGACGGCGGGGATGGTGCCATCCGTCGTCGTGGTCGAGGCCAGCGCGCGGAGCGCGACCACCCAGTGCTCCCGGAGGAAGGGCAGGAACTGCTGCACGTCCGCGTCGAGGCGCTGGAAGCTTGCGGGGCCGGCCGTCACGGGCTGATGGTCGGACCATTCGATCCGGTAGAGCCCCCCGTGTCGCGTGTAGCCGGGCGATGTGCGGTGATCGAGCGCGACGAACGCCCCGACGCGCCGATAGGTGGCATCGACGCCGCCCGCCTCGTGCCCTGCCTGCGGCCGTGCCTGCACGTCGATGACATCCAGCCGGGCTCCGGCGCTCAGCAGGCGCCCTGCCTGCAGCCTGGCCCCGGCGCCAGCTCGCGACTCCTGGTAGGCCACGTCCGCCCGGTCGGTGCGCCGCGTGTCCCCGCCCTCGCCGTAGAAGGCCAGGGCTGGCGCGTCCACCCAGCGCCCGTTCACGTCGAGCGTGACGTGTCCGCCCAGCAGGCCCGGCAGCGACAGGGCCGCTTCGGCCGACCTGTAGTTGCTGACCGACCACGCCGCGTGGAGATCGGCATGGCCCGTCCTGCCGACGGAGCCCCGGATGCCGGCGCCCGCCGCGAAGCCCCCGCCCGGGAAGGCGGCGCCGATGAACGGGTAGACCGGTCCCTCGGCCACGAGCAGGCGCTCGGCACGGAGGATGTGGCGCTCGAGCGGCTCGAGTTCGGGCGGGGCCCAGGCGTCGGCCTTCCGCGCCCGTGCCTCGGCCAGCGTCGCTTCCCGTGTTTCCTGCGCCGCTGCCGGCGAGGCGAGCGCGAGCAGCGCGAGGACGAGCGCGCCGGCGGTCACCGGACGCAGCGCTGCGGTGCGCGCGGGCGTCCGCGGACGGACGATGAGACCCACCACGCCCAGCCACACGAGCGTGAGCCCCACGTTCACCGTCGCGAACTGCGTGACGGACAGCTGCAGGAGGCTCGTGCCCGCGTACACCACGCCCGCCGACAGTACGTCCCCGAACCGCACGAAGAACGTGTCGATGGTCTGCTTCGCCTTGTACTTCTCTTCGCGGGTCGTGGGCAGCCAGAGGAGCTGGCGCGCCGTGTTCATCAGCGAGTAGTCCGCGGCGTTCTCGGCCGTCTTCAGCCACCGCACGACCCCCAGGCCCGCGCCGGCCGCGATGACGGCGTAGCCGCCGAGCGCGATGAGCGGCAGCGCGAACAGCAGCCCTGCGAGGCCGCGCGCGCGGAGCAGCCGTGAGGTCACGAGCGCCTGCAGCAGCAGGGCCGAGACGTTCACCCAGAACTGGTACGACCCGGCGAACGCGCCGATGTAGGCCTGCGCGTCGAAGGCGGGATTCCCGGCCGCCAGGTTCTGTACGCGTTCCGAGAGCAGGCGGGCGACCAGGTACTCGCCCGTCGTGTTCACGACGTTGAGTAGGATGATGAGCGCCGCGACGAGGCGCAGGTACGGATTGCCCAGCACCAGGGCGAAGCCGCCGTGCGTGTCGGGCGTGGGCGTGGCGGTGCGTCCACCGGACCCCTCCCGTCGCAGGATGACGACATAGCAGAGGGCGCTCAGCGCCAGCAGCGCCGCCGCGATGTGCAGGATGGCTTCGGGGCTCATGCCCGAGCGGAAGAGCCTGCCCGCCGCGAACGACCCGAACGGTGCTCCACCGGTCATGCCGATGGCAATCACGGGAAAGAGCCGCGTGCCCGCGTCGCGCGTATAGAGATCGTTGGCGAACGACCAGAACTGCGCCACGAGCGAGATGTTGAAGATGCCCACCCAGATGAAGAAGGCGACGCCCACGTAGGGCACCTGCCAGCTGACGGCCAGGGCAAAGCCTTCGATGCAGGCCACGAAGACGCCGGTGGTGCCCACGAGCAGTCCCATGCCGCCCACCCGCGATGCCAGCCAGCTGTAGGCGGGCACGAAGCCGACGAGCAGCAGCGCCTGTCCTGCCGCGCTGTAGGCGCGGGCCTCGGCGCCGCCCCCGAGCAGGATGAGCGGTTCCCGCACCGTCTTAATGACGGCCGAGCACAGCAGGAGCACGAAGATGTTGGCGAGCATCAGCAGCACCGTGCCGCCCTCGCCGGCCCGAATCTCGGCCAGGGGGGAGAGGGCACGGGCGAGCCAGGCGGGCCTCGTGGATGCGGTCGCGGACGGGATAGCTTGCGGCATTGACGCTCACTCCTCCCTCCCTAACGCGTCGTCCCGCTCAGGAACCCGCAACCGTCAGCGCGGCGGCCACGCCGGACCGGACCCGGGGTTCGTCCTCCACCCCGAGCGGTCCCGCCAGCTCCGGGAGGTGGACGTCCCACCAGCCGCGCGCCGTGTCGTGATCCCAGCGGCGGCTCGTCGGGATGTGCCGGAGGCGATCGAGCACTTCGCGCGCGCTCCGGGGCCGGCGGGCGGGCTCTTTCTCGAGGCAGGCGAGAACCAGGTCATCGAGGGCCGACGGGATCGGCAGCTCGGTCCTGGCCGAGGGGGGAAGGGGCGTGGCCTCCAGGTGGGCGGCCAGCACCTGTATGGACGTGTTGGCCTCGAACACCGGCTGCCCGGTGAGCAGGACATAGGCGACACAGCCGAGAGCGTAGAGGTCGGCCCGCTCGTCCACGGGCCCGTCCACGATCAGCTCCGGCGCCATGAAGCCGGGCGTGCCCGTGGTGGTGTGCGGAGCCGTCTGGAGCCGGTCCTCGGGCCGTGCCCGGCCGTGCCGCTTCACGAGCCCGAAGTCGAGCACCTTCACGAAGTCGTACTCGAGGCCCATGCGGCACAGGTAGATGTTGGCTGGCGTCACGTCGCGGTGCACGAGGCCGCGCGCGTGGGCGTCCGCCAGCGAGTGGCACACCTGCATCAGCAGGAACACCGCCCGCTCGGCCTCCACCGGCCCGAAGTCGCGCACGAGGGACTCGAGGTCGCGGCCCGACAGGAGTTCCATCACGTAGTAGAACGTGCGGTCGGTCGTGATACCGAAGTCGAAGAGCCGGATGGTGTGTGGCGAGCTGAGGGCCGCCGTGGCCTGCGCCTCCCGTTCGAAGCGCGCCAGCATGTGCCCCGTCTGCTCGTCCGACTCGGCGCCCAGCAGCTCCGGCCGGACGATCTTCACGGCCGCGTGCCGAGCGAGCAGGCGGTGGCGGGCCAGCCACACCTCGCCCATGCCCCCGCGTCCGAGGCGCTCCACCAGCTCGTAGCTGCCGAGCGCGCGCGCCTGGCGCAGGCGCTGGCCGATGCGCTGCAGGACGTGCGCGGGCAGCGTGGCCACGACGGCGCAGGCGTAGTTGGGCATGAAGATGACGAGTGTCTGTACGAGCGAGGGGGTGGCGAGCCCGCGCAGGTGCGCGATCCACGTGCCGAGCGGGTCCATCGAGGCCGCCACCAGCGCGGCGGCGAGCATGCGTCGGGGCGAGGCCGGCATGATCATCGACCCCACGAGGATGACCACCGTGTTCCACGACAGCTGGCCGAGCTGCGCGTCGGTGAGCGGCCGCTGCCACGAGTTGAGCACCGCGACGCCGGCGGCGTTGAGCACGAGGTACAGAAGACCCGCGCGAGCCTTCGCGTCCGCGGTGTGCCCGGCGTGCCGCACGTAGAGCACCAGGAGCACGGAGGCCAGCATGCCGGCGACCTCGGTGGCCACGCTCACGCGCGGCGCCACGCGAC
Source organism: Vicinamibacterales bacterium (assembly GCA_050185275.1). GTDB lineage: Bacteria > Acidobacteriota > Vicinamibacteria > Vicinamibacterales > UBA2999 > JABFRY01. The sequence goes on along the minus strand of JBFWZN010000004.1, from coordinate 224,987 downwards.
CGAGCGCGAGGGGCACCACGAGCGTGTCCATCAGCAGCCCGTACGCCCACAGCCCGGCGCCGACGGCGGCGGCCACCGACAGGCGCCGCACGTGCTCGGCCAGCACGTCGTCGGGCAGGTGGGCGCCCCGGCTGGCATGCGAGGCCGCGGCGGGGGTCCGGCGGCGCGGTTCGAGCACGCGGGGCGAGCTAGCCATGGGGCGCCTCCACGGGTGAGGGGGTGCGGGTGGCCTGACGCAGCGCGTCGAGCGTGAGCGCCACGGACTGGTTCGACCGGAGCAGATCCGCGATCACCTCCGCACTGGGTCGCGCGGGGCGTCGCGTGGGCACGCGCTCGATGAAGGGCCAGAGCCGACGCCGGACGGGCGCCGGCAGCACGCTCTCCAGGTATTCGAGTGCCGTGCCCCGCAGGTACGCATCGTCGGCCTGGAGACAGCGGAACGCGATCTGGAGGGGCTCCCGGGGCAGCACGAGCGACAGCACGGTGAAGACGTGGGCCAGGCTCTCGCCCGCCCGGTCGCGGACGAACGCGTCGAGCGTGTCGTCGCCCGCCACGTCCGCCTCGCCGTCCCTGGGCTCGCCCAGCAACCGGCGGCTCTCCCACACCGCGCGACCGACGGTGAGTTCCCGCAGCACCACCGCGTACAGCCGGTCGGCGTCGACCACGACCGCCGGGTTCTTGTCGAGGATCGAGACGAGCGACCGGGCCGCGTGGCGGCGCACGTCGAATCGCGCGTCCTCGAGTCCCAGCATCAGGCCGTCCGCTGCACGCTGCGACACGCACACGGAGAAGACGCGGGCCAGACGCCGGCGCACGGCGTAGCTCTGGTTCGGGTCGAGGAGCGCGTCCACGAGCTGGCCCACCCGCTCTTCCGCCACTTTGCGCAGGGCGAAGACGGCGTGCTCGGCCACCGGCTCCCATGCGAGCAGGCGGATGACCTGCGGGATGAGCGCGGCCGGCAGGCCCTCCTCGCGCACGAGGATGCGCACCACGCGCCCGCGATCCCGCGATCGAAGCGCGACGAGGTCCCTGATGTCGGGATCCTGTGGTGGTGGAACCTGCGTATCGGGGCGCGTGCCGCCGGCGGCCGCTATCCGCACGTCGCTCCTGGCAAGCGACAATGCGGCGCGCGTCGGCCCGAGCTGGCCGCCGTGCGGACCGCGGGCGCGCAGGCTGTGCTCGAGCGAGCTGACGTAGTCGTGTCCCAGGCGGCTCGCCGCGACAACGGCGCCCGCCGCGCAGACGATGGCCAGCCACGCGATGGCCGGCCCCTGCACGGCCGGCACCAGGAGGATGGCGCCCCGCACGAGCCCCCCGCCGGTCGCGTCGCCCAGCCGGTCGAATGCCACGTCTATCACCGACTTTGCCGCGCGTCGCTCCCTGGCCGGGAGCGGCGTGTAGAAGAGTTCGTAGCCGGGCCTGAAGAGGGAGCCGCGGAGGATGGCCTCGCTGCCGCGCGCCACGAGCAGGCTGGCGAAGCCGGGGAGGACGAGCGTGCCGAGCCCCCCCACCAGCAGGGCCACCGAGGGCGTGCTGGTGCTGGACGACAGGCTCAGTCGATCCAGACGCAGGCGGTGCGAGAGCGCCTGGACCAGGAAGGTGAGCACGCTCGTGCCCGCGTAGTACAGGGCGAAGAACCGCAGCAACTGGTCGCCCCGCCCGAAGGCCTGCACCGCTTCCACCTTGAACAGGTAGTCGAGCAGCGCCGCGCTGGTCGTCCCGAGCAGCACGAGGGTGGCCATCCGCCGGAGGTAGGGAACCTCCGAGACCACGCGCAGTCCCGAGCGCATGTCCGCCGGGTCTCCCTCGTCGGCCATCCCCGCGCCGCTTCCCTGGAGGCACGCCGCCAGGGTGTGCACCAGCCAGGCGCTGGCGCACTGCAGGACGGCCAGCACGGGCAACATGGCCGGGACGCCGAGCGCGTCGGCGACCCGTTCGGCCAGCAGGGCGCCCGCCAGGCCACCCAGCGTGCCGGCACCCGCAATCTGACCGAACCGCTGCCGGGCCGTGTGCGGGTCGAACCGTTCGCTGGCGATCAGCCAGAAGCCCGACACGAGCAGGGGCACCAGGGCAGATACGTGCAGGTAGACCAGGGCGCCGATCACGGTGGGGGCGCTCGCCCGCGCCGCCCACTCGGCCAGGAAGAGCAACGCGCTGGTGAGGAAGAGGGCGGGCACCAGCGTGGACGGCACGACGCGCCTGGCCGCCCGCGCGTGGAGGCCGACCACGACGATCGACGTGACCGAGGTGGCCATCAGCATGGTCGGAAGGGCCGTGACGTCCAGGGAGGTGAGGAACAGCGCGTCCCGGGTTGCCTTGGCGCCCACGAACTGCGCCGTCACGGCGGCGGCGCTGACGGCGGCGGTCAGGAGCACCCGGAGCGCCGACGTCGAGGGTGCCGCCGCGCCAGCCGAGGTCGGAGAAGCCATTTGTGGGTAACGCGTCGGAACGCGCCGGAACCCGCAAAGGGCTGGGCCGTGTCGCCGGATGGTGTCAGGGGAGCGCGGCGTACTCGCGCCGGGCGGCGAGCAGCGGGGGCAGGTCGGGGTCGGCCTCCTGCCAGAGCGCGAACAGGCGCTCGTAGGCCTGGCGGGCCGTGGCCGGGTCTCCCGCCAGTGCGGCTGCTCGCGCCAGGCCGAGGTGGGCGACCGGATACCAGGGCGAGTCGGGATCCTCGCCCCGGTGGGCGACCACGTCCCGGAAGGCAGCCACTGCCTCCTGGCCGCGTCCGAGCGCCAGCAGCGCCTGGCCCCGGACCATCAACGGCCAGAAATCCGCGGCGAGGGCGTGGTCGTACGGGCGCAGCCGTTCCAGCTGCTCGAGGCTTCCGTCCAGGTCGCCCTGCCGGAGGCGCCGGGTCGCGTCGGCGAGGGGAATGAGGATGCGCGTGTCCACGACCGACTCCGGAAACCGCTCGGCCAGTTCGGCGGCCACCGCGGTGGCCGTGTCCGGGCGGTCGCAGTAGGCGAGCAGGCGCGCTGCCCGTCCCAGCGCGCTGTTGTCGCGGCTGAGTTCGAGCGCGGTCAATGTGTCCTCGCGCGCGACGGTGCAGTCGTCCGCGGCCGCGTGCGCCTCGGCGTCCTCGAGCCTCCAGTCCGCCGCCACCTCGTTGAAGCCGTTCTGCAGGGCGGTGGCCGCCGCCACCTGGAAGGACCGATGCGCCGACGCGAGACGGCCCCCGAAGGCCTGGACGCGCGGCTCCCAGGCGTCGGCGGCAAATCCCGCGGTCGTGGCGCGCACCGCCGCGAGGTGACGGGCCATCGCGGCGGTATCGTCTGTGAGGAATCCGAGCAGGTAGCCCCACCGGTGCAGCACGTTGAGATCCAGCTGCTCCGCCTCGGCACTCTCCAGCACCGCGCGAGCCTCGTCGATCCGTTCGAGCGCCACGAGCGTCTGGACCAGGTTGGCGTACGGCGTCACGTACTTCGGATCGAGCCGTATTGCCTCGCGCAGCGCCTCGGCCGCCTGTTCCCACTGCCCGAACCGCATGGCCGCGATGCCGAGGCTGTTGAAGGCCATGGGCTCGCGCGGATAGGTGGCGGTCCAGGTGCGCGCCAGCTCGAGCGCCTTGTCCCAGGCCTGGGTCGCGTCGCGGTGGTAGCGCCAGGCGATGACGAACCGCTCGCGCTCGCTGACCCTGTCGCGCAGCTCGTAGGCACGCCTCGACAGCTCGGGTGCCAGCGCCGTCTGGCTGGTGTTGGCGTAGATGCCGGACAGGAGGGCCATCGCCATCGCGAAGTCCGGCGCCAGTTCCAGGGCGCGTTGCAGGTGGGGAATCGCCTCCAGGCGCGGCACCGCCCGGCCGCGATCGAGCGCCCGGGCGTAGGCCTGCAGCGCCTCGAGCGACGGCGTCGTCGCCTGCGGCAGCGGCACGTCGAATCGCTGGAGCGAGGGGAGCGACTCACCCAGCCGCTCGCGCAGCCGGACCGCCGCGGCCCCGAGGGCCGTGAGTACCTCCTCCTTACCGGTGGCCTCCACCTGCTCGCGCGCCATCACGTCCCCCGTCCGGGCGTCGATGGCTTCGACAGCGAGCACGTAGTTGCGCCCGAGACTCGCGATGGACCCCGCAATGAGGGCCTTCAGCTGCGCACGCTGCGCGATCTCGCGCGCGACGGCTCGCGTGATGGGCTCGTCCGGAGGGCGCTGCATGAGGCGCAGGGTCTCCTGCACGCGCTCGTCGGGAAAGACCCGGATGAACGGCGACTGCTCGAGGGCCACGGCCAGCGCCACGTGCAGCGTGCCGTCGAACACGGGATCGCCCGTGGTGTTCAGGACGTCGGCCAGGATGATGGTGTCCCGCGCGGTGAGCGCGCCTGCGGCCTGCGGACGCATGAGGACGAGGGTGCCCCCAATGACGGCGAGGGCCGCGGCGATCGCAACCACGAAGCCCGCCGTGCGCCGTGTGCCGGCGCGCGTCGTCGGCTCCGTGCCGCGCGTGGCGGCGCGTGCCACGCCTTCCGTCTCGGGCGGGAGGAGCGAGGCGAGGGCCCTGGCCGACGCCGGGCGCCGGGCCGGATCGCGGGAGAGGGCCTGCACGATGGCGCGTTCGAGCCCTGGGTCCACGCCCGGCACGAGCGCGGACGGGCGGACGAGGGGCACGTCGCGCCCCGACGCGGCGGCACCAAACGCATGGCGGCCGGTCACCAGCTCGTACAGCACGAGCCCGAGCGCATAGATGTCGGTCCGCTCGGTCAGGGGGCCGGCCTGGGTGGCCTGTTCCGGAGCCATGTACGCCGGCGTGCCCGCGCCCCCGGCGCGGGCGGCGCCGGCGGTGGTGGCGATGCCGAAGTCGGTGATCTTGACCAGGCCGTCTTCGTCGATCAGCACGTTGGCCGGCTTGAGATCGCGGTGCAGCACCTGGCGGTCGTGTGCGGCCGCCACGCCGGCGCACAGCTGACGGGCGATGTCGAGCACCTTCTCGGAGGGAAGCCGGCTGACTCGCCGCAGCAGGGCGGCGAGGTCCTCCCCCTGCACGAGCTCCATGGAGAGGAAGACCTCCTCCTCAGCGACGCCCACATCGAACACGCGGCAGACGGCCGGATGCGTGATCTGGCGCGCCAGCCGGACCTCGTTGAGCAGGGCTTCGCGCCGGCCCGGCCCGCCCGCCCGAATCAGCTTCAGCGCGACAGGCGTGTCCACCACCAGGTCGTCGGCGCGCCACAAGTCGCCCATGCCGCCCCGGCCCAGGCGCGTGATCATGCGGTAGCGCCCGGCGAAGACGTCGCCTGGCGCGAAGCGATCCGCGGTGCCTGCGGGCAGGGTCGTCGTGGGCGGGCCCGTGTCCCCGTCCGACCCGCTGTGACAGGCCAGCAGCGCCAGGACCTCCTCGCGCAGCGCCTCGTCGGCTCCTGCGGCCTCGGCCAGGAAGGCCGCCCGGCCTTCCGCCGGGCGCTCGAGTGCCTCCAGGAAGAGCGCCTTCGCGCGCGCGTGCAGAGAACTCATGGCGCACCCGCCGCGGACAGCTCGCGCCGGAGCCACGCCCGCGCATGGGTCCACTCGCCCTCGACGGTGCGCGTGGAGACGCCGAGCAGTTCAGCCACCTCCGCGACCGACAGTCCCCCGAAGTACCGCATCTCGACCACCGTCGCCTGGCGCTCGTCGAGCGCTGCCAGCCGCGTCAGGGCGTCGTCGAGTGCCAGGGCCTCTTCGATGTCGAGTGGACGGTCCTCGGCCGCATCGAGCCAGTCGTGGAGCGTGAGGCGGGCGGCGCCGCCCCCGCGCTTGACGCGCTTCTGCGCGCGGCCGTGGTCCACCAGCACACGGCGCATGGCTTGCGCCCCGACTGCCAGGACGTGCGTGCGCCCCTGCCACGCCACGCGGCGCTGGTCGCGCAGCCGGAGCCAGGCCTCGTGCACGAGCGCGGTGGGCTGCAGCGTGTGCTCGGCGCGCTCGCGCCCCAGGTACTGGCGGGCGACCTTCCGCAGCTCGCCGTAGACCACCGGGAACAATTCCGACGCGGCCCCCGCTCCCGAGGGCCCGGGACGTCTGGTCGGCATGATGTCGTGTGCGCGGTGCGCGCCTGGCGAACGACGGCTGGTCGCCGGGCTCGCGCCCCGGCAACCGCGATGGACGGACGGAACACAGATTTATACACCGGTTGCGGCCGACGGAGGCGTGTCCGGGCGTCGCCCGGGCCCGTCGCTCAGCCGGGACTGGCCAAGCAGGGCCCGCAGCGCTACGAGATGGCTCGTCAGGGCGCCCGCCACGCACACCGTGCCGATCCACACATGCGGGAAGCGGAAGGGGAGCAGCACCGGCGCCTCGAACGCCTGGAGCGGTCCGGGCAGCGACAGCGCCACGACGCGGATGACGTTCAGCAGCAGGGCAAGCCCCACCACGGTGGGCACCCACGCCAGGACCGGCCGCCGCCGCACGGCAGGGATCGACACGAGCGCCAGGGCCCCGGCCACGATGTCGAGGTTCTGTCCCGTCCAGGTCATCTGCGGCGGCGCGATGCCGGCCGCCACCCACTCGTGCAGCACGAGCTCCAGGGGCAGGCGGAACGCCTGGAAACCGACGAGCGCCCACAGGGGCGTCTGCGCCGCCATGCGGCGGCCTGGCGCCCCTGCCGCGACGGCGACGCTCACGGCAAGGATGACCGCCATGAACAGGGGCGCCGGCAGGGGGCCGTCTGGCCGCAGCAGGCCCGACAGGGGCAGGGCCCCGGTCAGCGCGAGCCACGCCACCGCGAGGCCTGCGGTCCGCCACCGGGGCCGCGTCCGAGGCGGCAGGCCGCGCGAGGCGGCCCGCACCCCGGTTGCGATCACGAACGCCACGATGGCCAGGAACGCCGCCGTCAGCACCGTGTCGTCCTCAGATGTGGCTGACGTTCTGTTCGGGCGGGGGCTCGTGGAGCTGGCGGTCGATGGCGTGGCTCACGGCGTCGCGTGCCCCCAGGCCCACCGCCAGGGCCGCCGCGAACACCACGCCGCCGAACAGGATGGCGAACGCCACGGGCAGCACCGACCCCCCGAGTCCGAGGTGGTCGAGCGCGATGGCAATGGCCACGAGCAGCACGAGCCACTTCACCGCCAGGCTGAGCAGGCGCGCCGACTGGAGATGCATGTTGACCGCGCCAATCAGGGCCGAGCGTGCCAGGAACTGCGCGCCGGCAGTGCCCACGATCAGGATCGCGATCGCCGCCAGCAGGTGCGGCACGTACTCGAAGATCGTGAGGGCGAGGCGCGACGGCAGCGAGGCGTTGAGCGCAGTGAGGCTCAGCAGCAGCCCGAGCAGCACCGAGAACCAGAAGGCCAGCCGTGCCACGGCAGTCGTCGGACTCATCGGTGCGGGCCATCCCACGGGCGCGGTCAGGCCCCACTGCTCCGCGCGCCTGTCGAACTCGAGGCCCCGGAGCCCTCGGACGAGCACCGCCTTCACGACGAAGGCAATGCCCAGCGTGATGAGCATCAGCACGATGGCCACGAGCAGCCCCGGCAGGAAGCTGGCGATCGACACGGAGATCTGTGTCATCGCCTGCCGCAGGATCCGTTCCACTTCTGCCCACATGTCGCGTCCTCCAGTCATGCCCCCCGGTTGAGCGTTGTCAGGTCACCGCAGTCGCTCCGGCCAGCGCCACCTGGCGATCAGGTGCCGCTTCTCGGACTCGAACGCCTCGCACAGCTGCTCCACGCGCGCGTCGAGCGCCGCCGCGTCGGCGTCGCCCATCTCGAGCACGAACGAGGCCAGCCATCCGCTGAAGAGCGGGGTGAGCGACCGGAGCAGGTGCTCCGGCGCGATGACCCGCAGGTGATGGCCGACCGCGAAGTCGTAGACGATGGTCGCCCACAGGCGGTCGTCGAAGCGAAACTGGCCCGTGGGCAGGCCACTGAGCTTGCGGATTTCGACCAGCGTCTTCGGCGCGAGCGCAAACATCCAGATGTCCCGCAGTTCCTGCTGGCCCAGCCGGAACGCCGCCAGGAGGGCCTCGGCATCGGGAGGCGCCTGCGCCTGCCGGCTGTCGCCTGGGGCGCCGAACAGCGGCACCGCGGTCGAGCCGCGCACGCGCTGCCAGTCGCCGGCCCTGTGCGAGAGATCGTCGAAGAGGGCGCCCGCCACCTGCGCGATCTGGCTCCCCAGGTCCGGCACCATCCCGCGACAGGCGGCGTGCCGCACGCCGAGCGAGGCCTCGCACAGACGGAGGTCGCCGCACGCGGCGGCACTCGAGATCCAGAGGTCCACGCCGGGGCCGGCGCGCTCGGCCTCCCAGAAATCCTGTTCGAGACACTGCGCGATCAGGCGTGGCGAGCAGCCGAACTCGCTGCCCGCGGGCTGGTGCAGGCGCACCCCGTAGAGGGCGCGGAACAACGGGTAGACCAGCCCGCGTGTCAGCGCCCCTTCGCCGACGCGCCTGTGGAAGTGAGGCGACACGTAATCGAAGTTCTCCTGCAGCACCGGCCCCACGAGCCGCTCGATCCACTCGGGCTCCACGGTGTCGAGCGATGCGTCGAGGACCGCGCAGGCCCGTGCCCCGAGCCGCCGGGCCGCCTCCATCGCCCCGCGCACCACGCCCGGACGGTTCGGGTGCCCGTGATAGAGCGGCTCGGCCAGCGGGGCACCGGGCGCGCACGCGACATCCACGCAGGCGTCGTGGCCGAGCGCCTCCCGGGCAAGCTCCCGGCTGCTGTCGGTGGATCCGGCGTCGGCCAGGACGAAGCACACCCGCCCTGCGCCGACCGCGCGGTCCGCGCCTTCCCGCACGGCACGCGCGACCGTCCCGATCGTGCCCACGTCGTTCCAGCTCGTGAGCGCGACGACGACGTCGGCCTGGGCCACGGCCTCAGGTGTTCGCACGCTGGAGCTCGAACCAGTAGAAGTCATAGGGGCCCAGGGCCAGCACGTACGGATCGTGGCCGATCGTCGGGAACTCGGTGTAGCCCAGCATCTCGACCGGCACGTAGCCCGCATACTCACCAAGGTCGAGGGCCGTGGGCTGGGCGGTGCGCGACAGGTTGACCACGCAGAGGATGGCGTCGCCGTCGTAGCGCCGGAGATAGGCCAGCACCTTCTGGTTGGCCGGCGCCAGGAACTCGATCGTGCCGCGGCCAAACACCGAGAACAGCTGCCGCAGTCGCACCATGTTCCGTGTCCAGTGGAGCAGCGAGAAGGAATCGTTCTCCTGGGCGGCCACGTTCACCGTGTGATACCCGAAGACGTGATCGACGATCACGGGGCTGCACAGGTCGGCCTCCTCCGCCTTCGAGAAGCCGGCGTTGCGCTCGTTCGTCCACTGCATCGGGGTCCGTACCCCGTGCCGATCGCCCAGTTGCACGTTGTCGCCCATGCCGATCTCGTCCCCGTAGTAGATGATCGGCGTGCCCGGCAGCGAGAAGAGCATCGCGACCAGCAGCTCGATGCGCCGGCGATCGTTGCGGACGAGGGGTGCCAGCCGGCGCCTGATGCCGGCGTTCAGACGGGTCTGCGGGTCCTGGCTGTAGGCGAGGTACATGTAGTCGCGCTCGTCGTCGGTGACCATTTCGAGCGTGAGCTCGTCGTGATTGCGAAGGAAGAGCGCCCACTGGCACGAGTCCGGAATCACCGGCGTGCGCTCCATCACCTCCACGATCGGCTGGCGGTCTTCAAGGTGGATGCCCATGAAGAGGCGCGGCATCACGGGGAAGTGATACGCCATGTGGCACTCGTCCCCGCTGCCGAAGTAGGCCCGTACGTCGGCCGGCGGCTGGTTGGCCTCGGCCAGCAGCATCCGGCCCGGGCCGCGGCGGTCGGTGTGTGCCCGGATCGTCCGGATGATGGCGTGGGTCTCGGGCAGGTTCTCGTTGCGCGTGCCTTCCCGTTCGACCAGGTAGGGCACCGCGTCGAGCCGGAAGCCGTCCACGCCCATGTCGAGCCAGTAGTCGAGCACCGCCGTCATCTCGCGGACCACGGCCGGATTCTCCCAGTTGAGATCCGGCTGGTGATTGAAGAAGCGGTGCCAGTAGTACGCCTGCGCCAGCGGGTCCCACTGCCAGTTGGACCGCTCGAGATCCGAGAAGATGATGCGCGTGTCGCGGTACCGGAGGTCCGTGTCGCTCCAGACGTAGAAATCCCGTTCCGGTGAGCCGGCGGGCGCGCGCCGGGCCCGCTGAAACCAGGGGTGCTGGTCCGAGGTGTGATTGAGGACGAGTTCGATCACGACGCGGAGACCCCGGTCGTGCGCGGATGCGAGAAACGTGCGGAACTCGTCGAGCGTGCCGTAGGCCGGGTGCACGCTCAGGTAATCGGAGATGTCGTAGCCGTCGTCCCGCAGGGGCGAGGGGAAGAACGGCAGCAGCCAGATGCAGGTGACGCCGAGGCTCTGCACGTAGTCGAGCCTCCCGAGCAGGCCTGCGAAGTCGCCGATGCCGTCGCCGTTGCCGTCGCAGAACGACTTCACGGACAGCTCGTAGATGACGGCGTCCTTGTACCAGAGCGGGTCGTTGTCCGTGCGTCGTCGTCTCATCGCGCAGCAGCCCGCCGCGGGCTCGGGCCACCGTATCACAGCGTGCCCGTTGGCTCCCTCCGGAGAGGAGCGCTTGCGCGCGAGCCGGTCAGCGCGGCACGAAGCCGTCGGGCACGACCTCCACAGCGACCACGATGCCTGCGGTCCCGCGCGTGGGTCCGTCGGTGCGGTAGGTCGCGAGCGCCGGCATAGGCCGCGCGAGCGGACCGCAGCCGACCGCGGCCGGCGCGTCGGCGCGATGGGAGATGAAGTCCACGTCGGTGAACGCGAGGGCCGCCAGCCACAGCGTCCCGTTCGCGGTCTCGAACACCAGCTCGATCCCGCCGGCCAGGCAGACCACCCCGGTGAAGACGCCGGACGCGCGCGTCTCGCCGGCGCCCACGGGCCGCAGGATGGGGCTGCTGCCCGGGGGGGCGCTGGTGGCGGGCACCGCGTCCGTCAGCCCAGTGCCCGCACCGTCAGGCGTCGGGGTGGACGGTGACGCTGGAGTAGGCGAGGCCGCTGTTTCCGCGGAGGAGGCTGTGCCGGCGGAGGCCGCAGTCGCGGCCCCTGGCGTGTCAGGGACGCGGCTCACGCCTGGTCCGGCGTCCGGTGAGGGCAATGCACTGGGGTTGCGGGCTGCGCGCTGGGCGTCGAGCACCGCCCGGCGCAGTTCGGCCACCTGCGCGAGCATGCGTCTGGCCTGCTCCTTGAACTCCGGCTCGCCGCCGCCGGCCAGGAGCACGCCGAGCTGTTGTGTGGCCCGGTCGTAGTCGCGCGCGCGTGCCAGCGCCTCGGCCAGCAGCAGCCGGTAGTAGTCGCGCGCCGGTGCGAGCTGCACCGCGCGCACGAGCAGCCGCAGCGCGTCGTCCGGACGTTCACCGAGCCTGGCCTCCACCGCCCCCAGCAGGGCCGAGGCGTGCGCCACGTCCGGGTCGCGTGCCACGGCACGGGCGAGGGGGACACGGGCGAGGCGCAGCGTCTCCATCTGCGCGGCCGTATCGTCCTGGCGTCCCGTGCGCTCCACGTAGGCCTGGCCAAGGGCGACACTGATCCACGGGTCGTCGGCGTCGAGCCGTGCCGCTTCCTCGAGCTGCACGAGGCCCTCGTCCACGCGCTCGGTACGCAGGTCGAGCAGGCCCAGCGCGGCGCGTGCACGGGCCGCTGTCGTGTCTGTCTCGATGGTCCGCTGCAGGAGCGTCCGTGCCTCGTCGGTGTGGCCCACGCGCGCGAGCAGATCGCCCAGGTAGCCCTGCGCCACCGAGGGCGTGAGCCGCTCACCGCGCGAGATCGCGGTCTCCGTGTCCCCTCCGCTCAGCGAGAGACTTTGCGCCGGAAAGCTGAATCGGCGGACGTATTCCCGCAGCTCCGTCTCGAGTGGTCCCAGATCGTCCCCGAACGCCTGGGCGAAGGCCGCCACCGACGGCGTGCCGCTGCCGAGCAGGCCCAGATAGGCCGTGAACTGCGCTCGTCGTGTCTCGCTGCCGAGCAGCAGGTAGTGCGTGAGCGCCCACGACTGCGCGTAGAACACGCCTCGCCGGCTGCCCTCGTTGTACAGGGGCGAGGACTGATCCACCGCGAGCAACTGCGCCAGCGGGATGAGGCTGACGTTGGTCAGCGGGTCGAGGTGGACGCTGGGGGCGCGGCCGAGGATGACGGTCCTGCCCCCGTCGCGCTCCTCGAGGGCTTCGTAGTATTCCGCGAGTCCCTCGTTGAGCCACGTCGGCAGCCGTCCGTAGAGCGAGCTCATGACGAAGTGCGTGTACTCGTGGAACACGGTCTGGATGGCGCCGTAGCCGAGGCTCCCGTTGATGGCGAGATAGTTGATGTCCTCGCGGTTGAGGAAATAGCCGGCGACCTCGACGCGTCGTCCCTCGAACCTGGGTTGGTACGGACGGAACGACCGGTCGGAGGCGAACACGACGACGACCGTCGGCACCGGCGAGACGTCGTCCTGTCGCGTCAGCGTGGCCAGCATCACGCCGCGGAAGCGCTCGAGCTGCTCCGCGACGCGACGGATGTCGCGCTCCCGGGCGTCGCCCACGAACGTGAAGTGGGGCGACTGGACGCGAAGCCAGGTTTGCGCGGCCACCGGAATCGGCGCCGCAAGGACCATCAGGGCCATTGCCACGAACAGCTGCCGCATGCCCAACCTCCCGCAGAGCGTGGAATGCCCGACAGCATACGCGCGGCATGCAGTGCCCGGCACAACGTTCTGCGCAGTGTCCGTGTTTGTCCGACGCGTGCGCCGGGGCGGGATTCGGCTCGGACGTCCGCCGCGGGAGGACATGGGGTGAGTTGCCACCTGTGAGGGCGCGATGCGCGCAGGCGGGCAGGTGAGGAGTCGGCCCGGCTGAGCAGAATGCCCGCGCCGCTTCTGAGAGGGCTTCTATAATCGCGGGGACCGCCGGCCCTCCGGTCGCCGGTCCCACACGACTGTGCCCACGATCTTCATCAGCTACCGGCGTGACGATTCTTCCGGCTACGCCGGTCGTCTGCACGAGGCGCTCGAGCGGCGTTTCGGTGCCGACGCCGTGTTCCGTGACGTCGACACCCTGGTCGCCGGTCAGGACTTCGTGGCGGCCATCGACCAGGGGCTGCGGGCGTGCCGCGTGGCACTGGTCGTCATCGGCCGCGAGTGGCTGGCGAGCCAGGGCGGAGCGAGTCGGCTCGACTCGCCCGACGACTACGTGCGCATCGAGGTGGCCGGCGCCCTGGCGCGCCCCGATGTGCTGGTCGTGCCCGTGCTCGTCGAGGGGGCGGGCATGCCGCCGCGCGGGGCGTTGCCCGAGGACCTGCAGGCGCTCAGCCGGCGACAGGCTCTTTCGTTACGCGACGAGACGTGGGACGCCGACGTGGAACGCCTGATCCGGGTCGTGGCTCCTCGCATCGGCTCTCCGGGCGTGCTGACGGAGGGCCCGCCCGCCGTCGCGCAGGGCCGGCGATGGGTGTGGGGCGTGGGCATCGCGGCCGCGCTCTTCGCCGCGGCCCTGCTCTCTCAGATCGTGCCGCGCGAGTCAGGTGTTCCCGACGGGGCCGGTGTGCAGAACGGGCCGGGCGATCCGGCGGCGCCCGGCCTCGGAGACGCGCAGCCCGGGGGCGCCAGCGCCACGGTGCCGGGGGCCGGGGGCCAGGCGTCTGCCGGTGCCGGGGAGGCAGGGGCGGGCACGACATTGCGTGCCCCCGTGGCATCGGTCGCATTCGGCGACGTGGTCTACACGCTGCGTGGGTTGAGCCTCGTCGAGGGCGACCCGAACCCGCACCTGCGCATCGAGATGCTGCTCTCGAACGAAGGGCGCTCCCCCGTGAACTTCTGGGACCAGACGTTTCGCCTGGTCGTGGACGGTGTGGCGAGGGCGCCGGAGAGCGGGTTGAACGAAGTCGTCGGTGGCTACGCGCAGCAGGAGGGCACGCTCGACTTCGCCCTCCCGGGCGCGGCGTCCGAAGCCACGCTGCGCTTCGTGACCGGCGACCAGACGGCAGAAGTACCGCTCGACCTCACGGCTGCCGGCGGGCCTGTGGCGACCGTCACCGCCGCGCCGGCCGAACCCGTGCTCGGCACGGAATTGCCCCTGATGCTGCTCGACCGCGCGGACCGCTCGTACCTGCTGACCAGCCTGACGCGCCAGCACTTCGTCAACGTCACCAGGCTGGCCGCGACCGTGCGGCTCGACAACCGGGCGCGCAATACCAGCTATTTCGGCGACGGCGCGCTTCGGCTCGTCGTCGACGGTCAGCCGAGCGCGCCCTTCCGCTCGGCCGGCAGAGGCGTGCCCGGCAATTCCGCGGCGGCGGTCGAGTTCGTGTTCGACGCTCCGCCCAGCGTCCGGGATGTGCGTCTCCGGCTCATCGACGGCGAGGAGTCCCGCGACGTGGCGCTCACGCTCCCCTGAACTGCGGGCCGGAACGCCCGAAGTGGAATGGTCGAGGTGTCGTAGCCCTCGATCGGGCAGCGGCGCCCGACGGCGGACACCTGGCGGCGGCAGGGGCGGGGAGCGGTGCGAGTAGACTAGAACCCATCTCACACATGGGAGCGCAGCACCGAGGGCGGCGAGGCGCCCGGCTGGCCAGGCGCGACGACCGAGCATACCGGCCGTATGTGAGGGAGGAGCAACGCCGCCAGGTGGGATGCAATCGCCGGCCGAATGCCGACCCCATGTATTGAGATGGGTTCTAGAAGGCTGCCGGGTACCCGCCGAACTTACACGGCCGTGTAGGGTTCCCCAGGCTCGGCTCCGCTGTCGGCCGCCAGGACCTCCGTGTACGAGCCGATGCCTTCTGGCACGGCCGTTGCCAACTCGACTGCGGTCGGTGCAGATGCGATCCAGCAGATCTCTCATGAAGCTTATTGCCCTCGAACGCCTGACGCCCGTCGTGCGGGCCAACCGGTTCGTGTTCGCCGCCACGATGCTGGTTCTGGCCCTCCTGACCTGGGGTTCCATCGCCGGCGCGGCCTGGATGGCGCGTACGGTGTTCACGGGGCTGCCCGACAATGCCGCGCTCCAGGCCGTGGGCGCCATGCCCCAGGCCACTACACTCCTCGACGTCAACGACCGCCACGCCTTCACGATCTTTCGCGAACAGCGCCTCGAGGTGCCCCTCTCGCGCGTGTCGCCGCATCTCATCGCCGCGCTCGTCGCCATCGAGGACCAGCGGTTCTACCGCCACGGGGGCGTGGACGTGGTCCGGGTCGTGGGCGCCGCACTGCAGAACCTGCGCGAGGGGCGGGCCGCCCAGGGGGGGAGCACCCTCACCCAGCAGCTCGCCCGCCAGAGCTTTCTCACGCCCGACAAGACGATCAGTCGCAAGCTCCGCGAGGTGGTGGTGGCCACGCGGCTCGAGCGCGAGTTCTCCAAGGACGAGATCCTCGAGCTGTACCTGAACAAGGTCTACTTCGGGGATGGCCTCTACGGCATCGAGGCGGCATCACTCGGCTTCTTCGGCAAGCCGGCATCCGACCTCGACGTGCCCGAGGCGGCGCTGCTCGCCGGGCTCGTGAAGTCGCCGTCCACCTACGCGCCGACCATCAACCTCGAGCGCGCCACGTCCCGGCGCAACATCGTGCTGCAGGCGATGCGCTCCTCGGGCGCCATCGACGAGGACACCTACGCGTCGGCCGTCGCGTCCCCCGTCGTCCTCAACGATCTGCTGCGCGGCGAAGAGGGCTACGGCCAGTACTTCAAGGAGGAAGTGCGGCAGGAACTCGTGGCGCGCTTCGGCTGGGAGCGCGTGTCCCAGGGCGGCCTGCGCGTGTTCACGACCATCGACCTCGATATGCAGAAGGCGGCCGAGGCCGAGGTGATGCGGGCGCTCGAAGACATCGAGAAGCGCCAGGGGCGTCGGCGCAATCCGGACGGCGAGCCCCTGCAGGCCGCGCTGGTCGCCCTCGATCCCGCCACCGGCGACGTACGCGCGATGGTGGGCGGGCGCGACTTCTCGCAGAGCAGTTTCAACCGCTCGATGCAGGCACGACGCCAGCCCGGATCATCGTTCAAGCCGTTCGTCTACGCGGCGGCGCTCGAGGCGGGCTACTCGCCGGCCACGATCCTCACAGGGCTCGACGAGCCGATTCCCACGCTCGACGGCGACTGGGTTCCCGAGGACGAGCACTCCGAGAGCCCGACGATGAGTGTGCGGGCGGCCCTCCGCACGTCGAGCAACCGCGCCGCGGTGCGGATGCTGCAATGGGTCGGCATTCCCGAGACGGTGAGCTACGCCAAGCGCATGGGTGTGGGGGCGGTGCCGCCGGTGCCGTCGCTGGCCCTCGGCTCGGGCGAGGTGACGCTGTTGTCGATGACGACGGCCTACGCGGCCTTTGCCAACGGAGGCCTGCTGCCCGCGCCCACGCTCATCCGGCGGGTGGAGACGGCCGACGGCGAGCTCCTCTTCGACGGCGCCGTGGAGCCGGAGCGCGTCATGGAGGAGTCCACCGCGTTCCTCATGGCGTCGCTGCTGGCCGACGTGGTCGACGCGGGCACCGCCTGGCAGGCGCGCAACGTCGGCTTCCGGCTGCCGGCCGCCGGCAAGACGGGCACCACCAACGACTACCACGACGCCTGGTTCGTGGGCTTCACGCCCCACCTGGCGACGGGCGTGTGGATTGGCTACGACACACCACGGCCGATCATCGGCAACGGCTACGCGGGCACGACCGTCGTGCCCCTGTGGGGGCGCTTCATGGCCGCCGCGACCGAGGGTGACGAGGCCGACTGGCTGGAGCAGCCCGACACCGTCAACGGCGTCAGCATCTGCCGGCTCAGCGGGCGCCTGGCGACCGACGCCTGCCGTGGCGCGCACGACGAGGGTGGCGCGTCGATGGTGTACACCGAGTACTTCGCGCACGGCACCGAGCCGCTCGACTTCTGTCCGCTGCACGGCCGATCGCTGTTCCGCTTCTTCGCGGGAGGCACGTCCGGGATGTCCGACCCGGCGCCTCCGCCGGTCGCCGCGCCCGCGCCCGCTGCGGCCGCCCCTGCACCCGTCGTGGAGGTGGCTGCGGCTCCGCCCGCGGCTCCCCAGGTGAAGCCCGAGCCCGAGAAGAAGCGGGGCTTCTGGGGACGCCTGTTCGGCGGTGGTCGTCGGCGGACCGAACCGGCCGGCCAGCAGTAGCCCCGTCGTCCGGATCATGTCCTTCGCGTCGATCGTCGGCCACCACCGCCTGCTCGCGCTGCTCGCACGCGCCATTGCCCGCGAGACCCTGCCGCCCGTGCTGCTGCTGGCCGGGCGGTCCGGCGTTGGCAAGCGCCGGACGGCCACGGCCATGGCGCTCGCCCTCAACTGCACGCAGCCGGTCACGTCCGCCGGGTTCGAACGCGACGGGTGCGGGCAGTGCCCGACCTGCCGCCGCATCCTGCGCGGTGCGCATCCCGACGTCGTCGTGCTCGAACCGGGCGAATCGGGCGCCATCAAGATCGACCCCGTGCGGGACGTCATCGACAGCACCCGCTATCGGCCCTTCGAGGCACGGCGTCGCGTGGTCGTGATCGACGAAGCCGACGCGCTGGTGCCGGCCGCGCAGAACGCCCTCCTCAAGACGCTGGAGGAGCCGCCCTCGGCATCGATCTTCCTGCTCGTGTCGTCGTTGCCCGATGCCCTGCTCGCCACCGTGCGCTCGCGGTGCCCGCGACTGCGGTTCGGCGCGCTCACGGCGCGCGAGGTGGCAGACGTGCTCATGCGGGACCACGGCCTGCCCGAGCCCGAGGCTCGCGCGCTGGCCGCCGATGCCGATGGCAGTGTGGGCGGGGCCCTGGCGGCCCAGGGGCTCGACATCACCGAGGCCCGCGCGGCCGCGCACCGGCTGCTCGTCGACGTGGGCCGGCTCGCGGATCCCGGTCGCCGCCTTGGCGCGGTGAAGGACCTGGCCGGCCGCGCAGGCGGCGGGTCGTCGGCCAGCGAGCGCGATCGACTGGCCACCTGCCTGCGCGCGGCGTCGTCGCTCCTGCGCGACCTGAGCCTCGTCGGCGCGAGCGCGGGGTCGGCGCTGCTGGCCAACGCCGATATGGAGCACGACCTGGCCGCAATGGTGCCGGCCTGGGACGGCGAGCGGACACGACGGGCCTATACCGCGGTCGATCGGGCCTTGGCCGCGCTCGAGCGCAATGCCAGCCCGAAGGTTGTGGCCGACTGGCTGGTGCTGCAGCTCTAGGCGCGCTCCCTGCTGCGGGGCGGATGTGATCCGCCGGCGCCTCTCCGAGGCGGATGCGATCCGCCGGCGCCACTCCGGGGCGGATGCGATCCGCCGGTGCCTCTCCGGGGCGGATGCGATCCGCCCCGTGCGCGTGTCATGATTCCCGGATGACGCCACGCGTGGCCATCACCGTGGGCGACCCGGCCGGCATCGGCCCGGAGATCGCCCGGAAGGCGGCCACCGATCCCCGTGTGCTCGCGGTCTGCCGCCCGGTGATCTATGGGCCGGACGACCTGTCGTCGGTGACCCCAGGGGTGGTGTCGGCCGAGTCGGGACGCGCCGCCTACGACGTCATCTGCCGGGCCGTGGCCGACGCGGTCACCGGCACGGTGGACGCGGTCGCGACCGCGCCGGTCAGCAAGGTCGCGTTCGCCCGGGCCGGCCTGCCCTGGAAGGGGCACACGGACCTGCTGGCCCATCTCACGGGCGCGCCTCGCGTGGCGATGCTGTTCTGGTCCGATCCCCTGAAGGTCGTGCTGGCGACGGTGCACCTGCCCGTGGCCGAGGTCCCCGCAGCCATCACCGCCGACCGCCTGGCGGACGTCTTCGAACTGGTGGCGTCGGACCTCCCACGCTTCGGACTGCAGCGCCCGCGTGTGGCGCTGGCCGGCCTGAATCCCCACGCCGGCGAAGAGGGCGTCCTCGGCGACGAGGAACTCCGCGTCCTGCGCCCGGCAGTCAGCGTTGCCCGCGCCGCGGGCCTCGACGTGTCCGGTCCCTTCCCGGCCGACACGCTCTTCGTGAGGGCCATGCGTGGCGAGTTCGACGTGGTTGTGGCCTGCTATCACGACCAGGGGCTGATACCGGTCAAGCTCGTGGCCTTCGGTCGTGCGGTGAATGTCACGCTGGGCCTGCCGATCATCCGGACGTCGGTGGACCACGGGACGGCCTTCGACATCGCCGGCCGCGACGTGGCGGACGCGTCCAGCATGGTCGAGGCTGTCCGGCTCGCCGCGGCGCTGGCCCTGACCCGGCAGGCACAGGGTGAGGCCCGAGGCGCAGGGACCGTCCGGTGAGCGCGTCGTTCCCGTCGAGAGCCCGCGCCGCGGTGATGGCGGCGGTCGCCGTCGCCCTCTTCTTCTTCAACTGGCTCTTCCGCTTCAATGATCCAGGCGGAAGCTTTGCAGGCCTCACCGACGACCATTTCTTCTACCTGGTGCGCGGCTGGCAGATCCTGTTCGGTGAGCTGCCCGTGCGCGACTTCGTGGATCACGGGGCGCCGCTCTTCTACTACGTCGGGGCCGCCGTGCAGTGGCTGGGCGGCCGCGGCACGCTGTCGGAACTGGTCTTCACGGTCACCGTGCTGTCGGCATGCGTGTCGGCCACGTTCCTGCTCGCCACGCGCGTCTCCGGCTCGATCGTCATCGCGCTGGTGGCGGTCGCGTTCCAGGTGCTGCTCGAGCCGCGCTTCTACAACTACCCGAAGATCCTCGTCTACGTCGCCGCGATTCCGGCGATCTGGGCGGTGATCGACCGCGTCACCACGTGGCGGCTGGCGCTCGTGGCGCTCGTGACCGCCGTGGGGTTCCTGTTCCGGCACGACCACGCGGCGTTCGTGGGCGTGGGCATGGCCGTGGCGCTGGCCAGCCTGACCGGCGTGCCGTGGGGGAGGCGCGTGCGCCACGCCCTCGTGTACGGCGTGCTGGTGCTCGCGATGCTGGCTCCCTACCTGGCCTTCATCGAGGTCAATGGCGGCTTCGTGTCGTATCTGCGCGAGGGATCGGAGTGGGCGGCGCACGACCGGGCGCGCGCCCCCGTCATCTGGCCGGGGCTGTTCGACAATCCCGACGGGGTGTCCGACGCGGCGGCGGACGGCATGGGGCCCGGGCATGTCGTCGCCGTGTTGCGCGACAACCGGATCGCGTGGCTCTACTACCTGGAACTGATCCTGCCCGTGCTGGCGCTCGGCGTGCTGGCCCTCGCCCGGGACGGGTTTCGTCCGGGGTGGCCGAGGGCCGTCCCCAAGATGCTGGTCGTGTGCGTGCTGGGACTCGTCCTCAACGCCGGGTTCCTGCGCAGTCCCCTCGCGGCGCGCCTGGCGGATCCCTCGGTGCCGCACGTGTTGCTGCTGGCCTGGATGCTGGCTGCGGCCTGGGCGCTCCTCGTGGGCCGCGCGCGCGGTCTGCGAGGCCCGGTCGACCGGCACGTGCGGGTGGCGACCGCCGGGGTGGTGGTGGCCGTGGCGGCCGTGGGACTCGTGTCGGCCGCCACCCTGTCGCACGACCTGTACGACCGCCTCGACAACTCCACGCTGCTCGACGGCGTGCCGAAGGCGTTCGATCGGGGCTCGTTCATGTGGAGCCGCTACGCGGACACCTGGCCGATCGAGAAGTGGGTGGAGCCCGGCACGCCGCACATCCTCGACCTGGCGGTGTATCTGCGCGACTGCACCGTCCCGACCGACCGCATCTTCATGCAGCACTACCTCCCGCAGGTGCTGGCGCTGTCCGAGCGCGCCTTTGCCGGCGGACACGCCGACCTGCGCCCCGGGTTCTTCGGCAGCGAGGAGGCGCAGCAGCTGACCGTGGCGCGCCTGGCGCGACAGTCGGTGCCGGTCGTCCTGCTGGCGAGCGGCCAGGACCTCGAGAACTTCCGCAAGGAACTGCCGATCGTCACCGCCTACTTCGACGAGCACTATCACCTGGAAGGGGAGCGGTCCATCGATGGCCGCTTCGAGGTGACCCTGCTCGCGGCCAACGACCGCCGCCCCATTCGCCGCGATCCCCGGTTCGACTGGCCCTGCTACCGGTAGCGCCGCCACGCCGCGGCTGCGTACGTCCGTGTCCTCCCGCGGTAAACGAGCCCTGGGGCGGCGCTCGTAGTGTGGCTGGGCGACTGTGCCCGAGGAGACCGAGGACATGACGACGCACATCCGGGGCACGCTGGGCCTCATCGCACTCACGGCCTGCCTGGCGCCCGCGCCGGCACAGGCGCAGGTTCCGGAGGATATCTATCAGGGCCTCCTGAAGATCGGCCAGATCGTGGATCCGGCCTGCACGGCGAAGCTGTATCGGCCGCTGATGCCCGCCGTCGACTACAACACCTACTGGGCGCCCAACACGCCGGCGCCCACCGGACGGCAGCCGCTCTATCCGGGGGTGACCATCACGCGTGACCAGTCGTTCGGGCCGCACCCGAAGGACCTGGTGGACATCTTCGTGGGCGAGAGCGGCGGTGCCAACCGCCCGGTGCTGATGTGGGTGCCCGGAGGCGGGGGCAACAAGATCGAGCAGCAGGTCCGCGAAGCCAACGCGTTCTACGACAACATCGGCCGCTGGGGCACGAAGAACGGCTACGTCGTGGTGACCGTGCAGCGGCACCCGGGCGCCAGCTGGGATGACGGCGGTCGTGACATCGCGGCCGCTGTGGACTGGGTGAAGGCTAATATCGCCCGCTACCAGGGCGACGGCAGCCGCATCTACATCGGCGCCCACTCCGCCGGGACAGGTCCCCTGGGCGTGTACGTCGGCCATCCCGAGCGCTGGGCGAACGGCGTCCAGGTGAAGGCTGCGTTCTACATGTCGGGGAATCCCATCCCGTCGCTCGCCGCCGGCGGACGCGGCAATGCGCCCGCCCAGGGCGCGCCCGCGCCGGGCAGCGCGTGCGGTACCACGGCCGCGCAGAACGGAACCGAGGGCGCCATTGCGGGCCCCAGCGGTGCGACGCCCGCGCCGGCCCGTCAGGGTGGTCCCGGCCGCGGCCGCGGCGGCCCGCAGCTCACGGCCGCCGAGCAGGCCGAGCGGGACAACCGGCCGGGGTTCGAGAAGACGAACGTGAAGATCATGCTCGTGCGCGCCGAACTCGATCCGGGCGTGAGCGGCGACATGCTGCCCGCCGACAAGGCCATCCACGATGCGCTCTGTGCGCTGGACGGGGCTGGCGCCAAGGACGGCGTGGGCCACTGCCCGGCCATGCTGTATGCCCGGCGGCACAGCCACATGTCCGAGGTCTTCGCCTTCGACACGCCGGACACCACCGTGTCGGCGCCGATTCTCGCCTGGCTGCGGAGCATTCCCTAACCGTTGCCGCTGCCGTGCCGCCGTCGCGCCGTGACGCGCGCGGCCGCACGGCGTGCCTCGTGGGTGCGGGAGCCGTTGGCTCCCGCGCCCGCTCGTGCCGGACGGGCAGGCTATGATGGGCCGCGCCGGCATGACGCTCCCTTCCCCAGGCCTCACGTTCGTGATTCCCGTGTACAACGGGGCTGCCTTCCTCCGGGCGAGTCTGGACGAGGTCTGGCGGTGGCTGGCGTCACGGCACGCGCCGGCCGAACTGCTGGTCGTGGACGACGGGTCGTCCGACGCCACGCCGCAAGTGCTCGACGACTTCGCGCGCTGGACGGCCGGCGACGGCCGCGCACCGGGCATCGTCTTCCGGCGTCTGCGCAACGCCGTCAACCGCGGGAAGGGATTCGCGGTGCGCCGCGCGTTCCTCCATGCGCGCGGCCGCTACGTCGTCTTCACTGACGCGGACCTCACCTACCCGGTCGAGAACGTGGCCGCCGTGGTGGCCCGCCTCGAGCAGGGCGCGGACGTGGTGCTCGCAAGCCGCATGCACCGGGACAGCCGGTACGAGGTGGCGCCCTGGTTCTTCCGCAAGCTCTACACCCGCCATCTCATGGGCCGCGTGTTCAACCTGCTCGTACGCGCGCTGGTCGTGCCCCACGTGCGGGACACGCAGGCTGGGCTCAAGGGCTTCGGACGCGAGGCCGCCGTGGCCCTGGCGGAGCGCGTGCGCCTCGATCGCTTCTCCTTCGACGTGGAACTGCTCTTCGTGGCCAGGCGCCTGGGGCTGTCGGTCGTGGACTGTCCGGTCCTGTTCCTCTACCGCAAGGAGCCGTCCACCGTGCGCTTCGCGCACGACTCGTTCGCCATGCTGCGCGACATGATCCGGATCCGCATCCGCGGCTGGCGCGGTGTCTACGAGGCGGGGCCCGACCGCGTGATGCTGGCCGATCTCGAGCACGGGGGACGTCCCGCGCCGCTCCGGCCTTCGCCTCCGCCGTCGGCCGTCGCGGGCGAAGCCGTGCCGTCACCCGAAGGCACCAGCAATCGGGCGGAGACCGGGCAATGGGCCGGGATGGACCGGTAGGGAGTTGCTGACGTCGTGTTGAACAGGAAGACCAAGTACGGCCTGCGTGCCGTCCTCGACCTCGCCCGGGAGGCGGGACACGGTCCGGTGCTCGTGTCGGACCTGGCCGAGCGGCAGCGCATCCCGCAGAAGTTCCTCGAGGCGATCCTCCTCGATCTGAAGCGCCATGGCCTCCTGCAGAGCCGCAAGGGCAAGGGTGGGGGCTATCTGCTCCTCGGCGAGCCCGACCGGATCACCGTCGGACAGGTGATCCGCGTGCTGGAGGGGCCGCTCGCGCTCGTGCCGTGCGTGAGCCAGATGGCCTACGCGCCGTGCGAGGACTGTATCGACGAGGCCACCTGTCCCGTCAGGCTGGCGATGCTCGAGGTGCGAGAGGCCACGTCGCATATCCTCGACAACATGACGCTCGCCGGGCTCAATGCGCAGACCCAGGCCTCTGCCCGGCGCACGGCCCGTCGCACGAGCCGTCCGGCCCGCGCCGCCGCCGGCCCCCGCCGCTAGCCATCGACATCGCGCTCTCGAGACCGGCTCGCACGCGGCCCGATCGCGACTTGGCGGCATCGCGCCGTGAGGCACCCGCGCAGGTGCGGGCATCGATGCGCAGGCCGCGTCATTACCGCAATTAGTCTATTGACTTGATAGAGTTAGTGCTCTAGCCTGTGCGGCATGCCTCGCCGTTGCCGGCCGTGTGGTTGTCGGGCCTGTCGCCCCGGGTCGCGTTGTCGTCCCGGATGTGCAGCCCCGACCTCCGGCCGGTGAACGGACGAGCGCGCCTCTAGATCCCCTCCAGTCGCTGCTCCGCACACCAGCCGGCCTCACGGATCGGCCGCGTGTTCTTCGTGTGCGCAGGAGCGTCATCGTGCAGTGCTTCACTACAGCGTTCGACAGGGTGCCGGTGTGTGCCCGCCGCCCCGTTCGTCCCCTCGCAGGGTGTCGAGTGCCCCACGTCGACGCGGCCATCCGCTGTCGATGTCGGGGCGCCTCCAGGGTCGTCCAGACCGTCGTTCACCCGCATGCAGAGGAGATGAGAGCAAT
Source organism: Vicinamibacterales bacterium (assembly GCA_050185275.1). Taxonomy (GTDB): domain Bacteria; phylum Acidobacteriota; class Vicinamibacteria; order Vicinamibacterales; family UBA2999; genus JABFRY01. The sequence continues at coordinate 200,760 of JBFWZN010000004.1, read as the reverse complement.
GATTCGCAGAGTGATCGGGATCCTGGCGCTGGCCGTTGGGCTCGCGCCCGCCGTGGCCTTCACCCAGTCCGCCACCGGCACGGTGCGCGGGACGGTTCGTGACGCCAGCACGTCGTTCATTCCGGGCGCCACGGTGCGCGTCGTGCCGGACGGTGGCGGGGCGACGCTCGAAGCCGTCTCCGACGGGGAGGGGCGGTACGCGGTGACGGTGGCGGCGCCCGGCAGCTACCGCATCGAGGTCGGGCTCGAGGGCTTCGACGCCGCCGTGCGCCAGGTGGCGGTCGCGCCCGGGGCGGTCGTCGAGGTGGATGTGGCGCTGAGCGTGGCACGGCTGACTGAGGGCGTGGTCGTCACGGCGCGACGCGTGGAGGAGGCCGTCCAGGACGTGCCCATCCCGGTCTCGGTGATCGGGGAGGAACTGGCCGCCCGGTCGAATGCCTTCAACGTCGGCCGCATCCAGGAACTCGTCCCCGCCGTGCAGTTCTATTCGACGAACCCGCGCAACACGGCCATCAACATCCGGGGGCTGGGCTCCCCGTTCGGGCTGACCAACGACGGCATCGAGCCGGGCGTGGGGCTGTACGTCGACGGCGTCTTCTACGCCCGTCCGGCCGCCGCCACGCTCGACTTCATCGATCTCCAGCAGATTGAGGTCCTTCGCGGGCCGCAGGGCACGCTCTTCGGCAAGAACACGACGGCCGGTGCCATCAACGTCACCACCCGCCGGCCCACCTTCTCGCCAGAGACGGACGTCGAACTGAACGTCGGCAACATCGGCTTCGTGCAGGCGAAGGCCTCGGTGTCCGGACCGATTGCGGGTGCCCTCGCCGGGCGGATCTCGTTCTCGGGTACGCAGCGGGACGGCACGATCTTCAACGTGGCCACCCGGGACGACCTGAACACCATGAACAACCTCGGCGTCCGGGGCCAGTTGTTGTACGCCCCCTCGGAGAACCTCGCCGTGACCTTCGCCGCCGACGGCACGCGTCAGCGACCCGAGGGCTTCACCCAGGTGGTGGCCGGCGTCACGCCGACGCTGCGGGCGGCAAACCGCCAGTGGGCCCAGATCGCCCAGGATCTCGGGTACGCGCCCCCGAGCTACAACGCCTTCGACCGCGTGACGGACGTGGACTCGCCGATTCGATCCAACCAGAACATGGGTGGCAGCTTCCTGACGATCGACTGGGGTGTCGGCCCAGGCCGCCTGAGCTCGACAACCGCCTGGCGCTACTGGGACTGGGATCCGTCCAACGACCGCGACTTCATCGGCCTGGCGGTGACGCCGGTGTCGGCGGCGCCCTCCCGGCAGGGGCAGTGGACGCAGGAGGTCCGCTACGCCGGCCGGGCGTCGGAAACGGTGGCTGTAACGACCGGCCTCTTCCTGTTCCGGCAGTCGATCGACTCAGCGCCGGCGTCGCGGCAGGAGCAGGGCGCGGTGGCGGCACGCGTGCTCCTGGCGCCGAGCGCGCTCGCGGCAACGCCCGGCCTCTTCGACGGGTACGGCATGACCCAGCAGGTGCTGTTCGACAACCTGAGCGCCGCGGCCTTCGGCCAGGCCGAGTGGCAGGTCTCCACTCGGCTCCGGCTCCTGCCGGGCCTGCGTCTCAACTACGACGACAAGTCCGTGGCGTTCATCCAGCGCGTGTACGGCGGGTTGCAGACCTCGGATCCGGCGCTGGTGGCCCTGCAGCGATCCGTCCTGGCGCCGCAGGCGTACGCGGCCGCAACCGACGACGTGAACCTGTCCGGGCAGCTCACCGCGGCCTACCAGCTCGGCGCGCCCGTCAACGTCTACGCCACCTACGCCACGAGCTTCAAGTCGGTCGGCCTGAATCTGGCCGGCGTGCCCAACGACGCCTCGGGTCAGCCGTCAATTGCCGCCGCGGTGGTGAAGCCCGAGCACGTCAGGCACGTGGAGATCGGCATCAAGTCCGAGCCGCGGCCTGGCGCGGTGGCCAACGTGACGTTCTACGACACCAGCATCCGCGACTACCAGGCGCAGGTTGTGAACGCCCAGGTGGGTGTGCTGCGCGGCTACCTGGCCAACGCCGAGCAGGTCGGTGTGCGTGGCCTCGAGTTCGATGGCAGCGTCCGCGTGGGCACCGGCCTGACGCTCAATACCTCAGTGGTGTTCGCCGATGCGCAGTACGTCCGGTTCACCGACGCGCCTCCGCCGCTCGAGGAGACCGGCGGCGTCGCGGTGAAGGACATCTCGGGCGGCCGTCTCCCGGGCATCTCCCGGTGGGCCATGACGGCCGGCGGCGAGTACGCGCGACCGCGGCGGGTGTTCGGACGCTCCGGCGAGGTGTTCGGCGGCGTGGACGTGAGCTACCGAACTTCCTTCTCCTCGAGCCCAAGTCCCTCCCGCTATCTGGTGGTGGACGGGTATGCCCTGGTGAACACCCGTCTCGGCTTCCGCGCCGCCGACAGCTGGACGCTCTCGCTGTGGGCGCGCAACCTGCTCGACAAGGACTACTTCGAGCTGCTGTCGGCCGTTGGTGGCAACTCGGGGCTGTATGTGGGCCAGCCGGGGGACTTCCGCACGTTCGGGGTGACGTTGCGGATCTCGGCCGGCCGCCACTGACGGCCCGGCTAGAATCCAGGGGCGCGCCACACCCGGCGCCCCCCTGGCATGACGACAGACAGATGAGTGCGCGAAAGCGCATCGTGTTCGTGGCGGACGACCTCGGCGTGTCGGCCGGAACCAACGCCGGCATCGTGCGCGTGGCGGAGCGTGGCCTCGTGCGCGAGGCGTCGCTCTGTGTGACCGGCGCGGCCGTGCGCGAGGGCGTGCGGATGGCGCATGAGGTGGGGATTGGTGTCGGCCTGCACGTCAGCTTCACCCTCGGGCAGGCGCTCACCGGCCCGATCGTCTCGCTGACGGATGCCGGCGGGCGCTTTCTCTCCCTGCAACGGGTGCTCGCGGCGTGCCTGCTCGGGCGGCCCGACCCGGCGCGGGTCGCACGGGAAGTGGACGCCCAGTTCGAGGCGGCACGCGCGCTCGGCGTCTCGCTGACGCACGTGAACGGGCACCATCACGTGCACGTATTTCCAGTCGTGCGCGAGGCCGTGATGGCCGCCGCGCGCCGGCACGAGGTGGCGTGGACGCGGATCCCCGAGGAGCAGCCGGCCGCGCGGACGGGGGCTGGACTCATGCGCCTCCTGCTGTCGCGTCTCGCGCGCCAGACCTCGCCGCTTGCCCGCGACGCAGGCTTGCGGTGGCTGCCCTTCGCCGGGCTGGGCCTGCAGGACACGCCCGACATCGCCGCCCGGCTCGCCGCCACCGCGGCCCGGCTGCCGGCGGGCGACCACGAGTGGATGGTGCACCCGCGTGTCCTCGATGCGGATGCCCAACGCCTGGATCCACGCGGCGCCAGCCGGCAGGTCACGGCCGAGGCCGAACTCGAGGCGCTGGCCGCATGGGCGGCCTCGGATGCCGGCGTCCGTCCGGCGCGCTACGCGGACCTCGACGCCCTGAAGCACGCCGGGGTGCCGACGCCCACGGGGTGACCGTTCGCCAGGGCCGTTCGCGCGTCGGTGTCGCACGCCATCCCGGTCCGACTTGCGCACGGCGTGACAGCGGCAGTCTGGAAAACGATGCGCAAGGGGCGGAGTAACCGAGTCCCCTGGAGCCTCGTTTTCCCACGGCGTCGCGCCGGAGGGCCGGGGTGACGTGCGACACCGACGCGCGAATCGCGCTAGGGCTGCCTGGCGAACACGTCAGCCACGTTCCGTGCGAGCGCAGCCGTGTCGGCGTGGGCGATGTTCGATGCCACGACCACGACGATCCCCATGTCGCGGCGCGTCACCAGCGACATCACACGTCCGCCCGCCAGTTCGCCGTCGAGGCTGTCCGCATTCGTCGCCTGAGCGAAGCGGACGAGATCGGACGGCGTGGACGAGAAGGCCCTGTGACCTGCACAGCAGGCCAGGTCGCGCAGGTACATCAGGCGCCGTCCACGGCGGGGGTCGAGGTCGTCGGCGCGCGGGACGTAGAACGTCGCACGATCGCCGGGCAGCGGATACTCGGAGGCGGCGAGGCCGAGTGGCTGGAAGATGCCCTTGCGGATGAGCGTGAAGATCGGGAAATCCTCTTCCGGCTCGCCGACGTGCTCAGGGCTCCACGTCGCCGGCGCATCGGTACCGGTGCCGGTCAGCCCAGGCACCGCGCCGGTGGCGGCGGTGAGCGCGGACGCCGCGGTGCCGATGTTGAACCGGGTCCTTGGCGTGACGGGAGTCTGCGTCCCGACGTCCCTCCATCCAAGACCTTCGGCCCAGACGACGTCCCCGTCCATGCCCACCGCGATCGAGACGCCTGGCAGGTTCTGTTCCAGCATGGCCGCACGCGCGACCTCCCGCGCGCGCGCGACGGCGGCGGCATGGCCGGCCGATGGCCCAGGCCCGACGGCCGAGGGCACGTCCTGTGGCTGGGCGAACAGGGGTTCGGCAACGTCATACATCAGCACGGCGACGCCGGCCGCGATGAGGATGCCCACGGCCAGCGCGGTGCGCACGGCCCGTGTGGGCAGCCGATGTCTCACGGCTCCTATACCGAGCCTGACTGCCCCGGTCATGAGCAGCATCGCGATGACCACGCCGCCGGGCTCGGTGGCGGTTCGGGCCACCAAGACGCCCATCGCTCCGAGTGCCAGCGCGAGCAGGATGAAAAGGGTCCCCTTGGCGTTCGTCGTCAGCACATTCGTCGTCGACGTGGACATCATGGCGAGTCACCTTTGCAGTCGAGAGGGCATGGCCGTCGGACGTGGTGTCGTTCGGGCTCACCGTCCGCCAGTGTTCCTCGGGTCCGGTCGCGGCGCGTGCGCCGGACGTCGCCAACCCGGGCGGAGGCAGTCTGGAGAGCACTCTACAGATAAAAGTGCTCTGCGTCAAGGGCTGACGGGCCGGTGGACGACAGGAGCGCTCAGGCGCTGCGCGTCGCCCGGATGATCGCATCCAGGTGATCGAGGTACTTCTCCAGCGCGCGCCGCCCGGACGTGGTGAGGCGATAGTCGGTCCGGGGCGTACGACCCTCGAACGTCTTGTCGCACGAGACGTACCCCGCGTCTTCGAGCTTGCGGACATGGCCGCCCAGGTTGCCGTCCGTCGCGCTCAACGCGGACTTCAGCTCCGTGAAGGACAACGACATGCCGTCCGCTGCCGCCAATGCGCTGACGATGCCAAGCCGCATGCGGTCGTGCAGCAGGCGATCGAGCGAGGTCGCGATGCCCGCGGCCGGTGCCGTGCCCGTCGCACGCGTCGATTTGTCTCGCTGTACCTTCCCGCCGACCTGCCGCGCCGCACCTGATCTAGCCACCGTGATACCTCGCAATGTAGGCGCCGAATCCCACGTGCAGTCCGCCGAACCCGAGCCCGAGCCACGCGTTGCCCCAGTCGGCCGGGGTCAGCGATGCCGCGAGCCCTACCGCCATGAAGCACACGCCCAGGGTGCGGACGACCGGGACGCTGAACATGCCCCCCGTGAGCACCCCGACGCCGTACAGCAGCAACCACGCCGGCGCCATGACGCTGAACTCCCGGACGACCCACAGGGCATGGGTGAGCGCGCCGCCCGCGACCAGGGGCGCCGCGATCCCCAGCGCGAACCTGCGCGCGTTCGTACCGCTCAGCACGATGCCTGCTCGCCGCGCCTTCCACGTCACGGCCGCCAGTTCGACGACCACGGCGAGGGATGCGGCCAGGAGCCACGTGGCCAGCCAGCGGTCACCGAGCGGCTGCCGCGCGGCGGCGGTCGCGGCGACGAGCCCGATGACGCCCGCAACGACGCCCCCACGCCCAGGAACGGCGGTGAAGGCGGACGAGCGCTCCATCGCCGACCGGATGTAGCTGAGGTCGTCTGCGGCCCTGTGGCTGATCAGGCGGGGCTGGTGCTCGGACACGGCCCGGCTACTGTAACGCGGGAGGCACCGGTGTGCAGAGAACTCCGTGCAGAGAAGTCGAGGCGGACGTCAGGAGGCTGGCCGGCGGAACACCGTGATGCGGTGCTTCAGCTGCCCGGGGCTCGCGTGGGGCACGGGCACGGTGTCCACGACCTCGAGGCCAGCCGCCGCGCTCGCCGCCCGGAAGGCGCCGTCGTCCTGGAACGGCAGCATGTAGGCGTACCCGAGGCGCTGCCGCAGCACGTCGGGGCTCACCGCCCCACGGTGCAGCATCCGGCCCACGCCCAGGAGCAGGGCGTCAGAGGCCGGTGACCGCACGGCACGGAGGGCGCGCCGCGCCAGGCGCAAGGCGCGGTTGTAGCCGCACGGGTACGGCACCACGTTGAAGAACCAGCCCCCGGGCACGAGTTGCCGGTGGACGCGCGCGAGCAGCTCCGCGGCCGGCGCCTCCACGAACTGGAGGGTCGAGTAGCTGATGACGACGTCGAACGGCGCGTCCGCCTCGAAGCGCCGGTAGTCGGCTTCCACGAACGTCAGGCGGTCCGGCGCCGCCATCCGGGCGCGCCGCGCCTCGGCGGCCCCGATATTCGCGCCCGAGATGTCCACGCCCACGAAGCTCGCGTCCGGCAGACGGTGGGCCAGATCGACGATCTGATCCCCGGCACCGCATCCGATGTCGAGCACGCGCAGCGGCCGCGACGTGTCGAGGCGTGCGAGGACGACCGTGGAGAACGGGCCGACGCGCGCGAGCGGCGCTTCGAACAGGCCGTGAGCGGTCGCGTCCGTCATGCGCCCGCCACCACGTCGCCGGCGAGGGCAAACCGGAGGTCCGGGGCCGCGCGGACCCAGTCGAGAAATGCCCGGTAGGCGGCGAGCCAGGCCGGGTTGCCGCTGAAGCGGGTCTCGCAGTGCGTGAGGAGGACCGACACCCCTCCCGCGCGCGCGATACGCGTCGTACACGCCTTCCACAGTTCCAGCGCCTCGGCCGGCTGGTAGCCCAGAAAGCCGAGGCTGCCGTCCCTCGGCAGCGACAGCGGCAGCTCCATCACGCCGCCGATGGCGAACGGGCGCGCGCTGGCGCATCCGTTGTTGGGGACGGGAAAGAGCCCGCCCGACGTGGGAATGCTCGAATCGTAGCGGTAGCGGCCCTGCAGGTCGTCGAGCAGGGCGCGGGTGCGGAGGAGGGACGGGGCGCGGTAGCCGGTCGCCGCCGCGCGGGCGGCGAAGGTGGCCGCCCCGTCCAGGCGCTGGCGCCGCTCGGCGGGTGGGGCGAAGGGCGTGCGGTTGCCGTGGTCGTAGCCGTGGACACCGAGTTCGTGGCCGCGGGCCCTGACGTCGGCAAGGCGGCCCTCGTCCAGCGGCCAGGCACAGGGCACGACGAAGCTCGTCGAGCGCGCGCCGGCCGCCTCCTCGAGCGGCAGGAACAGGTCGGTGAGATGCGCAAGACCCTCTGCCGAGTCGATGTCGTGCGTGAGCACGACGGGGGCTGGTCCCGTGCGGGTGGCAGGTGCGCCCGCGGCGTCGGCTGTGCCGGCGAGATCCGCCAGCACGTCCGCGCTCAGGTCGAGGGGCCAGTCGGGGAAGCGTGCCCACACGCCCACCCGGCGGCGCTGCCAGCGACCCAACGCGCCGGCGAGCAGGTGGCGGACGGGGGCCGGCACGGTACGGTAGGAGAAGGGGAGGCGCGACGAGACGGGTGCCGGGGTGAACGCCGCGCGCAGGCGCAGTGCCGCCGCGTAGGGCGCGGCCGCGGCTACCGGCGCGGCCGGGAGCAGCACGTCTCCCGCGGCGTCGCGCGTCAGGCCGTGTGCCCCATCGAGCAGGGTGGCGGGCCACGACACGGTCAGCCCCTCGGCCCATGCGAGGCGGGCCGAGCCGGGGTCGGCGACGCGCGCCCGCGTCAACTCACCTGCTCCGCGCGACATCCCCTGCATCCGTCGTGCTGTCGCTGACGAAGTAGAGCGGCCGGCGGACGACCTCCGCGTAGATCCGGTACAGGTACTCCCCGACGACGCCCATCAGCAGGAACTGGATGCCGAAGAACAGCGTGAGCGCGAGCATGACGCTCGTCCACCCGGCCAGCGGGCGCCCCGTCAGGTACACCGCCACCAGATAGCCGGCGAAGGGCACCGTGAGCAGCGAGAGCGTGACACCGGCAAGCGTCATGAGCCGGATCGGCAGGAAGGAGAAGCCGATGAACGTGTCGTACATCGTCTTCAGCATCTGCTTGTAGGTCCAGCCGGAGCGGCCCGTGCGCCGCTCGCGCCGGTCGTACTCCACCACGGTCTCGGTGAAGCCGGTCCACGCCACCAGGGCGAACGTGACCCGGTTGTGTTCCTGGAACTGCCGGAAGCAGTCGGCGACCTTGCGGTCCACGAGCAGGAAGCTCCCCACCGTGAACCTCGAGCCGCGCGGCATGGCGAAGCGCCGGATCAGCCGTTCGAAGAGGCGGCTCGTCGCGATGCGGATGGGCGAATCCACCCGCGTGCGGCGGTGCCCCCACACGATCTGCGCGCCGTTGCGCCACGCCCGCGCGAACTCGAGCACGGTCTCGGGTGGATCCTGCAGGTCGCAGGCGAGCGTGGCCACGGCGTCGCGCGTGGCGTGGGCGAAGCCGGCGCTCAGGGCCACGTGGGCGCCGTAGTTGCGCGACAGCCGCAGGGCGTGGAAGCGGCCGTCGCGCGCGCAGATCTCGCGGATGACGTCCCAGCTCCGGTCGCTGCTGCCGTCGTCCACGAAGAGCACCTCGACGTCGAACTCCGCGCTGTCGAGGAGCACGGCGGACACCACGCGCGCGTACTCGGGGAGCCCGGCCTCCTCGTTGAACACCGGCGTGATGACGGTGATGCCCGGTCGGTGCGTCGTACTCATCCTTCGTGGTAACCCCAGGGAGTCAGGTCGAGCCCCGTGAGCTGGCCGAAGCGCTCCACCTCGGGCGCCATACGCGCGCGCAGGTCGCGCGCGACCGCCAGGTCGAGCGAGCGGCCGCCGTCCGGCGTGGCGTTCACGCGACCGGCCGATGCCACCTCGTGCAGCAGGGGCGACACGCCGATGAACGCCTGGATCTCCCGCAGCAGCGCCGCGGGTCGTCGCTCCAGGTCCTCGTAGAGTACGAAGCGGACGGCGTCTCGCCCGAAGACGGCATGGTAGCGCTCGGCAAACGTCGCGTAGCGTCCGCGGGTGAGGTAATCGAACGGGCGCGCGTACTCGCGGGCCGGGCCGAGCGGGTTCTCCCGCCGGCCCTCGAGGGCCACGGCCTCCGCGAACGGCAGCGTCTCGAGACCGTTCTGGCGGCTCCACAGGTAGTTCGAGTAGGCCCGCTGCACGGGCTCGCGCACGATGAACAGCAGGCGCACGCTGCCGAGGGTCTCGAGAATCCGTGCGGGCACCTCCTCGTTCTCGAGGTAGTAGCTGGTCTTCTCGCCACGCGCCGTCTCCGGTCCCTGTTCGGCGAACAGTGCCGCGTAGCGCTGGAGGTACTCGGCACGACCCTCGGTGGTCGGCGTGACGAAGACCTTCGGTTCCGGCACGAAGGGCCGCGCCACGCGCACGTCGGGGTGGCGGTCGAGGACCTCGCAGAGCAGCGTCGTCCCGCTGCGCGGCGCACCCCCGATGATGAAGGTGGGCAGCACGGAGGCGTCGGCCGACATCAGGCGAGGCTGGCCCACGGCTGCCACGCCAGTGGCGCCGAGGGGCCGACGTCCCGTCGCACATGGACGCGGTCCACTTCACCGAGCACCATCACGTGCGTGCCCAGCGTCACCTCGCCCGCGACGCGACAGTCGAAGTGCACGGGGAGTTCCGCCAGGACGGGGGAAGGTCCACCGGGCATCGCCGTCAGCCCGGCGTGCCGCACCTTGTCCGGGTCGGTCCGGTACGAGATGTTCCCGAGATAACCGATCGCGTCCACCACGCGCGGCGAGGCATGGGGCACGCCGACGCCGAAGCGTCCGGCCGCGCGCACCTGCGCGAGTGACGCACGGGTCGCGTAGCGCTCGTTGATGGAGCTGTTCGAGATGCACACGGCGAAGGTCAGCGGCAGCCGGCTGACGACCGCCGTGGACCCGCACGGCATCGCCGTGGCCCCACCCTCCGCCGTCCACGCGGTGAGCATGCCGGCGGACGAGGGAAAGAAGCACGGCCAGCGTGCGCGCTCGTTGTCCACCACCACCTGATCGGCCCCGAGCGGCGCCAGATGACGCACCGCCAGGCCATCTTCGGTGGCGTCGGCCTCGAACGCCACGGTCCCCGCGGCAGGGAAGCGGTAGTCGGGCGTATACGACTTCACGTAGCGCTGATGCCCGAGCAGCGCCGGATCGAACGCGGGCGAGGTGACCGGGGCCGTCGGCGTCCACCGGGGGAGGCTTCCCCAGGCAATCTGCCGCGCGCCCTGCGCCACGGCGGAGTCGAGCTGGATGGCCGCCACCTCCAGGAAGTAGACCCGGTGACTGCCGACGTCCAGCCACGGACGCGGATAGATGGCCGCGCCGTCGATGGAGGTGCCGGGACGCGCGAGTCGGCCCTCGTACACCAGGTACGCGTCGCGCAGGACCGTGGTGCCCGTGGTCGCGGTGGTCCGTGTGGCCAGACCGGACTGGCGCAGGCGGGCCGAGGCCCGCGGGTCCGGTTCGTCGCCGATCGCGTCCAGCGCGGCGCCAAGAGCCGAACCCGGCGTGACGAACTGCACCGCCGCCGCGCCCGATGCCTCCAGCCGCTCCATGAAGGCGCGACGGGCGTAGTGGCGCGCCGAGAGGTCGTCCCGGCACACGCTCACGGCCATCACGAGCGGAAAGCGGTTGACGATCATCGGGCCCACCACCCGCTCGATGACGGCATCGTGTCCGTGGCCGGCCGTGACCAGGCAGATGGGCGACGGGAAGAAGGCGGGCCACCGGCTGTCGCTGGCGATTGAAGCCGCGGTCTCCCGCAGGTCGGCCGCGTCGAACAGGCCGTCCGCCTGCGTCCGCGAGAACCGAGAGCGGGCAGCCGCATCGGGCCACAGGTATTCGGGCGACACGGCTGCCGTACGTGACTCAGCAGGCATGCGGCGCGCGGTGAACGGGTGTCACGGTGCTGGCTATCTTATACGCTCCGCCTGCTCCGGCCCGCTCCGCGCCCTGGGTGCCGGACGTGCGCGCGTCCGCGCCGGGCGCGGCTCGTCGCCTGGCCGCTGCGGGTCCGGGCGTTGCGCGTCTCCCGGCGCGGTCGCTACACTCGACGCGCCGAAGATGTCCACGCACGACCCGCTGGCCGGGGCGACCCTCGACCGCCGCCGGCAGGTGCGCCGCACCCGCTGGCTGGCCTGCCTGTTCGCCGTCGTGCTGGGCGCGGGCCTCGGCCACGACCTGTTCCGCATGCCCATCCAGGTGTCGGACAGCCTGGGCGAACTGCTCGAGGCGCAGGCGGCGCCGTCGGTCGTCTCCGCGTTCGCCCGCAACGTCACGACCGATCCGCCCTACATCCGGCCCCTGCGACGGGCCGAGATCAAGGTGCTGTTCGACGCGGCCGACGGCCGATATCACCTGGTGTTCCGCGGCTTCCACGTCGTGCTCCTGCTGGCCACACTGATCGCCTTCGTCTGGGCACTGCGCCTGGAGACGGGCGAGGACCTGGCCGCCGCCGTGTTCGCCATGGCGGTCCTGGTCGGCACCACCACGTTTCCGTCCACCGTGCGCGCGGCCTATCCCATCAACCACTTCCTGCTCGAGATCCTCCTCGCGCTGGTGGCGCTCGGCCTCGCGCGCAGCGGTCGTGGCTGGCAATCGGATGCGGCCGCCGTGCTGGTCTTCGTCGTGGCGGCGCTCACGCTCGAGACCGGTCTGCTGGTGTGGGTGGTCGTCGTCGCCGCATGGCTCGCCGGGTTCCGTGGGGTGTCGTGGCGGGCCGCGGCCGGCGTGAGCGCGGTCCTTGTCGGCTATGTCGCACTGCGCGTGGGCCTGGTCGGCGGCGAGGCCACGGCCGTACTCGGCCGGTCCACCGGGTACCTGCTCGGCGTGATCGATCCCGATGACGTGCAGGCCCGGTTCGGCGACAACCTCTGGCCCTTCTGGGCCTACAACGTCGCCAGTTCACTCTCGGCCGTGGTCTTCTCCGAGCCCCGTGGCGGCACGTTCGTGGCCGTGGGCACATGGCTGCGCGGCGAGACGCCCCCATGGCTCGTGGTGCGCCTGGTCTCGTCGGTGCTCACCACGCTCCTCGTGGCCGGGGCCATCGTGGCGACGGCCACCGCGGCCTTCCGGCGTCGCCCCGACGACGGCGGGCGGCTCCTGTTCGTCTCGGTGGGCGTCATCGCCGCCAATGCGGTCATCTCGTACGCCTACACCAAGGACGACATCATGTCGGTGGCGGGCGCCTTCTATGCGGTGGCCGCATTCGTCGCCGTGCGGCATGTCCTCACCGCGCCGGCCCGGCCCGCGTGGCGCACGGCGCTCCTGTCGTGCGTGCTGCTCGTGGCATCGGCCGGGTGGGCAGTCCGCGGCGCCAGCCTGCACTACATCCTGCGGGACCAGGCGTTCGGTCAGCGGAACGACTGGGCCGACCTGCAGCCGCTCACGCGCTATGCGGCCTATCCGCACCACCCGGGCGACACGCCGGAGGCCCGTGCCCTCGTCCGGCAGGTCCGCCAGGAAGTGTTCGACCGCCCGGCCGTGAGCCCGAGGTTCAGGCCCCGATGGATCGACCGATGGTTTCAGGACTGAACGCGCCTGACGCGCCGGTCGGCCCGCGCCGACGCGCCGCCCGTACGCCGCTGCTGGCGGCCGTGACGCCCGTGGTGCTGTGGCTCGTGGTCGAGGCCGGGATGCTGGCGATGGCAGCCGTCGGCCCGCATCCGCTGTGGCCGGAGCTGCAGCTCACGTTGACCGAGGCGGTGGCGGTCCGCAGTACGGCCGACGTCGCCGCGCAGCTCGAGCGCGGGGCGGATCCGAACCGGGCGTATCCGGTGCGACCGGGACTGCTGGCGGGTGAACCCGAACGGGCCACGCCGCTCGAGGCGGCCACATCGGAACGTCGGCCGGAGATCATCGCGCTGCTGGCACGCCATGGGGCCGTGCTGGCCGTCGACGACTGGCGAAGGCTCCGCTGCTTCGTGGAAGGCTTCGATGCCGACGTGGCCGCCGCCCTCGACGCGTTGCGCCCGCCGGCCGCGGAGCTTGCCTGCCCCGACGGAGAACCGCGCATCTGGTGACCGGCGCACGCGCCCGGGACTGCGCGCGTCTTGTGTCACACTGACGCGATGCTGTACGCTCCTCGGAGTACCGGCCGCGCCGAGCCGGGTCCATCCGGGGCGTCCCTCACGCGCCTCACCGTTCGATGAAAAGCCTCACCGTCCAGGACATCGGCAAGCGTTACCTGCTGACCAGCGCCACTCGGTCCAAGCGCACGAAGGCGACGCTCGATCTGAAGATTGCCAAGGTGCCCCTGCCGTGGGGCATGAAGGTGGCGCCCCGCGAGCTGTGGGCCCTGCGGAACGTGTCCTTCGAGGTCGAGCCGGGCACCATCCTCGGCGTGATTGGCCCCAACGGCGCCGGCAAGTCCACGCTCCTGAAGATCCTCGCCCGGGTCGTGCGTCCCACCGAGGGGCGCGTGGTCGGCCACGGGCGCGTCGTGTCCCTCATCGAGCTGGGCGCGGGCTTCAACGTGGACCTCTCCGCGCGCGAGAACATCTTCATGAACGCGGCCATGCACGGCATCCCGCGGCAGGAGGTGGTCGAGAAGTTCGACGAGATCCTCGACTTCGCCGAGATCCACGACTTCGTGGACAGCCCCCTCAAGCACTACTCGAGCGGCATGTACCTGCGTCTCGCTTTCTCGGTGGCCATCAACATGAGCCCGCACATCCTGCTGGCCGACGAGATCCTCGCGGTGGGCGACATGGCCTTTCAGGAACGGTGCCTGCAGCGGGTGGCCGAGGAGGGCAAGCGCGGGCTCACCGTGCTCTTCGTGTCGCACGACATGTCGGCCATCACGCGCATCTGCCAGCAGGCCATGTGGCTCAAGTCCGGCAAGCTGATGCAGTTCGGCGATTCGCAGTCGGTGGTGGCCGCCTATACGCGCGACGCGATGGAGTCGCTCGCGGGTGGCCCCGATACCGACGCCGCCCAGAACGCGCGCCTGCTCGAGATCGTGAGCGTGCGGCTCGTGAGCCCGGATGACGGGCGGGCCATCGGCGCCGTGCCGGTGGACCAGGACCTGCTGGTCCGGATCCGGCTGCAGATCCGCCGCCCCATGCGCGTGCGCTGTCTCGTGGACCTGCGCGTCAAGAACACCTACGTGTTCCGCTCGCCGCAGCCGGAGTTCCACGCCTACGAGGAACGCGGCTACTACGACGTGGTGGCGCGCGTGCCCGCGAACCTGCTGGCCGAGACCTCCTACAACCTCGACGTCGTGGTCTACGTCGAGAAGTCCTCCGGCCGTACCTACCTGGTCAACGCCATCGACGTCCTGTCGTTCACGGCCTACGGCGCGCCGTACGAGAGCGAGTACCGCAAGGGCGTGGTGATGCCGCGCGTCGAGTGGAGCGTCCAGTCGGTCGAACCCGAATCAGCCGAACCGGGGCCGTCGGAGGCGGCCCGGGAGCGGGCGGAGGAGGACCCGGCGTCCGACACCGACGCTGAAGCTGTCGCCGGCACGTCGGCCGACGCCGTCCGGACGGTCGAGGCTCCCGCGCGGGCGGAGCGCTGAGCCATGTCCACCTCACCCGGACAGCCGGCGCGGTGGGAGCTGGCGCACGATCACGGCTTCCATGCCGCGGCCCGCGTGCAGGAGATCTGGCGCTACCGGCGTCTCGTCTGGTTCTTCGCGCGCCAGTCGTTCGTCAGCCTCTACGCCAAGACGCAGCTTGGCTGGGCCTGGATCCTCATCCGGCCGCTGGCGCCGCTCGTCGTCGGCGCGCTCGTGTACGGCGGCGTCATGGGCGTACCGTCGGTCGAGGTGCCGTACTTCCTGTTCCTGCTCGTGGGCAGCATCGCGTGGAACGCGTTCGACGGCCCATGGATGTGGGGCGGGCGTGGCATCGAGCTGCAGCGGAAGCTCATCACCAAGCTGTACCTGCCGCGCATGATCCTGCCGGCCGGCGCGATGGCCCGCGGATTCATCGAGCCGCTGGTCTACATCGGTGTGCTGCTGCTCATGCTGCCGTATTACCGGTACAGCGACGGCACGTGGTACCTGGCCGTGTCGTGGGATCTGCTCACGGCGCCGCTCTTCCTGCTGCTGGCCGCGGCGCTGGCGTTCTCGCTGGCGCTCTGGACGTCCAACTGGCAGGCCCGTGCACGGGACGTCCGGTTCGGGCTGGCCTACTTTCTGAGCTTCTGGATGTACGTGACGCCGGTCATCTACCCGGCGTCGCAGGTGCCCGCGCGGTTTCAGACGCTCGTGTGGCTCAACCCGATGGCCACCGTCGTGGAGGGCTTCAAGGGCGCAATCTTCGGATGGGCCTTCCCCCCGGCCTGGGCCGTCCTGCTGGCCTGCGGTGAAGTGCTCGTGGTGTTCCTCTCGGGGTTCTGGTACTTCCACCTGCTCGAGAGCGAGACGACAGACAAGCTGTGACCGAGGACGTGCTGCCCGCCGCGCCGATGACGCCCACGACCCAGTGGGTGATCGAGCCCCGCTCGAGCGGTCCCCTGGCCGCCACCCACGAAGTGTGGGAACACCGCCGCTTCGTGGACTACCTGGGACGCCGGGCGCTCCGGAAGCTCTACGCCCGCACCGCCCTCGGGTGGGGCTGGCTGGTCCTCAGACCGCTGCTGCCCATCCTGATTCGCGTGCTCGTCTTCGGCGGGCTGGTCGGGCTCGGCTCGGACGGCGTGCCCTATTTCCTCTTCCTCACCGTGGGCAGCCTGCCGTGGAACCTCTTTCAGGGCTCGCTGATGTGGTCCACCCGGGGCCTCGAACTGAACCGGAAGGTGCTCGACGAGGTGTATGTGCCCCGCATCATCATGCCCATCGCGTCGATGGCGCCGAGTGCGCTCGACTTCGCGTTCAACGCGGGCGTGATCGTGCTCGCGGCGCTCTTCTATCTGGTGAAGGACGGCACCACGCACCTGTCGCTCGGCTGGCACACGTGGTGGAGCGTCGTGGCGCTGGTGCTCATCCTGGCGCTCGCCCTGGGTATCGGCCTGTTCACCTCCGTCTGGGGCGAGAGGGCCAAGGATGCGCGGCTGACGATGGGACAGGTGACCGCGGTCTGGTTCCTCATGACCCCCGTGCTCTACCCCGTGTCGGAGGTGCCGGTGGAATATCAGGGCTGGATGATGCTGAATCCGATGGCGGCGCTCGTCGAGGCGTTCAAGTTCGGGTTGTTCGGCACGGTGGCCCCCGGCGTCCTGGCGTTCTCGTTGGCCGCGGTTCTGTCCATCGCCGTTGCCGCGGCCGGGCTGTTCTTCTTCTCGTGGCGCGACGCCATCGTGACCGAGAACTGAGCGCGATGGCCACCGACAAGACACGGGACGCGTCGCGCGTCATCGCCGACAACCGCAAGGCGCTCTACGACTACCACGTGCTCGAGTCGTTCGAGGCCGGCGTCGCCCTGCTCGGGACCGAGGTCAAGGCCATCCGCGAGGGGCGGGTGAACCTGCGCGACAGCTATGCCCGGCTCGACAAGGGCGAGGTATGGCTCCTCAACGTCCATATCAGCCCCTACAGCCACACGGGCTCGGCGTTCCACGAGGAGAAGCGTCAGCGGAAGCTCCTGCTGCACCGCCACGAAATCCAGAAGCTCACGGGACGGGTGGTGGAGAAGGGGCTGACCCTCGTGCCGCTGCAGCTGTACTGGAAGAACGGGCGCGTGAAGGCGCAGATCGCACTGGTGAAGGGCAAGCAGACCCACGACAAGCGCGAGACGATCCGCCGCCGGGAGGTGGACCGGGAGACGCGCGCCGCCGTGAAGGAGCGCCAGCGCTGATCAGCGCGCCGGCTTCCGTCCCTTGAGCCGCTGATCGAGCGCCACACCCAGCGCCCACCGCACGGGCAGGTGCCACGCCGCGCTGCGCCGCGGCCGCTTGCGGATTGTCCCGGCGGCTTCGATCTCCTCGACCATGACACTGGTCGCCGTTCGTTCGAGCCCCCGCGGGCGGACGAACGAGGCGACGAACGACGCGCAGCGGGCACGCGACACCTCGGGATCGGCCAGCTCACGTCCGAGCTGCGCCAGATGCGTGGGGAAGTCCGCGGCGGACGTCACCGGCCCTCCGTTCCCATCGAGCAGGTACGCGAAGTGGATCGTGCCCGACTGCCCGCCCGAGAACTCGGGACTCGCCACGGTATAGACGGCGCGTCCCACGATGGCCGCCTCGATCATCGCGCTGGTGTTGAGGCCGACGACGGCCGCGGCGTGGTGCAGCGAGTCGTAGAGGCCCTGGTCCGCGTTCATCTCGGTCTTCGCGTGCCAGATCGCCACGCCCGGCACCTGCTCGAACGACACCGCGTCCCACTGCTCCTGGTGCGCCGGGTGCGGCCGGATGAGGACCTGGCAGTCGCGCAGCGGGGGCGCCGCCCCGCGAAGGGCGCTCACCCACGCCCGCACGAAGTCCACCTCCCGCGGGGCGACGAAGGAGGACGAGCAGACGTAGAGCAGGAGCGGTTTCGACGCGTCCAGGCCGAGCGGCGCGAGGAACGCCTCCCTGGAGGTGGCCGGTCGCAGCGCCAGGAAGTCGTCGAAGCGGGGAGCGCCGGTGACGACCACGCGGTCGGCCGGCATCCCGTGAAGGTCGATGGCCTCGCGGCGCTGGTGGGCGTTCCACACGAGCACCCGATCCGGCGGCACCCGGACCAGGCCGCGGTTGGTGAGGTTGTCCCAGCTGAAGGGCGCGAACACCACGGGCACGCCCAGCCGGTGCGCGGCCTTCACGTAGTCGGTCTGGTACGACCCGAAGTCCACGAGCGGCGTCACCATCACGAGGTCGGGGCGTTCGGCCCGGAGGAAGAGTTCGAGGTAGCGGTCGGGCGGGATCACCGTTTCCGCCAGCGCGAGGGCCTGTTGGGCGCGCCGCCAGTTGCGTTTCAGCCACGGCCGCCGGTCGAGAGCCGCGCTGAGGCCCGGCGGGGCGTAGTCGGCCGCCCGCGCCACGATCTTCGTGACGTGGCCGTACCGGGGGTCGCTGAAGCGCAGGTAGTCGCGCGTGCTGCGCAGGGCCTCGACGTGCGGCCCCCAGCGGTCGATGCGCCGCACCGGACAGGGCACGACCTCCACCCGGGGATCCTCGTGAAGGGCCCGTGTGATCCGCAGGGGCTTGCGCTTGCGCGCGGCCGCGAGCACGACGGTGTGCCGACGCGCCGTGAGGGCGTGGATCACCGATTCGAAGTGCCGGGTCTTGCCGAGGTTGTGGACGAGGAAGAGGATCCGCACTACAGCAGCGACCCGATGCGCCGTGGGAATTCCGGGAAGTAGCGTTCGATGACCGGCAGCTCGAACGCCGGCAGGATCGACTCCTTCGGCTCGCGCTCGAGCAGGAACCGGAAGGACGCGTGGAGCAGGTCCTCCGGTGTCGCACCGGGGGCGTACCGCTCGACGTCGGACGGCCATACCGTGACCTCGTAGCCGGCCAGCCCGTGTCCGTCGTCCACGGTGACGTGATAGCGCGCCCCCTCGAGCGGGGTCACGGTGATGTCCATGGCGTCGATGATCGCACGGCCCGCCGCCGCGACCCACGCGAGGCGCGACGCCGGTGCCACATTCTCGGGTAGGCTTCCGCCCATGCCCCGACGCATTCCCACCGAGGCCGACGTCGCGGCGGTGGCCACCCTGTCGGACCCGGTCGCACGCAACCTCGCGGTAACGGCCGGGTACCACGCCTTCTCCCGCGGGTTCCGCCATCACCTGGGCGACGAGGTGAGCTGGCCGACGCTTGCCACCTGGGCATCGGCGCAGGCCGGGCAGACGATCAGGCGCGAGGATCTCCTGCGCCTGCTGGAGCGTCGCCTCGGTGACGGGCCCGCCATACGCCGTCTCATGGACGGCCCCTTCCGGCATGTCGCCCGCCTGGTCCTGCGCGAGATGCTGGCACTGGACCCGTTCGCGCGTTCGAGCCAGGCGGTCTCCCGCGGCAACATCAAGGTGTATGCGGAAGTGGGCGCAGCGTTCGCCCGGTGCCTCCACCACTGGCCCGCGCTCGCGGAGGGCTCCGGCCTCGAAGCGTTCCTCGCGTCCCTCGCACCCGGCCCGCCCCCCGACGGGCAGGACCTGTTGCGCGAGGCATTCAGCGCCTACGTGGAGGCGTCCCGGCAGCCGCCCGGGGCGCGCCGCAGTCAGCTCATGTTCCTGGGGAACGCCGCGGTGGGCCTGCACGAGCAGACGCGGCTGCAGCCCGAGATCCTGGCTGCCGTGGACGGATCCGTGCTGGACGGGCTCGAAATCAAGGCCCGGCTGCTCGGCGCGCTGCTGCCGTCGCTCGGCGAGGCGGCGTCGGTCGTGGGGGGCGCCCTCCTGGCCCGTCGCCTCGACCCGTGGCTCGTCCCGATCGTGGAGGAGCTGCGGCACGTGGTGCGGGAGATCGTCACCGAACGGATGATGGTGCTCGACCTGCCGGGTGGCGCCGTCCGACTCGGGCAGGACCTCCGCGGCGAGTTCCCGGAGCACCTGCGGACGCTCACCGAGCCGCGGGTGCTGGCCCTGCTGGCCGGAGTGGACCTCACGCCGGACTCGTTGCTGAGCTCCGGCGCCGCCGACTGGACCTCGTTTCCGGAACGGATGCACTTCATCGTGGACCTGTTCCGTTCGCGACAGACCGACGCGAGGCTCTTCGAGGCCCCGCCCGGGTCGCAGGCTCGTTCCGGCCGTATAATCCATCCGCCCGACGCGACGATCCCGGGCACCTTCTGAAGGGAGAGCGGCAGTGAGCAGCACGACCTACTCGAGACTCGCCATCGCGGCCGGCGTTCTGGCGGTGGCAGTGGTGATGGCCAGCCAGGAGACCCTCATCGGCCAGCAGCGCGGTGGCGCCCCCGGCGGCCGTGCGGGCGGGCCCGGCGCGCCCCAGATGGCGCCGCTTCCCGAGGGCCCCACCGCCGTCGTCCTCCCACGCCTGTCGGCCGAGGTCACCGGTCCCGGTGCCATGTTCGACTCGTCCCCGGCGCAGTGGCCGGGCCGGGACATGGCGCACTACAACTACCGGATGCAGGAGTACTTCGTGTCGGGCACGGCCGACGGCGAGCCGTATACCACCCGGCTGGTGGTACGACGTCCGGCCGACGCCGCCCGCTTCAGCGGCCTGGTCGTGGCCGAGGCCATGCACCCGATCGGCGGCGCGCACGCCTTCGAGTACAACTCGGTCTACATCATGGACTCCGGCCATATCGCCGTGGAAATCGCCACGGCGGGCACGGACAACTTCAGCCGCGTCAACGCCGCCCGCTACAAGGACATCAAGGTCACGCCGCGCCAGGCCAATGAGATCCTGGCGCAGGTGGGTGCCCTGGTCCGCAGCGAGCAGGGGCCGCTCGCGGGCCTTCCGCTGCGGAAGATGGTGCTCTGGGGCACGTCGGCGAGTTCGGGCATCCTGACGCGCTACCTGCCCGCCCACGCGGTGTACCGCACGCCCGGCATGGCCCACATCTACGACGGCTTCATGCCCACGTCCAACGGCTCCCAGATTGCGCCCGTGGACGTGCCGATGATCCAGGTGCCGACGCAGCACGAGTTCGAGCGTGTCGCGACGTCGCAGCAGGACGGGGACGCGCCCGGTGCGCAGTTCCGCGTCTACGAGTTCGCGGGGTTGAGCCACCTCGACTCGCGCAACAACGGTGCGCGCTTCACGCAGGCCGATTGCCGCAACCCGCTCAGCCAGTTCCCGCTCGAAGCCTACATGTCCGTGGCCCTGCACCACCTGCTCCAGTGGGTGGACCGCGGCACGGTGCCGCCGAGGGCCGAGCGCGTCCTCATGGACATGTTCGAGGACAACGATGGGAGCCTCATGGCGCTCGACGAGGTTGGCAACCCGCGCGGGGGCATCCGCAACCCGTACGTCGACCTGGCCACCGTGAAGTACACGATGCGGAACACGGGCACCGCGCCCGCCCCGGCGTCCGGTGCGCGCGGTGGCGGCCCCGTGATGGGACCGAGCCTGCTGTGCAACCTCAGCGCATGGACGACGCCGGTTCCCGCCGCCACCCTGCGGGCGAAGTACGGCAGCCCGGACAACTACGTGCGGCAGGTGGAGGCGCGGCTCACCGAACTCGAGCGGGCCGGCTGGTCGCTGCCCGTGTACCACGACCTCATCCTGGCCGACGCCCGCGCGGTCAAGTTCTAGCGCGACCCGGCCCGTCCACCACCCGGTGGGCGGGCCGTCACGCCCACCTCCTCGCCGTGGTCTCGTCCTGCTCGAGTCCCTCGCCAGGCCGGTTGACGCTTCGCGGCCATATCACCTAGCATCGTCGGGTTATCCCGTCACTGTTGCGTCATCACGCCACTCCTCGACCCACTCCGATCTGCACCCGGGGCGGAGGCCTGCTGAGTCTTCGCGTTTTCGCCTAAACTGTCCGCGGTTCGATCCGTGCACGGGGGGTGTGAACGTGCGCAACATGGCGCCAGGGCATGCCTTTCGGCCTGGGTTTTCATGCGCCTGCCTGTAGGCGAGAGGGCGGTAGCCTGCCCGGTCGCCAGGTCGCTTGTCGTGGTCCGGTAGTCCGTACCTGATGCGTCTGCTCTTCTCGGTCAACAACTTCGGGTTCCTCAGGAACTTCGAGCCGGCGCTCCGCCTCCTCGCGGCCCGGGGGCACCAGCTCCACCTGGTGGCCGAGCGCAAGGACAGCGTGGGCGGGATGCGGACCATCGAGAACCTGGTGGCCGAGCATCCGGACCGCATCACGCACGGCTTCGCGCCGAAGCGCAAGGACGACCCCTGGCAGGCGTTCGCGGTGCAGACGCGGCTCTGCCTCGACTACTGGCGGTACCTGGAGCCCCGGTACGACCAGGCGCCGAGCCTGCGTGCCCGGGCCGCCCGCCAGGCGCCGCCTCTGGCTGCGGCCCTGCCCTCGTGGCCCCTGGTCGGGACGCGGGCGGGCATGCGTGCCGTGAGCGCGCTGCTCGACCGGGCCGAGCGTCTGGTGCCACCCGGTGACACCGTCGAGCGGTTCCTCCGCGACCAGCGCCCGGACCTGATCCTGCTGACCCCGCTCATCTACTTCGGGTCCACCCAGGTCGAGTACGTGCGTGCGGCCCGTGCCCTGGGTCTGCGGACCGTGCTGGGTGTCGGCAGCTGGGATCACCTCACCACCAAGGGACTCATCCACGAGATGCCCGACCGGGTGCTCGTGTGGAACGAGATGCAGAAGCGCGAGGCGGCCGAGCTGCACGGCGTGTCGCCGGACCGGGTCACCGTGACCGGCGCGCAGGCCTACGACCACTGGTTCGCCCAGCAGCCGTCGAGTACCCGCGAGGCCTTCTGCGCGAAGGTCGGCATCCCCGCCGACCGCGCGGTGCTGCTGTATCTCTGCTCGTCGCCCTTCATCACGCCCTACGAGGTCGGGTTCGTGCGGAGCTGGATCGCGGCCATCCGCGCCGCCTCGGACCCGGTGCTCCGGCGGGCGGCGATCCTCATCCGGCCGCATCCGCAGAACGCCGCCCAGTGGGCCGACTTCGACGCCACGGCGCTCGACGCGGTGGGGATCTGGCCGCGCGCGGGCGCCAACCCGGTCGACCGGGATGCGCGCGCCGACTACTACGACTCGATGTTCCACAGCCACGCGGTCGTGGGTGTCAACACCAGTGCGCTCATCGAGTCGGGCATCGTGGGGCGGCCCGTGTACACGGTCCTCACGACCGAGTTCGCCGGGCAGCAGGAAGGGACGCTCCACTTCCAGCACCTCAAGAACGTGAACGGCGGCCTGCTGACGGTCGCGGCCTCGCTCGACGAGCACGTGGCCCAGCTGGCCGTGGCCGTGGCGCAGCCGCCCGACGCCGCCCGGAGCCGGGCGTTCGTCGGGGCCTTCGTGCGGCCCTACGGGCTCGACGTGCCCGCGGCCACGCACTTTGCCGACGCCATCGAGGCCGAGGCCGCCGCACCGCGGCCCGCGCCGGCCCGCCCGTCACCCGGCACGCGCCTTGGTCGTACGCTGCTGGCGCCGGCGGCGTCGGCGGCCCGGGTCGCCGTGAAGCGGCGGGCCAGCCGTCGTGCCGCCGAGGACGGCGACGCGGCGCCCCCGCGGACCCAGCGCATCCTCTTTGCCCTGTCCTCCCCCGAGTACCTCCGGTACTACGATTCGACCATGCGCCTGCTGGCCGACCAGGGCCACGACGTGGCCGTGGCGGTCAACTGGCTCCGCGAGCGCAAGGCCGCCAGGCTCGACGAGCTGGTGGACCCGCGCATCCGGGTGGCCGGCCTCGTGCCCAAGCGGTCCGACCTGTGGACGCCGCTCGCCCGTGGGGTCCGCGGCACGATGGACTTCGCGCGATACCTGCACCCCCGGTTCGCCGAGGCGCCGGCCCTCCGCGCACGGATGTACCGCAAGGTGCTGCCGCCGCTCATGCGTCCGCTCGATCGCCTCCGTTCGCTGTCCGAAGCCTCGCTCGAGCGGTTGCTCGGCGTGTTCCGGGCGCTCGAGCGCGCCATCCCCGTGAGCCGCCGCCTGCGCGCGTTCCTCGACGCCGAGACGCCGGACGTCGTCATCGTGTCGCCGCTCGTGGATGCCGCGTCGGACCAGGTGGACCTGGTGCGCGCGGCCAAGGCCGAGGGCATCCCGGTCGCGGCCGCGATCGCGAGCTGGGACAACCTCACCAACAAGGGCCTGCTGCGCGTCGAGCCCGACCTCGTGGTGGTGTGGAACGAGCGGCAGAAGGAGGAGGCGGTCACGTTGCAGGGCGTCCCGCCGGCGCGCGTGGCGGTGACCGGCGCGCAGCTGTTCGACCGGTGGTTCGACCGCGAGCCGAGCCAGGCACGGGACGCGTTCTGCCGCATGGTCGGCCTGCCCGACGACCGCCCCTTCATCCTCTTCACCGGCTCCTCGGTGTTCATCGCCCGGTCCGAACTCGAGGAGCCCTTCGTGCGTGAGTGGGTGACCGCGCTCAGGCAGAGCGGCGATCCGCTGCTGCGCGACGCGGCCGTGCTCGTCCGGCCGCATCCGTTCAACTGCGACGCGTGGACGGCCTCGGACATGTCCGACATCGGCCCGGTGGCCGTCTGGCCGCGCCAGCGCTACACGCCGGCCGCCGAGGAGGCGCGTACGAGCTTCTACGACTCGCTCCATTTCAGCGCGGCCGTGGTCGGCATCAACACGAGCGCCATGATCGAGGCGGCCATCGTGGGGCGTCCGGTCCTGTCGGTCACCGCGCCCCAGTTCGCCGGCACGCAGGAGGGGACGCTGCACTTTCACCACCTGCTGCCGGAGAACGGCGGCTTCCTGCGGATGGCGTCCTCCATCGAGGCGCACGTGCCGCAGCTCGCGGAGGTGCTTCACGACCCGGACGCGAGCCGCCAGCAGACCGCGCGCTTCGTCGCGAGCTTCATCAGGCCGCACGGCCTCGATCGTCCGGCAACGCCCATCCTGGCCCGGACGTTCGAAGACCTGGCCCGCACGGGACGGCACGCCCCGGCCCGCGAGTCGATGGCGACGAAGCTCCTGCGCGTCGTGGTCTGGCCGCTCGCCCTGGTGGTCAAGTGGGCGTCGCTCGGTGCCGACGCGCGTCCCATGGCCCGCAAGGCGCTGTACGAGACCTGGTTCACGCTGGGGCGGACGACGCGCCTGGTGATCAAGCGCGCCGTGATCCGGCCCGTCCGCGAGGTGCGCCGCGGGCTGGTGCTCCTGCTGCGTTCTCTCCGCAAGGCCGCGGTCTTCGTGCTGCGCTGGACCGTGGTGCGGCCCGTGAAGTACGCGCTGCGCGGCGTGCGCCTGCTGCGCTATCACGTGGCCGTCAAGCTCCGGGGCGGGAGCCTCGGGACGGGAGAGGCGGATGGCCCACGTTGAGGCCACCGGCGACCCACGCCCGCTGCGGGTGCTCTTTTCGATGCGCAACTTCTGGTACGTGCGCATCTTCGAACCCGTCCTCCGCAGGCTGGCCGACCGCGGGCATCACGTGCACATCCTGGCCGAGCGGCCCGAACGCCCGGAAAACGCCGCAGAGTGGCGCGACGCCGCCGACGCGCTCGCCGCGGCGTATCCCACGATTACCTACGACTGGGCTCCGCGCAGCGTGGAGGACGGCTGGCTCGACCTGCGCGTCATGGTGCGGCTCGGCCTCGATCACCTGCGCTTCCTCGGGCCGGAGTACGACGACGCCCCCGCACTCGGCGCCCGTGCCCGTGCGCGGGCGCCCCGGCTCGTCGTGGACCTCGCCGACGGGCCGATCCTCGGGTCCGCGGTCGGACGGCGCCTCCTGGGGCTCGCGCTGAGGCTCGTCGAGCGCGCCGTGCCGCCCGATCCCGACCTGACGGCCTGCATCGAGGCCCAGCGCGCCGACGTCGTGCTGCTGACGCCGCTCCTGGATCTCGGCTCGGAGCAGTTCGACGTGCTGCGCGCCGCCCGGCGGCGGGGCGTGCCCTCGGCGCTGTGCGTGGGCAGCTGGGACCACCTGTCGAGCAAGGCGCTCATTCGCGAGCAGCCGGACCGTGTCGTGGTGTGGAACCAGACGCAGAAGCGCGAGGCGGTCGAACAGCACGGCTTCCCGCCCGACCGCGTGGAGGTGACCGGGGCCCAGTGCTTCGACCTCTGGTTCGATCGCGCGCCGTCGCGGTCCCGGGAGGTGTTCTGCCGGCAGGTGGGCCTGGACCAGGGCCGTCCCTACGTGCTCTATGCGTGCTCGGCCCTCTTCGAGGGGAGCCCCAGCGAGGCGGCCTTCGTGCGCGAGTGGATCGGCGCCGTGCGCGCCAGCGGTGACGCGGCGCTGCGGGAGGCGGGCATCCTCGTCCGGCCGCACCCCAAGCGTGGCTTCGAGTGGGACGACGTGGATCTGTCGGCCCTCCAGGGTGTGGCTCTGTGGCCGCCGCGCGGCGCGGTGCCGCTCGACGACGCCAGCCAGGCCGACTACTTCGACTCGATGTACCACAGCGCGGCCATCGTAGGTCTCAACTCGAGCGCGCTCATCGAGGGCGGCATCATCGGCCGCGCCGTGCACACCGTCCTGTTGCCGGAGTTCTACGAGAGCCAGGAAGGGACCCTCCACTTCCGCTATCTCATCGACGGCGGGCTCCTGCGCGTGGCGCGCGACCTGCCGACGCACCTGGCCCAGCTCGCCACCTCGGTCGCCGGCACCGACGCCGCCGTGCACCACAATCGCGCGTTCGTGGAGGCCTTCGTCCGGCCCGGCGGCCTGGACGTGCCGGCCACCCCGGCCCTCGCCGCGGCGATCGAACGCCTGGGGCGGACGAGGGTGCCGGCCCGGGGCGAGGCGTGGTGGGCGCGCCCCCTGCGCGCGGCGCTCGTCCCCCTGGCACGCCGCACGCGAGGCACCTTTGCGCAGCAGTTGTCGCGGGAGCGGCGCCGGCGGGAGAAGGTCGTGGCCCGCGAGCAGCGGATCGTCGAGGTCCACGCGCAGCGCGCGGCGGAGAAGGCCGCCATCCTCGAGGAGCGACGGCGCCGCGCCGAGGCCGAGCAGACCGCGCGCGCGGCTGCGATCGAGCAGCGCCGCGTGGAGGAGCAGCAGCGCAAGGCGCGGCGCGCACAGGAGAAGGCAGACTACCGCGCGCAGAAGCAGGCACAGCGGCGGCGGGAGCGGTCGCGACAGGCCATCAACCAGCGCCTGGCGGAGTACTACCGGCGGCTCGTCCGCCCGTTTTCGGTGCACCGGTGAGAATCCTCTTCCTGGGCCGGCACTACACCTACTTCCGCAACTTCGACTCGGTGCTGCGTGAACTGGGGCGCCGCGGGCACACGGTGCACCTGGCCGTCGAACGCGACGAGAGTTTCGGCGGCCTCGCCCTCGTCCAGCGCCTCGCGGACGAGTATCCCGGCATCACCTACGGGGAGGGGCCGGTGCGGGACGGCGACGACGACTGGGGCTGGGCGGCCAGCCGCCTGCGCCTCGGGCTCGACTACCTGCGGTACCAGCATCGCCTCTTCGACAGCGCTCCCAAGCTCCGCGACCGCGCGCGCGAACGCACGCCGGGCGGGTTCGTGCGGCTCGGCGACGTGGTACGGCGGCTGGGTGAATGGGCGCGGCGGCTCGCGACGGGCATCGTGCGCCGCATCGAGCGCGCCATTCCCGAAGACCCGGCCATCGGCGCGTTCATCGCGCACCATCGCCCCGACGCCGTCCTCCTGACCCCGCTCATCGACCTCGGGTCGTCGCAGATCGACTACCTCCGCGCGGCGCGCGCGCAGGCGCTGCCGACGGCGCTGTGCGTGTGGAGCTGGGACCACCTGTCGAGCAAGGCGCTCATCCGCGAGTGGCCGGATCGCGTCTTCGTCTGGAACGACACCCAGAAGCACGAGGCGGTGACGCTGCACGGCGTGGCGCCGGAGCGGGTCGTGGTGACCGGAGCCCAGTGCTTCGATCAGTGGTTCGACCGCGTGCCGTCGCGGAACCGGGATGCGTTCTGCGCGCACGTGGGCCTGCCGGCCGATCGCCCCTTCCTGCTGTGGGTCTGTTCGGCGCTGTTCCTCGGGAGCCCCGTGGAGGCCGAGTTCGTCGTCGAGTGGCTCACGCGCCTGCGGGCGAGCGGGCATCCGCGGCTGCGCGACGTGAGCGTGCTGGTCCGGCCTCATCCGTCGCGACTGAGCGAATGGGAGGGCGTGGATCTGTCGCCCTTCGGTCCCGTTGTCCTGTACGGCGGGAATCCGGTGGATGCTGAGGCACGGGCCGACTACTTCGACTCGCTGCACCACAGCGTCGCGGTGGCCGGTCTCAACACCAGCGCTTTCATCGAGGCCGGCATCGTGGGACGCTCCGTGCACACGATCCTGCTGCCGCAGTTCGAGGAGAACCAGACCGGGACCGTCCACTTCCACTACCTGCTCGAGGCCGGTGGCGGTCTGCTGGAGGCGGCACGAGACTTCGACACCCACTTCGCGCAGCTCGACGCGGCGGTGCAGCAGCCGCGGACGACCCCGAAGCCCTTCGTGCGCGCGTTCGTCCGCCCGCGCGGGCTCGAGGTCGCCGCGACGCCGGTCTTCGTGGAACAGGTGGAGCAGCTCGGGGGGCTGCGCGTGTCCGCCCCGCGTCCCGATCCCCTGCTCGGGCTGTGGCGCCACCTGCTGGGGCGACTCATCGCCCTGCGGCACGACGTGACGCGCGAGCCCCTGCTCTACTCGGAGCGGGAACTCGGGCGAATCCACCGCCTGCGCACCGCCGCCGAGGCCAAGGCCCGGGCCCGCTCGGCCGAACGGAAGGCACGGCTCGAGGAGCGTCGCGCCTTCGAGGCCGCCCGTGCGGTGGAGCGCGCGGCCGAACGCGAGGCGCGTCGCGAGGCCCGGCGCCTCGAGAAGCAGGCCCTCAAGCAGGCCGCAGCGGCTGGGGCGTCCTCCACGGCGTCTTCCACGGCATCTTCCACGGCATCTTCCACGGCATCTGCCGCCGTGCCTCCTCCGGCGTCTCGCGCACACGGCGTCGCCGACGCGGTGCGCGAGCCCGGCACGGAAACCGTCCCTGCGGCTGGCGGGGAGCCGGGCCGGCCGCGATGAGCGACGCCCTGCACGCGCGTGGATGGCAGGTGTACCAGACGGTGCGCGACGCCGTCCTGCGGATGAAGGCCGTGCCACCGGACGGGGAGGCACATCCCTCGGCATACTGGGCCGAGGAACTCGGCCACATCGACTACCTGATCGAGGCCTCGCCGCTGGTCGTGGCCAAGCTCCGGCAGCACGCCTTTCACATCACCGGCATCCGGCCGTACGACTACCGGACCAAGGGCGATTCGCGCCGCGAGAACTTCACGGCGCGGCTCGAGGCGCTGCGGGCGCTCGGTGGTGACAGGCTCCTCGTGCCGGAATCGCCCGCCCTGGGCGGCTTCGGGTACGAGATCGACGGGCGCCTCCACAACGTGGACACGCTCAAGTACTTCGAGGTGCTCGTGGGCATGCACCGGGCAGGCCTCATCGCGGCGCCCGGCCCATCACCCCGCCGGATGGTGTGCGAGATCGGCGGCGGGTGGGGCGGCTTCGCCTACCAGTACCTGACGCTCTTCCCGGAGACGACCTACGTCATCGTGGACTTTCCCGAGCTGTTCCTCTTCTCGGCGACCTACCTGGGCACGCAGTTCCCCGACGCCCGCGTGCTCTACTGCGATGGGCGCGAGCCTGCCGGATCGTGGTCGGCGTACGATGTCGTGTTCGTGCCGCACACCCGCGCGTCGCTCATGGCGGGGCAGGCCCTCGACCTGCTGGTGAACATGGTGTCGTTCCAGGAGATGACCGGCGCGCAGGTGCGCGACTATGCACGCCTGGCCGCCGTGGCCGGCTGCCCGAGCCTCTACAGCCTGAACCGTGAACGGTCGCCCTACAACGAGCAACTGCGCGGGGTGAGCGAGTCGCTGTCGCCGTACTACGACCTGACCGAGGTGCGCGTGCTCGACACCGACTACACGAGCGCGCTCAGGAAGGTGACCCGTCGCGACCGACCCCAGGACCGCGCGAGCGACAGCCTGCCGCCTGCCGGTCCCGATGGACGGGCGAGCGAGAAGTCCGAGGCCGGCTATCGACACCAGGTGGGGCATCTTCGGGCCGACATTGCCGCCCGCGTGCAGGCGTCGCGGTCGGCGCTCACCGCCGAGGCCGCCGGGACGGCTCGGTCGGCCTCAGGGGGCCGGGCCCTCGAGACGGAGGTCGTGCAGGGCGCCGGCCCGACCGGTCGCGGCGCAGGCCGCGGCCGCGGCGGCACCGAGGTCGTGCTCGGCATGACGCTCTACAACAACGCGCGCCACCTGCCCGAGGCGCTCGACTCGCTGCTGGCCCAGACAGACGCGCGCTTCGCGCTGATCCTGCTCGACGACGCGTCGGCCGACGACACCGAAGCCGTCGCACGGGCCTACGCCGCTCGGGATCCCCGCATCCGGTATCACCGGCACGAGACGCGACAGGGCATGGTCGCCACCTGGCGCGAGGTGGCCGAGCTGGGCCGGCGCGATCACCCCGACGCCCGGTACTTCGCGTGGGTCAGCGACCACGACCGGTGGCATCCCGACTGGCTCGCCCGCCTGCGCGCCGAACTCGATGGCCATCCCGAAGCGGTCCTGGCCTATCCGGTCACCCGGCGGATCTCCGAGACGGGGGATGAGCTCGACAAGGGCCCGCGGCTGTTCGACACCGCCGGCCTCAACGCGGTGGCGGCGCGCTGGCGGCATTTCTGCCACGAGGGCATCGGGTCCGGCGACATGGTGTACGGGCTGGCCCGGTTCGAGGCCCTGCGTGCGGCCGGCGTCTTCCGCCCCGTGCTGCGCCCAGACCGGCTGCTGATGGCGGAGCTCACGCTCCAGGGCGAGTTCCGCCAGGTGGATGCCCCGCTCTGGTTCCGGCGCCAGTCCAGCGTCACCAGCGTCGCTCGTCAGGGCCACAGCCTGGTGCTGGCCGAGGACCGTCCGCACTGGTTCGGCTGGCCGCCGTGGCTGCAGCACGCGATGGTGCTGCGCCGCGAGTACCAGCGGCAGCCGGCGCGCTCGCCCGTGCCGCCGGCCGAGATGCGGGGCATGATCCTCCGGTATCAGATCACGTACGGGTGGCGCCACTTTCGGAAGTCGGAGACGTCGCACGTGGCGGGCCGTGCGATCGACGCCGTCGTGGATGCGAAGAAGCTCGCGAAGCATCACTGGCGGCATGCGGTGTACAACGCCCTCGTCGGTGGCCGTGCCGCCTGGGGGCGCTCGAAGCGCCTTGCCCGCAAGGCCGTGTATCACGTGCTGGTGCTGACGCACCGGCTCGGGCTCCGCGGCGGCAAGGAGCCGGTGCGCTAGTGGCCGGGACACCAGCCCCGGGCATCCTGTCGCGCGCGATCGGCGCGGTCGGACGCGCCATACACCGGCTCGTGCACCCGCAGTACGCGGAGGAAGCACAGCGGGCGCGCGAGCTGTCACGCCTGGTGGAGCGCAGCCTCGGGGAGCAGCGCACACGTGTGGAGCAGCTGCGCGAGGAGGTCCGCGACCTGCGCACCGCGGCCGGCAAGGCCGCAACCAGGCAGGAGCTGCGCGGCGTCGACCAGAGCCTCCAGGCACTGGTGGACGCGGTGGGCCGCCAGTACCGGATCACCACGCGTGCGCTGCGGCACATGAGCTGGGTGGAGGAGCAGCGCCTGGTGGAGCGGCGGCTGAAGCGCCGCCTGGCCCGCATGGCGGCCGGCGATCGCCCCATTCTGATCGGCCCCTGGTCGGGGGAAGTCGGCTTCGAGCTGCTCTACTGGATCCCCTTCCTCACGTGGGCCGTGCGCACCGCGGGCCTTCCGCCCGGCCGCCTCGTCGTGCTGTCGCGCGGGGGCGCCGAGCCCTGGTACGGCCACCTGGGCGCCCGCTACCTGGACCTGCTCTCGTTCTTCACGCCGGCGGAGTTCCGGTCGGGCACCGAGGCCGCGAAGAAGCAGTGGACGATGAGCCCGCTCGACCGGCGCGCGGTGCGGCGGGCCACCGAGGCGATCGGCGGGCAGCGGCCGCACCTGCTGCATCCCGGCGTGATGTACCGGCTCTTCATGCCGTACTGGAAGGCGCAGGCCACCAGGCTTCGCGTGGAGGAGTTCACCACGCACGCGCCGATCCGCGTCGAGCCGCTTCCAGGGCTGGCGGCACGGCTGCCCGAGCGGTACATCGCCGTCCGCTTCTACTTCAGCCGGGCGTTTCCCGATACGCCGGACAACCGCGCGTTCGCGCGCGCCGTGCTCGCGGCGGTCAGCGCGACCGGCGACGTGGTGCTGCTCGGCTCGCCCTTCCGGATTGACGACCACGACGACGTGCGGCCGGAGGCGGGCGGGCGGATCCACCGGGTGGACGACCTGATGACGCCCGCCACCAATCTGGCCGTGCAGACCGCGGTCATCGCGGGCGCACGCGCCTTCGTGGGCACCTACGGAGGCTACGCCTACCTGGCGCCCATGCTCGGGGTGCGTGCGCTGGCCTTCCACGCGAACCAGACGTTCTTCGCGCATCATCTGGACTTCGCCCGCCACGTCTTCCGGGAGCCCGGCTACGGGTCGCTCACCGTGCTCGACGTGCAGGATCTCGACCTGCTGCGCGAGGCCCTGTCCCAGGAGCAGCCCGCGTGAAGGTGCTCTTCCTCGCGCGTCATCACACCTACTTCCGCAACTTCGATTCGGTGATCGAGGCACTGGCCGCGCGCGGACACCAGGTGCACCTGGCCACCGAGAAGGACGAGGCGCTCGGCGGGCGGGGGCTCGTGGAGGCGATGGCGGCGCGCGCTCCGGGGGTGACGTTCGGCGAGGCGCCCGGCCGCGAAGCCGACAGCGACGGCCTGGCGCGGAAGGTGCGTTTGAGCATCGACTACCTGCGCTACATGGACCCGCCCTACGACCGGACGCCCGCCCTGCGCGCGCGCGCCGCCGAGCGGATCCCCCAGGGCCTCGATCGGTTCTTCCGCACGGGCATCGGGAGCGCCCGCCCCGTGCGAGGGCTCGTGCGTGCGGCCCTGCGTGCCGGCGAGCGTGCCCTGCCCCCGAGCCGGCGCATCGAGGCCTACCTGCGCGAGCAGGCGCCCGACGTCCTGCTGCTGACGCCCCTCATCGGCCTGGTGGCCTCGCCGCAGCTCGACTACCTCCTGAGCGCCCGGGCGCTCGGCATTCCCACCGCGCTCTGCGTCTGGAGCTGGGACCACCTGTCGAGCAAGGCCCTCATCCGCGACGTGCCGGACCGTGTGGTGGTGTGGAACGACACCCAGAAGGACGAGGCGGTCCGCATGCACGGCGTGCCGGCCGACCGGGTCGTGGTGACGGGCGCGCAGTGCTTCGATCGCTGGTTCGACCGCGCACCGTCGCGCGCGCGGGAGGCGTTCTGCGCGCGGGCGGGCCTGCCGGACACACGCCCCTTCCTGCTCTACGTCTGCTCCGCCCTCTTTCGCGGGAGCCCGTCGGAAGCCGACTTCGTCATGCGATGGATCGCGCACCTGCGGGCCAGCCCGGATCCCCGGCTGCGCGAGGCCGCCGTGCTCGTCCGCCCCCATCCGCAGCGGCTCCACGAGTGGGAGGGCCTCGAGCCGGGGCGCTTCCCGCACGTGGCGCTCTGGGGCTCGAATCCGGTGGACGAGGATGCCAGGGCCGACTACTTCGACTCGCTGCATCACAGCGCCGCGGTCGTCGGCCTGAACACGAGCGCGTTTCTCGAGGCCGGCGTCGTGGGCCGGCCCGTCCATGCCATCCTGCTGCCGGAGTTTCGCGAGAACCAGGAAGGGACGATTCACTTCCACTACCTCACCACCGTGGGCGGCGGACTGCTGCGCCTCAGCCGGTCGTTCGAGGAGCTGGACGCGCAGCTGTCGGGCGTGCTCGCCGGGGAACCGGGCGCGCCGTCCGGCCAGGCGTTCGTGCGGGCCTTCATCCGTCCGCACGGGCTGGATGCGCCCGCCACACCCCGTCTTGCCGATGCTGTCGAGCAGCTGGCCGCGACCGCGTCCGCGCGCGCGCCGCACGGGGCGTCTTTCGGAACGCCGTCCGAGAAGCCGCCCGAAATGCTGCAGGAAACGGGGCGCCTCGCAGGGGCCCGCCAGCCGATCGCGGGGCGTGCCGTGCTGGGCGCCCTGACCTGGCTCGATGGCACCGCGGCGGGACACGTGTGGCTCATGGACCGCAACGAGATGCGCGGGCATCTCGTGATGGAAGAAAAGCGGGCCCGAGCCGCCGACCGGATCGCCGTGAAGGCGGCCCAGCGGGCGCGCAAGGCCGGCATCCGCCGCGAGCGGGAGCGCCAGGGGCGCGACAAGCTCTCCGCGTGGCGTCGCGAGAAGCGGGCGCGCAACGCGTCATGACCCAACAGGAATCCACCACGTCGATGAAGCTGCTGTTCTTCGGGCGCCACTGGTCGTACTTCCGCAACTTCGAGTCCGTCATCGAGGAGCTGGCCGCACGCGGCCATGGGGTGCACCTCGTCGTGGACCGCGAGGAGTCGATGGGCGGCCAGCAGATGATCGAGCGCCTCGTCGCCCGCTTTCCGGATCGTCTCTCGATGGGCCACGCGCCGAGCCGCGCGCTCGGTGCGCGGGCCGACCTGGCGCGGCGGGTCCGGCTCGGCCTCGACTACCTGCGCTTCCTCGAACCGCGATACGCCGACACGCCGCACCTGGGCGACCGGGCCCGCGAACGGGCGCCGCGCAGCGTGGTGGTGCTGGCCGACCTGCCGGGCCTGCGGACCGGCCCGGGACGGCGTCTGCTCGGCGCGATCCTGCGCAGCGTCGAACGGGCCCTGCCTCCGGGCCGCGACATCGAGGACTTCATCCGCGCCCAGTCGCCCGACGCGGTGCTCATCACGCCGCTGGTGGACCTG
This sequence comes from Vicinamibacterales bacterium, assembly GCA_050185275.1. GTDB lineage: Bacteria > Acidobacteriota > Vicinamibacteria > Vicinamibacterales > UBA2999 > JABFRY01. Next base: position 166,529 of record JBFWZN010000004.1, on the reverse strand, counting down.
GGGTCGCCGCAGCTCGACTACTTTGCCGCGGCGAAGGCGCTCGGGCTCCGCACGATGCTCCCGGTCGGCAGCTGGGACCATCTCTCGAGCAAGGCGCTGCTCCGGGCGTATCCGGACGCCGTGCTCGTCTGGAACGACGTCCAGCGCCGCGAAGCCGTGGAGATGCACGGGGTGCCCGCCGACCGCGTCGTCGTCACCGGGGCGCAGTGCTACGACCAGTGGTGGCACCGCCAGCCCGCACGCTCACGTGCGGCCTTCTGCGCGCGCGTCGGGCTCAGGCCCGACCAGCCGTTCCTGCTCTACGTCTGTTCGTCGCTCTTCCGCGGCACGGCCAGCGAGGCAGCCTTCGTGGAACAGTGGGTGGAGGCCGTCCGGAGCGCCCCCGATCCAGCGCTGCGCGACATCAGCATCCTGGTCCGGCCGCATCCGGCCAGGCTCGACGAATGGAAGGGCGTGGACCTGTCCGGCTACCGGCATATCGCCTTCTGGGGAGCGCACCCGGTGGACGCCGAGGCGAAGGACGACTACTTCGACTCGCTGTATTACAGCGCCGCCGTCGTCGGGTTGAACACCAGCGCCTTCCTCGAGGCGTCGGTGGTCGGCAAGCCCGTGCACACGGTCCTCGTTCCGGAGATCTCGGCGCACAACCAGGAGGGGACGCTCCACTTCCACTACCTGCTGACGGTGGGCGGCGGCCTGCTCCGCGCGGCCCGGAGCCTGGACGAGCACGTGCAGCTGCTGGCGGCCTCGCTGGCCGGCGACGGCGGGGGCGATCCGAAGGCCGCCGGCTTCGCTGGCGCGTTCATCCGCCCGTTCGGACCGGACGTGGCGGCGACGCCCCGCTTCGTCGATGCCGTGGAGCGCGCCGCCGCGGCGCCCGCCCCGGCACGCGAAGGCCTGGGGCTGAGCGGCTGGCTGGGGGGCCTGCTGCTCTATCCCATCCTGGCCGGACTGTCGCTGCGGCTGCGGACGCAGCTCTGGCGCAAGTACACGCGCAACCGGTTCCGCAAGGAATACAAGACCCGGCGGAAGAAGTTCCTCGTCGATTTGAAGCAGTTCGCGGTCAAGCGCCTCGGGATGAAGCAGCGCACGCCGCCTCCGCCGCCGTCGGCGTCGGCGCTCACACCCAAGCTGGGTCGCCACCGCGACCCGGCCAAGCGGCTCGCGGGGTGGAACCTGCCCGAGGCGAAGGAGGTGCGCGAGCTGGTGACGATGCTCGGCCGGAGCGGCAAGCCCATCATCGTCGGGCCGTGGTTGTCGGAGACGGGATTCGAGCTGCTGTACTGGATCCCCTTCCTCGCCTGGGCGAAGGCCTACGGCCACCTCGACCCCGAGCAGATCGTGATCGTCTCGCGCGGCGGCGCCGCGCCCTGGTACTCGCACATCAGCACGCAGTACGAGGACATCCTCTCGTTCTACTCGCCCGACGAGTTCCGGACGAAGAACGACGCGCGGATCGTCGAGCAGCACGGCCGGATGAAGCACCTCGACGTGTCGAGCTTCGACCGCGAGATCATCGCGAAGGTCACGGCCAAGCGCGGGCTGGGCGGCGTCACGCTCCTGCACCCGTCCGAGATGTACCGGCTCTTCGAGCACTTCTGGTATCAGCGGGCGCCGGTGACCCTCGTCGAGGCCTTCACGGCCTTCTCGACCCTGCCGCCGCTCGATCCCTTTCCGTTCAGGGACCAGCTGCCGGAGCGGTACGTGGCGGCGAAGTTCTACGGGAACACGGCCTTGCCCGACACGCCGGAGAACCGGGCGTTCATCGCCTCGTTCCTCACGGAGCTGGCCCAGCACATCGACGTCGTGCTCCTCAACACCGGCCACCGCTTCGACGACCATTCGGACTTTCCGTCGGAGCTCAAGGGACGCTTCCACAGCATCGAGCACCTGATGACGCCCGAGAACAACCTCACGGTGCAGACCCAGGTGATCCGGGGCGCCCAGGCGTTTGTCGGCACCTACGGGGGCTTCTCCTACATGTCACCGCTCTCGGGCGTGGACACGCTCGCCTTCTACTCGCACGCCACCGGCTTCCGCTTCGACCATCTCGAGGTGGCCAAGCGCGTATTCTCGGGCCTCCGGTGCGGGTCGTTCGTGGAACTCGACGTGCGGGCGGTGAACCTGATGAAGCTGGGGTTCGGCGGGGCGGAAGCCGCCGCGCGGGCCCTGGCGGGATCGCGACGGTGAGCGACGGCCCGGAACGTTCGCCCGTCGAGCGTGCCCTCGCCGTGGCCGGTAACCTCGCCCGCCGCGAGCAGCGCCGGCTCGCCCGCCGTACCCGCTGGGCCGCCAAGGTGGCCAACGAGGGCATGAAGGATTCGCTCCATGCCGGGCGACACGCCGGGGAGTCGGTACGCGACGGCCTGGTCAACACGGGCAAGGATCTCTACAGGAAGGTGCGCCGGCCGCTGCGCGAGGCGCGCCGGCGACGGAGCCAGCTGCAGGAGCAGCGGCGCTGGTTCGAGATCGAGTGGCAGGTCGAGAAGGAACTGGAGACGATCGTCTCCCGCGGGCGGACGCTCGTCGTCGGTCCCTGGCTGTCCGAGGTCGGCTACGAGGCGCTCTACTGGGTGCCGTTCCTGCGGTGGGTGACGGCCGCTTTCCGCATCGATCCGGGCCGCGTGGTCGCCGTGTCGCGCGGCGGCGTGGCGAGCTGGTACGAGGGCGTGGCCTCCCGGTACGTCGAAATCTGGGAGCACCTCGATCCGGCGGACTTCGCCAGGCGGAACGCCGAACGCGGCGAGACCAAGCAGCACACGCTGTCGGCGCTCGACCGCGACGTCCTGACGGCGGTGACCGGCACCCTCGGCCACGACCAGTACGACGTGCTGCACCCGTCGCTCATGTACCGCCTGTTCACGCTCTTCTGGTCGGGGCAGCGGCCCATGAGCTTCATGGACAGCCACCTGCGCTACGCCCGCCAGGCCGCGCCGGCCATCATCGACCCGGCGCTGCTGCCGCGCGACTACGTGGCGGTGAAGTTCTACTCGGCCCGCTCGCTCCCGGATACCCCGGCCATCCGGTCGCTGCTGCGGCACGTGGTCGGCGCGTTGTCGGAGCGGATGCCCGTGGTGCTGCTCGATACGGGTCTGGTGCTCGACGAGCACGGCGACTACGAACTGGCCTCCGGGGGGCGGGTGGTAAGTGCCCGGGCCTGGATGACGCCGCAGACCAATCTCGGCGTGCAGACCCAGATCATCGCCGGGGCCCGTGCGTTCGTCGGCACCTGCGGCAGCATCGCCTGGCTGGCCCCCCGCCTGGGGGTGGACACGTCGGCCGTGCACGTGGACCCCAAGTGGCTCCACGCGCACATCGCGTTGGCGCTGCGGGCCTTCCACAGGCTCGGCGCGGGCGAGTTCGCCGTGGCCGACCTGCGGGCCATCGATCCGCTGGGCGCGGTGGGCAGCCTGCGGTCCGAGAGGGCCGAGCCGTGAAGGTGCTGTTCATCGCCCGGCACTTCACCTACTTCCGCAACTTCGACGGCGCGATTGCCGTGGCGGCTGGTCGCGGCCACACCCTGCACCTGGCCGCCGACCGGGAGGAGGCCCAGGGCGGACGGGGCCTCGTCGATCGGCTCGTGGCCGACCTGCCGGGGGTGACCGCCGGCTTCACCCCGGTGCTGCAGTGGGGCCGCTACCGGCGTGTGGCCTCGGCCCTGCGCCACGGGCTCGACTACCTGCGCTACCTGGATCCGCGATTCGATGCGGCGCCGCGCATCCGCGAGCGCGCCCGCGAGCGGACGCCGCTCGGCGTGCTCTGGCTCGCGCGGCGCCTCGGCACGCGGCTGGCGGGACGGCTCCTGGCGTGGCTCGAAGGCGGCGTGCCGCCGCAGGCGGGCATCCGCGAGTTCCTCGAGGCGCAGCGACCCGATGTCGTGCTCATCACGCCGCTCGTGGAACTCGGGTCCCCGCAGCTGGACTACATCCGGTGCGCGCAGCAGATGGGGCTGCGCACGGCGCTGTGCGTGTGGAGCTGGGATCACCTCTCCAGCAAGACGCTCATCCGCATCCTCCCCGACCGCGTGCTGGTGTGGAACGAGGTGCAGCGGGCGGAGGCCGAGGCGTTCCACGGCGTGCCGGGCGAGCGGGTGCTCGTCACGGGCGCGCAGTGCTTCGATCACTGGTTCGACCGGGTCCCCTCGCGGACCCGCGAGGCGTTCTGTGCCGCACTCGGCCTGCCGCCCGACCGGCCCGTGCTGCTCTGGGTGTGCTCGGCGCTGTTTCGGGGCAGTCCCCCGGAACGCGACCTGGTGCTGCGGTGGATCACTGCCGTCCGCGCCAGCGACGACCCGGTGCTGCGCGGCGCGTCCATCCTCGTGCGGCCGCATCCGCAACGTGCCGACGAGTGGACGGACGGACTCGGGGAGGCCGCACACTCCGGCAGGCCGGACGCGGGCGTGTCCGTGCTGTGGGGGGGCGCCCCCGTCACCGCCGGTGGCCGGGACGACTACTTCGACTCTCTCTACCACGCCGCCGCCGTCGTCGGTCTCAACACCAGCGCCCTGGTGGAAGCCGCCATCGTCGATCGGCCGGTGCACACGATCCTGTTGCCCGAGTACCGGGAGAATCAGGAAGGCACCTTCCACTTCCATCACCTGTTGACGGTGGGTGACGGGTGCCTCGAGGCCTCGCGCGATCTGCACGAGCACACGCAGAAGCTGGCGGCCACGCTCCACGGCGCGCCCGGCCGATCGAATCATGCCTTCGTCGAGCGCTTCATCCGTCCGCGGGGCCTGGAGCACGCGGCCAGTCCGGCGTTCGTCGACGCGGTGGAGGCGGTGGGCCTCGCGGCCCGCCCGGCGGCCGCCGGGACGGGCGCATCCGCGGTGCTGGCGCGACCGCTGGTGTACGCTTTGACCCTGGCCGCCCGCCTGCCGCTCGCCGAACGCCTGTTCTGGAACCAGGCGAAGCTGGCCGCGCACCGGGCCGCGCCCGGCAGCCGGCCGGGGCAGGGTGGCCGGCACGTGAGCACCGAGGCATGACCCCACAGTCGCAGCAGCATCCCGCGCTCGCCGGGCTCGGTACCGGCCGGTGCCTCGTCATCGGCGAGGTGGCCCAGACGCACGACGGCAGCCTCGGACAGGCGCACGCCTTCATCGACGCGATTGCCGCCGCCGGCGCCGACGCCGTGAAGTTCCAGACGCATATCGCCGCGGCCGAGAGCACGCCGGCCGAACCCTTCCGCGTGGCGTTCAGCCGCCAGGACACGACCCGCTACGGCTACTGGCAGCGGATGGAGTTCACCGAGGCCCAGTGGCATGGCCTCGCCGAGCACTGCCGCGAGCGTTCGGTGCTGTTCGTCTCCTCGCCCTTCTCGCTCGAGGCCGTGGCGCTGCTCGAGCGTGTCGGCATGCCCCTCTGGAAGGTGCCGTCGGGCGAAACCGGCAACGACCGCCTGCTCGACCGCATGCTCGACACCGGCGTCCCGGTGCTGCTCTCCACGGGCATGAGCCCGCTGGCCGAGGTGGATCAGGCCGTGGCGCGCGTGCGGAGCCGCGGCGTCCCGGTGGGCGTGTTCCAGTGCACCACCGCCTACCCGTGCCCGCCCGAGAAGGTGGGACTCAACCTGCTCGACGACTACCGCCGCCGCTACGGCTGCTGGGTGGGCCTCTCGGATCACTCCGCCACCATCTACCCGGGCCTGGCCGGCGCCGCCCTCGGGATGGACCTGCTCGAGGTGCACGTGACGCTCTCGCGGGAGATGTTCGGTCCCGACGTCCGCGCCTCGGTCACCACGACCGAACTGCGACAGCTGGTGGACGGCGTCCGCTTCATCGAGACCATGCGGGCGAACCCGGTGGACAAGGATGCCTCGGCGGCCGAGACGGCGCCCCTCCGGGCGCTCTTCACGCGCAGCGTCGTCGCCCGCGCCGATCTGCCGGCCGGCACGCGGCTCGAGGCCGCGCACCTCACGCTCAAGAAGCCCGGCACCGGCATCCCGGCGTCGCGGTTCGATGCGGTCGTCGGCCGCCGCCTGCGACGGGACGTCCGCGCGGATACGCTGCTGGCGGACGACGATCTCGAAGGCTTCGACGCCTGATTCCGTACGGTCGGCATTCCTGATGAAGCGAAAAATCTGTGTCGTCGTCACCGCGCGCCCGAGCTACTCGCGCATTCGCACCGCCCTCAAGGCCATTCACGAGCACCCGGACCTCGAACTCCAGCTCGTCGTGGCGGCCTCCGCCCTGCTCGAGCGCTACGGCAACGCCGTGCAGGTGATCGAGCGCGACGGATTTCCCATCCACGCGCGGGTCTACATGGTCGTGGAGGGAGAGAACCTGGTCACCTCCGCCAAGTCCACCGGGCTGGGCCTGGTGGAGCTGGCGACGGTGTTCGACAACCTCCGTCCGGATGCCGTCGTCACCATCGCGGACCGGTACGAGACGCTGGCCAACGCGGTGGCCGCGTCGTACATGAACATTCCCGTCGTGCACGTGCAGGGCGGGGAGGTCACCGGGTCGATCGACGAGAAGGTGCGCCACGCGGTGACCAAGCTGTCGAACCTGCACCTGGTGTCCACGGCCCTGGCCGCCCAGCGCGTGGAGCGGCTCGGCGAGGACCCGCGGCACATCGTCGTGACGGGGTGCCCGTCGGTCGACATCGCCGCCGAGGTCGCCGCGAGCCCGGCGTTCGACTTCGACCCGTTCGTGAAGTACGGCGGTGTGGGGCCCACGTCGGATCTCTCGAAGGGCTACCTGGTCGTGCTCCAGCACCCCGTGACGACCGAGTACGACGAAGCGCGCCGGCAGGTGGAGGAGACGCTGTACGCCGTGCGCGACTTCGACCGGCCCGTGCTCTGGTTCTGGCCGAACGTGGACGCCGGCTCCGACGGCACCTCGAAGGGCATCCGGGTCTTCCGCGAACGCGAGCAGCCCGGCAACTTTCATCTCTTCCGGAACATGGCGCCGGAAGACTTCCTGCGACTGCTCGTGCACGCGACGGCCATCGTGGGCAACTCGAGCGTCGCCATTCGCGAGTGCTCCTACCTGGGCGTGCCCGCCGTCAACGTCGGATCGCGGCAGCTCGGTCGGGAACGCGGCGCCAACGTCATCGACGTGGACCACGACCGCACGGCCATCGCGGCCGCCATCGCCGAGCACGTGCGCCGGGGCCGTGCCGCGAGCGACCACCTGTACGGCGACGGCGGCGCGGGCCGGCGCATTGCCGACTGCCTGGCGACCGCCGAGCTGACGGTCGAGAAGCGACTCACCTACTGATGCCCACGCCGCCATCCGCCTCCACGCCGCCATCTGCCTCCACGCGCGCCGACCGCATCGCCGCGCTCGGCTACGACTACGCCGCCCAGCCCCGCGAGGCCGTGGCCTCGTGCAACCTGTGCGGCCGCACGCGGTTCGTGGTGCTCTCGCACCAGGATCGCTACGGCTACGCGGTCGAGGCCCACGCCTGCGAGACATGCGGCCTCGTGTTCCTCAACCCGCGCATGACCGCGGCCGCCTATGGGCGCTTCTACGACGGCGTCTACCGGCCGCTCGTCAGCGCGTTCCACGGCCGTCTGATCGACGCGGTCACGATCCAGGACGAGCAGCGCGCGTACGCGGTGGAGCGGGCCGCCCTGCTGGCGCCCTACGTGGCGCCTGGCGCGAAGCGCCTGCTCGACATCGGCGGTTCCACCGGCGTGGTCGCCGAGCACTTCGCCCGGGTGTTCGGCCTGGACGGGACGATCATCGATCCGGCGCCGCCCGAGCTGGCCCAGGCGCGGGCGCTCGGGCTCGAGACCATCACCGGCCTGGCCGAGGAGCACGACTTCGGTGATCGCCGCTTCGACGTGGTGGCCCTCTGCCAGACCATCGACCACCTGCTCGACATCACCGCGGTGCTGCGCCGGGTGCGGGAGGTCCTCGTTCCGGGCGGGCTGTTCTTCGTGGACATCGTGGACTTCCGCGCGGCGTACCTGCGGAACTGGTCGGTGGAGCAGGCGGTCAAGATCGACCACCCCTACTACCTGACGCAGGAGACCATGCGCGGCTACCTGCGGCACGTCGGCTTCGAGGTCCTGCGCACCGCGTATGCGGCCGATCGCCTGCACGTGAGCTACGTGTGCCGGCCCGCGCCTCCCGCCGTCGGCGGCACGGCCGATGTCACCGGGGCGGAGGCGATGCTGCGCGAGGTGCGCTTCGTCCAGAACACGCCGCGTCCATCCGCGACGCCGGCCGAGCGATGAGTCACCCGACGCGCCGTCGTGGAGCTGCCGATGCCTGACGCGGGCCAGCGCGTCCTTGGCCTCGTGCCGGCCCGCGGAGGGTCCAAAGGCGTGCCGGGCAAGAACGTGCGCCCGCTCGCCGGCCATCCCCTGCTCGAGTACGTCGCGCGGGCCGCGCAGGCCTCCGGGGTCATCGAGCGCCTGGTGCTCTCCACCGACGACGAGGCCGTCGCCGACGTGGGCCGGCAGGTGGGCATGGACGTGCCGTTCATGCGTCCGGCCGCCCTGGCGGCCGACGACACCCCGATGCTGCCGGTCATCCAGCATGCCCTGCAGGTGCTCGACGCCGAGGGGTGGCGCGCGGACCTCGTCGTGCTGCTGCAGCCCACGTCTCCGCTCCGCCGGCCCGAGCACATTCACGAGGCCGTCCGGCAGCTCCGGGCGACGGGCGCCGACGCGGTGGTCACCGTCGTGCCCCTGCCGCGGCACCTGTCACCCGACTACGTGATGCGCATCGAGGACGGCCGGCTGCAGCCGTTCCTGCCCGAGGGCGCCCGCCTGACGCGCCGGCAGGACGCGCGCCCGGCGTATGCCCGTGACGGCACGGTGTACGCCTGCTGGCGTACCACCCTCGAGCGCTTCGGCTCGATCTACGGAGCCGACTGCCGTCCCTTGCTCGTGGACCCGGACGACTCCCTGAGCATCGACACGCCGTCGGATTGGGCCGAGGCAGCACGCCGGCTCACGGCACGGGCCGGATGAGCGCGGCGCCGCTGGCCAGGCGGCTCCTCCCGCGGTCGGCGCGCGTGCGGGCCAGTACCTGGCTGGCCTACCTGCGCGCGGCCGGTATGACACGCCGGCTCTCCGGGCTGGTCAGCGGGGAGCGTGTGATCGTGGCGGGCCCGTGGCTGGGGGAGGTCGGCTTCGAGCTGCTGTACTGGATCCCGTTCCTCTCGTGGTTCGCCGAGCGCTTCGGGGTTCCCCCCCCGCGGCTGCTGGTGGTGTCGCGTGGCGGAACGGCCTCGTGGTACCAGCCCGTCGCCGGGCGCTATGCCGACGTGTTCGACCAGGTGTCGCCCGAGGTGTTCCGCCGCGAGCACGACACGCGCGTCGCCGGCAACGGCGAGCAGAAGCAGACGCGCATCACCGGATTCGAGCGGGCCCTGGTGGACGAGGCCGCGCGACGCGCCGGCCTGGACGCCTGGGCGTGGCTGCACCCCTCGGAGATGTACACCCTCTTCAATCCCTTCTGGTGGGGGCACCTGCCCACATCGTGGGTGGTGCGGCACGCCCGGTTCCGCCGGTTCGGCGTGCCCGACGAGGCGGGCGCACCGGGTGTCTCCACGCGGCCAGCCGTGCCGGCCCGGTCGGCGGGGCACCGCGCGTCGTCGCTGCCGACGCGGGCAGTCGTGCCGGAACTGCCGACCCTGCCGGAGCACTACGTGGCCGCGAAGTTCTATTTCAACGAGTGTTTTCCGGCGACGGCGGACAACCGGCAGTTCGCCTCCGACGTGATTGCCGGACTGGCCGAGCGCATGCCGGTGGTCGTCCTGCAGACCGGCCTCGACATCGACGACCACGCGGCGCATACCGTGGACGCGCGGGGCGTGCGGTGCCTGCCGGAGGGGCTCCCCCCGTCGATCAACCTGCGCGTCCAGAGCGCGGTCGTGGCCGGCGCGCAGGCATTCGTCGGCACCTACGGCGGGTTCTCGTACCTGGCGCCGTTCTACGGGGTGCCCTCCACGGCGGTCTATGCCGACGAGGCGGGATTCTCGCCGAGGCACCTGCTGATGGCCCGCACGATCTTCCAGCACATCGGCACGGGTGATGCCTTGCGTCCGCGCGCCGTGGCGCAAAGCGATGCCGCCGCGCTCGTGGACGAGGTGGCGCGTGGCTGACGTGGGGCCTCGCGCGGCGCCCGACACCGGACCCGATGCTGGACCGGCGGCCGACCCTGGTGCCGGGTCAGGGCGCGGGCGCCTGCGAAACGCCGGAACGGCCGCCGTGAACCTGACCGCCCGGCAGGCCCGCCGCCTGTCGGCGCGGTGGCGCCGGGCCGAGCGCCGCGTCCGCGATCTCGACGAGGCCGTCACGCGCCTCGGTACCTGGCGGGACGAGTGGCAGGCGCGGCGCGAGATCGCGCGGGCGGTATCCGGCCACGGGCCGATCCTGGTCGGGCCCTGGCTGTCGGAGGTGGGGTACGAGGTGCTCTACTGGGTGCCGTTCCTGCGGTGGGTGCAGGCCGAGCACCGGGTGGATCCCGCGCGGTTCGTGATCGTCACCAGGGGAGGGGCGTCGCTCTGGTACGAGGGCCTGGGCACGCGCCGGGTGGAGATCTTCGACCAGATGACGCCCGACATGTTCGCGGCCGGCAACGCCCGCCGCAGCGCGCAGGGTCGCGGCACCGTGAAGCAGTTCGACGTCGAGGCCATGGACGAGCAGGTGCTCGCGCACGCGCGGCACGAGGCGGACGTCCCGGACGCCTCGGTGCTGCATCCGTCGCTCATGTACCGGCTGTTCCAGCAGTTCTGGCTCGGGCACCGCGCGCCCGGGATGCTCGAGCGCCACACGCGGTACCAGTGCCTCTCAGGCGCCGCCGGCCGGCTGGCTGACGGGAGTCTGGCAGGTCTGCCGGATCTGCCGTCCGGCTACGTGGCCGTGAAGTTCTACACCGCGGCCTCACTTCCGCCGACCGAGGAGGGGCACGCGCTGGTGAACACCCTGGTGCGCGCCCTCGCGGCGCGGTGGCCGGTGGTGACGCTCGACACCGGGTTCACCCTCGACGACCATGCCGACTACGGCGTCGCCGACGCCGGGCGCGTCGTCTCGCTGCGCAAGCACCTGCGACCCGCCGACAACCTCGCGGTGCAGACGGCCGTCATCGCGCGCGCACGGGCGTTCGTTGGCACCTGTGGCAGCCTCGCGTGGCTGGCGCCACTGCTCGGCGTGGAGACGACGGCGGTGTACACCGATGCCCGCTTCCTGCACGGCCACCTGCAGGTGGCCCGACGCGCCTACCAGGCGGCGGGTGCCGCCCGTTTCTCGCCGCTCGACCTGTCCGCGCTCGGCCCGCTCGGACTGACCCTTGCCGCACTCCCCGGCCTGCCCGCCGGAACAGGAACATCCTCATGAGCATTCGTGACGTGCTGGTGACCGGCGGCGCCGGTTACATCGGGTCCCATCTGGTGGACGCGCTCGTGGCGCGCGAGTACCGGGTCACCGTCCTCGACAGCCTGGTGCCGCAGGTGCATCGCTCCGGCGTCTGGCCGTCGTACGCCAACCCGAAGGCCACCTACGTGCAGGGCGACGTGCGCGACCGCGCCGTGTTCGAACCCCTCGTGCGGGCCTCCCAGGCCGTCGTCCATTTCGCCGCGGCGGTGAGCATCGGCCAGAGCATGTACCAGGTGGACCGCTACGTGGACGTGAACACGCGCGGGACCGCCCTGCTGCTCGACATCCTGGTCAACACGACCCATGCCGTGGAGAAGGTGATCGTCGCCTCGTCCATCGGCGTGTACGGCGAGGGCGCCTATCTCTGCCCGACGCACGGCGTGGTGGCGCCCACCATCCGGCCCGAGGCACAGCTTGCCGCGCGCGACTGGGAGCAGCACTGCCCCGTGTGCGGCCTGCACGTGGCGTCGGTGCCGACGCCCGAGGACAAGGCCCTCTATCGCGACAATATCTACTCGATGACGAAGTACCACCAGGAGGAGATGGTGCTGCTCATCGGGAAGACCTACGGCATCCCGTCGGTGGCCCCGCGCTTCTTCAACGTGTACGGGCCGCGGCAGAGCCTGAGCAACCCGTACGCCGGCGTCGCGGCCATCTGGCTGAGCCGCCTCCTCAACGGGCGGCAGCCGGTCGTGTTCGAGGACGGCGGCCAGCTGCGCGACTTCGTCTCGATCCACGACGTGGTGGACTGCCTCGTGCTGATGCTCGAGCACCCGGGCGCCGACTACCTGCCCGTCAACGTGGGGTCCGGCCAGACGGTGACCATCCTCGAGATCGCCCGCATGCTCGCGCGGCTGCTCGGCGTCTCCATCGAGCCCGAGGTCACCCAGGCCGGCCGTCGCTTCGACATCCGCCACAACACGGCCGACATCGGCCGCGCGCGCGAGACCCTCGGCTACGCGCCGAAGGTGCCGCTCGAGCAGGGGTTCGCCGAACTCATCGACTGGGCGAGGTCCACGCCGGACGCCGCCGTGGACTTCTTCGATACGGCGCTCGACGAGCTGCGGCAGAAGGGGCTGCTCATCAACTCATGATCCTCTCGTTCGACGACCTCCCGGCGTACGCCGGACGCGTGGCCATGGTGGACGGCGCGTTCGACCCCCTGCACAAGGGGCACATCGAGTACTTCCGCGCGGCGGCGGCCCAGCTCGACGTGCCGCTGCTGTGCAACGTGGCGAGCGACCGCTACGTGCGCACCAAGCACGTGCCCCTGCTCCCGGAAGACCAGCGGGCGGCCATCGTGGACGCGATCCGCTACATTGCCTTCACCCACGTGAACCAGTTCGACACCGAGACCATCCTGCGCCAGCTCCGCCCGAAGTACTACGTGAAGGGGAAGGACTGGGAGGGGAGGCTGCCTCCCGATCAGGTTATGATCTGCCGCGAGTGCGGCATCGAGGTGGTCTACCTCGACACGGTGCTCGACTCGTCCAGCCGAATCCTCAAGACCTACAGCGAGCAGCAGAGCCGATGACCATCACCGAGTTCGAGCAGCGTGTGTTCGAGCAGACCTCCGTCTCCTCGGGCCACTACGACGCCGAGTACTTCCAGGGCGAATGGCGGGCCGACCACAACCGGTACGACCTCGAGACCCGCCGGCAGATCGAGGCCCGGAACCCGGCGCTCATCAAGGAGGTCTTCGAGCCGGCCTCCGTGCTCGACCTCGGCTGCGGACCGGGCGCCCTCATGCACCTGCTGTGGGAGCTCGGGCTCGACGTCGAGGGCATCGACTTCGCCGAGAGCAGCCGCGGCCTGGCCACCCCCGAGGTGCGCGACCGCATCACGGTGGGCTCGGTCACCGACGCCACGCTCAAGCCCGCCAACAGCTACGAGCTGGTGGTGTGCCGCGAGGTGCTGGAGCATCTCACCGTGCTCGAGGTGCGGCAGGCGGTGGCCAACATGGTCCGCATGACGTCGAAGTTCATCTACGTGACCACGCGGTTCCACCCGGCGCCGGCCAGCCTGCTCGACTTCACCACGCAGTTCGACGTGGACCCGACCCACATCACCCTGCTCAACAAGGACCTGCTGCGCCTGCTGTTCGTGCTCGAGGGCTGCCGCTCGCGGCCCGACCTCGAGGCGCGGATGGACTGGGGCGGCAAGGGCCGCGTGCTGGTGCTCGAGAAGCAGTGAACCCCGTCCCGGATCGGCGCTGGGCCCTGGCGGCCTGGGCGTACGGCCTGCTCGTCGCGGCGGGCATGGCGTACTACCTGGTGGACGTGCCCATCCAGCTGTCGGACAGCTTCGGCAACATCATCAAGGCCTCCGACGGCACGCTCGGGTCGCTCGTCTACAACGAGTTCTTCCAGCGCGGCTACCTGCGCCCCTTCCTGTGGGGGCACCTCCGGGTGGTGCTCGACGTCGCGGGTGGCGACCTGACCGCGTGGTTCCGCTGGTGGCACGCCGGCCAGCTCCTCGCCCTCGTGGTGATGTACCTGGCCCTCTTCCGGCCGCGCACGGCCACCGACGCCGCGGTGACGCCCATCGGCCTGGCGATGCTGGTCGGCCTGCACACCTTCCACGGCACCGTCCGGGAAGCGTTCCCGATCAACACCTTCATGACGATCCTGCTGTGCTGCTTCGGCGCCATGCTCGTCGTCGAGGGCCGGTGGCGGTGGTGGAAGGACCTGCTGGCCCTCGTGCTGTTCGTGTTCGCCACGCTCACCGTCGAGAGCGGGTTGCTCGTCTGGGTGGTGCTCGCGGCGGCGTTCCTGGCCGGAGCACGCGGTGTGTCGAAGCCCGCGCAGGCGCTGCTGCTGGGCCTGTTCGTCGGGTACTTCTACCTGCGTTTCTCGGCGCTCGAGGTCGGCGCGCCAGGGCTCATCGAGCGCAGCTCGGGTTTCGGGTTCGGCTCGAAGGATCCGGAGGAGCTGATTGCGCTCTTCGGGGGCAACCCGCTCGGCTTCTATGCCTATAACGTCGTCACGTCGGCGCTGTCGGTCCTGTTCTCCGAGCCACGCGGCGGCGTGTGGGACCTCACGCGCGACGTCGTCGCCGGCGAGGTGCGCCCCTACGGGGTGGTGAACCTCGTGGCCTCGACGCTGGCCACCGCGGCCATTGCGGCCTTCGCCTGGACGCGCCGTCGCGTGTGGCTCGCCCGCCGCTTCGAGCCCGACGATCGCCTGGTGTTCGTGTTCATCGGCGTGCTCGCGGCCAATGCGGTGATCAGCTATCCCTACACCAAGGACGTCGTCATGAGCCCGGCGGGCATCTTCTTCGCGCTGGCGGCGGCGGTGTCGCTCCGGCAGCTGGCCGGTTCGCTCCCCGCCCTCGGGACGCGGGGCGTCGTGCTGGCCGCCTGCTGCGTGGCGCTGCTGTCGGGTACCTGGGCCGTGCGTGCCGTCGGCGCGCACCTGGGTCTGCGGACCGCGGCGGTCAAGATGCGCAACGAGTGGGCGTACGTGGACGCCTGGATGGCCGGTGCCGGGCAGCCGAACTGGGACGACCGCGCGCGCACCCTGCGCGACCGCCTGCAGCACGATGCCATCCTCAGCCGGCCGGCCCGGACCTTCGTCGTCGGCGACTGGACCACGTGGTTCGATCACGAATGAGCCCCGCCCCCTCCGTCCCCCGCGTATCCTCGGCACACCCCGTGTCGGCCCACCGCGCAGGTGCCACGAGCGGTGCGGCGGTTAGGGCGGGGCTGTTCGCCGCGTTGCTGGCCGTGCCCGTGCTCGCCGCCACGGCCTGGGTCGTCGGCTTCGCCGTGCTCGAAACCGTGGCGGGGGAGACGCCCCTGTCGAGGGGCACACCGCGCAACATTGCCGAGGCCGCGGGCATGACCGACGCGGGCGAGTTCCTGCGCCTGCGCGCCCAGGGCCAGGACGCGACCTGGATTTACGACATCCGGCCGGAGGTGATCTCGTCGCAGGTGCTCCGCGTGAACGCGCTCGAGGCCGCCGTGTGGAGCCGTCAGATCGCGCTCGTCGAGCTCGTCGATCGCGAAGGCCTCATTCCCGACGCCGCCACGCGGCGCGAACTCGCCTGCCTGGCCGAGGACATCGGTGCCTCCGAGATCGCGCACCGGCTGGCGCCGGAGCCCGCCGAGACGCCCTGCGACCCGGGACAGGCCATGGCGCGTGTGTTCGCGCGCAACCCGCCCGACCCGGACTGAGGGCACAGAGGAGTCCGTATGCCGATAGCCCCGGACGTGCAGCTGGGCGAACGTGTGGTCATCCATCATCCGGGCCTGGTCAACCTGTATGGCTGCCGGGTCGGCAGTGACAGTAAGATCGGGGCGTTCGTGGAGATCCAGAAAGGCGTGCAGGTGGGCGAGCGCTGCAAGATCTCGTCGCACAGCTTCGTGTGCGAGGGGGTCACGATCGAGGACGAGGTGTTCGTCGGCCACGGCGTGATGTTCATCAACGACCGCTATCCGCGCGCCACCGCCGAGGGTCGTCTCCAGACCGAGGCCGACTGGACGGTCGTGCCGACCGTGGTGGAACGCGGGGCCTCCATCGGCAGTGGCGCCGTCATCCTGTGCGGGGTCCGGATCGGGCCGGGCGCGCTGGTGGGTGCCGGTGCCGTGGTCACGCGCGACGTGCCGGCGGGCGCCACCGTGATGGGCGTGCCCGCGCGCGTGCCGGAGGTCGAATGATCACCGTCGGTGTCATCGGGTACGGCTACTGGGGCCCGAATCTCGTGCGCAACCTCGCGGAGGCCACGGGCGCCCGGGTGGGCTTCGTCTCCGACCTGCGCGAGGAACGCCTGGCCCAGGTGCGGGTGAAGTACCCCGGCGTCGCCGTGGGCACCGACGCCCTCGCCCTGCTCGCCGATCCCTCGGTCGATGCCGTGGTGATCGCCACGCCCGTGTCCACGCACTTCGAGCTGGCCATGGCCGCGCTGCAGGCGGGCAAGCACGTGCTGGTCGAGAAGCCCCTCACGAGCCGCGCCGAGCAGGCCGAGCGGCTCATCGAGGAGGCCGACCGGCGGGGGCTCGTGCTGATGGTGGACCACACCTTCGTCTACACCAGCGCCGTGGAGAAGATGCGCGAGCTGACCGTGGCCGGCGAGCTGGGCGACATCTACTACTACGACTCGGTCCGCATCAACCTGGGCCTGTTCCAGCACGACGTGAACGTGCTGTGGGACCTGGCCGTGCACGACCTGTCGATCATGGACTACGTCCTGGGCCGCCAGCCGGTGGCGGTGTCGGCCACGGGTCTCGCGCACGTGCAGGGGCGCCCCCACAACATCGGCTACATGACGATGTTCTTCGAGGATCGGCTCATCGCGCACGTGCACGTGAACTGGCTCTCACCGGTCAAGGTGCGGCGGACGCTGCTCGGCGGCAGCCGCCGGATGATCCTGTTCGACGACCTCGAGGCGAGCGAGAAGATCAAGATCTACGACCGCGGGATCTCGGTCAATCCAAGCTCCGAAAACGTGTACCAGATGCTCGTGGGTTACCGCACCGGTGACATGTGGGCGCCGCAGCTCGCCCTGCGCGAGGCCCTCAGCACCGAGGTCGCGCACTTCCTGGACTGCATCACCAACAGCCGCACCCCGCTCACCGACGGGCACGCCGGCCTTCGGGTCGTCCGCCTGCTCGAGGCTGCCAGCGCGTCGATGGACGCGCAGGGACGGCTCGTGGACATCGCGAGAGAGACACCCGCGTGACGATTCCGTACCTCGACCTGAAGGCGCAGTACCGCTCGATTCAGCCCGAGATCCAGGCCGCGGTGACCCGCGTGCTCGAGAGCACGCAGTACATCCTCGGACCGGAGGTGGCGGCGTTCGAACAGGAGTTCGCCACCTTCTGCGGCGCCACGGAATGCGTGGCCGCCAACTCCGGCACGAGCGCGCTGCACCTGGCGCTGCTCGCCGCCGGCATCGGCCCGGGCGACGAGGTCATCACGGTGCCCTTCACGTTCGTCGCCACCGTGGCGGCCATCGGGTACACCGGCGCCCGCCCCGTCTTCGTGGACGTCGATCCGGTCTACCTGACCATGGACCCACGCGCGATCGAGGCGGTCATCACGCCGAAGACGCGCGCCCTGATGCCCGTGCACCTCTACGGTCAGCCTGCCGACATGGAGCCGATCCTCGCCGTCGCCCGGCGGCACGGGCTGGCGGTCATCGAGGACGCCGCGCAGGCGCACGGTGCCGAGTACAACGGCCGCCGCTGCGGATCGCTCGGCGACCTGGCGGGTTTCAGCTTCTACCCGGGCAAGAACCTCGGCGCCTACGGCGAGGGCGGCGCGCTCGTGACAGGCGACCTCGCGGCAGCCGTCACGGCGCGGACGCTGCGCGACTGGGGTCAGGAGAAGCGGTACGAGCACCGGCTGAAGGGGTTCAACTACCGCATGGACGGCATCCAGGGCGCCATCCTCGGCGTGAAGCTGCGCTACCTGGAGGAGTGGACGGAGGCGCGTCGGCACGTGGCCGCGCGCTACGACGCCCTGCTGGCCGGGACGTCGGTCCGCACACCGGTGGCGCGCGACGGCTGCCGGCACGTCTACCATGTCTACGCGGTGCGGACGCCCGAGCGCGAGCGCCTCCAGGCGCATCTGTCGGCGCAGGGCATCCAGACCGGCATCCACTACCCCATTCCCGTGCACCTGCAGCAGGCGCATGCCGATCTCGGTTACGGGACGGGCGACTTCCCGCATGCGGAGGCCGCGGCGCGCGAGGTGCTGTCGCTGCCGATCTACCCGGAGATGACCGAGGCACAGATCGCGGCCGTCGCGGAGGCCGTGGCCGGGGTCGCATGACCGGCGACGGCGGGCGTGGGCGCATCGCACCAGCCGTGCACGCGGCGGGCGGCGTCGTGCCCGACCCGCCCGAGGAACTCGCGCTCGCCGCGCGGCTCAAGGCGGAGTCCACGCCGGACGACCTGCAGGCGCTCGCCGCGCGGCACGCGCTCGGGGACACGGCAGACGATGCGCGGATGCGCCGGGCGGTGTGGCGGGCACTCGCCCGACGCTTCGGCCACGGCGTCCGCATCGGTCGGGGGGCGCTCATCCGGCACGCGGAAACCATCGAGTTCGGCGACGGCGTGTTCATCGGCGACCAGGCCATCCTGCAGGGGCGCTTCGACGGGCGGTGCGTCATCGGCGAGTTCGCCTGGATCGGACCCCAGGCGTTCCTGGACGCGCGCGACCTCGAGATCGGCGCGTACGTGGGGTGGGGCCCCGGGGCCCGCGTGCTCGGCTCCCAGCACTCGGGCCGCCCGGTGGACGTCCCGATCGTCCGCACGGACCTCGTCATCCAGCCGGTGCGGGTGGGAGCCTGGGCCGACATCGGTGTCAACGCCGTCCTCCTGCCCGGCGTCACGGTGGGCCAGGGCGCCATCGTGGGGGCCGGAGCGGTGGTCACCCGCGACATCCCGGCCTTTGCCGTGGCGGCGGGTGTGCCCGCGCGCGTCCTGCGCTGGCGCGAGGGGCATGAGCCCCCCGATACCCGGATGGTCTGAGACGCGAACGGATCCATGAACCGACATACGACGATCGTCACGGGAGGAGCCGGGTTCATCGGCTCGGAACTGGTCCGGCAGCTCGTCGACCAGGGCGAGCACGTGCTCGTCATCGACAATCTGATCAACGGCAGCCGCGCCAACCTGGAAGGCCTGCCCCCGGATCGGATGACGCTGCTCGAGTGCGACATCCGCCAGGTGATGGAGTACGCGCCGCACCTCGCCGCGGCCCGCACGCTCTACCACCTGGCCTGCCTGGGCGTGCGGCACTCGGTCCATTCGCCGCTCGAGAACCACGACGTCAACGCCACGGGCACGCTCCGCCTGCTCGGTGCCTGCCGGCAGGCGGGGGTGCCACGCTTCGTCTACGTGTCCAGTTCGGAGGTGTACGGCACGGCGCGGCACGTGCCGATGACCGAGGAACATCCCACCTTTCCGTGCACGGTCTACGGCGGGTCGAAGCTGGCCGGCGAGGCCTACACCCGCGCGTACCACGCCACGTACGGCTACGCCACCACCGTCGTCCGCCCCTTCAACACCTATGGCCCCCGCAGCCACCACGAAGGCGACAGCGGCGAGGTCATCCCCAAGTTCCTCCTGCGGTGCCTGGCTGGACGGCCGCTCATCGTCTTCGGCGACGGCACCCAGACACGCGACTTCACCTACGTGTCCGACACCGCGCGCGGCATCATCCTGGCCGGCACGGCGGAGGCCGCCATCGGCCGCACGCTCAACCTGGGCTTCGGGGCCGAGGTCGCCATCCGCGACCTGGCGCGGACCGTGGCGACGGTGGCCGGCCGGCCCGGTGCGGAGGTGGTGCACGACGAGCCGCGGCCCGGCGACGTGCTGCGCCTGTTCGCCGACATGACCCTGGCGCGGACGCTTCTCGGCTACGAGCCCCGCGTGCCCCTCGCCGAGGGGCTCGCTCACCTGCTGGGGTGGTACCGCGCACTGGGCACCGCCCCCGACGTCCTGCTCGAGCGCGAGGTCGTGCGCAACTGGCAGGTTGACGCCGCGCCCAGCCCATGACATCCCCCGCTGTGCGCGATCTGATTCCCATCGCCCGTCCGTGGATGGATGAACGGGAGGCCGACGCCGCGCGCCGGGCGATCCTCTCCGGCTGGGTCACCCAGGGGCCCGAGGTCGCCGCCTTCGAGCAGGAGTTCGCGGCGGCGGTCGGGAGCCCCCACGCCTGCGCCGTGTCGAGCTGTACGACCGCGCTGCACCTGTCGCTCGTGGCACTCGGCGTGGAGCCCGGTGACGAGGTCGTCACGGTGAGCCATTCCTTCGTGGCGACGGCCAATGCCGTGCGGCACGCCGGGGCGACACCGGTCTTCGTGGACGTGGAGCCCGCCACCTGGAACATGGACCCGGCGCGGCTCGAGGACGCGTGCGGGAGTCGCACACGGGCCATCGTGTGCGTGCACCAGATCGGCATGCCCGCCGACATGGCCGGCATCCTGGCCGTGGCCCGGGCACGGGGTCTTCCGGTGATCGAGGATGCGGCGTGCGCCGTCGGCAGCGAGATCCGCCTGCACGACACGTGGGAGCGCATCGGCCGGCCGCACGGCGACGTGGCCTGTTTCTCCTTCCATCCGCGCAAGCTCCTGTCGACCGGCGACGGCGGCATGATCACCACCCGCCACGCCGACATCGATGCCCGCCTGCGTCTGCTGCGACAGCACGGCATGAGCGTGCCCGACACGGTGAGGCATGCCTCGGCCGCGGTGGTCTTCGAGCAGTACCCGGTCGTGGGCTACAACTACCGGCTCACCGACATCCAGGCGGCCGTCGGACGCGAGCAGCTGCGCCGGCTGCCGGCGATGGTCGCGCGGCGCCGCGAACTGGCGGCCCGCTACCAGGCACGGCTGGCCGACCTGCCGCGCGTCGGCCTCCCGGTCGAGCCTGCGTGGGCGCGCACCAACTGGCAGAGTTTCGCGGTGACCCTGGGCGAGGGCCTCGATCAGCGCGGCGTGATGCAGGCGCTGCTGGACCTGGGCATCTCGACCCGCCGGGGCGTGATGAACGCCCACCGCGAGGCCGCCTACCCGCCGGGGTCCTGGCGGACGACCGCCGCCGGACTCGCCAACGGCGAGCGCGCCCAGGACACCACCATCCTCCTGCCCATGTATCACCAGATGACCGCCGACGACCAGGACCGGGTGGTGGACGCGCTGCGCGGCGCCTGCGCATGATCTCGGTCCTCACGCCGGCGTTCAACGAGGCGGCCAACCTGCCGGCGCTCTACCGCCGCCTGGTGGCGACCATGGACACCGTGGGCGACGACTGGGAGTGGGTGGTGGTGGACGACCACTCGCGCGACGACACCTTCGGCGTGCTCGCGGCGCTGGCCGCCGACGACCCCCGGGTCCGCGGCGTCCGGCTCGCGCGCAACTCGGGCTCGCACGTGGCCATCACCTGCGGCCTCCACCACGTGGCCGGGGATGCCGCGGTGATGATGGCGGCCGACCTGCAGGATCCGCCCGAGACGATGACCGCGATGCTCGGGCGCTGGCGCGAGGGCGCGCAGGTGGTGTGGGCCGTGCGCCGCGCGCGCCCCGGGGAGTCCTCGCACGCCGGGTTCGCCGCGGCGTACTACTGGGTGATGCGTCACGTGGTGGGGATGAAGGAGATGCCGTCGCGGGGCGCGGACTACTTCCTCGTGGACCGCGCCGTCATCGAGGCCTTTCGCCGCTTCCCGGAGCGTCACGGGAGCGTGCTGGCGCACCTGACCTGGCTGGGCTTCCGCCAGGCTTACGTGGAGTACGACAAGCAGCCCCGTGCCGCCGGCCGATCTGGCTGGACGCTGGCCCGCAAGCTCGGACTGGTGCTCGACTCGGTGACCTCCTTCACGGCAGCGCCGCTCCGGCTGGCGTCGATGGCCGGTGCCGGGCTGGTGGTCCTCGCCGCGCCGGTCGGCCTCGCGGGCCTCCTGTGGCTGCCCGCGATCTCGGGCATCCTGTTCCTCGTGCTGGCGGCGGTGGCCGTGATGGGCGGGCTGCAGCTGCTGGCGCTCGGGCTGCTGGGGGAGTACGTCTGGCGGGGCGTCGAGGAGGCGCGGCGGCGGCCGCAGTTCGTGGTGGAGGCCGTGGTGGGCGCGGGCGGGCGCCAGGGAGGTGCGCCCCCGGCTGGAGGCCCCTGACCCGGACAGTTTTGGCTAGAATAGGCACTTCGGTCCGCCGGCGGTCTCGGCGGGGCCGGCAGTGTTTCCGTTTCCGCGACGCCAGGGCCCGACCAGGGCCAGGGTCGAGCACGCCGAAGAGTACAGAGGGGCAATGATCGACTGTATCGCGGGGTACCACCTGAACCCGTGGACGTGTGGCATCGCGAAGTTCAACGCCATTCTCTCCCGTCACCTCGGAGTCCCCGTCGTCGGCATCCGCGCCGTCGAACTCGGCGCCTATCGCCGGCCCCTGCTGTCGCTCAAGCTCTCGGAGTTTTCGCCCGCCGACGCGGCCGATCTCGACCTCTGGAGCCAGGCGCACCGGGGCACGTTCGACCTGTTCCTGCATGCCTACGACGGCACCGAGATCGAGCAGCGGATGGTGGCCGCGGCCGCACGCGTGTCGTGCGGCAACCGCGAGCTCACCCATGTGCTCCGCGCGACGCGGCCGGACGTGGAGGAGCTGTTCTGTCCGGGCACCATTCTCAGCCCCGCGCGGTTCCAGCGGACCGACCTGTCGGTGTTCACCTTCGGCATGGCCCACAAGATCCGCGTGCCCCTCTACCGGCGCCTGCGGGACCTGCTCGACCAGTCGGGCCGGAGCTATTCCGTCTACGTGTCCACCGCGCTCCACGAGGGCACCAGCTTCGACGAGTCCTTCGTGGTGCGGTTCGAGGAGCTGCAGGCGCTGTTCAACGGCCAGGTCTACTTCATGGGGTACCTGTCGGACACGGCCGTGTACAACCAGCTGCTGGACTGCACCTACCTGGCGGCGTTCTTCGAGAAGGGCCTGCGGGCCAACAACACGACCGTGAACGCCGCGATGGAGTGCGGCTGTGCGGTGATCACCAACCTGGACGAGTACTCCCCGGTGGAGCTCTCGCACATGAAGAGCGTGATCGACATCAACGCCTGCGACCGGCTGCCGGACGAGACGGACGCCGCGCGGATCGGTCTGGCGGCGCGGGAAATTGCGCTGGGGCAGTATGGATGGGACCGGCTGGTCGCGCAGCTGCGCCCCGTGGTCAGGACGTAGGAGGCACGCGTGGCAGGCACACTCAGGATCGGGCGGCACGAGATCGGCGATTCCACCGACTGCTACGTGATCGCCGAGATCGGTCACAACCACCAGGGCAGTCTCGAGAAGGCCCGCGAGCTCTTCCGCGAGGCGAAGGCGGCCGGGGCGCATGCGGTGAAGCTGCAGAAGCGCGACAACCGCGGTTTGTACACGAAGGCGGCGTTCGACAAGTCCTACGACAACGAGAACAGCTTCGGCGCCACCTACGGCGAGCACCGGGAGTTCCTCGAGTTCGGCCTCGACGCCTACCGCGAGCTGCAGGCCTATGCCCGGGAGCTCGACATCGACTTCTTCGCCACGGCCTTCGACCTGGCCAGCGCGGACTTCCTCGAGGCGCTGGACGTGCCGGCCTACAAGCTCGCCTCGGGCGACATCAAGAGCCGTCCGCTGCTCGAGCACGTGGCGCGGTTCGGCAAGCCCATGATCATCTCGACCGGTGGCGCCCTCATCGAGGACGTGGAGCGCGCCTACGAGACGATCATGCCGATCAATCCGCAGTTGGCCATCCTGCAGTGCACCGCCGGATACCCGGCGGCCTTCGAGGAACTGGACCTCCGCGTGATCGCGCAGTATCGCGAGCGCTTCCCGGGCGCGGTGGTGGGCTTCTCGGGCCATGACAGCGGCATCGCCATGGCCGTGGCCGCCTACGTGCTCGGCGCCCGCGTGGTGGAGAAGCACTTCACGCTCAACCGGGCGATGAAGGGTACCGACCACGCGTTCTCGCTCGAGCCGGTGGGCCTGCGGAAGATGGTGCGCGACCTGCAGCGCACCCGGGCCGCCCTCGGCGACGGCCAGAAGAAGATCTACAACAGCGAACGGGCGCCCATCGTGAAGATGGGCAAGAGCCTGGTCGTGGCCCGGGACCTGCCTGCCGGTCACGTGCTGCGGCGGGAAGACCTGGTGATGAAGTCGCCAGGGGGCGGTGTGCCACCCTACGAGCTCGATCGCGTGCTGGGCAAGCCCACCCTCGCGCCGCTGCGCGAGGACGACTTCCTGTCCTTCGAGGTGCTGGGCATGCCGAACTCCGAGCTGGCCCGCTCGTGACGGCATTCGGCCTCTCGAACCAGGTGGCGATCGTCACCGGCGCCTGCGGCAGGCTGGGGCCCGTCTGGGTGGAGTCGCTCCTCGAGGCGGGTGCGCGCGTGGCCGCGTTCGACCTGCCCGGGGCGTCGGTGTCGGAGGGATTCGAGCGCCTGTGGGCCGGCGCCGGCGACGCCATGCGCCGCTACGACTGCGACATCACCAGCCGGGAGTCGGTGGAGGCGGCGGTCCGCGGGGTGGTGGACGACCTCGGGGAGCCGACGGTGCTCGTCAACAACGCGGGCCTCGACCAGCCCCCCGACTCGGGCGGCACCCGCTCGACGATCGACCGGCTGCCGTTCGAGCAGTTCGCGCGGATGGTCGAGGTGAACCTGCTCGGCACGTTCCAGATGATTCAGCTCGTCGGCAGCCGGATGGCGGCGCGCAGCGGCGGCTCCATCATCAACATCGGGTCGCTCTACGCCTCGGTGTCGCCGGACCAGCGCTTCTACGACCATATGCCCGGCCAGCCGCCCTTCCTCAAGACGCCCGCCTACGGGGCGTCGAAGGCCGGGGTGGTGAACCTCACCAAGTACTTCGCCACCCTGTGGGGCCCGGCGGGGGTTCGCGTGAACACGCTCTCGCCCGGCGGCGTGCTCGGCGGGCAGGACGAGCAGTTCAAGGCCAAGTACGGAACACGCGTGCCGCTCGGGCGCCTGGCCACAGCCGACGACCTCAAGGGCCCCCTGGTGTTCCTGGCGTCCTCCGCCGCGGCGTACGTGACCGGCCACGAGCTGCGCGTGGACGGCGGGTTCACGGCATGGTGACCGCGACCCCGGCCGCGGGTGGCCGCCTGGCGATGCCCGCGGTCGTCCCGAACGACGTGGCCGGCGACGACCGGCCCGCCGCCGATGGCCGCACGTTCGCCAAGATGAATCCGGCCACTGGCCAGGAGCTCTGCCGCGTGGCACGGTCCGGGGCCGCCGACGTCGCGGAGGCCGTGGCCCGCGCCCGGGCCGCGCAGCCCGCCTGGGCGGCGCTCACGCCGGTGCGGCGCGGCGAGATCCTGCGCGACCTCGCGCTGCTGCTGCGGGAGCACCGGGCCGAGATCGCCGGGCTCGTGAGCCTGGAGACGGGCAAGTCGCGGAAGGACGCGCTCGGCGAGACCGACGCCGCCATCGAGATGGGCTTCTTCGTCGCCGGCGAGGGACGCCGCTTCCGCGGCACCACCAACACGAGCGCGGTGGCGAACAAGGCCGCCCTCGTCATCCGGCAGCCGCTCGGCGTGGCCGGCCTCATCATTGCCGCCAACACGCCCATCGCCAACGTGGCCTGGAAAGCGTTCCCGGCACTCCTGTGCGGCAACGCCGCCATTCTGAAGGCGTCCGAGGATACGCCGCTCTCGGCCTGGGCCTTCGGCCTGCTCGCGCGCCAGGCCGGCGTGCCGCCCGGCGTGTACCAGACCCTGCACGGGCTGGGCGAGGAGGCCGGTGCCCCGCTCGTGGAGCACCAGGACGTGGCGGTCGTGAGCTTCACCGGCTCGTGCGAGGTGGGCCGCTGGATCGCGGCGACCGCCGGTCGCCGGCTCGCGAAGGTGTGCCTGGAGCTGGGCGGCAAGAACCCGCTCATCGTCTGCGACGACGCCGACCTCGAGGTCGCCGTCACGTGGACCATCGGATCCGCCTTCAGCAACGCCGGGCAGCGCTGCGCGGCGGGCAGCCGCATTCTCGTGTTCGACGCCGTCTACGATCGCTTCCGGCAGATGCTGCTCGAGGCCACGTCGCGCCTGTCGGTCGGCACCGCCGACACCGACGATTTCGGCCCGGTGATCAACGAGGAGCAGATGCGCCAGATGCTCGAGGCCGTGGAGCGCGCACGGGCGGCTGGCGCGACGGTGCTCACCGGCGGGCACCGGCTCACGGGACCGGGGTACGACGGCGGGTACTTCGTGGCGCCGACCATCCTCGAGGGGGCATCGGCCGGCGACGAGGTGTCCACGACGGAGCTGTTCGGGCCCATCACGGGTCTGTACCGCGTGCAGGACTTCGCCGAGGCGGTGCGCGTGGCCAACGACTCGCCGTTCGGTCTCACAGCCGCTGTCCACACGCAGAGCGTGCACCGGGCCATGGCCTTCGTCGGGGCGATCCAGGCGGGGGTGGCCGTGGTCAACGGCGGCACCTACGGCAGCGAGCCACACATGCCGTTCGGCGGGCTCCGGCAGTCGGGGAACGGATGGCGCGAGGCCGGCACGGAGGCGCTCGACGTGTACTCCGACCTCAAGACCGTCTACATCAACCACCTTCCGGGCGCTGTCTGATCGCCACCCGGTGAGCGTCACAGGCTCCACCCCGACCGTTGCGGCGCTGATTCCGGCCCGCATGGGATCCAAGCGTGTGCCCGGCAAGAACGTCCGGGTGCTCGCCGGGCATCCGTTGCTCGCGTACACGATTGCCGCGGCGCTCGACAGCGGCGTGTTCGGCGCCGTGATCGTATCCACCGACTCGGAGGAGGTGGCGGCCATCGCCCGCCATTACGGTGCGGACGCGCCGGTGCCGCGCCCGGCGGCCTTTGCGGGCGACCTGTCGCCCGACATCGAGTGGATCCGTCACCTGCTGGGCGAGCTGGCGGCCCAGGGGCGCCAGTGGGACGCGTTCAGCCTGCTGCGGCCCACGAGCCCCTTCAGGACGGCTGCCACCATCCGGCGGGCGTGGGATCTGTTCCGGACGCAGGCGGGCGTGGACTCGCTCCGGGCGGTGGAGCGGTGCACGCAGCATCCGGGGAAGATGTGGGTCGTGCGCGGTGACCGGATGTTTCCGCTGCTGCCGTTCGGGCCGGCCGAACAGCCCTGGCACAGCACGCCCTACCAGGCGCTGCCGCTCGTGCACGTGCAGAACGCCTCGCTCGAGATGGCGTGGACCCGCGTGCCGCTCACGCGTGGCACCATCGCCGGCGACGTGGTCGTGCCGTTCCTGACCGAGGGGCACGAGGGGTTCGATATCAACGACGCGTACGACTGGATGCTGGCGGAACAGCTCCTCGGCGACGGCAGCGCCGTGCTGCCGCCCGTGTCGTGCGCCCCGTGGACGGGTGTTCCGCGCTGAGGGCGCGGCACCGGACCGGTTCAGCTGACGGCGGGACGAAACATGGGTGATTTGCAGACCGACCAGGGAGACAGCCTCGAGCTGGCATACGTGCCGCGCAGCGAGTTCGCGCGCGTACTCGCGGCGCCGGCCTCGCCGGTGGCCCGCGCGGGCGCCTTCGCGGCGCTCGGCCGCATCAACACGCTCTACATGATCGCCGGCGCGTGGTCGGGCCACATCGGCACCAGCTTCAGCTCCATCGAGATCATGAGCTGGCTCTTCCTCAACGAGATCCGCAACCTGGAGCTCGGGCCCGAGGCGTGCGACATCTTCTTCTCCTCGAAGGGCCACGACGCCCCTGCGCTCTACGCGGTGCTGCTGGGCCTGGGCCTGCTCGACGAGGAACAGGTGCACTGCCTGCGCCGCATCGACGGGCTGCCGGGCCATCCGCACGTCGAGACGCCGTACGTGCAGGCCAACACCGGGTCGCTCGGCATGGGCATCTCGAAGGCGAAGGGCGCCGTGCTGGCCAACCGCCTCCTGGGCCGGGACCAGCGCGTCTACCTGCTGACCGGGGACGGCGAGCTGCAGGAGGGCCAGTTCTGGGAGTCGCTGGGCTCGGCGGCCAACCTCGGGCTCGGCGAGATCGTGGCCATCGTGGACCACAACAAGATTCAGTCCGACACCTGGGTCTCGCGCGTCAGCGACCTCGGGGATCTCGAGGCGAAGCTCGCCGCGTTCGGGTGGCACGTGAGCCGTTGCGACGGGCACGATCTCGCGGCGATCGAGCGGACCTTCCGGGCGCTCGATGGCGTGACGGATCGCCCGAAGGTGATCGTGGCCGATACCGTGAAGGGCCGGGGCGTGAGCTTCATGGAGGGCCCGTCGATGGCCGAGGGCGACCTCTACGTCTATCACTCCGGCGCGCCGCCCGAGGACGCGTACACGGCCGCCCTGGCCGAACTGCGGGCGAGCGCCGACCGCGCCCTCGCGGCCCTGGGCCTCGGCCCGCTCCGCACCGAGACCCGCCAGCGCAACCCGCGTCGCGAGCCGCGCCAGACGCAGAACCTGGTGGCCGCCTACGACCGGGCCATCGTGGCGGCGGGGGAGCGGCACCCGCACCTGATGGCGCTCGACGCGGACCTCATCAAGGACTGCGGCCTCATTACCTTCTCGAAGCGCTTCCCGGACCGGTTCGTCGAGTGCGGCATCGCGGAGCAGGACATGGTGTCGATGGCGAGCGGCATGGCGCGCCGCGGCGTGCTGCCGGTCGTGCACTCGTTCGCCTGCTTCCTGTCCGCCCGTCCCAACGAGCAGATCTACAACCAGTGCAGCGAGGGGTCGAAGGTCGTCTACGTCGGCTCGCTGGCGGGCCTGCTGCCCGGCGGGCCCGGGCACTCGCACCAGTCGGTGCGCGACATCTCGGCCTTGGGCGCCGTGCCCGGTCTCGCCCTGGTGGAGCCCGCGACGGAGGCCGAGGTGGAGGCGCTGTTCGAGTACCTGGTGCAGGTGGAGCCTGGCAGCGCCTACCTGCGGCTCGTGTCGGTGAAGTGGCCCGTGCCGTTCTCGTACCCGACCGACCACGTGGTGCGATCGGGGCAGGGCTGGGTGGCGCGACCGGGCACCGACGCGGTGGCCTTCGGCTACGGCCCGTGGATGCTGGCCAACGCGTGCGAGGCGGCCGATGCGATCGAGGCGACGACCGGCCAGTCGATCCGTGTCGTGAACCTGCCGTGGCTCAACCGCGTGGACGCCGCCTGGCTGCGCGAGGTGATCGGGGAGTGCCGATCGGTGGTCACGCTCGACAATCACTACCTGCACGGCGGGCAGGGCGAAATGCTCGGCGCCGCGATCGCTGAACTGGCGCTCGTGCCCACCGTGCGGCTCACCCGCGTAGGCGTGAGCGAACTTCCCGAGTGCGGCACCAACGACGAGGTGCTCGCCTATCACGGCCTGGACGTACCCGGCCTCGTGGCCCGGCTGCGGCAGGCCGTGCCGCAGGTGGCCTGACCGAGCAGGCGGCAACCGCATGACAACGCTCTTCTGGGACATCGACGGGACACTCCTCACCACCGGTCGTGCGGGCGTGTTCGCGTGGAACGACGCCGTGCTCGAGGTCACCGGCCACACGTTCGACCTCGCGGCCACCCGCACCGCCGGCCTGACCGACTATCAGATCGGCGTGCGCACGCTGGAGTCGCTGGGACTCGTCCCGACCGCCGACCTGGTGGCCCGTCTCGTGGGCCGCTACGAAGACCTGCTGCCCGCCAGCCTGCCGAAGAAGCAGGGACAGGTGCTGCCCCACGTGCGCGAGATTCTCGACCACGTACGGGCGCTGGGTTCGGCTCGTTCACTCCTGCTCACCGGCAACACGCGGCGTGGGGCCGGGGCCAAGCTGCGGTACTACGGCCTGCTCGACTACTTCCCGGACGGGGCGTTCGCCGAGGATCCGTCG
Source organism: Vicinamibacterales bacterium (assembly GCA_050185275.1). GTDB lineage: Bacteria > Acidobacteriota > Vicinamibacteria > Vicinamibacterales > UBA2999 > JABFRY01. The sequence goes on along the minus strand of JBFWZN010000004.1, from coordinate 136,925 downwards.
GCGCGCTCCACGATCGCCCATCGTGCGCTCGCCCTGGCGCGCGGCCTCGGCAGCGTGCACGAGGAGCAGGTGTTCGTGATCGGCGACACGCCGCACGACGTGGAGTGCGCCAACGCGATCGGCGTCCGCACCATTGCCGTGGCCACGGGTGGCTACTCGGTGGACGAGCTCATGCCGCACGCGCCCTGGCGGGTGTTCGAGGAGCTGCCCCCGCCCGAGGAGTTCGTGCGCCTCATTGCCGAGCCACGCGTCGCGGCCGGACCGGCCGAGCGGGGATGAAACGCGGCATCAGGCGGCTGCCGGCGCTCTGGCGGGCCACGCGGCTCGCCAGGCGGTGGTACCACGCCCGCACCGGCGCCTACCCGGACTGGCAGGCGGCGCTCCAGGCCGACGCCGAGATGTGGCGCGCCGCCACGGCGGCCGCCGCCGAGGCCACGCCCGTGCTCATGGCCTCGGCCATCGGCTCCTACGCGCACGCCGTGACGCTCGAGAGCGCGCTCGGCGTGGCGCTCACGCTGCGCGGCACTCCCGTCCACGTGCTCCTCTGCGACGGGACCATGACGGCGTGCGCCGAGTGCGAGGCGTCGCTCTACCCGGACCTGCGGACCTTCGTTGCCCATGGGCCCTCGCGCGACCTGTGCCGTGACTGCGAGTGGCCCGCGGCGCGCGTCTACGAGCAGCTCGGCTTCACCGTGCACCGGCTCGGCGACTGGCTCACCGCCGACGACCGCGCCCAGGCCGGCAGCCTGGCCCGGGCCCTTCCGGTAGAGGAGATCGAGGGCTTCGTGCTGGACGGCCTGGCCGTTGGCGAGCACGCCTGGGCGGGCACGCTGCGCTTCTTCGCGAGCGGGTCGATCGAGGACGAACCCGCCGGCGAGGCCGTGCTCCGGCGCTACCTCGAGTCGGCGCTGCGCACCGCCTTCGCCAGCCGCCGCCTGCTCCGGACCATCCGGTTCCGCGCCGCCGTCTTCACGCACGGCATCTACGTGCCGTGGGGCGTGCTCGGCGAAGTGGCCCGCCGCGAGGGCGTGCGGATCTCCACGTGGAACGTGGCGTACCGGAAGCGGCGCTTCATCTTCAGCCACGACGACACGTACCACCACACGCTGCTCGACGAGCCGAGGGACCACTGGGAGTCTCTCGAACTCGGCGAGGCACGGGAACGCGAGCTGATGCAGTACCTGGGCAGCCGCCGCGAGGGCCTGTTCGACTGGATCGTCTTCCATCGACCCAGCACGCAGGACCCGGCCGACATCGCCCGCCAGGCCGGGATCGACCTCGCGCGCCCCGTCATCGGTCTCCTCACCAATGTGTCGTGGGACGCCCAGCTCCACTACCCGGCCAACGCCTTTCCGAGCATGCTCGAGTGGCTCGTGCAGACGTGCGAGTACTTCGCGACACGGCCGGACCTGCAGCTGCTCATCCGTGTGCACCCGGCCGAGATCAGCGGGTTCCCGCCTTCGAGGCAGCCGATCCTCCGCGAACTGGCCCGGCGCATCCCGCAGCTGCCGTCCAACGTCATCGTGGTGCCGCCGGACAGCGGCATGAGCACCTACGCCTTGATGTCGCTCTGCAATGCCGCCCTCATCTACGGCACGAAGATGGGCGTCGAGCTCACGAGCGTGGGCCTGCCGGTGGTGGTGGCGGGCGAGGCGTGGATCCGGAACAAGGGGCTCACCGAGGACGCCAGCACACCGGCCGAGTACTTCGCGATCCTGTCGCGGCTGCCCTTCGCGGCGCGCCTCGACCCCGGCACGCTGGCGCGCGCCCGCCGCTACGCGTATCACTTCTTCTTCAACCGGATGATTCCGCTGCCGTTCGTCGAGCCGAAGGCCGGGTATCCCATCTATCGCCTGAAGCTGGACCGGCTCGAGCGGCTCCTCCCCGGGCAGTCCGAGGGCCTGGACACGATCTGCGACGGCATTCTGCAGGGAGGACCGTTCGTGCTGCGCGAGCGGACGCAGGCCGCCGCACGCCCGGCCCGTCCGGCCGTGGCCGTCGCCGCCGAAGGACGCCGGTGATCCATCTGGCCGTGTTCGTGGTGGCCACCGCGCTGTCGGTGCTGCTCGGCGCGGTGGTACGGCGGTCCGCGCCCGCCATCGGGGCCGTGGTGCCGCCGCGTCCCGATCGCTGGCACAACACCCCCACGCCGACGATGGGCGGCGTGGGCATCGCCATCGCCGTGGTGGGCGGATTCCTGCTCGTCCTCCTGCAGCCGCGGCTGATCGACGCCTCCTACACGTGGGCCGCGGTGCTGCTGGCGGGGCTGGCGATGTTCGTCATCGGCGTCCTCGACGACCGGCTGCAGCTCTCGCCGCTGGCCAAGCTGGTGTCGTCGCTCGCCGTGGGCGCCTTCGTCGTGTTCGCGCTCGCCGAACTCGAGCCCGGTGCCCCGCATCCGCCCCTGTACACCCTGGCGGCCATCGTCTGGTTCGCCGGGGTGTGCCACGCGGTCAACCTGCTCGACAACATGGACGGCCTGGCCGCGGGCGTCGCGCTGGTGGCGGCCGCGGGCCTCGCCGGCGTGACCGGCGAGGCGCTCGGGCCGACGCTGGTGGTGCTCCTGCTGGCGTTGTGCGGCGCCCTGCTCGGGTTCCTGCACTGGAACCGCACGCCCGCGCGCCTCTTCATGGGCGACTCGGGGAGCCTCTTCATCGGGGCACTCCTGGCGTCGGCGTCGCTCGTGCCGGGGTTCAGGCTGGGCGCGAGCCTGGTGGACACGTCCATTCTGTCGGCGCTGCTGCTCGTGGTGCCGCTGTTCGACACGGCGTTCGTGCTGGTGCTGCGGCGGCTGGCCGGACGAAAGGCCTCGAAGGGCGGCACCGACCACGTATCCCACCGACTCGTCTCGCTCGGCTTCTCCGAGCGCAGCGCCGTGCGCGTGCTCTACCTGCTGGGACTGGCGGGCGTGGGCACGGCGTGGGCGCTGACGCGGTTCGGAGGCGTGGAGCCGCTCCTGCCCCTCGTGGCGCTCTTCGTCGTGGTCGTGGCGCTGCTGGGGCTCTTCCTGGCGCGGGTGCCGGCGTACAACGCCGAGGACTTCATCGCGCTCCAGAAGTCGTCGTTCGCGCCGTTCCTCAAGGACCTGACGTTCCGCTGGCACGCCGGCCAGGTGATGCTCGACCTCGTGCTCATCACCGCCTGCTACTACTTCGCGTGGTGGTTCCGGTTCGAGGGCGAGGACCTCGAGCTCTTCATGCCGTTCTTCACGGCCTCGCTCCCCGTGGTGCTGGGGTGCAAGCTCGCGGCCCTGTACGGCTCGGGACTCTACCAGCGATCGTGGGAGACGTTCGGCCTGCGCGACGTAATGGCCGTGTTCCGCGGCGTGGGCCTGGGCTCGCTCCTCTCGGTGCTGGCGGCGCTCTACCTGTACCGCTTCCAGGGGTTCTCACGCCTGGTCTTCCTGCTCGACGGCCTGTTGCTCACGCTGGCCATCGTGGCGACCCGCGCGTCGTTCCGCTCCATGAGCCTGGTGGCGGCCATGCGCAACAAGCGCAGCCGGCGGGTGCTGGTGTACGGCGCCGGTGCCTTCGGCCAGCTCCTGGTGCGCGAGATGCGCGCCAACGCCCATTGGGCGATGAACCCGGTGGCGTTTCTCGACGACGATCCGATGAAAGGGCGTCAATGGATCGTCGGCGTGCCCGTGCGGGGAGGCCTCCCGCAGCTCGAGGAGACGATGCGCCGCTACCAGGTGGACGAGGTCGTGCTGAGCAGTCCGGCCATCAACGGGCCGGTGGAGCGCGAGATCCGCGAGGTGTGCGAGTCCCTCGATCGTCCGGTGCGGCGGCTCCAGATGGAGATTCGGTAGCTGCGCATCGGCTTCGACGGCAGGGCGTTCTCGTCCCCCGCGGGCGGCGTGCGGCGCTATGTCACCAGCCTCGTGGGGGGACTGCTGGCGCTCGGCGAGGATCTGGAGATCGTGGCCCTCGGCGGCCCCACCGTCGGACTGCCGGCGGGCGTGTCGCGCGTGCCCGAGCCGTGGCATCCGCCCACCAACATGGGCTGGGCGCTTGCCGGCCTGCCGCGTGCCGCCCGCATGGCCCGGGTCGATCTAGTGCACGCGCCCGCTTATACGGCGCCCTTCTTCCCGCCCGTGCCGGTCGTGCTCACCATTCACGACGTGAGCTACGCGCGGCATCCCGAGTGGTACCCGTACCGGCGCGACTGGCTGCGCCGGTGGTTCTATCGCCGGAGCGCGCGTGTCGCGGCCCGCATCATCACCGATTCCCGGTTTTCGGCCGGGGAGATCGAAGCGGCCTACGGCGTGCCCCGTGACACCATTGCGGTCGTGCCCCTGGCGCCAGACGCCGTCTTCACGCCGCACGCGCCCTACGCCCCGGACACGCTGCCCGCGGGCGTGCGCGCGCCGTACGTGCTGCACGTGGGCGACCTGCACCCGCGCCGCAACCTCGAGGTGGCGCTCGGGGCCGTGCTGCGCCTGCGCCGCGGCGACATCGCACGCGCTGACACGTGGGCCAACACCCGGGTCGACGCCCGCGCCGAGGACCACAACGAGGACGGGCCTGCGGCCGGAGGGCCCCGTTCGGGGGCCGATGCCGGGGCCCGTGGCGATGCGCGGCGCGCGACGGGCCACGAGCGACCAGCGGTGCGCGTGACGCTCGTGCTCGCGGGGGTCGACCGGGCCAGCGGGACGGAGCTGGCCGCCCAGGCCGAGGCCGCGGGCGACCCTGACGCGCTCGTACGCCTGGGCCGGGTGAGCGAGCGCGATCTGGCCGCGCTGTACCGCGGCGCGCGCGCGCTCGTCTACCCCTCGCGTTACGAGGGTTTCGGCCTGCCGCTCGTCGAAGCGATGGCCTCGGGCACGCCCGTGATCGCCGCCGACGCCGCGTCGCTTCCGGAGGTGGTGGGCACCGCGGGGCGCCTGCTCGACCCCGACGACGCCGACGGCTGGACAGCCGCGCTCGCGGAGGTGCTGGCCGACGACGGCCTCGCCGGCCGCATGCGTCAGGCGGGGCTCGTCCGCGCCGCGGGTTTCACGTGGCAGGAAACCGCACGCCGCACGCTGGACGTGTACCGGGCGGTGGTGCCATGAGCCATCCGCCGGATCCGCTCCGGTCTGTCGCCGCCGTCGTGTCCACGGGGCCCGACGCCTCCGCCGGTCCCCGGGCCTCCACTGAGCCCGGTGCGTTCGCCAGGCCAGGCGGGGAGGAGGCCGACGACCAGGCGCCGCTCGTCTCGATCGTCATCGTCACCTGGAACGGCCGACAGCACCTGGAGGCGTGTCTCGACGCCGTGGCCGTCCAGCGGGGCGTGCGCGCCGAGACGATCCTCGTGGACAACGGCTCGTCGGACGGCTCGGTGGACTTCGTGCGCGCGCGGTTTCCCTGGGTGCGGATCCTGGCACTCGACGAGAACCGTGGCTTTGCCGGCGGCAACAACGCCGGCGCGAATATCGCCACCGGGCGGTACCTCGCGTTCCTCAACAACGACACCGTGGCCGACCCGCACTGGCTGCGCCACCTCCTCGGCGGTGTGGACGAGGGGGCCGGCGTGGTGCTGACCACCTCCCTCGTCGTGTACATGCACGACCCCACCATCGTGGACAGCGCGGGCGACGGACTCCTGCGCTGGGGCGGCGCCTACAAGCGGGAACACGGGGCGCCCGCGTCGCGCGCGCGCGTGTCGGGCGAGGTGTTCGGCGTGTGCGGCGCGGCGTGTCTGATGCCCAGGACGGTGTTCGACGAGCTGGGGGGGTTCGACGAGGACTTCTTCGTGTCGCACGAGGACGTGGACCTGTCGTACCGCGCGCGGCTGCGTGGCTACCGGTGCCGCTACGTCGCCGAGGCCGTGGTGCGCCACCGCGGCAGCGCGACGCTCGGCCGCGTGAGCGCGTTCGCCGTGTACCACGGCCAGCGGAACCTCGAGTGGGTGTGGTTCAAGAACACGCCCGCCGGCATCCTGGTGCGCACACTGCCCGGGCATGCCGTCTACACGCTGGCGGCCGCCGCCCACTTCACGCGACTGGGGCTGCTCGGCACGTTCCTCAGGGCCAAGCTGGCGGCCCTGCGGGGGCTGCCCCGCGTGCTGCGCCAGCGCGCGGAGGTGCAGCGGGCGCGGCGCGTGGGGGGCGAGGCGATCTGGCCGCTGCTCGACGCCGGCTGGCTGGCCACCAAGCGTCGGGAGAAGCGGTTCGACGTGGGGATCGCCCGGTGACGGCCATCGCCGCCGTCATCGTGAACTACAACGCGGGCGACGAGCTCCAGGCGGCGCTCGCCTCGCTCGCGCAGACGCTCGAGGGCCGCGAGTGGGAAGCCGTGGTGGTGGACAACGCGTCGACCGACGGCAGCGCGGCTTTCGTCGCGGCCTTCGCACCACGGGTGCGGCTGGTGGCCAACGCCACCAATGTCGGCTTCGGACGCGGCGTGAACCAGGGCGTGGCGGCCACCGCGGCGCCGTTCGTGCTCGTGATGAACCCGGACTGCCGTCTCACGCCCGGCGCGGTGGACGCGCTCCAGCGCGAGCTGGAACGCCATCCGCGCTGTGCTGTCGTGGGCCCGCGCATCCTCGACCCGGACGGCGCGGTGCAGCGGAGTGCGCGCGGCGACCCGGACATGCTCACGGGCCTCTTCGGGCGCAGCACGCGGCTGACGCGCCTGTTCCCGTCGCTCGCCGAGGCCACCCGCAACGTCGTGACCGCCGACGGCCTGCCGGCTGGCCACGCGAGCCTCGAGGTGGACTGGGTGTCCGGGGCGTGCATGCTCGCGCGCCGCGCGGCGCTGGCGGACGTACGCGGCTTCGACGAGGGCTACTTCCTGTACTGGGAGGACGCGGACCTGTGCCGCCGCCTGCGTGCCGCGGGCTGGCACGTGCGCTACGTGCCGGGGGCGACGGCCGTGCACACCGTCGGCCGTTCCAGCCGCACGGCACCTGCCGCGTCCATCCGGGCGTTCCACCAGAGCGCGTACCGCTACTACACCACCCACGTGGCCACGCGTCCGTTCGACCCGCGTCGGCCACTCGCGCGCGCCGTCCTGGCCGCGCGCTGTCGCCTCCGCCTGCTCGCCGCCGTGCGTCAGCCCTCCGCGTAGGGGCGCATCCGAGCGGCCGCCGGGTGCTCCGTGTCGCCACGGTCCGCATCTACCAGCGACGCCGTGGTACCCGCCGGAAGGCGGAAGCTCGGCCACCCTTCGACAGGACTTCCGACCTCGAGCGGCGGGCGGATGACGCCGGAGGCTACGAGTCCGTCCAATCCGGCGCGGGAACGGGCCGAGCCCGTCCCGCTCGGGTGTGCATGTGGGTGTCCTGGACGCCTTCCGGCTACTGGAACGTGACGCGCTGAACGCTCGGCGGATCCGCGTCGGCGAAGTGCGGGTGCACGACGTAGATGTCGTCGCCCACGACCGCGGCCGTCGTGGCCTGGGTGTCGTAGGTGGCCACGCCGGCGACGCTTGCCGTGGCCCAGTCGTCGGCGCTGGTGAGCGCCACGACACGGTTGCCCGAGTTGCTCACGATGGCCAACGCGCCATCCGGCCTCCACACCATGCCGTCCTGGCCGGGAATCTCTTCGGGCAGCGTCACCTGCGTCGCGGTGGCCGCGTCGTCGAGCTGCACCTTCCACAGCGAGCCCCCGCTCGCGACGAGCAGGTACCCGGAGGGGTGGTACACGATGCCGTTCGGGGCGAAGCCGTCGATGGCGTCGAACCGCGAGAGCACCGAAGCCTGGAAGTCGGGGGTCACGCGGTACACGACGCCGGCGCGCGTGTCGGTGACGTAGGCTGTGCCGTCGTCGGCCACCGCCACGTCGTTGGCGAAGTGCACGGTGTCGGCAGGCGCATTGGTGAGCGTCGCGCCGAGGTCGACCATGGCCAGGCGCGCACCGCTCGCCAGATCGTAGACGCCGAGCTTCGCGTGTCCGCGTCCGCCGCCCTGGAAGACCGAGCGATCGGAGTTGGCCACGAGCAGGCGGTTGCGCGGCTCATCGGCCTCGATGCCCACCGACGAGACGAGTTCCGCGTCCGTGACGACGGCCGTCACGCGTCCGTCCTCGTGCAGCTGGAAGATGGAGCCCTCGGCGAGCGAGCCGGTGAGCAGGCGTCCGCCGGCCGTGTCGAATTCCACACCCTCGGGGATGAAGCCCCCGCGCTCGGCGGTGATGGTCTCGGGCAGGGCGACGGGCGCGGACGCGGCGGCCTCGGGTTGCGCAGCCGTCTCCTCCGCGGGCTCCGGTGCGCCGCCGCATCCGGCGAGCAGGGCGGTGGCGGCGGTGAGCGTGGCGATGAAAGGCAGTCGTGTCACAGGCATCTCCATGGATGGGGTACGTGCAGGGGAACTCGCCGATTGTAACGAATCGAGGCGGACCGTTGCGCGCGCGACCGGTCCAGTGGTTGCCGCCGGCCCTCGTCCGGGCGTTGACAGGCCCAGCGACGCCCTCGTGTACACTGCCGCTGCGCGGGGCCACACCCGCGCGCATCCATGCCCGATCCGCAGCCCGTCGACGTCCTCATCAGCTACAAGAGCGAAGAGCGGCCCGTGGCCGCGCGCCTGGCGGCGGCGCTCTCCGCGAAGGGCTGGCACGTGTGGTGGGACCATCACATCGTGGCCGGCGACGCCTACCGGCGGGTCATTGCCGAGAAGCTCCAGCAGGCGCGCTGCGTGGTCGTGCTCTGGTCCAGCCGATCGGTGGAGAGCGACTTCGTGCTCGACGAAGCCGCGCGCGCCCACCGGCTGCGCACCCTGGTCCCGGTTCGCATCGAGGCCGTGGACATCCCCCTTGGCTTCGGCCAGCAGGACTACACCGACCTCATCGACTGGGATGGCGACCCCACCCATCCGGGCTTCGACGAGCTGTGCCGCGCCATCGCCGGGCGCCTGTCCGGCGTGCCGTCTCCCATGCCCGCACCTGTCTCGCAGGTGCGTCCCTGGTTCGGCGGCCGACGTACCTGGGTGCTGGCGGCGGGGGTGGCGGCCATCCTGCTCGTCGGCGCTGCGCTGCTCTGGCGCGGGGGCTCCCCGGACGGGTCAGCCTCGGGTCCCGGGATCGAGGACGTGGCGGCCACCGGCACTGGCGACGGTGCCGCCGTGGCCGCGGACGGCGCAGGCGGAGTGCCGAGCCCCACCGTCACCGGCGGCAGCCTGACGTCTCCCGTACCCCTGGCCGTGCAGATTGCCGTGGCGGCGCAGACGATTGCGACCGCGCTCGTCCTGCCGTCCGGTCACGTCATCACGCCGTGCCACGTGGTGGGCGAAGCCGAGACGGTGGAACTGCGTGGTGCGGGTCGCTGGGACGGTGCCGCGCACGTGGTGGCCAGACGGTGCGACGTCGATCTCGTGCTGCTCGAGCCCGCTGCCGGCCTGATGCGGCCCAACACCACCGTCGTGCGCTTCGCGGGAAGCCTCGCGGTGGGCGATGCGATCGAGCGCTACCGCAGCGTGTCGGACCGGACACCGGGCCGGGTGCTCGCGATTCGCGAAGCCTCCCGCTACCTGGGAAACGACGGGCCCACGCTGGAACTGCTGGCCACGACGCATGTGTCGGCCGGCGGCGACTCGGGAGCCCCGATCCTCGACGACGGCGGCCGCGTCGTCGGCATGCTCGTGGCCGGCGACGGCGCCACGAAGTCGCTGGCCATCCCCACCGAGACCATGCGGACCACCTTCATCGAGGCGTTCACGCCGTAGCGACGTGCGCGCGTCGGTGTCGCGCGCTGTCCCGGTCCGATGCACTCGCGCCATGACGGCGCGGGCGCAGGGACGCGGTGCGCGTGGGCGCGACGCGACGGGTCAGGGCTGGCGCACGATCCCCTGCTTGAAGGTGCCGACACGCGCCTGCCTCGACTGCCCCCGGGGGATGGTGAGCGACCGCCAGCCGGGTCCGCACGCGTGCCGGGCCAGCAGCACGATCTGCCCCACGTGATAGGCCGTGTGCGTGGCCAGCCGGTTCAGCGCCTCGACCACCAGGAAGGGCTCCTGGCGGATGGTGATCGTGCGTTCGAGGTCCTCGGTCACGAGCGCACCGAGGCTGTCGAGCGCCGTCGCCCACGCCTCGTCCCAGGCGGCCACGAGGTCTTCCCGCTGCGGCTGCACCGGCGGCTCGAACTCGGCATCACGGTCGCGATCCGGTTTTTCGCCGTCGCTCGTGAGGAAGTGCGTGAAGCGCGAGCGCAGGTTGCCCGACAGGTGCGCCATGAGCATGGCGAGGCTGTTGGCCTCCTCGTCCAGGCGCTCGTGCAGGTGCGCGTCGCTCACCTGTGCGAGCGCCGCCTCGGCCAGCGCCTTCTGGTTGCGGAACGTGCGGAGGACGTCGGCGAGGTAGGCGGTGGCGAGCGTGCCGTCCATGACGAGCCTCGCTGGAGTGGGGAGGTGCACCGGGCGGCCCGGTATGCGGGCCGGCGTCGCCCGGCGGTCTTCAGCCGGGCGGGACCACCATGGTCCCGCCCACTGAGGATACGACTTCCGCCCCGTGCCCGACGGTGGTCCTGGCCGGGGTGTCTCTTGGCCCGCCGTCTAGCGCGCGCCGGTGGCGCGCACGGTGCTGCTTAGCGCGCGCCGGCGGCGCGCACGGTGCCGCTTAGCGCGCGCTGGTGGCGCGCACTCTCCAGATTCGGTTGCCGCCGTCGTCGGACACGAGGAGCGAGCCGTCGGGTGCCACGGTCACGCCCACGGGGCGCCCCCACTGTTCGATGGCGGTGCCGTTGCTGCCGTTGCTGGCGAGGAAGCCGGTCATGAAGTCTTCCACCGGGCCGGGACGGCCGTCGGTCATCGGGAAAAACACCACCTTGTAGCCGGAGGCCACCGAGCGGTTCCACGAACCGTGCAGGGCCACGAAGCCGCCGTTGCGGTAGCGGGCCGGGAACTGCGTGCCCGTGTAGAAGGTGATGCCGAGCGCCGCGGAGTGCGACGGGAAGAGCACGTCGGGCACCAGCGCGCCACGCACCTTCTCGGGGAACGCGCCGTTGTAGCGCGGGTCGTAGTTGCTGCCGATGTAGGAGTACGGCCAGCCGTAGAAGCCGCCGTCCTTCACCGACGTGGCGTAGTCGGGCACGAGGTCGTCACCCAGGTTGTCGCGTTCGTTGACGGCCGTCCACACGATGTCGGTGCCGGGCTGGAGCGCCAGGCCCACCGGGTTGCGGATGCCCGACGCGTACACGCGGTAGCCGGAGCCGTCCGGGTTGAACTCGAGGATCGCGGCGCGCCGGCAGTCCTCGCCCGCGTCGTTGTTCGACTGCGAGCCGACCGCCAGGTACATCTTCGTGCCCGCGCGGTTGAAGACGATGTTGCGCGTCGAGTGGCCGCCGACCGGCAGGTCGAGGAGCTTCTCGGGCGCGCCCTGCGCCTTCAGGTCGCCACTCGTGTACCGGTAGCGCACCAGTGAGCCGGTGTTGCCCACGTACAGGTAGCCGTCGTGGAAGGCCATGCCGAAGGGTGCGGCCAGCTCGCCGGGTCCACGCGAGACGAAGGCCGGTGGTGCCGCGCAGGCCGGCGCCGCCGCGCCCAGCACGGGCGGCGGGCCGCCACGCCCGCCTCCGCCGCCGCCACGCCGTCCGGCGGGTGGGGCACCCTGCGCGAAGGTCTCGCGCGCCTCGAAGGTACCGTCTCCATTGGCGTCGCGCAGCACGGTGATGCTGTTGGCCGTGGGGGAACTCACGAAGAGGTCGCCATTGGGCGCGAACACCATCATGCGCGGACCCTGCAGGTCGGCGTAGCTGGAGACGGTGAAGCCGGCGGGCACCTGCGGCATGAGCTCCGCCGGCCGGGGCACCGGCCGGCTCGGCTTCGGGCTGGCGGGCGCGGGTGCCGGCAGTGCGCCGGCGCGCGGCTGCGGGGCGGTGGTGTTCTGCTGCCCGATGACGACCGCCGCGCTGGCGGCCATCACCACCGCGACGACGGCGGCGGCCAGGGGAAACCGGCGTGGACTGGGCCTGTTGGGCCCGCTGGGCCTGAACTGTGACGGCATTGTGGGAGCCTCCAGGAAGCAATCGGGAGCGACCGCCATCCTACCGTGGCCCCGCCGTGGGCTCAACTGCCGCGCCGTACTGCCGCCGCACGGCCGACGCCCGCACCATGCGGCGCCCGCGAGTGCCTGGCTGGCGCGTTGGCGCCTCAGATGGCGAAGAACAGGGCGTCGAGCCCCCGCTTGAGCACCTGCCACTCGGCCAGCGGCTCGCCCTCCACCAGCAGCCGGCACTGTCCCTCGTCGGTGAGCGTGAGACTGCCGGTGAGTTCCACGTGCATCCCGTGGCCCGACACCGACACGCCGTGGCTCGTGCGCTCGAACGAGATGCTGCGCACCGCGCCGCTCTTGCCAAGGAAGCGCCGGACGGTGAACTCGTCGGGCGCCGTGCTCTCGAACTCCACCGAGCCGCTGTCGCCAAGCGCATCGTGCAGCGCCTGGCGTGTCGCCACGTTCCGCTTCGCCCCGGTCCGGAGGCGCTCGAAGAAGGCCTGGGCCGAGCACAGGTGGCGGGCGGTCACCCAGTCGAAGTCGGCGGGAATGGGGGCAGGGGCCATGCCGGAACCTCCGGCGGCACCGGTGCGCCGCCACGGGTGCGACCCGGTAGGGGCCGCCCCGCCGCATGATGCCCGGTTGCGGGCAGGGCTGGCAATGTCCTTCTGTCTCACCGTGCGCGGGTCTACAACACGTCGTCGGCCAGGTCTGCCACCTCCTGTGCGATCGACAGGCACGCGGTGAGCCCCGGCGACTCGATGCCGGCCACCTGCACGAGCCGCGGCACCTGCGGGTCGCGCTCGATGAGGAAGTCGGCAAAGGGCTGGTCGGGCGGCGCCAGCTTCGGCCGGATGCCGGTGGCCCCCAGGCGCAGGTCCGACAACTCCAGCGCGGGCAGCAGATGCCGCGCCGACTCGAGAAAGTGGGTGAGGGGCAGCCGGTCCGCCTCGTAGTCGGCCTTGTCCGTCTGGTAGCGGGCGGTCGGTCCCAGCCACACCTCGCCCTGGGTGGTTCTGGTGACGTGCACGCCCAGGCCGTGGCCCGAGGCCTGCGGCACGGGGTAGACGAGCCCGTGCACGAGGCCGCGTCGTGCCGGGACGATCTCGGCGTATTCGCCTCGGCACGGGTAGACGGTGAACCGCCGGCCGCCGAGTGCCGCGCTCACGTCGTCGGCCAGCAGGCCCGCGGCGTTGACGACGACCGAGGCGGCGATGCGTTCCGCGCCGGTGGACAGCTCGATGGTGTCGGCCGCCGCGGTGCCCCCGGTGAGCGACGTCCCGGTGAGCAGGATGCCGCCCGCCGCGATCAGCTCCCGCGTCAGGGCGCGGACGAGCGCGCTCGGGTCCACGATGCCCGTCGAGGGCGACAGGAGCGCGCCCGCGGCATGGACGTGCGGTTCGCGCGTCCGCACGAACGCGGCATCCACCAGGGTGAGGTCCGTCACGCCGTTGGCGGCGCCGCGCGCCGCCAGCGCCTCGAGCAGCAACAGCTCCGAGGCATCCCCGGCGACGATCAGCTTGCCGCACCGCGCGTGGTCCACGTCGTGCTGCTCGCAGAACTGGTACAGCAGGCCGGCTCCGCGCACGCAGTGGCGGGCTTTGGCCGAGCCTGCGGGATAGTAGATGCCGGCGTGGATGACGCCGCTGTTGTGCGTGCTCGTGGCCATGCCTGGCCGTGGCTCGCGCTCGAGCACACACACGCTCCGACCCCGCCGGGCCAGCGCGCTGCCGGTCGCCAGGCCCACCACGCCGCCCCCCACGATCACCGCGTCGATGCGTTCCATGTGCCCGGATGCCGCTCCCGTCCGCCGAGGCGCGCCGGTCGCGCGGCGTTGTCCGCCGACCCGCGTTGAAGTACGATCCACGGGCTGCGCCACTCCCGGTGTCCGGTCCTGGCCGCTGCCCGCGAAGAGTCCGCCGTTGAAGGTTCCGCTGCTCGATCTCCGCGCCCAGTATGCCCCGATCCGCGAGGAGGTGCTGACGGCCGTCACGCGCGTCTGCGACAGCCAGCACTTCATCCTCGGCGCCGAGGTGGAGGCGCTGGAGTCGGTGATGGCCGCGATGGTGGGCGCCGCAGCCGCCGTTGGCGTGTCGTCGGGGACCGATGCCCTCCTGGCGGCCCTGATGGCGCTCGGGGTGGGGCCCGGCGACGAGGTGATCGTGCCGGCGTTCTCGTTCTTCGCCACCGCCGGCAGCGTGGCGCGCCTGGGCGCCACACCGGTGTTCGTGGACGTCGAGGTGGACACCCTCACGCTCGATCCCGAGGCCGTCCGGCGCGCCGTCACGCCGCGGACGCGGGCCATCATGCCCGTGCACCTGTATGGCCTCTGTGCCGACATGGACGCGCTGGGCGAAGTGGCGCGCACGGCGGGCGTGCCGCTCGTCGAAGACGCCGCCCAGGCCATCGGCGCCACCTGCAGTGGACGGGCCGCCGGGTCGCTCGGCCTGCTGGCGTGCTTCTCCTTCTTTCCGACCAAGAATCTCGGCGGGTTCGGCGACGGCGGGCTGGTGACGACCTCCGACCCGGCCCTCGGCGCGCGCGTGCGCCTGTTGCGCAATCACGGCGCCGAGCAGCGCTATCACCACCGCGTCGTGGGGGGCAACTTCCGGCTGGATGCGCTGCAGGCCGCCGTACTCGCCGTGAAACTCCCGCACCTGGCAGGCTGGAATGCCGCCCGGCGCGCCAATGCGCACCAGTACGCCCGGCTCTTTGCCGACGCCGGGCTCGTGGGCACACTGGCGCTGCCGCCGGAGCCGGCCGGCCGGCTCCACGTGTACCACCAGTACGTCGTCCGCGTGCCCCGGCGCGATCACGTGCGCGCGCACCTGGCCGAGCGCGGGGTGAGCACCGAGGTGTACTACCCGGTGCCGCTCAACCGGCAGGAGTGCTTTGCCGGCGTGACCAGGGACCGTCCCGGGTGCCCGGTGGCCGAGCGGGCGGCGGGCGACGTGCTCGCGCTCCCCGTGCACCCGAGCCTCGCCGAGGCGCAGCTGCGGCACGTGGTGGCCTGCGTGGCGGAGGCGCTGTCGTGACCGGCGTGCGGGTGATGGTGGTCGGAGCGGCCGGCCAGCTGGGCAGCCACGTGGTCCGCCGGTTCGCCGGCCAGGACGTGGTGCCGGTGACGCGCCGGGAGCTCGACATCACGTCCCACGAGCAGGTGATGGGCGCGGTCGCCCGGGTGCGGCCCGACGTCATCGTGAACTGCGCGGCCTTCAACGACGTGGACGGCGCCGAGGACGCGCCGCTGGCGGCGCTCGACGCCAACGCCTTCGCGGTCCGGAGCCTGGCCAGGGCCGCCGAGGATCGCGGCGCGGTACTCGTCCACTACAGCACCGACTTCGTGTTCGACGGATCGGCGGCCGACCCGTACCGGGAGGAGGACGCGCCCTCGCCCCGCAGCGTGTACGCCGCGTCGAAGCTCCTGGGTGAGTGGCTGGCGCTCGACGCGCCTGGGGCCTTCGTGCTGCGCGTGGAGAGCCTGTTCGGGTGTCCCCGCACCTGGCAGGGACGACGTGGTACGCTCGATTCCCTGGTGGCGGGCATGGAGGCGGGTCGCGAACTGCGGGTCTTCACCGATCGGGTGGTGTCGCCCAGTTACTTGCCCGACGTGGCCGACGCCACCTGGCACCTGCTGGCGAGCCGGGCGGCGCCCGGCCTCTATCACTGCGTGAACGGCGGACGCGCCAGCTGGCAGCAGGTGGCGGAGGAGGCGGCCCGCCAGCTGGGACTCACGCCGACGCTCGTGCCGGTGCGCACCGGCGACGTGCCGATGAAGGCGGCCCGCCCGCGCTTCTGCGCCCTCGACGGCCACAAGCTCGAAGCCGCCGGGTTCGCGATGCCGTCCTGGCAGGATGCCCTCGGCCGCTGGCTGGCATCCCGGGACCGCCCGGCGGCGTGAGCCGGACGTGACCCTGGCTTGACCTCACTCGAAGCGGCACTGACAATAGCCACACTCTGCAGACGGAGCACATGACCAAACGCGCGATCATCACGGGAATCACCGGACAGGACGGGTCGTACCTCGCGGAACTGCTGCTCGCCCAGGGGTACGAGGTGATCGGCGTCGTGCGCCGCTCCAGTTCGCCCAACCTGTGGCGCATCGAGCACCTGCTCGACCGCGTCACCTTGCGGCCGGCCGATCTGCTCGACCAGCTCTCGCTCGTCCGCATCATCCAGGATGTACGGCCCGACGAGTTCTACAACCTGGCCGCGATGTCGTTCGTGCCGGCATCGTGGGACCAGCCGCTGCTGACCGGCGAGTACAACGCGATGGGCGTCACCCGGATGCTCGAGGCCATCCGGCAGGTCGATCCGGGTATCCGGATCTATCAGGCGTCATCGAGCGAGATGTACGGCCGCGTGCGCGAGGTGCCGCAGACCGAACTCACGCCGTTCTACCCGCGCAGCCCCTACGGGGTGTCGAAGGTGTTCGGTCACTACATCACGGTCAACTACCGCGAGAGCTACGGGATGTTCGCCTGCTCGGGCATCCTCTTCAACCACGAGTCGCCGCGTCGCGGGCTCGAGTTCGTGACGCGGAAGGTGAGCGACGGCGTGGCCCGCATCAAGCTCGGACTGGCCGATCACCTGTCGCTCGGCAACCTGGACGCCCACCGAGACTGGGGCTTCGCCGGCGACTACGTCCGCGCGATGTGGCAGATGCTCCAGCAGGAGCAGGCCGACGACTTCGTGATTGCCACCGGCGTGGCGCACTCGGTACGCGAGCTGGTGGAACTGGCCTTCGCCCACGTGGATCTCGACTGGGAGGAGCACGTCCGCATCGACCCGAAGCTGCTGCGGCCCGCCGAGGTCGATCACCTGATTGGCGATGCCGCGAAGGCGAAGCAGGAGCTTGGCTGGGAGCCCTCGGTCAGCTTCCAGCAGCTGGTGGCGATGATGGTGGACGCGGACCTCGAGCGCCTGTCATCGCCGTCGGGACACCGGGCCGCGACGCTCCAGCCGCGCTTCTGACGCTCAGGGCCGTCGGGCGACGACGGCGTAGTCGAGATACGTGAAGAGCAGGCCGTTCAGCTTCTCGACGTTCGCGTTCAGTGTTCCCGCCCATCCCGGAAGCAGCTGCGGGTCGGGCCCGCCGGGCACCGGCTGCAGCTTGTCGGCGTCCGGGTACGGCGCGCGGTAGCGGATCTCCACCTGCTGGAATCCCCGCGCCACGAGCAGGTACTGCAGCGTCTCGGGATGAATGGGCCTGACGTGCGTCAGGTCGCGCAGGTAGCTCTCGAAGAACGCGAACCAGCACGCCGGGTTGATCGTCTCGAGCACCAGGAGCGCCCCCGGCCGCAGCCTGTCGAAGGCCACGTCCAGCAGGCGCGTCAGGTAGGCCGGTTCGAGGTGCTCCACCACCTGCGCCGCAAAGAGCCCGCCCAACGCGCCGTCGGACAGGTTGCGCAGATAGGTGAGCGCATCGGCCGTCTCGGCGGCCAAGCCGCGTTCCCGGCAGACGTCCACCATCGACGGATTGAGGTCGATGCCCCTGGCGCCTGTCCCCGCCTCGGCGAGCAGCGCCAGCAGTTCGCCACGCCCGCACCCGATGTCGAGCACGTCGGACGCGCCCGCGAAGAGGGGCACGTAGTCGGCGAGCCGGGCGCGGATCTCCGCCGGGTCGCCGCGGAACTGATCCTCGAAGCCGACGTAGGTGTGCCCCCCGAGGCTGCCGCCCGGGGTGTCCGCACCCGGCGCCGCCGCTCCGGCTGGCGCCGTGCCCGTCTGTCCGGCCACGGGTGACCCGGCCGCGGTCTGCGCGACGCCCGCCGGCGCTGCCCCGGCTGCAGCGGTTCCGGCGGTCTGCGTCGGCGCGGTGGGTGCCGCGGTGCGTGCCATCTCGCGTTCGACGTGGCGGAGCGCGTGCTGGAGGGCGCCCACGGCGGTCTGCAGCTCCCGCTGGGACTGTTCCAGCTGCCCCATGCCATCGGCCATCCGGCGCTCCCGCGCCGCCAGCAGCGCGTGATAGCGCCGCACCTCGTCGTGGGCCGACAGCACGTCGCCGCGCTCCTGGGACGAGGCGTTGAGATAGCGCACCACGGTGGCGTTGAAGACCTCCTGCGGCAGGAGGAGGCGGGCCAGCATGCGTCGAACCGTGTGGAGGAGGGTCGACTTGAGGGTGCCGGCGGCGGGCGGTGGCCCCGCCACCCGCCATGCGTCGTTGAGGCGCTGGAGCAGATCGGGCACCTCGTCGGGCAGCGACGAGCCGTCGGCGGGCGCCTGCTGGCCGGGCGTGTCCGTCATCCGCGCGCGCTCAGCGTCCGACCAGGCCCTCGGCCGGGCTGCTCGCGGTGGCGTACATGCGCCGCGGTATCCGGCCGGACAGGTGGGCGAGGCGTCCGGCGAGCACGGCGTGCTTCATGGCACTGGCCATCGACACGGGATCGGCCGCGCCGGCAATCGCGGTGTTCATCAGCACGCCGTCGGCGCCGAGTTCCATGGCGAGCGCGGCGTCCGACGCGGTGCCCACGCCGGCGTCCACGATCACCGGCACCCGCGCGAACTCGCGGATGATGCGCATGTTGTTCTGGTTCTGGATGCCGAGCCCCGAGCCGATCGGCGCCCCGAGGGGCATCACCGCCGCGGCCCCGGCGTCCTCGAGCTTGCGACACGCGATGGGATCGTCGTTGGTGTAGGGCAGCACGATGAACCCTTCGCGGACCAGCGTGCGCGTGGCCTCGATGAGGGCCTCGTTGTCGGGGAAGAGCGTCCGCTCGTCGCCAATCACCTCGAGCTTCACCCAGTGCGACAGCCCGGCTTCCCGCGCGAGCCGCGCGGTGCGCACGGCCTCGTCGGCGGTGTAGCACCCGGCCGTGTTCGGCAGGATGAAGACGCGCTCTTCGTCGATGAAGTCGAGGAGCGATTCCTGCGAACGGTCGGAGATGTTCACGCGCCGGACGGCCACCGTGATCATGTCGGCGCCGGACGCCGCGTGCGCGGCGGCCATCACCTGGTTCGACGGGTACTTGCCGGTGCCCACGATCAGGCGCGACTTGAACTCGCGGCCCGCGATGACGAACGGAGTGTCCTTGCCGTGCTGCACGTCCACGATGCGCTATCCGCCTCCCACGAAGTTGACGATCTCCACCCGGTCGCCGTCCTCGACGCGCACGTCGGGGAACGCTGGCCGCCTGAGGATGGTCAGGTTGTGCTCGATGGCCACCCGGCGCGGATCGATGGCCAGCCGGGCGAGCAGGTCGGCAATCGTGAGCGGCTGTTCGAGGTCGAAGGGCTCGCCGTTGAGCGTGATGCGCAAGGCTGTGTTCCGATGATGAGACCGCGGCCAGCGTACCGCGCGCCAGTTGGACAAGTCAAGGTAAGCCCTTGATTCATAGCGGGTTGTCCCGGTCGTTCGCTCACGGTTCTGCTTGTAGCCTCAAGCGTCGCGTCGAATTTCCGCCACGACGGCACCGCAAAGCGGGGTACGCTCCGGGTGTCGTGCCCACGTCAGTCCGCGACCTCGACCGTCCGTCGCTCATCGATCGGTTCCGCGCCGCCCGTCGCCGCACGCGCGCCCTGTTCGACCTGCTCTCGCCATCGGTGCTCTACGACCGTCCCATCGCGCTGCGAAATCCCGTGCTCTTCTACGAGGGACACATGCCGGCCTTCGCCGTGAACACGCTGGCGAAGCGCGCCCTCGGGCACCAGGGCGTGGATGCGCACTTCGAGACGATCTTCGCGCGGGGCATCGACCCGGACGCCGAGGCCGAGGCCGTCGCGCGCGGCAACCCGGCCTGGCCCGCCCGGGCGGCCGTGCAGGCGTACGCCGACGAGGCCGATGCGCTCGTGGAGTCGCTCCTGCGCGACGCGCCGCTCGACGACCCGCGACGGTCACCGCTTCTCGACCGGGGACAGGCGGCCTGGGCCATCCTCGAACACGAGGAGATGCACCAGGAGACGCTCGCCTACATCTGGCACGAGGTGCCGCACGCCGCCAAGACGGCACCGGCAGGATACGACACGTATCCGCGCTCCCACGAGGTGGCGCCGCCGGCACCGCGCCTGGTCCGGATCCCGGCAGGGACGGCCACCCTCGGCACCGCCGCCGCGGCACCCTTTGCCTGGGACAACGAGCGCCCGGAGCACCTGGTGCGCGTGGACGGCTTCGCGATCGACGAGCACAACGTGACCAATGCCGACTTCCTGGCCTTCGTGGAGGCTGGCGGGTACACGGATGCCCGGTGGTGGCGACCCATCGACTTCGCATGGGTCCGCGCGGGGGCGGTCGCCCATCCGCACTTCTGGGCGAGGGAGGACGGCGCCTGGTTCTGGCGGGGCATGTTCGAGCGCGTCCCGCTGCCGCTGGCCTGGCCAGTCTACGTGACCTGGGCCGAAGCGACCGCGTACGCCCGCTGGCGGGGCCATCGCCTGCCGACCGAGCCGGAGTTCCACCGGGCGGCGTACGGCAGCCCGGACGGGCACGAGCGTCCGCACCCGTGGGGAACTGCCGCGCCCGATGTGTCGCGCGCCAATTGCGACTTCCGCCGCTGGGATCCGGAGCCCGTCGGCGTGCGCCCGGCCGGCGTGAGCGCCTTCGGCGTGCACGACCTCGTCGGCAACGGATGGGAGTGGACGTCCACACCCTTCGGCCCGTTCGAGGGCTTCACGCCCCTGCCGTCGTATCCGGAGTACTCGGCCGATTTCTTCGACGGTGACCACTACGTGATGAAGGGCGCCTCGCCGGCCACGCCGGCCACGCTCGTCCGCCGCGGGTTCCGCAACTGGTTCCGCCCGCGCTATCCGCACATGTACGCCACGTTCCGCTGCGTGGAGGTGTCGTGACCCTGGGACGTGCCGCCTGGAGGCCCGAGTCGCCCTGGGACGAGGTGTTCGCCGCCGACGTGCGCGAGGGTCTGCTCGCCACGCCGCGCCACCTGCCCTCCCGCTACTTCTACGACGACCTCGGCTCCGCGCTCTTCGAGGCGATCTGCCGCCTGCCCTGGTACCGCATCACGCGCAGCGAGCTGGCGCTGCTGGCCCGGCACGCCCGCGACGTCCTGGCCCCGCTCGGCCCGCCGGCCAGCCTGGTGGAACTGGGCTGCGGCAGCGGCGAGAAGATGGCCGTGCTCGCCTCGGGTACGGGCAGGCCCTCGACGCAGATCCAGCTCGTGGACGTGTCGCGCGCCGCGCTCGACATGGCGAGCCACCGCCTGCACTCGGCGGGGCACACCGCGGTGCTCACCCACCAGTGCCCGTACGAGGAGGGTCTCGTACGGGCGGCGCGGCACCGTCCTCGCGAGGGCACGCTGGCGGTGGTGTTCCTCGGGTCCAACCTCGGAAACTTCGACCGGCCTGGCGCGCGGGCGCTGCTGCGCCGCATCCGGGACGCGCTGCGGCCGGGCGACGCGCTCGTGCTCGGGACCGATCTCGTGAAGCCCGAAGCCGAGTTGCTCCTGGCCTATGACGATCCGCTCGGCGTGACGGCGGCCTTCAATCTCAACCTGCTCCGCCGCATCGACGACGAGCTCGGGGGGACGTTCGTGCTCGACGGGTTTGCGCACCGGGCGATGTGGAATGCCGAGGAGCACCGCGTCGAGATGCACCTGGTCAGCCGGCGCGAGCAGCGCGTGCGGGTGCCGGCCGCCGGTCTCGATCTGGTGATCGGCGAGGGGGAGTCGATTCGCACCGAGACGTCCTACAAGTACGAGCCGGACACGATTCTGGCCGAGGGCACGCGTGCGGGCTTCGCGCGCGGGACGCAGTGGATCGACCCGGAGGCCCGCTTCGCCCTCACCCGGTTCGACGTCGTGTGAGGCGGCGGGCCGCCCGGCGGTGTCACGCCGCAGTGTCACGCCACGGTGTCACACCACGGTGTCACACCACGGTCCGGTGTGACCTGCGGGCGCCGCGCCGGCTGATGACGGCCACCCACCGGGCGGCGGCGGGTTCAGGTGGCGCCAGCCACCCGGCTGCGCCCTGGGCCCGTTGGCCGCCGGCCTTCGCCAGCCGGCCTTCCGGTGTTTGACTCCCTCTGTCGCTTCGGCGTACGTTTCAGAGGTTCCGCTCCGTATTTCCCGAGCCACAGCGCCCATGTCACAGACCGCCGCCGCGATGCCGCTCGGCATCCCAGGGTTCACGTACGCCGACCTGCACGCCGCCCCGCGCCTCAAGGATCTCTACGACGTCTTCTGTCGTGACGTAGAGGCGCGCGATCCAGACCTCTGGACGCGCTGGGACGCCTACCGGCGCGACCCGGACGCGCCCCGGCCGCCGATCGAGGTGTCGGATCTCGTGGTGCACATGGCGCCGCATGTGAGCCGCTTCGTCACGGCGCTGTTCGGCGTGGAGGAGGAAGCCGCCGCGCTGCGCGCGGGGACCGAGGGGCTCGACCCGCTCTTCCGGTTCAAGATCGACTTCGTGCGCAAGCGCGTGCTGCCGCTCCTCAAGGGCGGTGCGCACGTGACGCTGGCCGCCGAGGACTCGGCCCTGGTGGAGGGCCTCGTGCAGCCGCTGGTGACGCTCGGCGAGGAACTGGCGCTGGCCACGGCCGGCTGCCGACTGCTCGACGAGGAGACGGCTGCCCGTGACGGCGGCGACGAGACCGCCAAGGCCTCGGTGGCCGCGGCGATCGACGCGGTGCGGCGCTGGTGCGCGGTGCGGCTGCACGACCGCGCGTACCGCTCGTGGGTGGTCTTCCGTTTTCCCGAGACGCTCGACTACCAGCACCTCGTGCAGATCGAGCGGCCGAAGGCGGCGTTGCCCGAGGCCATCGCCGGGCCCGACAGCCACCTGCGGCGGCGGGACGGGTTCGGGCTCACCGACACGCGGTGGAGCGCACCCGAGGTGCTGAGCGAGACGCACTACTGCGTGCTGTGCCACGAGCGCGACAAGGACTCGTGCTCGAAGGGCCTGCGCGACAAGACCGGCGCGCTCGTCGCCAATCCACTCGGCATCACGCTGGCGGGCTGCCCCCTCGACGAGAAGATCTCGGAGATGCACCTGCTCCGCAAGGCCGGCGATCCGGTCGGCGGGCTGGCGATCGTCACGGTGGACAACCCCATGTGCCCGGGCACCGGCCATCGTATCTGCAACGACTGCATGAAGGCCTGCATCTACCAGAAGCAGGAGCCGGTGAACATCCCCCAGATCGAGACGGGTGTGCTCACCGACGTGCTCAAGCTGCGGTGGGGCGTGGAGATCTACGGCCTGCTCACGCGGTGGAACCCGCTCAACGTGCGCCGCCCGTACGCGCTTCCTTACAACGGTCGCAACGTGCTGGTCGTGGGCCTGGGCCCTGCCGGCTACACGCTGTCGCACTACCTGCTCAACGAGGGCTTCGGGGTGGTGGCCATCGACGGGCTCAAGATCGAGCCCCTGCCCGAGGCGCTCACCGGCACCGACGCCGCGCCGCCCGCACCGGTCGAGCGCTGGGACGACATCTATCGCCCCCTCGACGGGCGCGTGCTCGAGGGCTTCGGCGGCGTGTCCGAGTACGGCATCACCGTGCGGTGGGACAAGAACTTCCTCACCCTGCTGCACCTGACCCTGGCGCGCCGCGACCGTCTCCGCATCTACGGCGGGATCCGCTTCGGGGGGACGCTGCCGATCGACGATGCCTGGGCGCACGGATTCGATCACATCGCCATCGCGGCGGGCGCCGGCAAGCCCACCGTCATCGACATGAAGCGCAACCTGGTGCGCGGCGTGCGCAAGGCGAGCGACTTCCTGATGGCCCTGCAGCTCACCGGCGCGTTCAAGCGCGACGCCCTGCCGAACCTGCAGGCCCGGCTCCCGGCCGTCGTGATCGGCGGCGGGCTCACGGGCATCGACACGGCGACCGAACTCTTCGCGTACTACCCGCTCCAGGTGGAGAAGACGCTCGAGCGCTACGAGGCGCTCGTCATCGAGCGGGGCGAGGCGGCCGTGCGGGCGCTGTACGACCGCGAGGAGCAGGTCATCCTCGACGAGTTCCTCGTCCACGGCCGGGCCGTGCGGGCCGAGCGCGCCCGCGCCGCCGCGGCCGGCGAAGCCCCCGATTTCGTGCCCCTCGTGCGTGGATGGGGCGGCGTGACGCTGGCGTACCGCAAGAAGATGACGGACGCGCCGGCCTATCGCCTGAACCACGAGGAAGTGACCAAGGCGCTCGAGGAGGGCATCTGGTTCGCCGAGGGCCTCGAGCCCAAGGAGATCCTCACCGACGAGTTCGACCACGCGCGCGTCCTGGTGTGCGAACGACGGGACGGTGACCGGGTCGAGTTGCCCGCGTGCACGATCCTCGTGGCCGCCGGCACCTCCCCGAACACGATGTACGAGAAGGAGCAGCCGGGCACGTTCGCGCTCGATGGGCGCGGACGCTTCTTCCAGGGCTTTCGCGCCGAGGCCTCGCCCGACGGGCCCGTGCTCACGCCGGACCCGGAGGGCTTCTTCACCTCGTACAACCACGGGGGGCGCCTCATCTCGTACTACGGCGACAACCACCCGCGCTATGCAGGCAACGTGGTGAAGGCGATGGCCTCGGCCAAGGACGGCTACCGGCACGTGGTGGCACTCTTCGAGGACGCCAATGCCGGCGTGGATGTCGCCGGCCAGCCTGCCCGCGACGCGGCCTGGCGGCAACTCGTGACCGGACTCGACGACCAGCTGCTCGCCCGCGTGGAGCGCGTCGAGCGTCTCACCTCCACGATCGTGGAGGTGGTGGTGCGCGCGCCCGCGGCGGCCCGGCACTTCCACCCCGGCCAGTTCTATCGCCTGCAGAACTTCGAGGCGCTCGCGCCCCGGGCCGGGGTCGGCGACGGCCAGCCGCTGCTCATGGAGGGCATCGCGCTCACCGGTGCGTGGGTGGACCGCGAGCGCGGGCTGCTGTCGCTCATCACGCTGGAACTGGGGGTGTCGAGCCGGTTGTGTGCCTACCTCAGGCCGGGCGAGCCGGTGGTCGTCATGGGCCCCACGGGCACGCCCACCGAGGTTCC
The DNA here is from genome assembly GCA_050185275.1 of Vicinamibacterales bacterium. GTDB lineage: Bacteria > Acidobacteriota > Vicinamibacteria > Vicinamibacterales > UBA2999 > JABFRY01. Next base: position 112,112 of record JBFWZN010000004.1, on the reverse strand, counting down.
GCGCGGGGAAAGCGTGCTGCTGGCAGGCGGCGGACTCGGCAATGCCGTCCTGTTCTCGATCGCCAAGGCGCTGCGCGAGGCCGGCAACCGCGTCGTGTACTTCGCCGGCTACAAGAAGGGGGAAGACCTCTTCAAGCGCGAGGAGATCGAGTCGGGCACCGACCAGGTGATCTGGAGCACGGACACGGGCGTGGAGATCGCGCCTGGCCGTCCCCAGGACTCCCACTTCCGGGGCAACATCGTGCAGGCGATGGTGGCCTACGCCAGTGGCCAGCTCGGGGAACCCCTCGTGTCCCTGCGCGACGTGACCCGCATCATCGCCATCGGCTCCGATCGCATGATGGCGGCCGTGCACGCGGCGCGCACCGGTGCGCTCGCGCCCTTCATCAGGCCCCAGCACGTCGGCATCGCCAGCATCAACTCGCCGATGCAGTGCATGATGAAGGAGGTCTGTGCGCAGTGCCTCCAGCGGCACGTGGATCCGGCCACCGGGCGCGAGGAGTTCATCTTCTCGTGCTTCAACCAGGACCAGCACATGGACGTCGTGGACTTCGCGAACCTCAACGCGCGGCTGCGGCAGAACACCGTGCAGGAGAAGCTTTCGAACGCCTGGCTCGATCACTTGCTCGCCGCCGAGCGCCTGCCGCACGTGTAGGCAACGGCGCACCATCCTCCGGAGCGTGTCCATGTCCGTGCTCGTCCTCGGCGGAACCCGGTTCGTGGGGCGGCACGTCGTCGAGGCGCTCGTGGCGGCCGGCCACGCCGTCACGGTGCTCAACCGAGGGCGCACGCCCGACGACCTGCCGGCGGCCGTCGAGCGCCTCCGTGGCGACCGGAACGGCGGCGCGGCCGGACTCGGCACGCTCGACGGCCGGACGTGGGACGCCTGCGTGGACGTGAACGGCTACAAGCCGGCACAGGTCCGTCCGGCGGTCGAGGCCCTGCACGGCCGTGTCGGCCGGTACGTCTTCGTGAGCACCGTGAGCGTCTACGGGGATCTCGATGACGGTCCCGTGCTCGAGAGCCACCCCCGCATGCCGGCCGCGGCCGAGCACGAGACCGAGATCACCGGCGAGACCTACGGACCGTTGAAGGTGGCGTGCGAGGACCTGATCGAGGCCCGGTTCGGCCGCCAGTCGGCCCTGCTTCGGCCGCAGATCGTGGCGGGGCCCCACGACCCCACCGGCCGCTATCCCTACTGGGTGCAGCGCGCCCGACAGGGGGGCGACATGCTCGCGCCCGGCGACGGGTCCGACCACCTGCAGGTGGTGGACGCACGGGACGTCGCCCGCTTCGTCGTATCCGTGGTGGAGCGCGACCTGGACGGAGCGTACAACCTCGCCGGCCCCCGGCTGACATGGGCCGCGTTCCTGGCGCTGCTGGCGCCAGCGCACTGTGTGTGGGTTCCCGCCGAGATGCTGTGGGCCGCGGGCCTGACCTTCCAGGAACTGCCGCTCTTCCGCTCGGGGCCCGGGCATCGCGGTGGGCTCATGAACGTGAGCGCCGAGCGCGCCACACGGGCGGGCCTTCAGCTCACCGCGCCTGCGGACACCCTGAAGGCCGTGCAGACGTGGCTCGAAGGCCGTGACGACCCGCCCGCCCTCGCACCGCACATCGAGGCCGCGCTCGTGGCCGCGGCGCGCGCGCAGGGCTGAAGACCCGATCGCCCGCCACGGGCGGTCAGAAGCGAAAGAGCCGTGTCGCCTTGACGACGAAGGCGCGGTTGTTCAGCTCGGGGAACCCGTGCACCTCCGAGTTGCGTTCGTCGGTATAGACGACGAAGAGTTCGCTCCCCGGCAGGTACTCCCACCGCAGCCGTAGATTGCTGCTCACCGTGTGATTGCTGGAGTTGTACTGCGCCAGGCCGGTGAAGAACAGCCGCGGCGTCATGGTGTAGACCAGGCGGGCGTTGAGCAGGGTGGCTGTGAACCGTCCGAAGGGCAGGTCCACCACGTTCACCGACACGCCGGGCTCCACCATCACCTGCGGCGTGATCTCGAGGCGTCCGCCCGAGAGCCCCGCCGTCGTCTTGTGCCCTGCGTAGAAGCTGCCCACGTCGAGCGAGGCCGTGCCCGCGAGCGGCCTTTGCTGGCCCAGCGTGTAGCGGAGGCCGAGCGTGGTGAAGGGATAGCCGCCCACCGGAATGCTCACGCCCGACGCGATGGCGAAGGGGCGGGCCAGAAATTCATAGGACTGGGTGACCGACACGCGCACCTGGTCGCTGTTCTGGAAGTCGATGCCCGCCGTCCCTGCCTGCTCGCGCGACTCCACGACCCCGGCGTTGTTCTCCACGTAGGTGAGGCCGGCCTCGGCCACCAGCTTCCGGACGGCAGGCAGCGATGGGGTGCGTGGGCTGAAGCGTGCCAGCCCGCTGGTCTTGCGCATGTTGGGGCGGCGTACGAAGCCCACCTCGGGGTTGAAGCGCTCCTGAATCGTGAGGTGCTCGAGCTGCAGGCCGTAGCGGTCGCCTGAGTAGTTGAGCTGACCCCGATAGCTGAGGTCGCGACCGATGCGGTCGGGGGTCCAGGTGCGCGCGACGTATGTGCTGATGGACAGGTTGGTAAAGAAGCTGAAGGCACCGTCCACGCCGAGCGTCTGGTTGGATCCCTCGGCCACCGTCGAGTGGGAGCGCCCCGTGAAGAGCACGCCAATGGCGGAGCGGCGCAGAATGTCGCGACGCAGGCGCAGGGCGGTGAAGTTGGTGGTGCGTGCACCCACCTGGGGGTCGCTGTCGGTCTGGATGTTGAGGGCGCCGATGGTCCACGGACCCGACTTGCCGGTGAGGCGGCCCCCGCCGATGATCGGGACGGCCAGGCCGCGGCTCAGGCCGATCTGGCGGCTGAAGAACATGGTGGGCACGTCGCCGCCGCCGGTGTTGGCACCTGCGCCGGTGCCGAACGCGAAGATGCCCTGGCCCTCGAGGAAGAACTCGCGCTTCTCGGGAAAGAAGAGGCTGAAGCGCGTCAGGTTCACCTGCTGGGTATCCACTTCCACCTGGGCGAAGTCGGTGTTGAGCGTGAGGTCGGCCACGATGTTCTGCGTGAGGCCGTACTTGACGTCGAGTCCGGCGTCGCCGCCGAGCGCATTGGAGACGACGGGCACGGCCCGGCGGTCCGTCGAGAGGGTCGAGATGCCGAACGGCTTCACGTCAAGGTTTCGCCCGCCGGGCGGCAGCTCGAGCCCTTCGAGCGTGGCCGCCGACGACACCTGCATCAGGCCGCGCCGGCTGCCGAGCGACTGCGGCAGGGGCACGATGTAGGCCTCCTCGTTCTTGTAGCGCACGATGCGGCGCATGTTGATGCCCCACGTCTGCTCGCGACCGGCGCCGTAGCGGAGGGACCGGAACGGAATCGCCATCTCGAACGACCAGCCGCCCTCGAACCGGGAGACCCGGACGTTCCAGATGGGGTTCCAGTCGGTGCTCGGGGGGAAGCCCTCGTTGGTGATCTGGCCGTCGATGAATCCGCCGAGGGCGTTGACCTCGAACATGAAGCCATTGCGGCGATCGTGGAACGTGTCGAGCATCAGGCCGAAGCTCTCGGCGTTGGACACGTTGGGGATGTCGCGGCGCATCTCGTTGACGACCCAGCGTTCGGGGCTGCGGTCGTGGAAGCGTCCGGACACGTAGAGCGTCCGGTCGTCGAACAGGACCCAGGTCTCGGTGCGTTCCGTCACCGGCACCCCCGCCAGCGGCTCCACCTGGACGAAGTCGTCGATGGGGGCCACGGCCTCGTACGCCGGTTCGTCGAGCCGCCCGTCCACGCGCAGGTCCTCGCGGATCCGCGTGGCGTGGATCACGACCTGACCGTCGCTTTCGCGGGTCTGCGTCGCGCTGCCGGGCTGCGGGGTGGACGACAGGGCCTGGGCGGTGGCCGCGGCGGGACCGGCCAGGAACAGGCTGCCGACCAGCAGCAGCACCCAGGACAGCAGCCGGACAGAAGGCCTCGGGCGGACGGGGCGGGGCTGGTGATACACGGGTGAGACGTCCGGACCGCTCAGAGCAGGAGGAGGGCGAAGAACCAGGGAACGACCGCCACGCCGATGCACGCGCCGGTGGCAATCGCGAGCGGGCGATGCCGTTCGGTGACGTGCAGGTAGAAGCCGCACAGGCAGGCGAAGATCTTGGCGAGGACGAGCGCCGGCCCGGGCCCGATGGCCTCCATCGCGTGGACCATCAGCGTGTTCATCTCCACACCCAGGCCCCACTGCGTGACGCCCCGGTACGTGAAGGCGGCGTCGAGCACCTGCGCCACGAGGAAGATCGCGAAGACGAGCGGCCCCTGATTCGACCCCACGCCCGCACCCGGGAGCACTATCGATGCCACGCGGCGGTCCGCCGCACGCGTGTCAGCGCCCCGGCTCCGTCTCGCGGCAGGCGCAACAAAGTCCGGACCGGGCCAGATGTCGGGCCCGAACGGCCGGGCGCCGCCCGACACCGCCTGCTCGTGTCCGCCCGCGGGTATCACGGCAGTTCGCGGGCGGCGACGGCCGCGCCCAGAAGCCCGGCCTGCTCGTTGAGGATGACCCGGACCGGCAGTGTCGTCAGCAGCCCCTCCATGCTCCCTTTCGCCCTGAACGACTCCATGAACCAACCCTCGGCGAGCCACGGGAGGATCTTCGGGGCAATGCCGCCTCCGATGAACACGCCGGCCGTGGCCATGCCGCGCAGCGCAAGGTTACCCGCTTCGGCCCCGAATGCATCCACGAACATGCGCAGCGCATCCGCACACGCCTCGCACTCTCCGGCCATGGCGGCGCGGGTCAGCCGGGCTGCCGGATCCAGCCCTGCCGATGGCCCCGCGACGCACGGGGTGGCCTGGTGGGTGAACGCGTGGAGGTTGAGGAGGCCCGGTCCGCAGAGCACGTGTTCGATCTCGGCGCGTCCGTAGCGCGCGCGCAGGTGCCTGGTGAGGGCCATCTCGCGGTCGGTACGGGCCGCGAAATCCGCGTGGCCCCCCTCCGAGGCGCTGGGCCGAAGACGTCCATCGAGCCGCCGCAGATAGGCCTGGCCGAGTCCGGTTCCGGCCGCCATCACCACCGCGTGGCCGTCCTCGCGCGGCAGGCCCTCCTGCAGCACGAACAGTTCGGCACGGTCGAGCGTGCCGACGCTGGTGGCCAGGGCCTCGAGGTCGTTCAGGAGTGCGGCCCGGTGCGGCGGAAGGCCGAGGTGCGCGGCGAGGGCCTCGCCGCTGACCGTCCAGGGCACGTTGGTCAGGTGCGCTCGCCCGGCGACCACGGGCCCGGCGACGCCAACCGCGGCCGCCGTGATCGACAGGGGGAGCCCCGCGCGCCCCGCGAAGGCGTCGAGCAGATCCGGCAGACCCGTGTAGGCCAGCGTGGGGAAGCTCTCGACGAGCACCGGCTGCGGCCTGTGCGCTGTGCGGTCGAACAGGCCGAGCAGCGTCTTGGTACCGCCGAGATCGCCGGCCAGGAGCATCCCGGTAGTATATTGAACGCCGCGTGGCCACTGCCCCCTCACCGCCTGCCTCGCAGCACACGCCGCTGGCCGGAGAGACCGTCGTGTTCGCCGGCCGCATGCTGGCCCTCGAGCGCCGCGAAGCCCGCGCGCTCGGCGAGCAGCTCGGCGGCGTGGTCGTGGACGACGTCACCGCGGCGGTGACCGTGCTGGTGCTCGGCTCGGCGCCGCCCGGCGGGCGTCCCGGCGAGCGGGGCGAGCACGGCGCGAAGCTGGCGCGTGCGAAGGAGCTGAACGAGTCGAGGCCCGGGCGCGTGCGGATCCTCGACGAGGACGCCTTCTGTCAGCTGGCGGGCATCACGACGCCGTCGGAGCTGCGGCGATCGTTCCAGCCCGAATGCGACCTGCTGGAGCGGTACGGGCACCTGCGGCCCGACCAGCTGCGCTACCTGGAGAAGTGGGGCCTCGTGCGGCCGGCGCATCGGGCACACGGGCACACGTTCTACGCCTTCGCCGATGTGGCCGTCATCCGGCAGGCGGACGCGGAGCTGGCCGCCGGGACGCCGTTCCGCGCCGTCGTGCGGAACCTGCTGGTGTCCCGCTCCGGACAACTGGCACTCGACTTCCGGATCGAGGCGCAGCCCGCCAAGGTGCTGCAGCTGGTGCGTCCAGACCCGCCGCCGCTCGCGCGCCTGCTCGAGCCGCACCCTGACGCGCCACACAGCTCCGCGGAGCAGTACTTCGTGACGGCCTCGGTGCTCGATGACGGCGATCCCGCACACCAGGCCGAGGCCGCCGCCGCGTATCGCCGGGCCATCGAGGCCGATCCCTCGCTCGTGCCCGCGATCATCAACCTCGCCAACATCCACTACGCGAGCGATCACATTCCCGAGGCACAGGCGCTCTACGAACGGGCCGTGACGCTCGACCCGGACGTGTTCGAGGCGCACTTCAACCTGGGCAACATCTTCCACGACCTCGGCCTGCTGGCCGAGGCACAGGCCTGCTACCGGACGGCGCTCAAGCTGAACGCGGCCTATGCCGACGCACACTTCTACCTGGCTGTCGTGCTCGAGAAGAGCGGGCAGTCGCAGGAGGCGCGCCACTTCTGGCGCTCCTATCAGCGACTCGCGCCCAATGGCGAGTGGGTGAGCCTGGCGAAGGAGTTCGCGGACTGACGCCCCTGCGACGGTGCCTCCGGCGGCTGGGCGCCGCCTCTCACTACAGCTCTCAGTACAGCTCTCAGTACAGGTAGTCGTCTGAGGGCGTCCGCTTCTTGGGCGTGCGGCGCAGCTTGTAGTACTGGCAGTCCGGGCACCAGGCCTCGGCATCGAACCCTGCGGTTCCTGCGTACGGCTTCACTTCGCGGTGCGTGCAGAACTCCGCCGACCCGTTCTCGGCCGGCTGCTGCCACCGGCACGACTGGAAGCGCTTGAGTCCCGGGCCGGCCTCGGCCTGCGCCGGTGCGCCGGGCGCGGCCTGACCAGCCTCGGCACCACCGGCCCCGATGTCCGTGCCGGGCTCCGGCGTCCCGGTCTTCCCCTCGTGCGCCTCGTCGAAGCCGACGGCGTCGTTCGGGTTCCTATTGAAGTTGTATTCCAACAGCCTTCTCCAGCGCGCGGAGCGCGTCGAGTTCCTCGGGGGCGGCCAGCGTGATGGCGCTCCCGGTGGCTTCGGCCCGGCCCGTGCGGCCGACCCGATGCACGTAGGTCTCTGGCGTGTCTGGCACTTCGAAGTTGACGACGTGCGCGATACCGTCGATGTCGAGGCCACGCGCGGCGACATCGGTGGCCACCAGCACCGGGAACGTCCCCGTGCGGAAGCCTTCGACGGCGGACATCCGCTGCTGCTGCGTGCGGTCGGCATGCAGGGCTGCGGTGCGGATGCCCAGCGAACTGAGACGCGAGGCCAGGCGGTCGGCCCCGATCTTGGTACGGCAGAACACGAGCACGGGGCCGCTGGCGTCCTCGCGAAGCCACCGCGCGAGCCAGTGCACCTTCTCACCCGAACTGGCCACGGCCTGCATCCCGTGCGTGATGGTCGTGGCGGGTCCTCCGCGTCGTCCCACCTGGACGAAGGCCGGATCCGTCAGGAATTCCTTCGAGAGCTTGAGGATCTCCTCGGGCATCGTCGCCGAGAAGAGCAGCGTCTGCCTGACCGGCGGCAGGCCGCCGAGAATGCGCTGCACATCAGGCCAGAACCCCATGTCGAGCATACGGTCGGCCTCGTCGAGCACCACGACTTCGAGCCGCGTGAAGTCGTGCGAGGCGTGCCGCATGTGATCCATCAGTCGTCCAGGCGTGGCGACGACGATGTCCACGTGTGCGCGCAGCGCCTGTTCCTGCTTGTCCATCGGCACGCCGCCGTAGACGGCCACGCTGGACACGGTGGTGTGATAGGTCAGGCCCTGTACCTGGTCCTCGATCTGAACGGCCAGTTCGCGTGTCGGTGCCAGCACGAGCGCCGTGGTCGCCGGCTGACGGTCCGCGGGCTTCTGGAGCAGCCGCTGCAGAATGGGGATGAGGAACGCGGCCGTCTTGCCCGTGCCGGTTTCCGCGCAGGCGATGATGTCGCGCCCGACGAGCGCCAGCGGGATCACACCGCTCTGCACCGGCCGGGTATCGGTCCACCCCAGATCGCGGATGCCGCTCAACAGGCGGGCGTCGATCGCCATCTTGTCGTACGGGATGGGCGCGGGATCGAAGGTGACCGTGTCGTACGACACCTGCGGAGGCGTCTGTGGCGCCGGCCGCGGGCCGGGCGCGCGCCGGCGGGCAGGGCCGCGGCGGCTTCGCGATCGGGCTGGAGGCGATGTGGGATTGGAAGCCAAATCTCGAGGGGTCAACGGGCGCGAAAGGTGATGATGCCGCGCACGGGGTCGTAGGGAGAAACGCCCACCGTCACTCGGTCGCCAGGCACGACACGGATTCTGAATCGTCGCATCCGTCCACTCAGCTGGGCCAGCACTTCGTGGCCGGCGTCGCATTGCACCCGGTACAGCCCACCAGAGTGGACCGCAACCACGGTGCCCTGCATATCAATCAGGTCGTCTTTGCTCAACAGGTGTCCTTTCGCCTCGCGAGTAGCAGGAAGTGTGCCATATCGGCCCCCGTCCTGCAACGATCAGCCGGAGCGGGTGCGAAATGCAGTGGAAAAACAGTTGTCAGAGCGCGCGCACGGCGCTCTCCACCGCGCTGGCCAGGGCGGCGTAGTCGTCGCCGCGGAGATGGAGGGGCGCGCCGAAGGCCACCCGGACCGGCCCGGGTGTGGCCATGCGGGCCTTCGGGTGGAGCACACGGTTCACGCCCTCGAGTCTGACCGGGACGACCGGCACGTCCAGCCGATCCGCGATCATGCCGATGCCGCCCCGGAACGTCCGGATGTCGTCGGTCTCGGAGCGGACGCCCTCGGGAAAGATCAGCACCGACCAGCGCTCCTCGAGCAGTTCGCCGATGTACTGCAGGGTCTGCCGCGTCCCGGCCTCCCGCTGTGGGATCGGGAAGGCATTGAAGAAGCACGCTGCCAGGTAGTAGTTGAGGGAATTGGTCAGGCGCGCGCGCCAGGGGTGTTCTGCGGGGAAGAAGTGCGCGCGGAAGAATTCCTTGGCCATGGCCGGGGCCACGCGGGCCCGGATGCGGCCCGGCATGGCCGCGAGGATGACCGGCACGTCCATGTGGCTCTGGTGGTTGGCGGCGAAGATGACCGGACCCTCGAGCGCGCGCAGGTGCTCGGTCCCCTCGACACGGAGACGCGCGAACAGCCGCGCGAGAGGCAGGATCCAAGTGGCCAGCGAGAGCCGCCGGAGGAGCTGGACGGGCAGGGTCCGGTTCCACGACGGAAAGCGCACGGTCTCTTCCCGCGCCGTGCTGGCGGGCTGTCGCTCGAGGAGTTGACGCAGCTCGGCCACACTCGACGCCTGCGCGAACGTGGCTTCGTCCACCCGGGTCTCGAAGCGGTCTTCGAGTGCCACCATCAGTTCCACGCGGTCGAGTGAACTGAGCCCGAGCTCGTCCAGGGTCGTCCCGTCGCTCAGGTCCCGTCCCTGGGCGAACCGGCCCAGCAGGGCCTCCAGACTGTCGCCGGCACGGCTGGGCGCCGGCAGCGTTCCCGAGCCGACCCAGTCGCGCACCGCCCGGCGCTTGAGCTTGCGCGTACCCTCCGTGCGCGGCAGGGCCTCGCCAGGCCAGGCCGAGGCGCCGGCGATACGCTGGTGGGGCTGCAGGTGCTGGTTGGCGTCGCGGACCACCGTGTCGAGGCTCGTGCCCGGCGCGAGGACGAGCACCGCGTGCACCTGCTCGCCGGTACCCGCGTTCGCGCCCACGACGGCCGACTCGACGACGCCGGGCTGCTCGTCGAGGACGCGTTCGACGTCCTCGGGGAAGACGTTCAGGCCATCCGGCCTGACGATCATCTCCTTCTTGCGGCCCTTGATGAAGAGCCGGCCCTGGGCGTCGCGCTCGCCGATGTCGCCGGTGTGGAGCCAGCCGTCCGCATCGAAGCTGCCGTCGGTCTGCCCGTAGTAGCCCGAGCTGACGTTCTCGCCCCGGACGAGGATCTCGCCGTCCTCGGCAATGTGGATCTCCACCCCGCCCAGCGGCGTGCCGACCGAGCCCTTGCTCGTCCGAAACGGGTGGTTGAGCGTGACGATGGGCGCGGTCTCGGTGAGGCCGTAGCCCTGGATCACCGCGAAGCCCATGCGCCGCCAGAACTCCTCGAGCTCGGGCGGGAGCGGGGCTGCCCCCACGACGAACGCCCAGAACTTCAGGCCGAACGCCCTGTGGACCCGGCGGTAGCGCCACCAGCGCCCCGGGATGGAGATGCCGGCGGGCGGCGCGTCGCGCGACTCCGGCATGGCGCGCTCGACGTGCTCGCGCAGGACGTCGAGCATCTTGGGGACGCACACCAGCACGGAGACCCGCCGCGCGCGCACCAGGTGCACGATGTCGTGCGGATTGAAGCTGCGCGTGAAGATGACCGTGCCCCGCACCATCGGCGGGATGCTCGTCGCCATCGACTGCCCGAACATGTGGCTGAGGGGCAGCAGGTTGACGAAGCGCAAGGGGTGAAAAGGCCTGGCCCACGCCCGGTACCTGGCCACCTCGCGTTCCACCGGCACGATATTGGCGAGCACGTTGCGATGCCGGATCACCACCCCTTTGGGCTCGGCGGTCGCGCCCGACGTGAAAATGATCTGGATGACGTCGTCCCGGGTCACCGGCACCGCGGGAGGCGTGCCGCGCGCCGCCCAGTCGAACTCCGCCAGGCGCCAGACCGCCGCGCCCGGTACGTCGGCGGCGGCCAGCGCCGTGACGTCGTCGCCCACCAGGATCACGCGGGGGCTCACGAGCCGGGCCACCTTCGCCACGAACTCCGCCGGGGACCGGTAGTCGATGGGCACCACGACGACGCCGATGAGGAGGCAGCCCCAGTAGCAGGCGATCCACTCGGGACGGTTCTCGCCCCAGAAGACGACCTTGTCCTCACGCTGCAGGCCTGCGGCGGCAAGCCTTGCCGCGAAGGCGCGCGCCGCCTGTCCGACGTCGGTGTAGGAGTGGTGGCGGCGGCGGTAGCCGTCGTCGTAGACCAGGAATTCGCCGTCGAGCCGTGAGAGATCGTCGAAGAAGTCGAGGAGCGTGTCGCGGGGCACCATGCGCATTATGCGCGGAAAGCGGAATGGCGAGGCCAGGGCCGCGTCACGCTGCTAGAATACGGGCTCCTCACATGCGTATCTTCCTCACGGGGGCGACAGGCTACGTCGGATCGCCTGTCATGCACGCCTTCCTCCGCGGCGGCCACGAAGTGGTCGCCCTCGTCCGCAGCGCCGACAAGGCCGACCGGATTGCACGCCACGGCGTCCAGCCGATCGTCGGGGAACTGGCGCGCCCGGATCTCTTCAAGGATGCGGCTGCCGGCTGCGACTGCCTGGTGCACACGGCGTTCGAGTCGTCGCGTCAGGGCGCGGAGGTCGATCTCCAGGCGGTGCACACCTTCCTCGAGATCGGGGCACGGCGGGCGTCATTGGCCCCGACGAGCTTCATCTACACGTCCGGCGTCTGGGTGCTCGGGGATACGCCGGCGCCCGCGGACGAAGACGCCCGGCTGTCGCCCACGCCGCTCGTGGCCTGGCGGCCGGCGGTCGAGTCACGCGTGGTGGCCGGCCTCGGGGCGCTGCGGACCGTGGTGGTGCGGCCGGGCATCGTGTACGGCAGCGCACGGGGGATTGTGGGCGACCTGCTGCGCGACGCCGGCAACGGCCTGGTGCGCGTGGTCGGCAACGGCCAGAACCACTGGCCCTGCGTGTACGAGCGCGATCTGGCCGACCTCTACGTCCGTCTGGCCGTCCATGCCGACGCCGCCGGTATCTTTCACGCCACCGACGAGGCCGACGAGCGCGTGGACGACATCGTCGAGGCGCTGGCGCGGCACATGAAATCGCAGCCCGACGTGCGGCACATGCCCATCGAGGAGGCGCGTGCCAAGATGGGGCCGTATGCCGACGCGTTGGCGCTCGACCAGCGCGTGCGGAGTCCCCGTGCCCGGGCCCTGGGCTGGGCCCCCACGCTCAGCTCCATTTCGCGCAACGTGCCGCGGCTGCTCGAAGAGTTCCGGTCGGGCCGCGAAGCCGCCTGACCGGCCGCACCTGAGGCCTCACCTGAGGCCTTACCCCACGGCCGGTGCCGGCTGGCCACAGCCGGTCCACCGCGGGCGCACGGCCGGCTCGTGCCGACCCAGTACCGGCACAGTGCTGCCACAGTGCCGACCCAGTGCCGCCACAGTGCTGCCACAGTGCCGCCCAGTGCCGACCCAGTGCCGCCCAGGGTGCTGGGGGACCGATGGAACCCCTGGGCGCTTCTTCTCGTCGGACGTGCGGGAGCTGACGATGTACACGACCCTGCGTTCGCTGCGGTTCCTGGTGGTGGGGCCGCTCATCGTGCTGATGCTGTTCGTCATCAACCTCATGACCTCGCCGGGCCAGTGGTGGGTCCAGTGGGCGGCCCTTGGCATCGGCATCGCCTGGGTCGTGAGTCTCCTGCGGGTCCTGCGGGCGGTCGTGGTCGTGGGAGGCCTGGCAGGTCTCGCGGCGCTCATGCACCACCGTCGCCGGTAGCGTCGCCCGGGGACGCCAGGACCGCCCGCGCGGCCTCGACGGCGGCCTCGACGCTGGTCACCGCCCCGTCGAGCTGTTGCTCGTACACGGCGGCGAGGATGCGACCCACCGCCGGCCCCGGCGGCACGCCCAGGGCCACGACATGTCGTCCGAGCAGGAGCGGTGGTGGCGCCGCATGCTCCACGCCCAGCGCGCGCGCCCGCTCCAGGAACCACTTCATGGCCGAGCAGTCGAAGGTGCCGGTGCGGCCCTCGCAGTCGGCTTGGGCCACCAGCGCAAGCAGCTCCAGGTCCACCTTGCGCGCCAGGCGCCGGAAGGCGCCGTCGCCAACCCCTCCGGCCTTGTGGAACATGCCGGGCTTGAGATGTTGCGCCACCAGCCCCACGACCTGGCCGCGCAGATCGTAGCCCTCGACCGTGTGCACGTTGAGCCGGTCGAGCAGCGCGTGCGTGGGCGCCACGCCGGCCTCCTCGTGGTTGAGTGAACGGATCCGGCCATCGATCACCGCGGTGGTTGCGGGTTTGCCCAGGTCGTGGCACAGGGCGCCCAGCAGCACGGCGAGCCGGCGCGGACGCGGCAGCGACCCCACCAGCCCGCGCGCCCGATCGATGACCAGCAGGGTGTGGACCCACACGTCGCCCTCGGGATGCCACTCGGGCTCCTGCTCGCAGTCCACGAGCGGCCGCAGCTCGGGCAGGAGCTGGTCTACGACACCCAGGTCCAGCGCCAGCGAGAAGCCGATCGAGGGGCGCGTCGCACCCAGCAGCTTCTCGAACTCGCCCCACACGCGCTCGGCCGGGAGGTCGTCGAGGGGCAGGCTCCGGCAGAGGGCGGCGGTGGCCGGCTCCAGCGTGAAACCGAAGCGGGCCGCGAACTGCACGGCGCGAAGCACGCGCAGGCTGTCGTCGGCGAACGTCCGGGAATCCACGGCCCGCAGGCATCCGGCGTCGAGGTCGGCCCGTCCGTTGAAGGGGTCGAGCACCTCGCCCGTCAGCGGATCCCACGACACCGCGTTGATCGTGAAGTCGCGTCGCCGCGCGGCCTCCGCGATCGTCATGGAAGGGTCGCCCTCGACCGCGAAGCCCCGGTGGCCGCGCCCCTGCTTCGACTCCCGCCGCGGAAGGGCCACGTCGAGTTCCACCCGGTCGGCACCAGACGCCGACACCACCTTGTAGACCGGAAAGCTCTGCCCGACGGCCAGCACCTGTCCCACCGGCTCGAGCAGCTCCGCCAGCGCCTCGCGCGGGATGCCGAACACCTCGATGTCGATGTCCTTGGAGGGCTGGCCCCGCAGCCAGTCGCGCGTCCAGCCGCCCACGATGAGCGCTCGACCGCCGGCCTGGTGCACGCGCGTGGCCACGGCACGGGCCAGCTGCAGCGCTGGCGAATCCGGGCGGGCGGGGGCCGCGTGGGTGTCCATCCGTCGATTATGGCCGCACGGCGACGACCGCGTGGGCGCCACGGTCCGGCGCCTTCGGGGAGAACGCGCTGGTCAGGCCTCGCGGGTCAGCGGCCCGCCGACGGGCCGTCGGCGGGCCCGCTGTCGCTCAGCAGGCTCTTGACCACGAAGGCGAGATTGGCCGGCCGTTCGCCCAGCCGGCGCATGAAGTAGGGGTACCACTGGGTGCCGAACGGCACGTAGACACGCACGCGGTAGCCACGGGCCGTGAGCGAGGCCTGGAGATCGCGACGAATGCCGTAGAGCATCTCGAACTCGAAGCGGTCCGGTGGAATGCCGTGCGCGCGAGCCCGTGCGCAGGCGCGTTCGATGAGCACCTCGTCGTGAGTGGCGATGGCGGGCCGCGTACCCTTGTCGAGCAGGAGGTCCATCAGGCGCTCGTAGGAGGCGTCCACGTCCGCTTTGCGCTCGAAGGCCAGCTCGGCCGGCTCCATGTAGGCGCCCTTCACCAGGCGCACCTGGACGCCGAGCGCGTTCATGCGCCGGACGTCGGCCTCCGTGCGCCGCAGGTACGCCTGCAGGGCGAGGCCGATCGTGCGGTACCCGGAGGCCCAGAGGCGCTCGAAGACGTCGATCGTGGCCTCGGTGAAGGCCGAGCTCTCCATGTCCACCCGTACGAAGAAGCCGTGCGGCGCGGCGGCGTCCAGGATCACCCGCAGGTTCGCTTCGCAGGCGTCCCGGTCGAGTTCCAGGCCCAGCTGAGTCAGCTTCAACGAGAGGTTGCGCTCGATGCCCGCCTCGACGATCACGGCGATCAACCGGACGTACTGGTCGGCCGCCGCCCGTGCGGCGTCGATCGAGCCGACGCTCTCGCCCAGGTAGTCGAGTGTCAGGTGCAGGCCACGGCGTTTGAGGGCGCGAACCGCCTCGATGGTCTCCTCGATGGTCTGGCCGGCGACGAAGCGCCTGGCGAACCCGCCGCCGGAGGCCATGCCGTAGCGGGAGGTGAGGCGTTTGAGCGTGGTGCTGCGCGAGAGGGCGTGGAACAGCGCCCTCGCCCAGAGCAGGTACATCAGTGCGTGCGCCGCGACGGCGACGACAGCGCGTGATCGAGCGTCCGCGCATAGTAGCGAAGCACGTTGCGATCCCGCACGCGGACGCGCCCGCCCTCGACCACCAGGATGCCGCGGTCCTCGAGCGGCTCGACGGCACTGTCGACCGCTTCTTCGCCCGACTGCACCCCGAGGTTGGCCCCGGTGGCGCGGAGCGTCTCGATGAGGGCGTCGCAGGCAGCCACCAGATCGGCGCGTGTGATCGACGGCCGCATGGCGGTGGCGACCACGGCGGTCGGCAGCACCTTGTACACACGTCCGAGCGCCGCCATCACCGTGTGGCACATGTCGAGCACCGCCCGCCGCGAGTGCGGATCGACGCCCTCGACGTCGATGGGCGTGCCGAAGGTGACGAAGGCCCGCGACCGGTACCCGACGGCGTAGCGCACCATCTCGGCCAGCTCGCGGCTGAAGGGCCGCTGGCTGCGCTTGATCCGCTGACGCGCGAGCACGTGGTCCTCGAGCACGAGGTCGTAGGCCACGGCCGTCGGCACGACCGTCATGGGACTCTGCTGCGCGAGCAGCGCCGCGTGCATCAGGCCCGTCTTGGGGCTCTTCAGCTCGCCGCTGTAGCTGCGTCCGCCCTCCGGATAGAAGAAGAAGTCGTGCTTGCGCAGCAGCTCGCCGACGTAGGCTTTCAGGGTGATCAGGTAGGCGGGGTCGCGGGTGTTGCGGCGTATCGGCACCGCGCCCGTCACGTGACGGTGCAGGAGGCCGAGGGGTCCCCCGAAGAGGTTGATGCCCGCCGCGATGATCGGCGGCCGGATCCCGGCGTCGTCGAGGACCAGCGGTTCGACCAGGTAGTCGGTGTGGCTCTTGTGGTTGGAGGCGTACACGACACGCCCGCGGGCGGCGGCCGCACGGACGCCCTCCACGTTCTCGCCGATGCGCTCGATCTTCCGGAGGATGGGGTAGAGGGGGTGCTTGAGCGCCCGGTAGATCGAGTAGCGCTGCGTCGTGCGCAGTTCCTCGATGTAGCCCTCGATGCGCTCGCGGACCGCGCGTTCGTTGTCGCCGTGCGTGTCCCGGATGTAGCGGGCCACCTCCTCCCGCGACAATACGGCCTGGGTCAGCTCGTCGAGCATCGGACCTCCGACTATACCACCGGCATCTGGCGCCGAGTGCCGGGACTCAGGCGTTCAGCCGGCGCACGATGGCGTCGGTGTACTCGATGGTGCTCGCGGTGCCGCCCAGGTCGCGGGTCCGCACGGTGCCGTCCGACAGGACGGCGTGCACCGCGCGCATGATGCGGTCGGCGATGTCGTGTTCGTCCAGGTGCCGCAGCATGAGGATGGCCGACAGCAGGAGGGCGGTGGGGTTGGCGAGTCCCTTGCCCGCGATGTCGGGCGCGCTGCCGTGCACGGCCTCGAACACCGCGGCGGACACCCCGATGTTGGCGGCCGGCACGATGCCGAGGCCGCCCACCAGGCCGGCGCACAGGTCGCTCACGATGTCCCCATAGAGGTTGGGCATCAGCAGGACGTCGAACTGGGTGGGGTGCATCACCAGGTGCATGCACGCGGCATCCACGATCCGGTCGTCGCAGACGATGTCGGGGTACGACTCGGCGACCTTCCGCACGCTCGACAGGAAGAGTCCGTCGCCCAGCTTCATGATGTTGGCCTTGTGCACGGCCGTCACCCGCTTGCGTCCGTTGCGCCGGGCATAGTCGAAGGCGAACTGCGCCACCCGCGTGGACGCGACCTCGGTGATGATCTTGAGACTCTCCACGACGCCCGGCACGACCTCGTGCTCGAGGCCCGAGTACAGGTCTTCCGTGTTCTCGCGCACGATGACGAGGTCGATCCCCTCGTACCGGGAGGGCACCGAGGGAATGCTCCACACGGGCCTGAGGTTCGCAAACAGATTCAGCGCCTTGCGCAGCCCGACGTTCACGCTGGTGAACCCGCCGCCGACCGGCGTGGTGATGGGACCCTTGAGCGCCACGGTGTTGCGCGTGATCGAGTCCAGCAGTTCCTGTGGCAGGGTCTTGCCGTGCTGCTCGAGGGCGAGGACCCCGGCCAGATGGGAGTCCCACTCGGCCTTGAGGCCGGCGCTCTCGAGGATGTGGACGACGGCGCTGGTGACCTCGGGGCCGATGCCGTCGCCGGGAATGAGGGTGATGCGGTGTGTCACGGGTGCTCCGGAGAGGGAAGGGCGGGGCCGCGGCTACTCGCGCGTTTCCCACGCGAGCAGCACGAGGGCTGCTGCCATGTTGACCATCATCAGGCGCTCGGACAGCTCGTGGAGCCGCTCGAAGGCCTGGCGGCGGGCGTCGTCGGCCGGCAGCCGGGAGGGCAGGGTGCCGGCCTCGCGCTGCACCTGTTCGATGTCGGCGAGCACCACGAACCCCGAGTACGCCGACACGGCCAGCATCCCCACGATTAGGCCCACGCGCACGGCGAAGTGCCGGGGACGGGGTCCGAGGACGGCAATCGCCAGCAGGCTCGCCAGCAGCAGCGCCCCGGCCCCGTACGACAGGACGTGGAAGCGCGCGACCATGGCGCCGAACACCTCTCCCGCGAGGACCCGGCCCGACTCGGGGTCGGCGGCCTGCAGGACCTGGAACGTCGTGGGCGCCACCAGGGCGCCCAGTACGACCATCCCGCCCAGCCAGACCACGAGCGAGAGGACGTAGACGTACCGCAGCACGGGCATCCGGCCATTATATGTGCGGCGATGCAGGGCCCCTGCGGGCGCGGCGCGGACGGGCAGCCCGCCGCGGCCGAAACGGCCGGGCCGATCTGCTAGACTGTGCGGGCGCGTGGCCCGTTCGGGCGGGTCCTTCAGGCCCTGTGCCGGTCCGCTGACCGGCGCTCCACCGCAGACAGACAATCCCCAGCTCAGATCGCACCCCGGAGGCTTCCTTGGCAGTGCAGACGTCCTCGCGCGTGCCGGCGTTGATGAACATCGCCACGCGTCTGCGGATCGAGTCGATTCGCGCCACGACGGAGGCAGGCAGTGGACATCCCACCACCTGCTGCTCCGCCGCCGATATCGTCGCGGCCCTCTTCTTCGCTGAGATGCGGTACGACCCGCGAGACCCGCAGCACCCGGACAACGACCGGTTCGTGCTCTCGAAGGGACATGCGGCTCCCCTGCTGTATGCCGCGTGGGCCGAGGCGGGGTTCGTCGCCCGTGAGGATCTGCTGTCGCTGCGGCGCCTCGATTCCGACCTCGAGGGGCATCCGACACCGCGCCTGCCCTTCGTGGACGTCGCCACCGGCTCGCTCGGGCAGGGGCTGCCCGTCGGTGTCGGCATCGCGTTCAACGCGCGACGCATTGCATCGGCGCACCGCACCTACGTGCTGCTCGGTGACGGCGAGTCCGCCGAAGGCTCGGTCTGGGAGGCCGCGCAGGTGGCCGCGCACGACGGGCTCGACTCGTTGTGCGGCATCACCGACGTGAACGCGCTCGGGCAGAGCCGTGGCACACCCTGGATGCACGACCTCGACGGACTCGGCGCCCGCTGGCGGGCGTTTGGCTGGCACGTGATTGCCGTCGACGGCCACGACATGTCCGCCGTCGTCGCCGCCCTCGCGGAGGCGCGGGCCACCACCGGCCGGCCCACGATGATCCTGGCCCGGACGCTCAAGGGCAAGGGCGTCTCGTTCGCCGAGGGCAGGAACGGCTGGCACGGCAAGGCGTTCAAGAAGGGCGCCGAGATGGACCAGGCGGTGGCCGAGCTCACCGCGCAGATGGTGCCCGAGGACGAGCCGGCCACGGTGCCGTCCGCGCGGCCCCCTGTGGCCCGTCCCGCCGATATGCGGGGGCGGGTGGTACCCGCCTACGAGCCCGGCGCGCTCGTCGCCACGCGCGAGGCCTACGGCACGGCGATCGCCGCCCTCGGCGAAGCCGACACCCGGATCGTCGCGCTCGACGCCGACGTGAAGAACTCCACCTTCAGCGAGCGGTTCGAGGCCAGGTTTCCCGAACGCTTCTATCAGTCCTTCATCGCCGAGCAGGTGATGATCGGCGCGGCCATGGGCCTGGCCAGTCGCGGCGCCATTCCGTTTCCGTCCACGTTTGCCGCCTTCCTGACGCGGGCCTACGACTTCATCCGCATGGCGGCCATCAGCAACCTGAACATCAAGGTCGCCGGGTCGCATGCCGGTGTGTCGATCGGCGAGGACGGCCCTTCGCAGATGGCGCTCGAGGACCTGGCCATGATGCGGGCGCAGCCCAACATGACCGTGCTCTATCCGAGCGATGCGGTGAGCGCCGAACGGCTCATCGAGTGCGCGGCGTACCATCCCGGCCCGGCCTACATCCGCACCTCGCGGCCCAAGACGCCGGTCATCTACGGTCCCGAGCACGCCTTCCGCATCGGGGGGCTTTCGGTGCTGCGCGAGAGCGCGGCCGACGTGGCCACCGTCATCGGCGCGGGCGTCACGCTCTTCGAGGCGCTGAAGGCCTACGACCAGCTGCAGGCCGAGGGGGTGTCGGTGCGCGTCGTGGACCTCTACTGCCTGCAGCCGATTGACGCCGAATCGCTCGTGCGCTGCGCACGTGAGACCGGCGGACGGCTCATCACCGTGGAGGATCACTACGCGGCCGGCGGGATCGGAGACGCCGTGGCCGGTGCGGTGGCCTCGGCCGGCTTCACGGTGCACCGGATCGCGGTGCGGGAGATCCCGCGCAGCGGCACCCCCGAGGAACTCCTCGACCGGTACGGCATCTCCGCCAGCCACATCGTGGCCGCCGTGCGCGGGTGAGGGACCGAAGGGGTGCGAGTCGCGGCAGCGCTGCTGGCCACGCTTCTCACCGCCGCGCTCGCGTTCGAGACGTCAGGGGCGCAATCCGCCGCTGACGCGCCCGGGCAGGGGCTGCGCGAGCCCGCGTGGTCGCCCGACGGGCGCCGCCTCGCCCTCGTGCTGCACGACCGGATCTGGACCATGCGCCCGGGCGGTGAGGACAGCCGCCCGGCCACGCCCGACGGTTCCGCCCTCGAGCGCGAGCCGGCGTGGTCGCCAGATGGCGCCCGCCTCGCCTATGCGGCCGACGCCGGCCGTGGGTTCGACATTCACGTCGTTCCGGGGAGCGGCGGCACCCCGCGCCGCGTGACCGATCTGCCCGGCGACGAACGCTGGCCGGCATGGACCCCGGACGGTCGGCTCGTCTTCTCACACAGGGCGGCGGGCGAGGCGCAGTGGGATCTGCTGCTCGTGTCGGACCCTGCGTCGGACGACGCGCGGGTCGTCAGGCTCACCCGTACAGAGGACAGCGAGTGGCAGGCCCGCGTCTCGCCCGACGGCCGGCGGCTGGCGTTCGCCTCCGATCGCGACAGCGCGGACGGTGACTTCGACATCTGGGTGACCGCCATGCCCGTCGCGGGTGCCGACGTGGCGCGCCCGGCACCCGCCGACGGACCGCGACGGCTGCTGCGCGCGCCCGGCCCCGACGCCTATCCGGCCTGGTCGCCCGACGGCGCGCGACTGGCGTTCTACGGCGTCCGTGGCGGCGCGGGCGCCACGTGGGTGATGGACGCCGCGGCCGATGGGCCGGGACCCCGGACCGAGCCCGTCCTGGTGTCGCGTCATGCGGGAACGCTCTCGTGGTCGCCCGACGGCACGACCCTCGCCGTGGGCGAGGTGCCGGACCCCGAGCAGATCTACAACGGCAACCCCCTGCGCGACGGAGGGGATCCGCCGGCCGCGTTCGAACTCGGTCCCGGTTACAGCCTCTGGCTCGTCAACGCCCCGCGACGGGTGGACGCCGGTGCGCGCCCGCTGGCCCCGCGGCTCGACGGGCCGCCGCCCGGGCTCGCCCGCATCTTCGAGCGCGTGTGGTCCACGCTCGGGCGGTTGTACTATCCCGACGGCGAGCAGGCGGACGCCTGGGAGGCGCTGCGCGCGCGATATGCGCCGCGCGCGGCGGCGGCCCGCACCGAGGCCGACCTCGAGGCCGTGGTCGATGCGCTCATCGCGGACCAGCCGCTCGTCAAGCCAGCCGTCGTCTCGGGCGGCGCGGTCGTCGTGTCCGGGCATCCCCTCGCGTCGGCCGCGGGGCAGCGGGTGCTCGAGATGGGCGGCAACGTGGTGGACGCGGCTATCGCCGTCTCGTTCGCCCTGGGCATCGTGGAGCCCGATGCCTCCGGCCTCGGCGGCGATGGTCAGGCGCTGCTCTTCCTGGCGGGCATGGACGAGCCGACGGTCGTGGACTTCAAGGACCAGGCACCCGCTGCCGCGTCGGCCGACAACGCACGCATGATGGACCGCGGCCGCATCATCGGCCATGGCCCGGCCGCCGCCAACATCCCGGGTACGGTGGCGGGCATGCAGTACCTGTTCGAGCACTACGGGAGCGGCCGGGTGGCCTGGCCTGATCTGCTCCTGCCCGCGATCCAGTACGCGGAGCGGGGCTTCGTGCTCGACAGTGCGCTGCCGACGACCATCGCCGCCGGACGCCAGGTCCTGGCACGCTACCGTTCCGCCTCGCGTCTCTACATGCCGGGCGGCCGCGTGCCGCGTGCCGGCGATCGGTTCGTCAACCGCGAGGTGGCCGTCACGCTGCGGACCCTGGCCAGCGAGGGCGGCGAGGCGTTCTATCGCGGGTCCATCGCGCGACGCATCGCCCAGGACATGCTGGCCTCGGGGGGGCTCATCACCGAGGCCGACCTGGCGCAGTACCGCGCCATCGAGCGGCGTCCGGTGCAGGGACAGTATCGCGGGCACCGGGTGTACACGGTCGGTCCGCCCGTGTCGGCCGGCGTGTCCCTGCTCGAGGCGCTGCAGGTGATGGAGCACTACGAGCCGCGCAACGGGGCGACGGCGCCGCTCGACCCGGCGTACTGGCACCACCTGATCGAGGCCTGGAAGATGCGCGACCAGGTGCGCCGGATTGCCGACCCCGAGCGCTGGCCCGTCGAGTTCGACGAGCACCTCCAGGCAGAGCACGCGGCCGCGCGCTTCGCGTTGATCGCGCCCGACCGTGCGCAACCGTTTCCGGTGGACGCCGAGGAGGTGGTGCCCGACACCGAGCGCCTCGGGACCGGGACGTCGGCCTTCGTCGTCGTCGATGCGGCCGGCAACATGATTTCGGTGACGCAGACGCTCAGCACCTGGGGCGGGTCGTTCTACGCGACGCGGGGGCTGGGGTTCCTGTACAACAACCATCTCCGCACGTTCCGGACGACACCCGGCCTCTACGGGCGCCTGATGCCGCTGGCGCGATCCAACACCGCCAACGTGCCGACCCTGGTGTTCGGCGAGGACGACGGTCGGCTGGCACCGCGTCTGGCCCTCGGCGCGGCCGGCAATGCCTGGATTCCCGCGTCGGTCTACTCGATCCTGGCTGCGGTGCTCGATGGGGGCCTGTCCACGCAGCGTGCCGTCGAGGCGCCCCGCTTCCTCGTGGCACACGACCCCGCCAGGCCCCGGTCACGCTCGGCCCGCATCGCCATCGAGGACCGGTTTCCCCGCGCGACCCTCGAGGTGCTGATGTCGCTCGGGCACCGGTTCCAGAAGGTGGGGCGCAAGGGGGAGCTCCGCTACGGATACGCCGCGGCGGCCAGCGTGAACCTGCGGACCGGTCAAGTGGAAGGGGGCGCCGATCCCCGGCGCTCGCACGCCGCGGTGGCCGTCGACGCCGTCGAGACCGCTCCCTGACGCGGGTGCGTGCGTTTGCACGGCGGGCACGTCGCGACTAGAATGCCGCCGCCACCCCGGGAGGTGCATCATGCGGAAGCATAGTGTCGTGGCTGCGGCCACTCTCTCAGCCGGTCTCTTCGCCGTCGCTCTCGGTGCCCAGGAAGCGGCCCCCGCCCAGCACGTCAAAGCCATGCAGGACATCCGCGCGGCGGTGCAGGTGTTCGCAGACTTTTCCAGGAGCCAGGACTTCGACGCGGCGGCGGCTGCCGGCACGTCGGCGCGCGCCGCCTTTCAGAGCGTGGAGCAGTTCTGGAAGGAGCGGAGGGACACCGAGGCCGCCCAGCAGGCGGCCGCCGGGGGGCGGGCCGCCGGAGACGCCGCAGCAGCCGCCGGGCTGCGCAGTGCCGAGGGCGTGACCTTCGCGGCCGAGGAGATGGGCGCCACGTGCATGGGGTGCCACACCGCGCACCGCATCCGGCGCGAGGACGGTACGTTCGCCATCAAGTAGCGCGATAGGGTGCGCGACCGGGTGCGCGACCGTTACGCGACGGGTGCTCGGCGGATAGCCGCCCGGAGGCGAGGCGCGGGGGCGATGCCGAGGGCAAGGCCGGGTAGGCGACACGCCGCACGGGTGCTCGTGGCCGTGCGTTGCCCTCGCTGACGGGACACGTCAGCCGCCCGCGGACTCCTCGGGGACTGGCGCGCCGAGCCGTACCACCGTGGGCTCGGGCGATCCAGACCAGCGGAACTCGTAGTGCGCGCCGACCCGCACGTTCAGCACGAGCGGCGGACGGAAGCAGGCCAGGCACGTCCCGCCGGCGTGGCGCACCGAGTTGTAGATCACCCCGTTCGACCCGGTCTCGAGCAGGTCGCGCGCCAACGCCTGCGACCGCTCGTAGCTGTCGGGCGCATGGACCGCGGCGAACCCCTCTCCCCGCACGTCGTGGAACTCGGCGTGCACGTCGGCGTGGTACAGGCGCATCTGCACTCTGGTGTCGAAGTGGCCGACCTCGCGCAGTTCCTCGGTGCGGTGATACACCGACTCGGCGATCGCGGTGGGGAGCGCCCGGCTGCAGTACCAGGCGCCACGCGCGGCGCTCGAGAACCGTGCCCCGCCCGCCCGCGGATGGCAGAACGCTGCCATGACGACCGAGGCCCCCGGCCGTCCCGTGACCCACTCGTCCCGGGGCAGCAGGTGCAGCAGGCCTAGCTCGTTGCTGAGACGATCGTTGGTCCATCCCTCGAGCTCGAGCAGGGCCTCCAGATCGTCGGCGCCCGCGACGCGGTCGAAGAGGCCGGTGGACGGGTACCGGGTGGGAATGAGCCGACAGGAACGGGCCCAGCGAAGGCGTGCGACCGGTGGCGTCATCCGCCGCGCCGGGCGTCGAGCAGACGCCGCACCTGCAGCAGGCCGTCGAGGCCCGTGTTCACCGCGAAGGCGACCGGCGTGCCGCCGCCGAAGAGCGGGTTGGCGTTGGGCATGCGCATCCAGCCATCGGCAAACGCCGGTTCCGCGTAGAGGATCTGCAGCGCCTTGTAGATGCCCAGCACGAGGGAGACGCGCGTCAGCGTGTCGTAGGACAGCACCCCCGGCTGCCCGGACTTGTACTTGTGGTACGTGGACGGCGGGGGCCAGCCCAGGAGGGCCCGTTGTTCGGTACCCGACAGGGCCCACGCGTCGGCAATCCGGAAGAAGGCCCGCAGGGCCGCCGGCGACAGGCGGCGGCGGACGGCTGGATCCTGTCGGCCCTCCAGCGGAAGCGGTGTCCACGATTCGCTGGGCGACGCGGCTTCGCGTGTCCACATGTGGAGAATATATTACAGATCTAGGCTCTCGAGCCGTGCCTTCCTCGTCTGCTCGCGAGACGTGGTCAGTCGAGGAATCGATGCGCCGCGGCGGCGCCAGGCGGCAGCAGGCACAGCCCGGTGGCCCGGGTCAGCCGGTGCCGGTGCCGGGCGACGAGGTCGTAGAGGGCATCGCGCAGGGGGCGGGGCACCAGCCGGGCCACGGCGGCCAGCCGCCAGGGACCCCCCAGATAGGTTGCCGCCCGGAGCACGGCCGCCGAGCGCACCAGCACCTCGGCTGGGCCACCCGGTTTCGTCACCACCCAGATGAGCGAGTCGGTCGCCCGCAGATCCGGCCGATCGGCGAGGAGCCGGCCCGCCGTGGTGCCCTCCAGTGGAGCGAACGCGAGATCGTGCGTGCGTTCGTGGCGCAGGATGAACTGCACGCTGGCGGCACACAGGCCGCAGGCACCGTCGTACAGCAGCAGGCGTGGCGGGAGGACGGTGGGGGCCTGGCTGGTGGTTTCGCGGGGAAGCGCGTCGGTCCCAGGGCGCGCCACCGTGCCCGGATGAGGTGTCGTCCGGGGCACGGTCAGGCTGGCGGCAGTGGCGGCAGATGCCGCTTGTGCTCGCTGCTCGTCACGAGGTGCCCGATGCGCCGGGCCACGTCGTCGGGCACCGTCCCGGACCCGGCAGCCAGGTAGGACTCGAGCTGGTCGTAGGTGAAGCCCATCTCTGCTTCGTCGGTCTGCCCGAGCCAGAGCCCGGCCGTCGGCGTGCGCTCGACGATCGTTTGCGGGATCTTCAGCTCGCGGGCCAGTGCGAGGACTTCGCGCTTGACGAGCCGGCCAAGGGGCAGCAGGTCCACGCCGCCGTCGCCGTACTTGGTGAAGTACCCGATGGCGAGTTCGCTGCGGTTGCCGGTTCCGGCCACCAGGTAGTTCAAGCGATTGGCGATGGCGTAGAGCGCCGTCATGCGCAGGCGCGGCTTGATGTTGGCGAGCGGCATGCGCGCCCGGATATCGTCGGTCGCGTGCGGGCGCAAGCCGGGGACGTGGGTGAACGCGGTGTCCACGCGGGCAATCAACTCGTCGTAGGGCGGGCCGAGATCGATACGCATCACGGGAATGCGGAACTGCGCAGCCAGCAGCTGGGCATCGTCCTCGTCACGCGGATCGCTATGACACGGCATGATGACGCCGAGGCAGTGTGCGGGGGTGGCGAGCTGGCACAGCCGGGCGACCACGGCGGAGTCCACGCCTCCACTGAGGCCCGTCACCAGGCCTCGCGCGTGGGCGGTGTCCACCTGATGCGCGAGCCACGAGGAGAGCCTGTCGGCAAGGGACATGTGGCGACTATAGCGCACCCGCCTGCGCCGCGGTTGCGGGCACACGCGCCACGATGAACGCCCACGGGCGGAGGGTCGGTCCGTGCCGTGCCCGGACCGCATGAACGGCACAGGCACGGCAGGGATGTGTCAGCGAAACTGGTCAGCGACGCCGTGTCAGCGACGCCGCGTCAGCGTGTCAGCGGCGAAGCCGCAGCAGGCGCACGAGGCGGGACTCCACCTCGCCGCCGTCGTTGTCCAGACCGACCCACAGGTCGCCACTGGGCGTCAGGGCGAGTCCTTCCACCTTCTCGTAGGGCGTGAAGACCGGCAGCACGTCGCGGAGCAGGCGCTTGGTCACGGTCGCGCCGGCGATGCTGCCCGCGTTGGCGAGGGTGGCGATGTCGACCGGCGAGAGCCCTTCGAGCGTGAAGGTGAGCACCTGCTTCAGGTTCGCCGCATCCGCGATGCGGTTGTCGCGCTCGATGACGGCGTAGATGTCCGAGCCCCAGCGCGTCTGCCCGACCACCGTGATCTCCGACAGGCCGATGGTTCCGGGCGAGACGGTCAGCGGGTAGAAGAACGTCTCCCACCGCTCGTTGCGGAGATCGTACCGGGCAATGCGGGTGTGCGCGAGGCCTCCCACGGTCTCGTCCCCACGGAAGGGCCGCTGGATGGCCACCACGAGATAGCGCCGGTCGCTCGACACGGCCACACCCTCGAAGCCGTTACCGGTGATGAGGCCGCCGGGCCCGTCCACGTCGGCCGGCAGCACGATTTCCCGAACCACGGCCCCGCTCCGGTCCACCTGCACGAGGACGTTCGGCGTGGTGCTGCCGTTGCCCTCAGACGCCAGCCAGAAGCCGGCCCTGCGTGGCCTGGCGATGGACGTGTCCACGGTGATGCCCTCCAGGTCGTACCGGGCCTGCACGCCGCCGATGGTGACGGGCACGTGCTCGCGGATGTCCGCGTAGGGGCCGCCGACGCGCAGCCGGAAGATGCTCGACGGCAGGGCGTTGTCCGGTACGGCGTAGATCGTGGTGTCGCTGCTCGGGCTGGCCGCCATGCCCGACAGGGCACCCCACGGTTCGCGCACGCTGCGCGAGACGATGGTGGGTTCCCGGTCCGACGGCTCGTGGAGCCCGCGCACCCGTCGGTAGATCGTGATGGTGCCGTCGCCGTCGTCGCCCTCGCCCGCGATGGCCAGCAGGTTGCGACCGGGAATGGGCAGGATGCCCTCGGGTGCGAGCCCGGTCGGCAGGAGCTGGACGAAGCGCGGACGGTTGGCGTGGTCGAGTGCGTAGATGCCGACGAACGAGCCGCGCTCGGAGGTGGCGAACATGAACTCCGTGGTGCCGTAGACCGCCGTCGCGATGCCCTCGACTTCGATGCCCTTGGCGTCGGAGCGGCCATCAGGGTAGTGACCGTAGCGCACGGCGGTGGCTTCGAGCGCGCCGCCGTCGTCACGCAGGAAGACACCGAATGGGTCGCGCGCACTCCATCCACGTCCGCCCTCGTAGGCCTCTTCGCCTTCGTCCGCCGTGAACAGGACGTTGCCGTCACGGCTCCAGGCGATGGCGTCCGGGATGCGAGCGCCGGCGTTGGGCACCGACGCCACCACATCGGACGGATACGTCCCCGTGAAGGCGATCGTCTCGTCATCCAGCAGGTCGGCCGGTCGATCAGCCACGACACCCGCCGAGAAGAGCCGGCGGAGCACCGGCGCGGCAGGGTTGCTGATGTCGATGATGGCGATGCCGTTGTTCTCCTGGAGCGTGACCGCCGCCAGGATGCCGCGAATTGCCACGTACTCGGGCTGCGGGTCGTCCACGGCGAGGAGGCCGGCTGCCGACAGGGCGGCGGGGTCATCGAACCGCACCGTGGCCACCGGGGACGCCGCGAAGTCGGCCAGGTTCACCTGCACGACGTTCACTTCGCCCTTCGCCGCGCCCTCGTTCTCGATGGCGATGACGGCGACGATCTGGCCGGCGATCGTCGTGACGGCCACGGCGTCGGGCCCTTCCCCGATTGCCAGCCGGGCGGTGACCTGGAACGTGGCCAGGTCGATCAGGACGAGGGTACCCGGCTGCACGGCGCCGATGGCATGCCCGCCGCCGGGGAGCACCGCGACGCTCGTCGGGTCGCCCCCGGCGTCCACCGTCGCCAGCTGCACCGGTCGGGCGGGGTTCGAGATGTCGACGAGGCCGAAGCGCTGTCCGATCGCGTCCGAGTACACCAGGTGTCGGCCGTCGGGCGTCGCCGCGACGATTTCGGCAGCGGTGCTCTCGGGGACATTGAAGGTCGCGATCGGCTGGAACGAATCGGTGGTGCCTCGGACGGCGGCCGCGTTGTCATTGGCCAGGGGTGTGGCGACGAGCAGGCCGAGGCCGGCCGTGGCCGCCAGAAGAGTGCGCATCATGTGGAGTGCCTCCCGGGAGCAGGGTGTGTGCTGGCGTGCGAGCGTGTCGGGATGGCACTGTGTCCGAGCGGTTGGGCGGGATGTGCGGCGATTGTGTAAAGAGCGCGTGAACTCCCGTGCGGACGGAAGGGGCGCGCCAGGAGAGGTATAGTCCGCTGCCATGAAGCGGCTGCTGGGCCTGTTGATCCGCGTGCACCGGTATACGGGCGTGCTCTTCTGCCTCGTGTTCCTCGCCTGGTTCGCCTCGGGCCTCGTGATGGTGTTCCACCGCATGCCCGAGTACAGCCCCGCAGAACGTCTCGCGCGCTTGGCACCGCTCGAGGCGGAACGCGTCACGCTCACCGCGGCCGATGCCGTGGCCCGCGCCGGGCTCGACGAGCTGCCCCAGCGGATGTTCCTCCTCACGCTCGGGACTCGCCCCGTGTATCGCCTGCTCGGGCGGCAGGGGTGGGTGAGCGTCTTCGCCGACGACGGACGCGTGCTCGAGCCGCTCGACGGGGAGGCGGCGCTTGGCGTCGCGCACCACGCGTTTCCCGAGCACGCGGCCACGGCGGCGGTCGCGGATCTCGTCACCGAGCCCGACCAGTGGACGATCGGACATCCCTTCGCGCTGTCCGGTGCCCTGCATCGGATTCGCCTGGGGGACGCGGGCGGCACCGAGCTCTACGTGGAGACGGCCACGGGAGACATCGCGCTGAAGACCACGCGGGCGAGCCGTCTCTGGGGCTACGCCGGTCCGGTGCTCCACTGGTTCTACTTCAGGCCGCTTCGGGTGCAGGGCCAGATCTGGTACGACCTCATCGTCTACGGATCGCTGGCCGGGCTCGCCGTCTGCCTGCTTGGACTCGTCATCGGCGTCTGGCGCGTGTCGCCGCGCCGGCGCCACGCGGGCGGCACGTCGTTCTCGCCGTATGCAGGCTGGATGCGCTGGCATCACTACGCCGGACTGGTCTTCGGCGTGGCGACGTGCACCTTCCTGTTGAGCGGCACGCTCTCGATGGTGCCGTGGGAGTGGAGCCCCGGCAACGGGCCCGAGCCGGCCCAGGTGCTGGCCATCCGCGGCGCGCGCGTGGACCCGGCCCGCTTCGGCCTGTCACCCGCCGACGCCGTCCGGGAGTTCGCGGCGGAGTTCGCGCCGAAGGAGGTCGAGTTCCGCACCTTCCTCGGCCGGCCGTTCTACATCGCCTATGCGCCGGTCCCAGTGACCGCGCTCGGGACGGCCGACGCCGCGGCGGCCCCGCGACATCTGCTGGTACGCGCCGACGGTATCGACCGCCAGGTCGGCGAGTTGTTCAGCCCGGATGAACTGCTCGAGGCCGCGCAGGCCGTGATGCCCGATGCCGCGCCCGTGGACGCCGCGTGGCTGACGGCATTCGACGCCTATTACTATGGGCGCGGGGCCGAGCGCCGCCTGCCCGTGCTGCGCGTGCGCTTCGACGACGCCGACGGCACGTGGCTGTATCTCGACGCCCACGACGGGAACCTGGTCCAGCGCGAGGTGCAGCGCACGCGGGTCGAGCGGTGGGTCTATCACGGCCTGCACAGCCTGGACGTGCCGTGGCTGTACCAGACGGCCTGGGCCTGGTATGCGGCCATCATCGGGCTGAGTCTCGGTGGTCTCGGTCTCAGCCTCACCGCGGTCGTGCTGGCGTGGCGCTACCTCCGCACGCTCGTCCGTCCGCGGCGGTCGGCTGGCCAGCCGCTCAGGCCTGGCCCCTGAGGTCGGGCGGGGTCACGAACGCGGCAGCCACGGGCGTCCCGGCGGGAACATGGAGCGGACGGGTGGCGACCGGGGCGATCCATCCGGCATGGGCCAGTCGCGACTGGAAGAGCGCCGTCTGGGAGGCGAGCCCGAGCAGCTTCACGCCCAGTCGCAGCGCGACGAGTGTCTGGCCGACCAGCAGCGCCGTCCACGGCGACCCGCCGTCCGGGGCGCCGGGCGTGGCGGCAGCCCAGACCACCAGAGCCAGCAGCCACAGTCCTCCGTTCAGGGCCGCCAGGCGTAGGGCCGCGGCAGGGTGCCTGGCAAGGAACCTGAACGCGGCACCGATCGCCCCCACCGCGCTGCGCCGTCCCTCCACCACGAGCCGGATGCGTGCGTAGTCGAGCAGCAGGGCGACCAGTCCGAGCGGCACGACGACCAGGAGACGTCGCCCCGTCCAGACGAGCAGCGCCACGCGTTCGTCGGTCACCGTGTCGGTCACGGGCATGACCCACCGTTCCAGCCACGCCTGGCCGGCCACCAGCAGCACCCACCAGGCCAGGGCTCCCACGAGCGCAATCCGGAGCAGGCCCCCCGCGTGCGCCGCGGCCGCTGTACCGGCACCGGCCACACCGGTGGGCCGCCCCCGCGCGTACCGGTCGATCAGGGCGCCGCTCAGCGCCGTCCAGGCGCCCAGGTACGTGATGACCAGCAGGAAGAGCGCCAGCGGCAGGGCCTCGCCCTCGAGCAAGGCGCTCAGGTTGCCCAGCGTGCCCGCGACTCCGAGGATGGCCGGTGTGAACGAGGCGTCGAGCCCCGTGGCCCGCGCCGCGAACGTCTGCCACCAGTCGTGCGCCGAGCCGTCGGCCAGCGCGTGCGCGGTCAGGCTCTGGCCGAGATCACGCGCGATGGACTGACGCAGGAGCAGTGCGGCCGGTACGGCGAGCGCGAGGGTCAGGGCATGTGCGGCGGCCAGCGCGACGGGGGCCATCGCCACCCGTCGCAGGGCGTCGAGCCAGACGGTCGTCACCGGCGCTGCGGGCGCGGAGCGCGTGGTCATGTCAGGAGCCCGTAGGTCAGCAGCAGGTCCTGCAGCCAGACCAGCCAGCGGAGGCTCCAGGCCGTGGCGGCTTCGCGTGCCCGAGGGGCCATCGTCATCGTGTTGTTGGTCCGGTTCACGTCGAGCAGCAGCACGTGCCGGGGATCCACGGTCACCGACGCGGCGCGTGCCGCCCTCACGTATTCATAGGCGGTCCACGGCTCGGCCCCCGTCCACTGCTCGGTGGCGCTGTAGCCGTCGTCGAAGGTGGTCACCACCTCCACGGGAAAGACCCCCTCCCCGAATCGGCGGACGACCACCACGGTGCGGTACGGTCCCGCAGGGGGTGACGCGGCCTCGTTGGCGTTCGCGGCGGCGACATCCACGGGGCTGGATGCGAGCGCCTGCACGCCGTAGTCGAAGATGCGCGTGCTCCGGTACACCTGGTCGAAGAACCAGGAGAGATCGCGACCGGCGACCTCGGTGGCCACCGCGAAGAAGTCTTCGGGGTAGGGGTGCCTGAAGCGCCAGCGCTCCGCGTAGGTGCGGAGCATCTGCCGCACCACGTCCCAGCCGACGTGGCGTTCGAGGGTGTGGAGCCACAGCGCGGTCTTGTTGTACGACACGATGCCCGCGGTCGTGGGCCATGCGCGGAACGTCGGGGCCGCCGGCACGTCGCGGTCGGGGGCGAGCCGGTAGCCGGGCAGGCGATTGCCGTCCGTCTCACGCTGGAGCGTCACCGCACGGATCGGGATGGGCACGAAGCCGCCGAAGAGGCGCACGACCGGATGCGCGGGCGGGAACGCCTCCTCCAGGATGCGGGCCGTGGTGTAGGTGGCCAGCCCCTCGTCCATCCAGGCGTGCTCCACCTCGTTGCTGGCCACGACACCCTGCCACAGCTGGTGCATCGCCTCGTGCACCGTCACGTCCTCGAGCTCCCTGGACGCTTCGGGCTGCCACCACCGCGTGCCAGCGGTGATGAGCATCGGATACTCCATGCCCCCCGTCCGGCTGCCGAACGCGGGATCGACGATCGTGATCCGGTCGTAGGCGTAGGGCAGGAACCACTCACCCTGATACCGCAGGGCTGCGGCCATCGCCGCGAAGTAGCGGGCTGCCTGCCCCCCGTGATCGGGCTGCAGCAGCAGCCGCATCTCCACCGACGGCAGGCCGGGCGATGAGAAGGTCTCCCGCCGCTCCACGAAGTCCGGGCTCGCGGCCCAGGCGAAGTCGTGGAGGTCTTCACCACGATAGCGGTGGGTCGTCGTTCCGTCCGGGCCCGGCGTGCGGGTGATCTCTGCGCCGGAGGCGCCGACCATGAAGGTGGACGGCAGGGTGAGGCGCACGTCGTAGACGCCGAAGTCGGCGTAGAACTCCGTCGCGGCATGGAACTGGTGGGCCACCCAGCCCTGATCCTCGAGCACCCCGATCTTGGGAAACCAGTGCGCGACGAAGTAGTAGTTGCCGCGGTAGCCCGTACGGGCCACCGTGCGCGGCACCTGGGACGTCCAGGCCACGTCGATCTCGAGTGTCTCGCCGGGCGCGAGCGGATCGGGCAGATCGACGCCGAGCAGCGTGCGGTCGAGGACGTTGCCGTCGTCGGGGGCCAGGAATCGCGCGCCGGGCAGCACGTCGTGCCACGCCCCGTCTGCCTCGTCGGCCCGCCGGACACGCAGCGACTCGAGGTCGATGGCCCCGCGCGTGTCGTCGTCGCGTTGGATTGGGGCGCCGGCCAGCGCACGCTCCCGCATCCAGCTCGAGTTCCCGTCGCGCCAGGCGTTCCAGTACAGGTGGAGGCGGAGATCGGCCGTGGCGTTACCCGAGATGTTGCGCCAGCGGATGCGGCCCCGCCCCGTCACGCGCCGTCGGACCACATCGAGGGTGGCCTCGAGCGTGTAGTTCGCGTTGCGCG
Organism: Vicinamibacterales bacterium; assembly: GCA_050185275.1. Taxonomy (GTDB): domain Bacteria; phylum Acidobacteriota; class Vicinamibacteria; order Vicinamibacterales; family UBA2999; genus JABFRY01. Next base: position 79,304 of record JBFWZN010000004.1, on the reverse strand, counting down.
GGGAACGCGCGTCAGCGATCGGCTGGTCGAAGGTCTGCGCCACGGGCGACGGCGCGCCCTGGCCCCGCACGCCCGCCCCCGGCGTGCACAACAGGCCGAGCGCCAGGGCGCACGCGGCCAGCGCCACGCCGCGGCGTCTCCCGGTGCGCGGGGCTCCGGTCATCCGGCGGTGTCCACCGGGTCAGGCCTGCCCCGGGATGGGTGGCGGGGACACGGGGGGCTGCGCGCTGCGCTGCCGCGCCCCGAACCACACCAGCAGGATGGCTCCCAGGCCCAGCGTCCACGCCAGGTACTCGACGATGAAGCCGATGGCCGTGAGGGGCGTGGCCAGGAACGTCCCCCCGGCAAGGCCCGCCAGCCGGCCCACGAGTGTGAGGCACGCGATGACCACCACGCCCGCGATCACGGAGACATACGGGCTGTCGTCCCACCCGAAGCGCCGGCCGAGCACCCGGCCGAGTTCGAGGGCCACGCCCGTGTATCCGACCAGCATCAGGATCGCGAGGGCGACCAGGCCGAACGGCACCAGGGCCAGCAGGGGAATCCCGACGATCGACACCGCGAGCACGATCGAGGTGACGATGACCACCGGCACCACCAGGACTTCGGCGAGCAGCCCCACGAGGCCCGCGCGGAGCGGATCGGCGAGTGAACGTGCACCAATTCGCTCCACTTCGCCCCGACCCGCCGCGACGACCACGAGCGCCAGCAGCAGCAGCAGCCCGATCCGCAGCGTGACGGCGGCGACACCGCCCACGCGTGGCCAGAAGGGCCCGATCAGGTCGGGCCGTCGGATCTGCGAGAAGTCGGGGCCCCGCCCCCCGATGCCGACTTCGTTGAGGTCGCCGTCGACCTGGGCCCCGGGCGCGCGCGTGACCTGGCCCCCGACGGCGGTGACGTCGCCGCGCACGACGGCCTCGGGTCCCAGCGTCACCGAGCCCATCACCGCCACGACGTCGCCGTCCACTTCGCCCTGGATGTCGGCGGAACCGAAGATGGCGACCGCATCGCCCTGGATACGTTCATCGCGGTCCACGTCGACGCCACCGCCGAAGCGGACCCGGTCGCTGCCGTCCCGGCGTCGGCCCTCGCCGTCGGGTCCCCGGCGCCGCGGAGCGGGCGCGGGGGCGGCGGTGCCCGTGGCGGGCACAGGGACGGGGGGGGCGCCGTCCAGCACGGCCAGCTCGCGCTGCGCCTGTGCGTCCAGGTAGCTGGCCTGCAGGACGAGGTCGGCGTCTTCGCCGAGACGGTCGCGCAGCTCGCGCCCCGTCAGCGCCTCGCCGTCCACGGTGACCACGCCGTCGGCGATCTGGATGAGACGGACGGCCGACGGGGTCTTCGGCACGAGGGCCACGCCCTGCTGCAGCGCGACGACATCGAAGCGTGCCCTGAGGCGCGCGCCGAGGCCGGCGTCGGCGTCCTGAGCCGTCGCGGTCTGCGCGCTCCCACCGGCCAGCGCACACGCCACGAACAGCATCGCGCGGGTGATCCACAGACGAGTCATGTTCATTCCTCCAGCGATCCCTTCCGGGGTCGCTCCCGGCGCAGCACCCGCTGCAAGCCGACCAGGGCCACGACGGCGACGAGTTCGAGACCGATGAGTACCGCACTGCTGACCGGCGTGGCCATGGCGTCGCCGAGTGCCGCGCCGGCCCGCGTGGCGACCGACCACCAGTCCATGCCCTCGGCCACCGAGACCATCATCCAGACGAGCGACCGCGAGACCAGGACCGCGCCTCGGCCCAGGAGCCATCCCCCCACCTCCACCACGAGGAGATAGGTGAGGGCCGCCGAGAGACCCAGCCCGGCGCCCCAGGCGGCCACTCGCGCGGCCCGACGCGCCAGCCGCTGCTGTCGTGCCCTGCGGCGGAGCGCCGCGCCGGTGCGCTCGAGGAACGCCGGCCCCGGCTCGACCCGCGGCAAGGCACGGCAGAGATCGGCGAATGCCAGCTCCGCGCCGTCCTCGTCGCCCTGTCCTTCGGCGACCAGCCACCGGTCGGTTGCGTCGCGCGGCTGCGGCATGGGTCTCGGTCACTCTACGGGAGTTTCGCCCGTCGGGTTTCACCCCGTCCGTCCGCCCGACGGTTTCCAGCCCCTGGCGGTGAGCCAGTCGGCCATCTCCCGGCGCCCGCGATGCAGGTAGGTCTTGACCGTGCCGACGGGCACGCCCAGCACCTCGGCAATCTCCGCGTGACCCAGGCCTTCCTGGAACCGCAGGACCACGGCCGCCCGATACTCGGGGCGCAGCGCGGCCAGGGCCTGCGCCAGCTCTCCTGAGAGTTCGACACGTTCGAGGTTCGCGAGCGGCGATGCGGCCGCGCCGGGCGGACCGGGCGCCTGGAACGCCTCGGCGAGCGGTACGGTCTCGAGCCGCCGACGACGGATGTAGTCCACAACCACGTGATGCACGATCTGGAGGAACCAGCTCGAGAAGCGGCGTGCAGGGTCGTATTGGCCGAGGCGCGCAAACGCCCGGACGAACGCCTCCTGCGCAAGGTCCTCCGCCAGGGCCCGGTCGTGGACGAGCCGCCCCGCCAGGTTGACCGCTGCGGCGGCGTAGCGTTGGACGAGCAGGCGCGAGGCCTCCTGCGAGCCCGTGCGGACCTGCAGGGCGAGATCCGCATCACTCAGTGCCCCGGGCTGGTTCACCACGATGCGCGCGTGCCCCCGTTTCACGATCAATGCGGCGGACACCCCGCCAATGCGGCGGACACCCCGCGCGCCCGCCGTCCGGCCATCATCGGTCGAACGCCCGCCCCGGGGGAAGCGCGATTCCCGACACACTGGCGTGTGCGCGTCCGCACGGTCTCGTGCGTGCGGTGGCGCACACGGCCCACTTCTGGCCATGACGTGTTCGGCAGTGGCATGCCGTTCCGGGCAGGTCCCGGGCCGGCACGCGGCGTGCTCTATGCCCGGTCAGCTGACGCGCATGCAAATCATCATTGCCGACGACGATCCCATCTCCCAGCGGCTGGCCACGCACGCACTCGGTGAGTGCGGCGTCTCGGTCCTCCGCGCGCACGACGGCGACCAGGCCTGGGCGTCGCTCGTCGCGCGCCAGCACCCGACACTGCTCATCCTCGACCGCATGATGCCGGGTCTCGACGGCCTGGAGATCTGTCGGCGCGCCCGCCTCGAGCCATCGACCGTCCCCCTCTACATCGTGATGGTCACCAGCGCCACGCAGCCGTCCGACGTGACCGACGGCCTCGACGCGGGGGCGGACGACTACATCAAGAAGCCGTTCCACCTGGGCGAGCTGAAGGCGCGCGCCAACGTCGGACTGCGCATGCTCGCGCTCCAGGAAAGCCTGTCGTCGAGGGTCGTCGAGCTCGAAGAGGCCCTCACCAACGTCAAGCAGCTGCGCGGACTGCTGCCCATCTGCGCGTACTGCAAGCGCGTCCGCGTGGACGACACCTACTGGCAGCAGGTCGAGGGCTACGTCGCCGACCACTCGGACGCCCAGTTCACCCACGGCATCTGTCCCACGTGCTTTCCCGCGGTGATGGAGCAGGCCGAGAACCCCTGAGCGCCGCGCCGGCACACCCGCCCGCGGCCTCGCCGGGGGCGTCCACACGCCCTCCGGTGGTCTCCGCGTTTCCACCACCGTCGTCGCGCCACCCGGACCCGGGTTCGCTGACGGGCCAACCCGTCCGTGCGCAATCCGGCCCACCCCTGCACGTCCGTTGACACGCCCGCGTGCCCGTGGTTCCCTATATCTGCTCCTAGAGGCCCACAACCCCGACGAGCACAACTGAGTCGTGCACCCACCCAGGACCGTAGGTTTCCGCGACAGGCCACGGACGACGAATTCCGCTTCGGAGGTTGCCCGACGTATGCCCGTCCTACAACGGAGAGAGCTATCGATGCGTTCGAGACTGATATTCGGCATGGCGTTCGCGCTGTGCACGGCCGCTGCCGCGCCGGCCTTCGCCCAGGCGCAGGCCAATCCACCCGAGGGGATCACCGGATCGGTGGCCGCGGGCGTCGCGGTCACCGCGGGCAACACCGACACGACGACGACCAACCTGGCGTTCAACCTGGTGACAGACCAGACCTACCGCAACATCTTCAAGGCGGAGGGGCTCAATCTCCGGTCCTCGCAGGACGGGGATGCCATCGTGGACCGCACGCAGCTGAATTTCCGGGATGAGTACCAGCTCACCACCCGGTCGTTCGCGTTCGGGCAGTTCCGCTACCTGCGGGACGAGTTCAAGGGCATCAGCTACCTGGTGGCGCCCACCGCGGGTCTCGGCTACCTGCTGATCGACAGCGAACCCACCAAGATGACCGTTGACGGGTCGCTCGGCTTCGTCATCGAAAAGGCCCCCGGGTTCGACAAGGCCTCCGCTGGAGCTCTGGCGGTGAACGAGTCGGCTTCGCACCGGCTGTCGGACGTGGCGACCCTGACGCAGGGCTTCAGCGCGCTCTGGAAGCTCAACGACTTCGGCGACTCGCTCTACACCTTCCAGGTCGGCATTGCCGCCAACATGACCGACCGGCTTCAGCTGCGCATCGAGTTCCTCGACCTCTACAAGGGCGAGCCGCCGGTGCCGCTGCTGAAGAACGACACCACGCTCCTCACGTCCATCGCCTACACGTTCTAGCTGCGCGGTGCCGGCCCGTCCGCGATCGTCGCGGCGGGCCGTCGCTCCCCACCTGCATGGCAGCCGGCGAGCGGATCGTCCGCGGGACCGCCGCGTTCCGGCGGACGACGGTGGCCCTCTTCTCGGCCGGATTCTCGACGTTCGCGCTGATGTACTGCGTGCAGCCGATTCTGCCGGAGCTGGCACGTGAGTTCGGGATCAGCGCCGCCGAGAGCAGCCTGGCCGTGTCGCTGACGACGGGGTGCCTCGCGGCGTCGCTGCTCGTGGTGGCGGCGGTGTCGGAGTCACGCGGTCGCAAGCCCCTCATGGTGCTGTCGCTGCTGGCGGCGGCGCTGCTCACCGCCGCCTGCGCGTTCACCACCGACTGGCGCTCGCTGCTCCTCATCCGCGCGCTCGAGGGCGTGGCGTTTGCCGGCCTGCCGGCACTCGCTATGGCGTACATCGCCGAGGAGATGCATGCCGACTCGATGGGGTTGGCGATGGGTCTCTACGTCGGCGGCACGGCGACCGGCGGCATGGCGGGCCGCCTGCTGACGGCGGTGGTGGCCGATGTGGCGTCGTGGCGGACGGCACTGGCACTCGTGGGCGGCCTGGGGCTGCTGGCCACTGTCGTCGTCTGGCTTGCCCTCCCGCCGTCTCGCCACTTCAGGCCCGGTCCGCTCCTGCCGCGGACGCGCCTGGCCACCTACGGCCGCCACCTGCGCGACGGTGTCCTCAGGGACCTCTTCCTGCTGGGATTCCTCGCGATGGGCTGCTTCGTGACCGTCTACAACTACGTGGCATTTCGCCTGGAGGCCCCGCCCTACCTGCTGGGGCAGTCGGCCACCGGTTTCATCTTTACCCTCTACCTGCTCGGCACGGTGAGTTCGGCCTGGGTCGATTGGCTCGCCCGGCGCGTGGGCCGGGCCGGGGCGCTCCGCGTTAGCCTCTCCTGTATGCTCGCGGGCACCCTGAGTTCGCTGGCGGCACCGCTCGTCCTGGTGGTGCTGTCGGTCGCCGTCTTCACCGTCGGGTTCTTCGCCGCCCACTCGGTGGTGAGCAGCTGGGTCGGGGCGCGCGGCAGCCACGGACGCGCGCAGGCCTCGTCGCTGTACCTGTGCGCCTACTACCTCGGGTCGAGCCTGGCCGGTGCGGCGGGCGGCGTGTTCTGGGATCTCTTCGGGTGGTCGGGCGTCGGCGGCTTCGTGACTGCGCTGCTGCTCGTGTCGCTGGTGCTCCTGCGACGCCTCGCCCGCGACGAGGCCCCGACGGTGCTCGCTCAGTCGTCCGTGCCCGGCTGAGGGTAGGTCCGGGCCAGGAAGCGGTCCCATAGCCGATCGGGCAGCACTCGCCGCAGCGTCAGCAGGAACGTGGCCGACGCCGACACCGTGTACCGCGTGCGTGGCCGGCGGGCGCGCAGCGCTGCTTCTACGATGCGGGCCACGTCGTCCGGCGTACCCGCCAGGCGCGCCATCGGACCTCGGACGTACGACTCGGCGGTGATGCGGGCGACCTCGGCGTGCAAGTGTGCGTAGGGAGGCCGCGTCCGCCAGGCGCTGGCCAGGCTCGAGGTGGCCGCCTGGGCGAAGCGCGACCGGATGAGGCCCGGCTGCACGACCACCACGTCGATCCCGAAGCGTGCCACCTCGAAACGGACGGCATCGCTCAGCGCCTCGAGCGCGTGCTTGGTCGCATGGTAATAGCCGCCGCCGGGCAGGGTGAGGCGGCCACCCATCGAGCTGATGTTGAGGATGCGTCCGCCGCGGCGGTGCCGCATGCCGGGCAGCACCAGCTGCATCAGGCGCGCCGGGCCGAAGACGTTGGTCTCGAACTGGCGCCGGACGTCGTCGGGCGGCACGGCCTCGATGGCCCCGCTCTGGCTGTAGCCCGCCACGTTGACGAGGGCGCCGACCGCACCGTGCGCGTCCACGATCGCCGACACCGCGGCCTGCATCGATGCCTCGCTGGTGACGTCCAGGCTCAACGTGCGGCAACCCGCCCGCGCGCACCCGTCGAGCGTGTCCAGCCGGCGGGCGGTGGCGTACACCAGCCAGCCGGCCCGTGCCAGGCGCAGCGCCACGGCTTCGCCGATGCCCGAGGAACACCCGGTCACGAGCACCGGCCCGCACGCCACGCGGCCGGACCCGCCCGCGCCCTCCTGCAATCCAGCGCGATCCTCCGGCCCGACGGCGCCAGACCGCACGCGCACTAGCCGAGCCCGTGCAGGCGCTTCAGCATGCCCGGCCGCAGGACGAATCTCCTCCCGGCGCGCCGCCAGTAGGCGGCCAGCGGCCCGCGCATCGCGGCATGCTGGCGGTTCTGCCGGTTCTCGCTGTCGAGCCGCTTGTGGATGATGTAGCGCACCTGCCCGTACGGATCGATCATCACGGTGCATCCGCCGTTGACGTCGAAGAGATCGTTGCCCCGTTTGACGGTACACGACTGCGTGACTTCGGCCACCAGGTCGAACAGCACGTCGCCATTGGGTTGGGCGCGACGGCTGACCCGCACCGACTGCACGGTGGGGGGCGACGCCTGGATCACCCGCGCTGGCAGGCGCCCCGCCGGCGCGACGATCTGGAAGTGGCGCGCGTGCGCCGGGCTGCTGACGAACGCTCCGAGCGCGCGGGCCTGGCGCATCAGTTCGTCGGCATCTGCCGGACGGCCCGGGTCGCCCGCGAAGCGCAGCTCGCTGAACGCCAGGCCCGGGATGACGAGCGGTGTCTGCGGCGGCTGCCACCTGACCGCGTCCTCGGTCATGAACCGGACGTGGTCGGGAAAGAGATTGCGTCGCCGGAACGAGCGCATCAGCGCCTCGCGATAGCCCCACCTGTCGCTCTGTTCCACGTCGCCGTCGGCGGTGATGAGTGCGCGGAGGAACTCGCCGAGCTCCATGTCGGAGGGCGGGCAGTAGTCCACGGCCCTGATGCAGATGTCGAGAAACTGCGTGGCGACGTCCTTTGCTTCCTTGGCGAGGGCTTTCACCAGCGCCTCCCCGAGGGGGGCCGTGCCCGCCGCGCGCGGATTGATGCCCGCCATCTGGAAGTAGCGTTCGGTCTTCCTCGACACGATGGTCGTGAAGGCTTCGAACACGGCCGAGACGAGGACGGAACCGAGCGCGTGGGGCTCGTCCCCTGCATCCTCGTAGCACACGGGGCGGCGGTCCCTGTCGGCCGCCACGTCGGAGTCGAAGGCCGCCACGCCGTCCACATCCACGGCCGAGCGCAGGGCCGCGCCCCGGCCGCCGCGCGCACGCGCGTATCCGAATTCGCGTGCCAGGTCCGCCAGCAGGGCACTGCGCGTGAACACGCCGCCCGCGGTGCGAATGGCCTGCTCGACCACCTCTTCGTACGTGAAGTGCAGGAACAGCGCGACCAGGTCACCCAGGGCCTCGTGGAAGGCGGGCACGTCCACGTTGGTGGGCAACATGAACTGCGAGCGGAGCCCGTCGAGCAGGGCGTGCGTGGTCTCGTGGGCGATGATGTCGTGGCTGAGCGCGGTGCAGATGAGCCCCTTCCGCACGGTGAAGCCGGCCGGCTTGGTGCCGGCGGGGAAGTAGCCGAACGACAGGTCGCCCGTCTCGCGGCTGTAGCCCGCGTTGCGGCCCTTGAACCCGAACGGGCGCACGACGAGGCGCAGGGGCTGTCCCTCGATTGGGGGGATGGCCCACGCGATATCGCGGCCGAGCGCCCGCCGGAAGGCCGTGTAGGTGAGGCTGCAGACGGCGTAGGCCATCTGCAGGTGGAAGCGTCCGTCGGCTGGCGACGGCGTCAGCCCGTTCGACATGAGGAGAAACGGGTCGTCGAGGTCGAGCAGTTCGCTGCGCAGCGGTGCCGGCACGCCGGTCGGATCCAGGCGGAAGAGGGAGCCGGCCGGGCCCTTCTCGAGCCGTTCATAGGGTACCTGCACCGTCGCCACCCCGCCGAGGCGATAGGAGACCGAGGGGTCGAGCGTGTAGATGCGCAGCGGGCGGAACGTGGGGGTGCCAGGCTCGCGCTGGTAGGGTCGAATCGACGCCTGGCGCGGCAGGTTCGGGCTCACTTCGAAGGGGACGACCGATGCGGTGGGGCGCGTGGTGGCCATGGGCAACTCGACCTGGGTGTCTGCGGGCTCAGCGTGGCCCGGATGGTGCGATGACGGCACGCAGCCCCTCGGGGCCGCGCTCGATGATTCGGAGCGTGGGCCCGCCGGGGATCTCCACGACCAGCACATCCCCCTCCTCGTGCCAGCGGCCCGCGCGAGGCGTCGGCCGGTCGCCGGCGTCTGGGGTCGACCAGCGCGCGCCGCCGTCGGGGTCCAGCTCCAGGCGCGCGCGGGGCCGCCGCGAGAGCGGGATGTCGCCGTCGGCGGGCCGGAAGCGCGCGCCGTCGTGGGAGTCCTCCTCGAACACGTGCACCCAGCGCGTGGAGAAGAGAGACGGTGGCGGATCCGCCTGTCCGGCCGTCACCGTCGTCCCCGCGTCACAGCAGGCCGCGGCGCTGGGTCTCGAGCGCCGCGCGCATGCGCAGCACCTGCTGGGCCGTGAACATGAACATGGCCGCGTCGTCGGTGTAGTCCATGTAGTTCATGAACATGTCGCCGTTCGGGCCGTTGTTGCACGTCACGCTCGGCCACACGGGCGCTCCGTAGTTGGGTCCGGCGCTGTTGGGCGTATCGGCCACCATGTCGGACCCGCCGCAGTCGGGCGTGTCGGCCCAGATGTGCCGCAGGTTGAGGTAGTGACCCACTTCGTGGGTCGCCGTGCGGCCCTTGTTGAATGGCGCCTGCGCGGTGCCCGATGTGCCGAACGCCCGGTAGTTGATCACGACGCCGTCGGTTGACACCGGACCGCCGGGAAACTGGGCGTAGCCCAGCAGGCCGCCGCCGAGCGCGCACACCCAGAGATTGAGGTGCGTCTTCGGGCTGAAGGGCGCGATGCCGCCGGTGGAGGCCTTCTTCACCCCGTCGTCGTGGCTGAAGGCGCTCGTGGTGGTCCTGGTCCGCGTGATCTTCACGAGTTTGAACGCGATGCGGGCGTCGGTCACGAGCCCCTTCCACGGCGTGGGCGTCTTGCGGCGGTCGGCATTGGCGGCCCGGAAGTCCTTGTTCAGGGCCCGAAGCTGGCTCTCGACCTGTGTGTCGCTGATGTTCTGGTCGTCGGTGCGGTATACGACATGGACGACCGTGCGGATGGTGACCATGGGCATGGTCTTCAGATCGATGCCCGTGGTGCGCCAGCGTTCGGTGGCGCCTTCGAGGCGGAATTGATTGAGCCGGAACGCCGGATGCTGCTCGAGCAGCATCATGTGCGCGGCCATCGTGCCGCACGAGCGGTGCAGGGCGGGTTCGGCCGGAGCTGTCCGTTTGGCCATCGTCTGGTGTCCTCGGGGCTGTGCGGGCCACGGCCCCTCGCCGGGACCCGCGGACGGGTGAAGCAGTGAGAGCATGCCGCCAGGTACGGATCGGCGTCAACACGAACAGATCCGCCATCGCGTGGCATGCACGACGCCCGGCTGCCGCGCCGTTGGACGTCGGCGCGATTCCTGCTAGCGTGATGAGGCTTCCCCGATCCCGGAAGGAGATCCCGTGCCTGTTCATCTTCGGATATCGATGGTTGGTGTGCTGTGGCTGCTGCTCGCGCCTTCGCCGGCCCGCGCAGACGTGTATGTGAGTCCGTTCGTCGGCGTGAACTTCGGTGGCAGCGTGGGGACGCCCCTCAATGCCGCCGTGGACGACCGCAACCGCGTGGCGTGGGGCGTCGCGTTCGGTGGCATGGGGGGCGGCGTTTTCGGCGCGGAGCTCGAACTGTCCTACACGCCGCGCTTCTACACGACCGACGAGAACGTGGTCACCGAGAACAACCTGCTCACGGTCATGCCGGCACTGGTGCTGGGCGTGCCGATCGGCGGGCAGCAGGGCCCGGGGATTCGTCCCTACGTGACCGCTGGCGCGGGGCTCGTCCGCCGCAGCGTGGAGTTCGACAACCTCGCGTCGCTGTCGGAGAGCGATCTGGCGTACGTGCTCGGTGGGGGCGTGATGCTCTTCCTGGGCGACGCCTTCGGCATCCGGGGCGACGTGCGCTACTTCCGGAACTTCAGCGTGGACGAACTCGGACTGTCCGGCGTGGACTTCGAGCGCGGGACGTTCAACTTCGGACGCGCCTCGGTCGGCGCGATCTTCCGATTCTGAGGTGCCGGGTCGCCTCGGGGCCGCAGCCACGTCGGTGCGTGTGGTCGCGGCCTGGCGTGCGGCGTGACGAGGGTGTCGTGGGCTCGGCGGGGGCCGCGGCGTCGGGCGCCGGGCTCCTGCGGCCCACGAGCCTCTCGCCCGGGAGGCTCTGCTCAGCGCAGCCAGCTCAGCGCTCTCAGGTCGCCTGGCCATCGTGGCGGGGCCAGGCCAGTGCGGAGGTCGTGGGCGCCGCTCTGTGGTGCCGGCTACGCCGTCTCGGGGATCAGCGACCGGTGTGACGCCGCCGGCGGACCGCGGCGAGCGCACCGGCACCGAGCAGCAGACCGGCGGCCGGCTCGGGCACGGCGCTCGGGCCAATTGCCAGGCGGTCGAGTCCCACGCGGCTTCCCGAATCGTGGAATTCGAACCGCGTGATGCCCGGGCCGCTGAGCAGGGCGATGCCCGTCGAGCCGAACAGGTCGCCCCTGGCGCGGAAGGTGAAGCGGTCTACGACCGCACCGCGGGCGTCGTACGCCGTGCCGTAGAAGTCGTGGTCGAAGACCGCCGTGACCCACCGGAACCGCACCGCGTCCACCGGGCTCGAGAACAGGACCGCCGCGATTTCGCCCGGACCGTTCGTGATGCCGTACTCGTCCTCCACGAACCGGAAATCGTGGATGAGGGTGGCGTTCTCGAAGGAAAGGCCCAGCTCGCTGTAGGCGCTGGTGCCGTCGAGCCGGGTGCCGACGGGCACGAGGCCCTCGCCGAAGGTGAGGGTGGCGGCGCCCGCGCGCGTGCCGCTTGCCCCAAGCAGGAGGAAGCCGAGTAGGATCGCCGTGCCGAGTCTCGTATCCATGATCATCGGCCCGGGGCCGCGCGGGGTGAAGGTTCCGGTGATCTTGGGCCAGCCCGCCCTGTGTGTCAACAAGGTAGAGCTGGCGGCGTGGTCCGCTAACATCCTGCAGGACAGGTGCTTAGGTACGAAAACTGTAATCGAGTGGAGGCATCGTGCGCCCATTCCATCCGACTGTTCGCCCGACCGTCCGGCTCCTGGTGTCACGACTCACGGTCGCGCTGCTGCTCACAGCCTCGTTGCTCACGGTCCCGCTGGCTGGCCAGGGGGGGGCAGCGTCGATTCGTCCCTCCGACCTGCGCACCTGGTTGACCTACATCGCCTCGGACGAACTGCAGGGCCGGGCGGTGTATTCCACCGGCATCGGGCTGGCGGCCGCGTATGTGGCCGACCATCTGCGGGAGTGGGGTGTGCGACCAGGCGGCGACGACGGCTCCTACTTCCAGACCGTGCGCGTGCTGGGCATCCGCTCCACGAACCGGTCCCGTCTTGTCGTCACCGTGGGGGACGAGACGCGGACCTTCGCCAACGGCGAGGGCATCCGCTTCCCCAGCAACGTGGGCGGCTCGCGCACGGTGCGCGTGGACCGCGTGGAATTCGCGGGCTACGGCGTGGACGCGCCGCTGGCCGGCCGCGAGGACTACGCCGGACGCGACGTGGCGGGCGCCGCAGTCGTGTGGCTGGGCGCGCGAGGCCCCAAGGGGCTGGGTGACGGCTACCAGCGCATCGTCAACGGGCGCAGCCGGTACGCCACCGACCAGCGGGGAGCCGTGGCGGCCATCGGCGCCGCGGCCGCGCCACCGGCGGGCGCGGGCGCACGGGGTGCGGGAGGCGGTCGCGGCGGACGGGCCCAGCAGATCCCGACGCCCGACTTCACCACGGTCCAGCGCCTGGATCAGCCGCTGCCGCCCACCCCCAACGGCGAGGACGCCCTGTTCGAGTTTCTCTTCAGCCAGGCCGAGGTGCCCTACGCGGAACTCAAACGCCTGGCCGACGCCCAGGAGGACCTCCCGCGGTTCTCGCTCGAGGGCGTGACGATGACCTTCGAGATCGATGCCGAGTACGAGGTCGTCCGCACTCAGTACGCCCACAACGTCGTCGGGATCGTGGACGGGAGCGACCCGGCACTGCGCGACACGTACGTGGCGATTGGTGCGCACCTCGATCACGTGGGCTATGCAGAGGGTGAGCTGGCCGACGACGGCGACGCGCCGCGGCGTCCCCAGGCACCGGGTCGCATCAGGCAGGGCTTCGAACAGGATCGCATCTGGAACGGGGCCGACGACGACGGGTCGGGCATCGTGGGCGTCATGGCCGTGGCTCGCGCGTTCGCGCAGGGGCCGCGGCCGCCGCGCTCGCTGCTCTTCGTGTGGCACACCGGCGAGGAACGGGGCCTGCTCGGCTCGCGGTTCTACGCCGACTATCCGACGGTTCCCCTCGACCGCATCGTGGCCCAGGTGAACGTGGACATGATCGGCCGCAACCGCGACGACAAGGCCAGCGAGGCCGACACCGTCTATCCGGTGGGGTCCGACCGGATCAGCAGCGAGCTCGACGGCGTGCTGCGGGCGGCCAACGCCGCGCTCGCGCGGCCGCTGGTCCTGGACTACGAGTTGAACGATCCCAACGATCTCGAGCAGATCTACTACCGCAGCGACCACTACAGCTACGCGGCCAAAGGGGTGCCGGTCGTGTTCCTCACCACCGGGCTGCACCCCGACTACCACGCCAACACCGACGACGTGTCGAAGATCGAGTTCGACAAGCTGGCGCGGGTGGCGGGTCTCATCCATGCGACCGGGCTGCGGCTGGCCAGCCTGGAACGTCCCCTCGTACGTGACAACCTGGGCCCACGCACGGGACGCTCGGTGCGGACGTCACAGGCGCAGTAGCCACCGCCGCGTGACTGTCGGGGCGTGACTCGGCGTGAGTGCCGCGGCGTGACTGTCGCGGCGTGACCGTCGCCGAGTGATTGCGCGGAGTGAAGACGGCGGAGGAACGTCGCGAGGGAACGTCGCCGCGTAGCCGTCGCGCCAGGATTGCCACGTCGCGCGTGGTGGGTGCCGCGCGGTGCTCGGCACCGGCCCGCGTTCGGGTGGGGTGTGTGGTGTCCGCCCGCTGGCGGACACCACGGGTCTCAGGCGGGGGTCTGCCCGGGTACCTGCAGGTGCGGCATCGGCCGTCCGGCGAAGAGCCTCCGGCAGGGCCGCGCCATCAGCCGCGTCCACTGGACCGAGCGCTGCACGCGGGCACTATCGGTGGCGTTGCCGGTGTTGGCATACTTCGGCCGGTAGATCTTCGAGATCAGCAGGAACATCAGGCGCCCCTTGAGCGACTTGACCACCTGCGACCGCTTCCAGATGCTCGGGAAGCTGTAGAACCGGTCCCACACCGCCTGCGTCCGCGTGCGGATCTCGTCGGGCGACATCACCGGATGGGCCATGTACACCTTCGGCCGGTTCGCCTGCGGAATCAGCCAGTGCCGGGTGATGGGAATGCCCGCCACCTGCTGTGCGCTGCCGGCCATCGTCTTTTCCCAGTCGGCGAAGTCGAGCGTCCCGGGAAACGGCGTGAGCATGACGAACTGCGCGAAGGTGAGGTCGGCCCGCTCGGCCACGTCGAGCGTCGCGTCGAAGGTCGCGGGACGGTCGCTCGGCAGCCCGAAGATGAACGAGCCCAGCACGTGCACCCCGTGGGCGCGGAAGCGCTTGAGCCGATCCACGAGGGCGTCGCCGCTCTCGTTGAAGCCCTTGTAGACGTCCTTGAGGCCCTCCGGGGTCACCGCCTCGACCCCGATGAGCGCGCCCTTGATGTGGGCGCGGCGCATGGCATCCAGGAACTCGGTGTCCTCGGCGGCTTCCATGGTGATCTGCGTGAAGAAGACCGTGTCCGACGGCAGCTTCGCGAGCTGTTCCATGAGGGCGAAGCGGTCCGCCCGCGTCTCCTGCAGTTCGTGCAGGCGCGACTTGTCGGCACGCCGGTCCGCCTGCGCGAGGTCCTGCAGGGTGACGGGATAGAAGTTGTCGTCGGCGAGGGCAATGAAGCGGAAGCCGCGCCGGCGCAGTTCCACGATCTCGTGGATGACGTGATCCCAGCTGCGCTGCCGCGGCTTCTGGCCGTCGGTGCGCCACACCGAGCAGAACGAGCAGTGCTTCGGACAGCCGCGCACGGTCTGCACCGATGCCCACATGTAGCGCCCCTCGGGCAGCAGTTCCCACCGACCGGGCAGGAAGCGCTCCGCGTCGATCCGTCCGCCCTCGTAGAACTCCTTGGGCGTCCCGTTCAGGCAGTCGCGCAGGGCCTCCGGCCACGCGGTCTCGCCGTCGCCACTGACCACGGCATGGGCCGCTCCCAGGCTCCGGGCTTCCTCCGGGTACAGGGTGGCGTGGATGCCTCCGTACACCACCCACGCGCCGGCCTCGCGGGCGGCCACCCCCACCTCGTAGCCTCGCAGGGCGTTCCCGGTGTGGATGCCAATCCCCACCACGTCGCCCGCCTTGATGGTCGACAGGTCGAGCGGTTCGAGGGTCTCGTCCACCAGCGTGGGAGGCCCGTAGGTGTCGGGGGTCGCCGAGGCCAGGACGTAGAGCCATCGGGGCGTGATGACACCGATGCCGAACGACACGTGGCTTGGGTTGATCAGATGAATGTTCATGGGTTCACGGACAGAGGTGGTTCGGGCGCGTGACAGAGGTCCCGGAGCAGCGAGAATAGCACACCCCTTCAGACCTGCATGCGTGCGGCCGGTCGGCCGCGTGATGCGGCTCTCCCCGATCGGCCGGGCAGCGCCTCGCGGCGCGAAACGATCGCCGAGCGTCCGTCACCACCGACATGACGCAGGACGGTGGGGCGCACGCGCCCGGATACGGACAACCCGAAGTCAACGCGTGGCCGCACGTCGCGCCGCGTCGCGGGCGTGCGCGCCTCACCGTCCGGTCGGGGTGGAAGGCGCGCGCCCGTGGGGCGGCGCCGGCGTTCACGCCGTTCGCAGGGGCCTGCGGGCGGGGTGACGGGGCGGGCGGGCAGGACGGACCTGGGGGACGTCCTCCCGCCCGCAGTCCGTGGTCGCGCCGACGGGTCGCCTGTGGTTGCCCATGCCCCGGTTGGGTGCTATCGTGCGGCCCCTCGACACGAGAGCGCATGCGCTTCCGCTGTATTTGGCGCGTCCTCCTCAGCCTGGTCCTCTCGGGCCCCTCCCTCGCCCAGGCGGCGTGGACGGAGATGCACGCGCCCGTGGCCGCGCTGGAGGCGCTTGGCATCGAACTCGACGACGGTCGGGCCCTTGCTGGTCCACGTGCCGTAAGGGTGCTTCACTCCCTGCCCCGCGATCTCTCGGCGCCGCCAGCGCCCGCCATCGTAGACTTCGACGCCCTCATCACCGACCTCACCCGCGTCCAGGAGGCGCTCGCGCGGGCGGGCGGGCGCGCGCTGTCACTGCGGATGGCCGGGACGCGCACCGAGCGCCGCGCGCTCGAGGATGTCCTCCAGGCGGCCGGCCTTCGGCTCCGGACGCGCGGCCGCACCCCGGTCGTCGAGCTGGACACCGGGCGGGAGGCCGCCGCCATCCGCACGCGTCTGGACCGCCTGGGCCTGGACATCGCGGGCCTCGTGTCGCGACTCAACGCGGGCGGGGACGTGACCCTCGCCCCGGTGGTGACGGACCTGCCGCTGCCCGTGCCGGCGGAGGCGTGGGCCGTCGTGTTTGGTGGGCCCGTCGCCGAGGCCTCGCTGTTTGGCGCCATCATGACGGACCGTCGCGCCGCGCTGCTGTATCACGGCCTGCTCAGCCTGTCGGCGCGCACCCTCGACGCGGTCGCCAGCCAGCCCGCATGGCTCCGGCAGTTGTACGACGACGGCGCGCCCGCGCTGGCGGCGTTCGGGGGGGCGTTCCGGGTGGGGGACGACGATCGGGTGGAGGTCCCCGGGGGCACCGAGGCCGCCGCCCTCTGGGAAGACCTGTTCGACGCGCCGATTGGCGATCCCGCACGATTCTCGCGGGCGCTGTTCTCGCGTGACGGTGGACGGCTCGCCTATTTCTACGACGGCGTCGCGCGGCTCGACGCGCCGCACCAGCGATTCGCGCTGGGACTGTGGATGGCGGACCCCGGCCGCCGGCGCGAGCGGTTCAGGGCCCTGGCTCGCGCGTTCGTGGACATCGATCCCCAGTGGACGCTCTCGACCGCGCCCTTTCTACGTCCCGCGCACGACGGGGCCGTGCTGCTGCAGGCGGCCCGCCTGGAGAGCCAGACCGGCCGGCCGGCGGCGCCCGCCTGGCGTTGGGTCTGGGAGCGCGGCCTCGACCGCGACGACCTGCCCGCCCCGGCGCCTGCCGGCCCGCAGGAGGTCGAAGACGAGGGGATCGTGGACGCGGCGTGGCTCGTTGAACGGATCAAGGGCGAGCTGCCGTCGGTCCGGCGCGAACGGCTGGAGCGGTTCGCCTTCGCCCAGCGGGCCTTCGCGGACACGGGCGCCGCGGATGCGGGCGATGTGCTCACCGCCGTGCGGGCCTACGGTCGCTACCCGGCGGCGATGCTCACCCTCGAGCGCCTGCCCGTGAGGCGCCCTGCGACCTTCGCGCACCTGGCGCATCATGCCCGGCAGATCGAGGCGGTGTCGGCGCCACGTGACGTTGCGCCGCTGCTGGCGCAGTTCCAGGGCGCGCTGACCCTGATGGTGCGCGCGACCCGCGCGGGCGCGCTCCCGCTGGAGCGCACCGCGCCGCTGCTCTCGGCGCTGTTCGATGCACCCCTCGCCAGCGAGGGCTACGACGGTGCGGTCGGGCGATGGGTGCGCGATGCTTTGCTGCCGGCGTTCCCGCGTGGGGCAGGGGTTCCCGACGGGTCGCTGGAGACCGTGCTCCTGTCGGCGCTCGCCGCGCGGGCCCCGACCTCGCCGGTCGTGGAGTGGGAGGGGGCACGGTACCGGCTGGACGTGCACGGCACCGCCGTGGAGCGGCTCGCCGAGGTGCGCCGCAAGCAGGGCGGCAACAGTCTCGATGCCGTCCTCACGCTCCTGACGCTCGCGGACACGCTGCGGGCGCCGGGCTTCCAGGTGACGGGCGTCGCGGCGGCGCGGGACGCGCTTGCGTCGGCCGTCACGTCGCTACGGGAGCCGAGGCCCTGGGCCGGTGCCGGCGACGACGCCCCGTCGCTCGCGGCCATCAGCCGCGACGGCCTTCGCGACCTCGGGCGCATCCGACGGCCCGCGGATCTGCGCCGTGCGCGCGACGTTGGTGTGCGTCTGACCCGGATTGCCGACTACCTGCTGGGCGAGGTGCTCGTGGCGCTGGCCTACGCCCCCGCCGTGGGGAATCCGGACGACCTGCTGGGCCCCGAAGCGGAGCTGTCGCACCGCCACAACTTCGGTCTGCTGACACGCGCGGGCACGCCGGCGTCACACCGCACGGCCTGGCGCCGTCCGTTGATGGACGCCGAGGCCGCCGTGGGGCAGGCGCTCACGGGCGCCGTCCTGGGACTCGACCTCGCGCTCTCGCGTCGCCTGCTGCGCCGGATGGTCGTCGAACGCATGCCGCCGCCACCACGGCTGAATCCCAACGATCGGGAGGCGCTGGTGAGCACGTTGCCGCTGCTCGACTCGCAGCGGCTGCATGATGAGGACCTGCGGTGGATCGCGGCCACCCTCACGCGGGGACGGGCGCGCCTGGGCGCCGCCGGTGCCGACCCTGCCGCACTGGACCGCCTCGCGACCACGGCTGGCCTCGGCTCCATCCGTCGCGCCGCCCTCGCGTGGGCGGCGGCCCACACCCCTGACGACGTGGCTGCGCTCTTCTCGACGACCGACGTGTTGCGTCTCGGCCTGGAGCCGGACGACGACGAGCGCCGGCTCCAGGCGTGGGGTGTCTCGCAGGAGGCGCTCGACGGGTGCCTCTGTGTCGGAGTGCCCGCGCGCGGTGGCTTCGAGGCCTATCGGGGCCGACCCGGCACAGGCGTCCTGGGGTCCGTGCTCGTCGATCTCAATTTCCGCGTGGCCGAGATGCTGGCCGACCTCGACGTGCCCGCGGGGCTCTTCGCCGACGTCCTCCCCATGGCCCTGCAGGACTATCTGGACGGCGTGCCGGCCCTGTTCGACGACGACTGGCAGGCCGTGGCCCGCTATACGGGGTTCATCACCCGGGAGCGCGTCGAGGACTACGTGTCCGCGCTCGCGGCCGCCGGCCCGCTCCGGCCGGAGTGACGACGACGGTGATCACGGACGAGGAGGCAGGAACGTGAGGGTGCTCTCTGCGTGCGTCGCGACGCTGCTGGCGCTCGGAGCCGCCACGAGCGTGCGCGGCCAGGCCGGCGGCCTTCGCTTCGTGTCGCCCGACAACGGCGGATTCGTCAGCGGCCTCGTGCGCATCGAGGTGGCCTACGACGGCCCGGGTGGCGCCAGTGCCATCGAAGACGTCACGTTCTTCGCCAACGGACGCCAGATCTGCACCGCGCCGGGCGCCGAACCCCGCTGCAGCTGGGATGCGGGCGACGACATCCGGGAGCATGCCCTGCGGGTCGTGGCGCGGCTCCGGTCGGGCGGCCGGGTCGTGGCCAACCTCCGGACGCGGGCAGCCGGGTACACCGAGGCCGTGCGTGTGGAGGTGGTCCAGCTCAATGCGGTGGTGCAGGATGGTGGACGCTTCGTGAAGGGCCTCACCGTCGGCGACTTCCAGGTGTTCGACGATGGGGACCCGCGGACGATTACCAGCTTCGACGCCACGGGCGGCGCCCTGGAGCTGGTGCTGGCCCTCGATGTGAGCGGCAGCATGGACAGCGCGCTCGACGACGTGCGCGAGGCCGCCCGCACGTTCCTGGCGGCGCTCGGGCCGAAGGACCAGGTCACCATCGTCGCCTTCAACGACAGCATGTTCACGCTGGCGCAGCGCGAATCCGACGCGGCGACACGGTCGAGGGCCCTCGACCGGCTGAGCGCATGGGGCGGCACATCCCTCTATGACGTCATCGTCCGCTCGCTCGATCTGCTCTCGCGTCAGCCCGGGCGGCGGGCGCTCGTGGTCTTCAGCGACGGGGACGACCGGAGCAGCCAGGCATCCTTCGATCACGTGCGACGTGTGGTCGGCGACAGCGACGCCACGCTCTTCGCCGTCGGTCTGGGCCGGGGCGCGCGCATCGAGCAGCTGCGGGCCAGGCTCGAGGAGCTGACCGACGCGAGCGGCGGACGGGCGCTCTTCGCCGAAGAGAGTGGACAGCTCGCCCGCCCGTTCGCCGACATCGTCGAGGATCTGTCCAATCAGTACGCCCTGGCCTTCGAGCCGCGCCACGACGGCCTGTCGCACCGGATCGACCTCACGGTCCGCGGCGGGTACCGTGTGCGGACCCGACGTGGGTATACCGCGCCCACGCCAGAGGGGCGGACGCCATGATCGCGCGCGCCCGCGCCGTCCTGGCCGGGGCGGTCGCCGCCTGGATGGCGCTGGCCGCCCAGGCGCCGGCACAGTCGCTCGACCCGGCCACGCCGCAGGACGGACTGGTCATCCGATCGGGCACCGACGTGCTGGTGCTCGACGCCGCGGTCGTGAACGACGACGGCCAGGCGGTACCCGATCTGGAGGCGGCCGACTTCACCGTCCGGATCGACGGCCGGACCCGTCCGGTGCGGACCGTCCGCTTCGTAGCCGGTCCCTCCGAAACCGAGCCCGGAGCGACGCGCATTGCCTCCAACCTCACCGAGGAGCGGTATCGTCCGGTGCTGCTCGCCATCGACGAAGGGAGCATCGCGGCCGGAGCGGCGCGCGCCGTGCTCGATGCGATCGATGGCGTGCTGAGCGACCTCCCGCCGCAGGACCCGGTGGGGCTGCTGCGGCTCCCGATGGGGGCGTCTGTCGAGTTCACGCGCGACCGGGACGTGGTGCGCGAACACGTGCAGTACATCGTGGGGACGGCCCCGCCCGTGATGTCGGCCCGCCTCACGCTCACCGAGGCTTTCGCCCGGCAGCTCGACCCCGGCCTCTGGGAGACCGTGCTGACGCGGATCTGTGGGCCGCGCAGCCCGGCCCGTCTGCAGTGCGAGCTGGGCGTGGACAACGAGGCGGCCAACCTGACCGAGCCGGTCCGGCGCTCGGCCAACGACACGATCCGGGTGCTCGGCCGGGTGCTGCAGCAACTGGCGCGGGAGCCCGGGCCCAAAGCGCTCCTGCTGGTGTCCCAGGGCCTCTACGCGGAGACGCTGCGACAGGACGTGCAGCGGCTGGCGACGCTCGCGGCCGCCGCCCGCATGACGGTGTACGTCCTGCAGCTGCCCACGGCGCGGGGCACCGGCTTCGACAGCAATGCGAGGGCGTCCACGACGGCGATTGCCGACGACCGGCTCCTCGTCGAGGGCCTCGAGGCGTTCGCCGCCGCGTCTGGCGGCGTGCGCCTGCAGATCACCGGGTCGGGGGAGGCCGTGCTCGACCGGGTCGTCCGTGAACTGCGCGGCTACTACCTGGTCGGCGTCGAGCGGTTGCCGGGCGACGACGACGGCGAGCCCCATCGGCTCGAGGTGTCGCTGGCGCGGGACGACCTCACGGTGCGCGGGCCCTCGCGGTTCGTCCTGGACGCCGCACAGGCGCAGCCCGACCGCGCGGCCACACCCGCGGCGGCCGTGAGTGCCGCGCTCGGACGTCGTGGGAGCGAGCGCGGCCTGCCGCTGCGGGTGACGTCGTTCGCGCTCCCGGCCGAGCGCGCCGACCGCGTACGCGTGCTGGTGTCGGGCGAACTGACCCTGCCGGCGGGTGCGCCCGCGGCAGCCACGGTGGGGGCCCTGCTCATCGACCCGCGGGGCGGCGCGGCGGCGACCCAGCTGGTGCGCCTGCGCGCGGACCGCTCGGACGGCGTCGTGCCCACCCGCTTCCTCATGAGCGTGGAGGTGCCGTGGGGAGAGTACGTGCTGCGGGTGGCCGCCGTGGATGGGGCCGACCGCGTCGGATCGGTGCAGCAGGAGATCTCGGCGCGCCTCGGCGCGTCGGGACCGCTGCGCACCTCGGACCTGCTCGTGGCGCGCGTCCCGGTGCCCGGCGCGCCGGTCGAACCCGAGGTGTTCCTGCGGATCGAGGGCCCGAGCCTGACCAGCGTCGTCGAACTGTCTGCCCCTGTCGACGGGGCTTTCGCCGACGCACGCGTACGCTTCGAGGTGGCCAGGACCGCGACGGGCGCGCCGCTGCTCGCGGAGGTCGGCGTACCGGATACCAGCACGGGGCTCCGGCGCGGTGTCGGTGCGATACTCGATGTCTCGACCCTCGACCCGGGCATGTACGTGGCGCGCGCCATCGTGTCGAGTGCAGGGGCGCCCGAGGTGACGGCGGCGAGCCCGTTCGAGATCCTGCCGCGGGCCCTTCGCGAGGCCGCGGAGATGCCGGGCGCGGCGCCCCCCGCCGCGCCGCCAGCCGTGCCGCCCGCGCCGGGCGGTCGGGCACCGGCCACTCCGGGGGCCGCAGCCCCGGTGACCGCGCCGACGCGCGCCGTGCGCGTGCCGGTGCGGCTCCCTCCACTGGACATGCGGCAGTTCGTGTCCCCCGAGGTGATGGCGCCCTTTCTCGATGAACTCGAGGCGCGCTATGCGCCCTCTGCCGCCGCTCGTGCCGCCATCGCGCAGGCCCGCGCGGCGCGCTTCGAGGCCGTGCCCCTCGAGGGGCCGGCCGACATGTCGCTGTCCTTCGTGCGCGGCCTGCGGCTGCTGGCGGAGGGGCGTGGACCGGAAGCGGATACCCGGTTCCGGGACGCGCTGCGCGATGCCCCCGACTTCCTGGGCATCGCGTTCTATCTCGGCGCGGGACTCGCCGCCTCGGGACTGGACCGGGATGCGGTCGGCGCCTTCCGGACTGCGCTCATTTCCGAGGTGGGTGCGGCTGCCGTCTATCCGGCGCTCGTCGATGGCCTCCTGCGGCTGGGCGACCCGGACCTCGCGCTCGAGATGCTCGACGAAGCCCGTGGCGTGCTGGGCCCGGCGGGCGACACGGCCGGCCTGGTCCGCCGCCGGGCGCTGGCGTACGCGCTCGGAGGTCGGCTGGCCGAGGCCCTGCCCGAGGCCGCCCGCGCGTTCGCGCTGGCTCCGGATGCACCCGACGTGCTGCACCTGCTGCTGCAGATCACCGCGCTGCGCGCCGCCGAGGCCTCTCTGTCGGAGGCAGACATCGCCCGCTTCCGCGAGGCGTTGATGCGCTACCGGCAACAGGGTGGTGAGCGCCTGGCGGAGGTCGAGGGGTGGGCGAGGGAGCTGGGCCTCGACAGCCCCTGACCGAGGCTGGAGCCGTACGGGGAGGTCGCGCTACGATGGGGGCCACGTGTCGATAGCCGTTACCGCCACGCTACCGCCGTTCACGTGGCTCCCGCGCGCGCCCGGCGCCCTGCGGGAGAGGGGCCTGTTTCTGCGCCGGCCTGCGGTCGGGCCGGCTCCCTCGATCGAAGACATCGGCGCGAGCCTGCGCGACGTGGCCCGTCCCCTCCAGCAGGACGCGCGCATCACGGTGTCCCGCGTCTCGCCGCGCGATTGCGGGTTCCGCGAGGTGATCCTCCAGCTCGACGGCGAGGGCGTCGGCATCCTCCAGCACGGCGAGTCGGTGACGCTCGAGGTGCGCCCCGGGCTCCACAGCCTGCGGGCTCACAACACGCTCTGCTGGAAGACGCACGAGATCGTGCTCAGGCCCGGCGAACATGCCCGGTTCATCGCCGTCAATCGCGCCGGGTGGGCCATGATGGGCCTGCTGCTGGTGCTTGGCGCCTGTCCGGTGTTCCTCACGTTCGAGCGCGAGCACGAGACGGCGCGGCTGGCGGACGCGCCACGGCCGGGCGCCGCCGACTGAGCCCGCCGATGGTGCTCCGCGCCGTCTGCCTGCTGCTGCTGGTCTGGGGAGGGCTGCCGGCGCGTGTCGCCTCGCAGGAGCCATCATCGACGACGGCACCTGCGCCGGCGCCCGCCCGTCCGCCGGATATCTACTATGCGCCGACCACGCAGGTCGTGGCCGATGCCATGCTGCGCCTCGCCGGTGTCACGCCCGACGACGTCGTCTACGACCTGGGCTCGGGCGATGGCCGCATCGTGATCCTCGCGGCGCAGAAGTACGGCGCGCGCGGTGTGGGCATCGAGATCGATCCGGCGCTCGTGCGGCGTGCCCGCGCCACCGCGGCCGAGGGCGGGGTGGCCGCGCGCGTGCGCTTCGAGGAGGCCGATCTGTTCGAGGCCGACATCGCTGCCGCCTCGGTGGTCACGCTGTATCTCTCCACCAGCATCAACCGCGAACTCGCGCCCCGCCTCCGGGCCCAGCTGCGGCCGGGCAGCCGCATCGTGTCGCACAAGTTCGGGATCGAAGGCTGGCCTCCCGACCGGCACCTCCGCGTGGACGGCGAAGACGTCTACCTCTGGACGGTGCCCGCCCGCTGACCGATGCCGTGCCGGCGTGATCGCCACTGGGGTTGCGCTGGCTGCCGGCGCCGCCTACGCTGGCTCTCGATCGAGGACCACGGCACACCAGGAGGGGGAGCATGGCGAAGGCGAGACCGGCACGGAAGACACCAGCGACGCGGGTACGAACGACGGGACGAGCCGCCGGAGCAGCGGCGGCGCGGAAGGCGGCCCGCGTCCGCGTACCCGGTGACGGCGAGCGGGCGACGACCGCCATCCGGCAGCTGGGCGCGTCACTGCACGAGCTGGTCGCCGTGGATGGGCCCCAGGTGACGACCATCGCCGGCGCGCAGCAGATCGACGTGGGCGGTGCGCAGACCATCACGGTCGGTGGACGGCAGACCACGACCATCGGTGCGAGCCAGTCGATCTCGGTCGGCGTGGATCGGTCGCTGTCGGTCGGCCGCTCGCGTACCGCCTCCGTCGGCCGGGACGATGTCCTGGACGTGGGCAACGACCTGGCGATTGCGGTGGGCCGCCGGCTCGTGGTGCAGGCCTCCCAGGAGCTGCGGCTCCAGGTCGGCGCCGCCTCGATCGTCCTGCGGGCCAACGGCGACATCCAGATCCGCGGGCATCGCCTCACGATCGAGGGATCGCAGGACGTCCACCTCAAGGGCTCGAAGGTCCATACGAACTGACGCGCACCGAGGCGCCAATTTCGGCGCTTCCCGCCTGGACGTCCACACTTCTGTCCGTTCAGGACAGAGCTGTCGATCCCGGCACGGGATGGACACTCTTGTGGCTGGCCGCGGCACGCGGCAGCCGGGATACTGCGCGGTATCCATGGTTCGGCCGGCTCTCGTCGCGTGCGCGCTCGTCCTCGTCCAGTTGGCAGCGTCGGTGTCGGCGCAGTCGCCCGTGTCGGCGATCACGCGGGGGGACGACGGCGCCACGACGGTGCGCGCCGTCCGGGTGGACGCCCCGCTGTCGATCGACGGCGTGCTGGCCGAGCCGCTCTACGAGACCGTGTCGCCGATGACCGGCTTCATTCAGGTGGAGCCGGATCCAGGGGCCCTGGCGAGCGAGCGCACCGAGACCTGGCTCGCCTTCGACGCCGACAACGTGTACGTCGCCTTCCGCGTGTGGGACACGCAGATGGACCGGCTCGTCGCCACCGAGATGCGGCGCGACAACGGCAACATCTGGTCGGGCAACGACATCGTGGTGTTCGTGTTCGACACGTTCAACGACCGCCGCAGCTCCATCTCGTTCACCGTCAACGCGCTGGGCGGGCGGTCCGACGGCCAGGTCATCAACGAGCGGCAGTTCAATCCGGACTGGAACCCGGTGTGGACGCTCAAGACCGGGCGGTTCGACGGGGGATGGACGCTCGAGGCCGCGCTGCCGTTCAAGTCGCTGCGCTACGCGCCGGGCACGGAGCAGGTGTGGGGCTTCAACGCGATGCGCGTGAAGCGCTCGAAGAACGAGATTTCCACCCTGACCGCGGTGCCGCCCTCCCAGGGCCAGCAGGGCGTCGAGCAGCCCGTGTACGCCGCCACGCTGCTCGGCATCCAGGCGCCGGCGCGTGGCGCGGCGATCGACCTCAAGCCCTACGCCACCTCGAGCCTCACGTCCGACGAGGTCGCCAGACCTCGCGTGCACAACGACGGCGCCGCGGCCATCGGTTTCGATGCGAAGTACGCGGTGACGCGCAACCTGGCGGCGGACTTCACGCTCAACACCGACTTCGCCCAGGTGGAGGCCGACCAGCAGCAGGTGAACCTCACGCGCTTCAGCCTGTTCTTTCCCGAGAAGCGCGACTTCTTCCTCGAGAACCAGGGGACGTTCTCGTTCGGGGGGGTGGCCGTGGGCAGCCTGAACGCCGGCGCGTCTGATGCCCCCATCCTGTTCTACAGCCGCCGCATCGGCCTCGACGGCGGCCTGCCCGTGCCCATCGAGGCGGGCGGCCGGCTCACGGGCCGGGCGGGGCGCTACAGTATCGGAGCGGTCAACATCCAGGCCGGCGCGGCTCCGGCCGGCGGCACGCCCTCGACCAACTTCACCGTCGCCCGGCTCAAGCGCGACCTGTTCCGCCGGAGCAGCGTCGGCCTGATGTTCACCAACCGGTCGGCCGGCACGGGCCTCGAGGGCGCGAACCGCGTGTTCGGCCTCGACGGCACCTTTGCCTTCTTCCAGAACCTGCAGGTCAACACGTACTGGGCGCGCAGCGACTCGGACGGGGCGGCGCCGGAAGACGCCCGCACCAGCCACCGGGCACAGATGGAGTACCTGGGCGACCGGTACGGGCTCCAGCTCGAACGCCTCGCGATCGGCCGTGCCTTTGCGCCCGGCGTCGGTTTCGTGCGGCGGGCCGACATGGTACGGTCGTTCGCGAGCGCACGGTTCAGCCCGCGCGCGTCCACGCGCAGCCGCATCCGGAAGCTGGTGTATCAGGCGTCGGTGGATCACATCGAGAACGGCAGGGGGCAGCTGGAGACCCGCACGCGGACCGGCGAGTTCGCGATCGACTTCCGCAACGCGGACAGGCTCGGGGTGGTCTGGTCCAACGCGTACGAGTTCCTGCCCGCCCCCTTCCGGATCGGTCCCGGCGTGACCCTCCCGAGCGGGTCCTACGCGTTCGACACCGTCCGTCTCAATTACAACCTGGGCCAGCAGCGCGCCGTCTCGGCCAACCTGTCGGCCGAGCACGGCACCTTCTACAGCGGGCACAAGACCACGGTCAGCGTCGCGCGGGGACGTGTCCCGGTGACGCACCAGTTGTCGCTCGAACCGACCTGGTCGTGGAACCGCGTCCGGCTGCGCGAGGGCCGCTTCTCGACCCACCTGATGGGCACGCGGGTCACCTACACCATGACGCCCCTGATGTTCGTCAGCGCCCTGCTGCAGTACAACTCGGGCACCAACGCCGTCTCCACCAACGCCCGCCTGCGCTGGGAGTATCAGCCCGGGTCGGAGCTTTTCGTGGTGTACAACGAGGAACGCAACACGCTGACGCCCAGCTTTCCGGAACTGAGCAACCGGTCCCTGATCGTCAAGGTGAACCGGCTCTTCAGGTTCTGAGGCGCCTCACCGCGCCGGTCACCGATGGGTGGTCGCCCGCACGCGCGACAGACCTTCGGCGTCGCGCACACGGTTGCCGTGGCGCCCGAGGGCCTGAGAACTGAGGCAGGAAGAACCGCGCCGGGGTCCTGCCCCGGCGCGACGGCCGCGCCTAGGGCAGCGAGCGGAGATAGGCGATGACGTTGGCCGCGTCCTGCGGCGACATGTGGAAGGTGGGCATCGGACGCCGCAGGGCCGTGCCGTCGCGACCGACCGAGCCGCCGGTCAGCAGGCGCATGGCGGCCTCGTCGGTGTAGCCGGTGAGCCCCTTGATGCGCGGGGCCCGGATGGCCCAGTTGTTCGGCCACGCGGGGGCGAAGGGAATGGGACCGCCCAGGAACCGGGTCTCGGGCAGGATCTCGCCCTGCTGGTCCCGCGAGGAATGGCACTCGGCGCATTGGGCCACGTTCTCGACGAGGTAGCGGCCCTGCTGGGCGTCGCCCACGAGGGGCCCGGCAGGAACCGACGGCGCCTGCTGTGCCGACACGAACGCTCCAGACAGCAGCAGGAGCCCCGCGCCGACCAGCGCCGGCAGGCGAGAGCTGATCATCAGATTCGACCTCCGAAAGTCAGGTGCAACCCGACAATTATCACCCGCCGCCTCGCCGTTGCCGAGGGTAAATCTGTGGCCCGTCCGAGGAGGCCACGCAGGGGGCGCCTCCGGGTGGCCCAGGAGGGGCTGGCCGAGACGGACAAAATTGTCCGAAGGCCCTCCTCTCGCCGGTCGCCTGCGACGGGTTCAGCCCGATCGTGGCCCCGACGCCCAACTGGGCTGTGGTATACGAGTTCACACGCCCATGGATTTCGACGGCTACCGCTGCGACGGGTTCTACGACGAGATGTTTCTCACGGACGGCGAGCCGCGGCCGGAGGCGCGGGCGCTGGTCGACCGAATCCGCGGCATGGCCCCTGGCGAGCTCATCCGCCGGCACGAGGACGCCGAGCGCGCCCTCCTGCGCGCGGGCATCACCTTCACGGTGTACGGCGACGACGCGGGCACCGAACGGATCTTCCCATTCGACATCATTCCCCGCATCGTGCCGGCGCCCGAATGGGACCGCATCGAGCGGGGCCTGCGTCAGCGCATCACGGCGCTCAACCTGTTCATCGACGACGTCTACCACGAGCAACGCATCGTGCGGGACGGGGTCATCCCCGCCGACGTCATCTACTCCTCGCAGGGGTTCCGGCCGCAGTGTGTCGGGTTGAGCCCGCCCCGTAACGTCTGGTGCCACGTGACCGGCACCGACCTGGTGCGCGACGGCGACGGTACGATCTACGTGCTCGAGGACAACCTGCGGTGTCCCTCCGGCGTGTCGTACGTGCTCGAGAACCGGGCCGTGATGATGCAGACGTTCCCCCGGGTCTTCGAGGGCCTGCAGGTGCAGTCGGTCGCCGACTACCCGAGCCGCCTGCTCCGGACGCTCGAGGACGTGGCGCCCGAGGGCATCACGCGTCCCAGCGTGGCGGTCCTCACGCCGGGCCCCGGCAATTCGGCCTACTTCGAGCACTCCTTCCTGGCGCGCCAGATGGGCGTCGAACTGGTCGAGGGGCAGGACCTGGTCGTGTCGGGCGGCCGCCTCCAGATGCGCACGACGAAGGGCCTGGAGCAGGTGGATGTGGTCTACCGGCGGATCGACGACGATTTCCTCGATCCCGAGTGGTTCCGCCCCGAATCGCTCCTCGGCGTGCGCGGTCTGATGGACGTCTACAGCCGTGGGCACGTGACGCTGGTCAACGCGCCGGGCACCGGCGTGGCCGACGACAAGGTCGTGTACGCCTACGTGCCGGAGATGATTCGCTACTACCTGTCGGAGGAGCCGATTCTCCCCAACGTGCCGACGTACCTGTGCTGGCGGCCGGACGACCTGGGCTACGTGCTCGATCACCTCGACCAGCTCGTGGTGAAGGCGGCCAACGAATCGGGCGGCTACGGCATGCTCGTCGGTCCGCACGCGACCGTCGCCGAGCGCCAGGACTTCGCGGAACGGATTGCGGCCAAGCCGCGCAACTACATCGCGCAGCCCACGCTGGCCCTGTCGCGCGTGCCG
The DNA here is from genome assembly GCA_050185275.1 of Vicinamibacterales bacterium. Taxonomy (GTDB): domain Bacteria; phylum Acidobacteriota; class Vicinamibacteria; order Vicinamibacterales; family UBA2999; genus JABFRY01. The sequence continues at coordinate 50,214 of JBFWZN010000004.1, read as the reverse complement.
ACCCGCATCGGCGACCACTTCGAGGGCCGCCACGTGGACCTGCGGCCCTATATCCTGTACGGCCGCGACATCTACGTGCTGCCTGGGGGACTCACGCGCGTGGCGCTTCGCCAGGGGTCGCTGGTCGTCAACTCCTCGCAGGGCGGCGGCAGCAAGGACACGTGGGTCCTTGGGTGAGTCGGGCATGCTGAGCCGCGTCGCCAATTCCGTCTACTGGATGAGCCGGTATATCGAGCGCGCCGAGAACGTGGCGCGCATGGTGGGCGTGAACCTCCAGCTGGCCATCGACATGCCCCGGCACGCCGAGGAGCAGTGGGCGCCGATGGTCAAGGTGACGGGCAACGACGCCGATTTCGAGGCCCGCTATCCGGGCGCGGATCGTGATCCGGTGCTGTGGTTCCTCACCTTCGACGCCCAGAACCCCGACTCGATCCTGGCCTGCGTGACGCGGGCACGCGAGAACGCGCGCACCGTGCGCGAGATCATCTCGTCGGAGATGTGGGAGGAAATCAACCGCCTGTATCTCTACGTCCACGCGCCCGAGGCGCCCGCCGAGGCCGCGGCCTCCCCGTTCACGTTCTACCAGGAGGTGAAGCGGCGGAGTCATCTCATCGAGGGCACCAAGAACGAGACGATGCCGCACTCCGACGCCTGGCATTTCTCGCGGATGGGACGCTTCCTGGAGCGCGCCGATCAGAGCACCCGGATCCTCGACGTGAAGTACTTCCTGCTGCTGCCCTCGGTCGACGAGGTGGGACGCCCCCTCGACGACCTGCAGTGGAGCGCGGTGCTGCGCTCCATCAGCGCCCTCGAGGCCTACCGCAAGGTGTACGGCCAGATCCTGGCCCGCAACATCATCGAGTACCTGCTCTTCGACCGCGATTTTCCGCGAGCGGTGCACCGGTGCCTGACCGCGGCGCAGGAGTCGCTGCACACGCTCACGGGCACTCCCATGCGGCGGTTCCGCAACGAGAGTGAGCGGGCGCTGGGCCGCCTGGTGGCCGATCTCGACTACACTCGCGTCGACGACGTGCTCCACGAGGGACTCCACGAGTTCCTCGACAGGCTCCAGGAGCGGATCAACGAGGTCGGCGACGACGTCCAGAAGACGTTCTTCTCGATCCCGCACTAGGGCGTTGCCGTCGTCGGGCTGGAGCCGTGATGGCCCGGCCGCCCGCGACCGCGGAGGGTCCTCGCGCCATGAAGCTCTCGATCCGCCACCGAATCGAGTACCACTACGACCGCCCCGTTTTCCTGCAGCCCCACGTCTTCCGCCTCAGGCCCAGGAGTGAACCCGCGCTGCACCTGCTGCGGTTTACGCTCGACCTGCATCCCCAGCCGGCCGTGCGCGCCGAGCATCTCGACCTGCACGGCAATACCGTCACCGAGGCCTGGTTCGAGGCCATGACGACGGCCCTGGTGGTGGAGAGCCGGTCGGTCGTGGAGACGATGCCCGACAACCCGTTCGCCTTCCTCCTGGCAGAACCCGACCGGACCCTCCCCGAGCCGTATGGCGCGCGGCTGGCGGCGGCCCTGGCGGCCTGCCGCCGGGTGCCGAACGCCGTGCACCCGCAGGTCCGGGAGATGGCCGCCGCCATCGGGAGCGCCGTGCAGTGGCGGCCGGAGCGCTTTCCGCTCGCGCTGGCGATGCACCTGCATCGCACGGTGGCCACGGAGGTGCGTGAGTCCGCCACGCTGCGGCCGTCGGAGATGACGCTGGCGCTCGGGCGGGGCAGCGGCGCCGACGTGGCCGCGCTGTTCGTGGACGGGTGCCAGGCCGCCGGCCTCGCCGCGCGGTTCGTCGCCGGCTACTACGTGGATCCGGAGGCTGCGGCCGAGGCGGAGGGTTCGTGGCAGCTCCACGCCTGGGGCGAGGTGTATTTGCCGGGTGGCGGCTGGCGCGGCTACGATCCGGTGTCCGGCCTGGCCATCTCCGGCTCACACATCGCGATCGCCGTCGGAGGAGACGCCGACGAGGCCGCGCCGCTCTCGGGCACATGCCTGGGGGGCACGGCATCCGTGCTGCAGGCGTCGCTCGAAATCCAACCTCTGGCCGGCGACTAGAGAGGATCCAGCCGCTGGCCGGCGATGAGAAGGAAGGGAACGCACGATGCAGATCCTGCTGCTGCTGGCGCTGGCCCTGTCGCTCCTGGTCGTGGTGTTCGCCCTGCAGAACATCGTGCCCGTGACCGTCACGGTCTTTGTCTGGACGTATCAGGGCTCGCTTGCACTCGTGCTCTTCGTGGCCTTCGTCGCCGGGGCGCTCGTCAGCGTGCTGGCCTCGCTCCCCTCGCTCGTGCGGACGCGGTGGGCCCTGTCCCAGCTCCGGCGCCGCCTGGCGGAGGCCGAGGCCCGGGCGACGCCTCCCGTCGCATCGACGTCCACGGGCTCGCCCGGCTCCGCGGCCGCTCGCGGGCCCCTGACGGCCCCCGGGGCTGGCGGCTCGTCGGCACCACCACCGTCCGGGACCGGCCTCGATGCGGCGAGCGGGCCGCCCCGCGCTGGCACGCCGTCGAGCGCCGGTCCGTCGAGTGCGAATCCCTCCAGCGCTGATTTGTCTGCCCCATCCGGCGCCCGTCCACCCCGGACGCCCTGAGGCTGCGCGCCCGGGTGGTGCGCCGCGTGTCGCGCTGGCCGCGCTGGCCCATGTCTCGCGGCGACGGGCGAGCCGAGGCCTCGCGCACGCGGGAGTCACGGCTGTGCGTCGCTAGTGCGACGTCATGGGGTGGAACGTCTCGGCCGGGAGCCCCAGGTGCACGAAACTCATCAGCCCGCCATCGGCGTGGTCCAGGATGTGGCAGTGGAACATCCAGGTGCCGGGCCGCTCGTCGAACCGGACCGCGAGCGTCACCTTCTGCTTGAAGGGGATGTCCACGGTGTCCTTCCATTCGAGCGGACGCTTCGGCTGGCGGTTCTCGTCGAGCACCATGAAGAAGAAGCCGTGCAGGTGCAGCGGGTGTGACCAGGGCGTCGGGTTGTCCACCTCCCAGATCTGCGTCTCGCCGAGCGGCGTGAGAATCGGCTTGGCCCGCCAGTAGGGAATGCCGTTGATGCCGTACTCGAAGCGCTTCGTGACGGCGTCCTGCTCGAGGGTGAGTTCCATCGGAATGACGCGCGCACCGGTGAGATCGTACGGCACGATCCGCCGCGTCGGGCTCGGGAGCGCGCCCGTCTCGTGCGATGGCGCGTCGGCGATGGTGACCGCGACCAGGTCTTCCACGTCGCGCAGTTCGGTGCTGCCGTAGCCGCGGTCGTGCAGCTGCGACCGCAGCATGAGCCGCTCGCCCGCGCGCCCCTTCGGGACCACGATGACGTCCGCCCGCTCACCCGCGCCGAGCACCAGGAAGTCGCGGTCCACCGCGTACTCCATCAGGCCGCCGTCCCCGCCGATTTGCCGGAAGCTGAACGCCTCGCCCAGATCGAGCTTGTAGTAGCGGCTCTTGGCCGTGTTCACGATGCGCCAGCGCTGCGGCGCGCCGTCGCGGGCCACGAGCGCCGGCGTCTTGCGGCCGTTGACCAGCACGTGGTTGCCCTCGCGGCCGAACGCCATGCCCGCCGAGCCGCCGCTGTCGTGCGGCTCGAACTCGCCCTGCTCGGTCACGGCCATGTCGCTGAGCACGATGACCAGTTCGTCGGCCACGCCGACCGTCTGTGCCTCCGCCGGATCCTCGACGACGAACGCGCCGTAGAGCCCGTAGCCCACCTGCATGGCCGACATCACGTGCGGGTGGTACCAGAACGTGCCCGCATCGGGCACCACGAAGTCGTACGTGAACGCCCCGCCCGGGTCGACCGGTGCCTGCGAGAAGCCGGGCACCCCGTCCATCTCGATGGGGATCCGCAGCCCGTGCCAGTGCACGGTCGTCGAACCGGGCAGGCGGTTGGTGAAGTGGACGATCAGCCGGTCGCCGACCTTCAACCGGATCAGCGGGCCTGGAACAAGGCCGTTGTACGTCCAGGCATCCACGACGATGCCCGGCGCCACCTCGAACTTCTCGACGCGCGCCTCCAGGTTGATTTCGAGGATGTTCGGATCGGGATTGAGGTCGTCGGGTTCGGCCAGCCGGATGGCCGCGTCCCATCCCGCGGGCTGCAGCGTCTGTGCCGCGGCAGGGAGCCCGGTGACCCCGGTGAGTGCCATCGCGCCCAGCGCGGTGACGAGCACTGCCTGCATCCTGCCGAGCCGTCGTCCTCGTCGCATTCGCCCCCCCTCGCGCCGGCCTCGTGTCCGTCCGGGACCGTGTGCTGGCTGTTTGAAAAGAAGACTATTAGATGACTCTTTAAATTGTCAATTGTTTGGTGAAACCTGAAAAATTCGTGAATCAGGCATCTGCTATGCTTGTTTGCGACGCCCATGCGCCTGACGACCCACACCGACTACAGCCTCCGGCTCCTCATCCTCCTCGGCCTGCGTCCGGGTACGCCCGTGACCATCGCGGAAGTGGCCGATGCCTACACGATCTCGCCCAGTCACCTGGCGAAGGTCGCCCAGAGTCTGACGAAGCTCGGGTTCGTCCAGACGGTGCGCGGCCGGCGCGGCGGCCTCCGGCTGGCGTTGCCGCCTGAGGCTATCAACCTGGGAGATCTGGTGCGGGCCATCGAACCCGACTGGCGTCTGGTCGAGTGCTTCGAGCCGGCCGGTAACGCCTGTGCGCTCACGCCGGCCTGCCGGCTGAAGGGTGTACTGCAGCAGGCGATGGGCGGCTTCTTCGGCGTGCTCGATGGCGTGCGGCTGAGCGACCTGCTCGAGAACCGGCTGCACATGCAGGCGTTGCTCCGCATCGAGTCGCGCGCTGCCGTGCAGCCGTCCCCCTGAACGCGCACCACCGCCGGCGGTTCCGCATCGTGCGCTGGGACGCGGTCGGCGGCGCCCCCCTGCCGGGCGCGGGGTCAGCGGCCCTGGGAGGTGGCGATCTCGCGCACCTTGCGCCGGAGGCCGTCCTTGAGCTGCTTCTGGTTCTCCCAGAAGATCGTCGGGACGTCGTGCACGTCGAACGGCAGCAGCGTGCCCTTGGCGGCCGTCACGATGTACGGCTTCTTCATGCCCTGCGCCAGCCCGAGCTCGTAGTAGACGTTCGGCCGCTGCTCGCTCAGGTCCGCGATCACGAAGGCCGCCCGGTGGATGCTCTCGAGGATCTGCGGCACGATGCGGCCCGACGCCGTGGTGTTGTCCACCCGGGCGCACTCGTACTCGAACTCCTCGCAGACCTCCGTGAACGACTCGTAGGCGTCCTGCATCCTCGGGTCGTCGGAGAAGGACATGATGGCGAAGACGAACCGCGAGGCCTGCACGCGCGCCGCCAGGGCGACCACGTCGCGCGCGAGCTTTGCCAGGTCGCTCGGCACCTGGTTGAGCGCCTCGTACTGTGCGCGGTCGAGCCGTCCGCCGTATTTCGCGTCGAAATCCTTGAGTTCCTCGGTGTAGGCCGTCAACGCGGCGCCGCCGAACGCCGTCACCGGCAGCAGCGGCTTGTTGTCGATCCGTGCCCAGTTGGCGGCGCAGAGCGTGCCGTCCTTGCCGCCGACCACCACGACCGCTTCGGCCTCGTGGACCGGCTCGGGCACGTGCAGGCTCTCGAACTCGAGGCCCCAGCCCGCCAGGCGCGAGCGCAGCACCTTGCCGAGCGTGTGCGCCGGGTCGGCATGTGCCACCACGTAGCTCGTGATGCGCCGCTCGGGGTCGATGCCCCGCGAGGTCGCCGCCGCGTGGGCGGCCTGCGCGATGGCGCGGTCGAACTCGTTGCGGCAGCCGTTGAGGAGGTTGTGGCCCTGAGCGATGACCTCCTCGCCCAGGTGCGTGATGAACGTGCGGGCGTCCTCGCGCGAGAAGTCGAGGGCTCCGGCAATGAGGATGTCAGCCATGGTGGGGAGGCGTCTGTGGCGCCGGGGGATGCTACTACAGGACGGTGGCACCGGGACCAGGGTCGGCACCCGCCGAGGGTGCTGTCGGCGACTTGCCGCGGAGCCAGTTGCGCGCTGCCTCACCGTCCAGCCCCGCGAGGCTGCGCACGTGCACGTCACGCTGGGGGAAGGGAATCTCGATGCCGTGGCGGCCGAGCGCGTCGTGCAGCGCCCACAGGTAGGCGGCCTGTACGGCCTGGGGGCGGCTGACGCCGTCGGCCGTCAGCCAGACGATCAACTCGAAGTCGAGGCTCGAATCACCGAACCGCACCAGCCACACCTGGGGCTCGCGTCCGGCCACGCCCGTCAGGGTGTAGGGAACGGCCGCCGCGGCCTCGAGCCCCGCCGCCCGCACGGCCGCCTTGTCGGAGCCGTAGGCGACGCCGAACGGCACGTGCACCCGCCTGGCGGCGTCGTCGAGCGTCCAGTTGACCACGCGTCCCCGGACGAATTCGGAGTTGGGAACGAGGATGTCGATGTTGTCGCGGGTGGTCACCCGCGTGGCCCGCATGCGGACCTCGCGAACCTCGCCGGAAACGCCCGACTCGAGTTCGATGAAGTCGCCCACCCGGAGGTGGCGCTCGAACAGGATCACGAGACCCGAGATGAAGTTCGCGACCATGTCCTGCAGGCCGAAGCCGATGCCCACGCCGAGCGCGCCGAGCAGGATGGCCAGGTTGGTGAAGTCCACGCCGATGGTCGAGAGGCCGACCACGATACCGACGCCAATCACCGAATAGTGGACGATGCGTCCCAGCGTGTAGAGCGTGGAGCGGTCCGCGGCGTGCCACACCGCCGACACGCGTCCCAGGGCACCCTGCAGGGCGCGCGACGCGAGCGCCGCGACCCACACCGTCAGGAAGACGCGCAGCAGGCCGCCCGCGGTGACCGGCGTGTCGCCGAGCGAGAACAGGCGGGCGCCCAGTCCCGCCAGGACGGCGTTCCACAGGTCGGTGAGTGTGTTCAGCACGAGCCGCCACCAGGTCTCGCACGCGACGAGTCAGGGGTGTTCTGCGGCGGGACCATGGCGGGCTCAGTCTATCAGCCCGCTCGAGGCGGGCAGGACCGTGCCCGTCCGGGCCGTGACGGCCCGGACTGCGGTGGCGGCCCGGACTGTGCCGCGGATCGCCTCGCGGTCCCGGGCGGCGCGGTGCCGGACGGCAGGCTCGACCTGGCTCCGCGGTTCATGCGAGGATGCGCCATGCGAACGAGCGTCCTGACCGTGTCCTGCGCGCTGCTTGCGCTCCTGCTGCGGGCGCCAGCCGTCGCCGCGCAGAACATTCCGGTCGCCGAAATGGCCACCATCACGGCGCTCGACTGCACGTTCCCCGTCTGGACCGGGACGACGTGGAAGGAGGGCGTGCCCGATCCGCAGGTGCGCACGTCCTCGACGCTGTCGCTGCGGTTCGACGACATCGACACGCAGGACGGACTGGCGCGGCAGGCGGCCGGCCCTGGTGGGGAAGCCGAACTCGTGGTGCAGCTGTACGGCTGGAACCTGCACCTGCTCGACACCAACCGCGCGGGACGCATGGCGATCACGACCGTGTTCGGTCAGGTGAGCCGCGAGGGCCGGCTCAAGGCCGTCCACACGCGCTCGGACTTCATCGCCACCGAGATGGGGTCGTTCCGCAGCCAGCCCGAACTGGCGCAGTACTACGGCGACTGCGGCGTCACCCGCTGATCGTGGGAGTCGGGCGACGTGCCAGGACGGCCTGCACCGTCGCTCTCCCCGGCCGTCGGCGCTGTCAGCCTTCGACGTTGACCGTGATCGTGGTGCACAGGCCCTCGATCGCGCGCTCCAGATCGTCGCCCACGAGCAGCGTCAGCGCGTGTTCTCCCTCTGGCAGGACCAGCTCCGCGACGGTGTCCCCGGAGTCGAGATGGGTCCACGCGTCGGTGCGGGGAATGCTGACGCCGGACTCGAGGCAGGGCGAACCCACCCCCACGTGGTAGTGCCCAAGGCCTGGACGGGCCGTGTCGCCGGGCTCGGCGGGCACCGCCGCGATGGCCACGCCCTGAGAGCCGAACTCGAGGCGCACCGGGCTCGTCACCACCGCGCCGTCGTCGGGTATCACGAAGTAGGCCCGCGTGCCCTGCACGACCACCGGCTCGCCCGCTGGCCCAGTGGCGGTTCCCGACTCCGGTGAACCACCGCCGCATCCGGCCGCAAGGACCAGCGCCGCCACCGCCGCATACCGCATTGCCTGCACGCGATCCTCCTGCTCCCGGATCCGCAGGGTCCAGGACCTACGAGGCTATCACGCACACGAGGAGGCGGTCCCCGCGTGCGCCTGTCGGGGTGGGTGGCCGGTTCCGGTGCGCCCGCGCGTCAGGGCGGATCCTGCGCCGCCGTTCCGTCGTACCATGCCGGTCGGGAGTGACGACATGGGCAGCATGCGACGTCGTCTGGCAGGCGCCGGCCTCGCGGCCTTCGTGCTGGTCGTGCTGGCGTGGATGGCCGCGGTGGGGTGGCTGTGGACCAACGAGCCCCGCCTCGTGTTCCGCACCACCTTCAGCCAGCGCGCCGCCGGCACGCTCGCACCCGGCCTCCAGCCACTCGCGATCCGCACGGCGGACGGGCTGAGCCTCGACGCCGCCCGCCTCGAGTACGCCTCGACGGACGCCCGCTTCTGGCTCATCTACTTCCAGGGCAACGCCGGCTCCCTGCGCCGGGGGCGGGTGCAGCGCCAGCTGCAGCAGCTGCACGCTCTCGGCTACAACGTGCTGTCGCTCGACTATCGTGGATACGGACGCAGCGAGGGCACGCCGTCCGAGCAGGGCCTCTACGAAGACGGCCTCGCCGCCCATGCCTATCTCCTCGCCCGCGGCGTGCCCAGCTCGCGCATCATCCTGGCCGGGCAGTCGCTCGGCTCGGCGGTGGCCGTCGAAGTGGCCATCCGGCGGCCGTCGGCGGGTCTGGTGCTCTTCAGTCCACTCGACTCCGTGCCCCGTGCGGCCGAACGGATCTACCCCTGGGCGCCGGTGGAGTTCCTGGCGCGCAACCGTTTCGACTCGGTCGCGAAGATGCGCCGCGTTCAGGTCCCGCTGCTGGTGTTCCACTCCGAACGCGATCGGCTGATTCCGCTGCCCGCTGCCCGGGCCCTCGTGGCCCTGGCGGCAGGGTCCACGCGGATGGTCGAAACCGGAGGCGGACACAACGGTGCCGGGTTCGCCGAGCCCGAGGCCTTGCGCGAGGCGCTCTGGCGGTTCTGGCCCCCGCCGCCCGGCACGCTGGAACGCCTCGAGTGAGTCCGTGTTGCCCCCAGTGCGGCGCCCGCGGCTGGGGCGGCATCAGGGCACGATCAGCACCGTACCGCGCCGGAAGGCGGCTCGAGCGGCGTCGGGTGCCAGGACGGTGAGCTGCACGTCGTAGGCGCCGGGCGCCAGCACACCCGGCGGCAACGTGAGGTGGACGGGCACGGCACGTCCTCCCGTACCCGCGCCCGACATCAGCACGAGGCGTTCGGTGTCCAGGACGGGAGTGCCGTCCCGGAACACGGACACGAACGCCACGAGCGTGCGACTCGTGGTGGCGTCGGGCACGTACGCTTCCGCGAACACGTGCACCGGGCGGGTGGCACTGAACACGCGCGTCACGCTGGGCACCAGACGCTGACCGTCGCGCACGAGCGGGCTCGTGGCCGGGGCGCCACTGTTCGCTCGGGCGCTGAAGAGTGCCGTGCCGGCCGGCACGCGCTGACCGGCCAGCACGAGCGAGCTGACGGGAAGCTCCGGTACCCGTTCGAGGTTGGGGACGGTGAACGTGGTCAGGAACGTGCCCAGGCGGCCCGTCTCCGCGTCCCGCACCAGGAGCTTGATCGCGTAGTCGTCTGGCAGCAGCGTGAAGCCGGTCTCGTACTGCAGCGGGGCATCGGGCAGCCGGGCGGCGTCCGCGGTGTCGAGGCGGACGTCGATCCGGTCGCGCACGTTCTGGATGGTGACGCCGCTCGACGTTTTGACCTCTGCCACGACGTCGAGCACCAGTCGCGCCGCACCCCGACGGCGGGCGAGAGCGAGTTCGCTGCCGGCAATCCTGGCGGCCACCGGGACGAAGTACTCGGCGCGACTCACCTGGAAGTGATTCACCTCCACGGCCAGGGTGATGTCGGTGACCGGGTTCTCCAGCATGAGGGCGTCCTCGAGCTGCCGTTCCCGGTCGGCGCGGCTCGTGCGGTCCCAGCTGCGGTCGGCGAAGTAGCCCTCCCGGTAGGCGAGCGCTGCCTCACGGGCGCCCGCGAGGGTCACCGCCACGCGCCGGTACCGGCCGTCGGGTGCCACGTGCGTCGAGTAGTAGCCGACGACGTAGTAGCTGGTGATGGATCGTGCCGCGTCGGCGATGCCCGCCGCCAGATCGTTGGCATCGAACAGCGCCCGCCCCCCCGTGTCGCCCGCCAGGGCAAACAGGGTGTCCTGCGACCGTTGCCGCACCGCGGTGCCCGCCTCCTGCAGCCGGCCCGTCAGGGCGTCGGGACCTCCGGGCGAACGCACGGTGGCGTCCCCGAGCGGAGCCTCGGCCACCAGTCCGCGCGCGTCGATCGGGTGCACGCTGACATTGGCACGCAGCGCCGCGTTGATCGTGGCGCGCAGCTGCGCCTGGTTGTCGGCGCCGTTCAGGCGAAGGCCGCTCGAGAAGTACACCAGGGCCTTCCGCTCCGGCAGGCGTTCGAGCATGCCTGCGGCCGTCTGCAGCGCCGAGAGCTGCCGGTCCGTGTTGAAGATGGTGAACTCGGCGTCGTTCTGCCCGAAGGCGGATCCCGGGTCCGGGTTGTCGGGAATGCCGTCGCCGTCGAGATCGTCGCCGAACAGCAGGCGCTGCAGCGCCAGGTGCAGCAGCGACCGGTCGTCGGTGAAGTCCTGCCGCACCTGCACGGCCCCCCCCTGGAACGCCAGGATCGCCACCATGTCGGCGTCGGTCATCCGCGTGTCGATGAAGGTCCCGGCGCTCGTGTACGCACGCACCTGGTCGCGCGGCGGCATCGACGAGAGGTCGAAGTAGAGCACCGTCAGCCGCCGATCCTGGTAGCGCACGCGACCCTGGGCGGACGCCGCGATACCCGTGCCCGCCGCCGGCGCCACCGGCGCCACGGCGGGCGGCCCCTGCACCGGTGCCACGGCCGGACGGGTCGGGGCGACAACGGGCGGGTCGGCGGCAATGCGCTGGAACTCGACGAAGGCCACCTCCTGCCGGACGCCGTTCTCGGTGACCTGGAAGTCGTCGCGGGTCAGTCCCTCAATCGGTACGCCGTTGCGGTCGGTCACGTTCACCGTCTGCACGACGAGCTGCGTGCCCGCGGCGAACGTCACCGTGTCGGAGGTGGCGGCCCCGGACTGCGCAGTGTCTCCCGGGACGGGGCTGCCCTGGGCTGGATCCTGCCTGGCGGCCAGCCGCACGCTGAGGGGCGTGGGGATCGGTCCCGGGAGTTCCCAGACCGCGCCGAGCACGCACGCGCCGGCCAAGAGGACCGCGCGTCCCGTCACCATGCCGGAGATGCCCCCAGGCCGCATGGGCTCAGAACCTCACCCGCAGGCTGCTGAGGACCTTGCGCATCACGTTGGCCCGGTCCGGCAGCCCGAACTGAGGACTCCCGACCAGGGTGGAGAGGCTCGCCCACGTGACGCGGTTCAGCACGTTGGTGGCGTCGAGGCGCCAGTCGATCTCGATGCGGTCGCCCCGCGTGAACGTGCGCCCGATGCCGGCGTTCAGGTCGAACTGCGCCGGCCCGCGAATCGAGTGGCGGCCGGCCGTCCCCCACGTGCCGGGCGCGGGCCGGGCATACGCGTCGGGATTGGCGTAGCCTTCGCCGGCGGGCGTGTCGGGCACGCCCGTGAGGCTCGCGCGAAGCGGTCCGGTGACACCGCTCCCGGGAATGGTGCCCAGGTAGGTGGGCGTGAACGGCCGCCCGCTGCCCGCTGTCAGGTCGGCCATGAGCGTCCATCCTCGCAGGAGCGGTCCGGCGAGACCACCGAGCTGCAACCAGCGGCGGCCGATGCCGGTCGTGTACTGCACGCCGGCGACGACCTGATGCCGCTGATCGGTGCGCGACGGCGCCCACTCGGCCTCCAGGCGCTGCCAGTCCTGCGCGATGGCGTCGTCCGCCAGGACAGCGCCCGTGAGCGCCGCCGCGGCATCGTCCCATGCCCGCGCGTAGGTGTACTGGACGGCCGCCGCCAGTCCGCCCCGCAGGCGCCGCCGCACCTGCAGACTCGCCGCCTCCCGGCGTGCGCGCCCGTTCGACGTGAGGTACACGAAGCCGGAGGGGCACGACGGACACGGACTGACCGACCCGGGTGCGTGCGTGTTGGGCAGGCTCTGTTGCGGCTGGTGGCGGCCCCGTGTGCCGGCGTACGTGGCCACGAGGGTCAGCGACCCGGGGAGGTCCTGCTGCACTGAGGCCTGCCAGGTGTCGGTCGCCCCGACCCGGAGATCGGGATCCACCGCGAGCGTGTTCGCCACGGCGGCCTCGCGTGGGGCGAGCAGTCCCGCAGACAGGGTCAGAGGCTCGGCCGGAGCCGAGTGGATGCGAAACGCCGTCGCCAGCGGGGGCTGCTGCGCGAGCAGCGGCACGATGGCCTCGTAGATCCCGGTGCTGCGGTAGCGGCCGTAGCCGCCGCGAATGACCAGCGACGAGCCGGCCACCGGCCGCCACGCCACCCCCACGCGCGGCTGGATGCCGCTGCGGTCGGGGCGCAGCAGCGAGGCGGGGAACACCTGCCCTGTCGTGGCGCCGAGCGGATGCTGGCCGGTCACGACGCTGGCGGCCGTGAAGTCGGGAGCCAGGTCGAGGTTCGCCACACGTCCGGCCCGCTCCGCCAGCGGCGCGTCGTACTCCCACCGGATGCCGAGGGTGATCGTCAGGCCCGGCGAGACCCGCCAGTCGTCGTTCAGCCACGCCGCCAGGGCGCGCCCGGTGAAGGCGACGTCTGCGTTGCCGGTCGAGAGCGCAGCCGTGTCCGGACGTCCCAGCAGGAGGTCCCCCAGGTCCACACCGGTCGCGGACCCGGTGAACGCGAAACTGCCCCGGGGCAGGCGGGTACCGGTGATGTCGAGCGCCAGCGGTCGGACCTCGCCACCGGTGGACAGGAAGTGGCGGCCCCGGGTGGACAGGATCTCGCCGGTCACGCCGTGCTGCGTGCGTGCCGACCCGAAGGGAGCGACATCGGAGAGCCCCGCGAGACCGGACACGAACGACAGGCTCGGTGGACCCCAGTCGGCCGGGTCGCGCGACGCCCCGCCGATGCCCGCCGCGGCCGCCACGTCCAGCGACCCGGCAAAGTACGGGTCGACGCGGCCCGTCGCGCGCGTGAGCTGGTACCGCAGGCGGAGCGCGGTGAACGGCGAGAGGCGGTACGACCACGTGGCCGATGCATCGACATTCGACGCGCGGCGGTCGTTGTCGAACCCGAACAGGTTCGTCGTGCCGGTGGTGGTCCAGTCCCACGCCAGGGTGCCGGCCAGTTGCTGGCGCGTGGAGAGGGGCTGCGTCAGGCGGGATTGCCAGGCGTGTGCCTCGCGCGCGGTCAGCACGGCGCGCTGGAAGTTGTACTGGCCGTCGGCCGGCAGGTTGGGCCGCGGATAGTAGGCGAGGAGCGCTGCCGCCTCGGGTGCGATCCATCCTGTCGGCAGTCGGGCGCCCGAGAGCGGCCGGCCCGTGCCGGGGTCCCGCAGGACGACCGGCTGCCCGAACGCGTCTCGCGTCTGCGAGAAGTCGCCCTGCCGTTCGAGGTCGGACGGGACACGCGCAAGCTGTGTGGACGCCGTGTGCTCCGCCGTGCGGCGATAGGCGGCAAACAGCGTCGGCCGGTTGCGTCGTACGCCAGGCAGCGGCAGGGGACCGCCGAACGTGGCCAGCAGGTGCACGTCGGTATAGGTGGCCGCCGGCACGGGCTGGCGGCCGGCCGAATAGGGCTGCGCATCGAGTGCCGAGGTGTCGGCGAACACGCCGAGCCCGGCGTTGTACAGCGCGCCGGGCCGGCGGCGGTTGTTGCCGAATGCCGCGGCCTGTGCCAGGGGCGACGCGGCGCCATTGTTGACGCTGCCGTCGAGCAGGAGCCCCTCAGCGGCGCCGAGCGCCGACAGGGCTGGTGACAGGCTGCCGCCCGGCAGACCCTCCGGTGCAGAGTCGGGCGGCGCATCCCGAGCCGGCTCGTCCTGCCCCGGCCCTGGTTCGGCGGGCGTACCCGTGCCTGCCGGCCGGGATCCCGACGACGGTTCTGCCACGGCCTGTGGCGCACCGGCGCCGCCGGTCGGGACGGGGCTGGCATCCACGCGCACGACACCTGCCGGCGGCACAGTATTCCTGTCGGGCGCACCGCCCGCGTTCCTGTCGGGCGCACCACTCGCGTTCCGGTCGGGCGCACTGCCCGCGACGACGTCGTCGGGGCCGAGCATCTGCAGCGCGTAGGCCACCGGTGCCAGGCCGTCGCGCACCTGCACACGTTCCTGGCGTGTCGAAAACCCCTGCATCGTGATGGTGAGCGTCCACTCGCCCTCGGCCAGCCCGGTGAACCGGAACCGGCCCTCCTCGTCCGAGGACGTCATCCGGCGTTCGTCGTCGCGAGACGCGGCGACGATGGCCCCTGGCACCGGCTGTTCGCCGAGCGTCAGGCGTCCCGCGAGATCGGCGGCCATCGCGCCCGGCGGCAGCACGGTACAGGCGCCGAGCGCGACGAGGAGCGCGACGTGTCGCGCACGGGCCGGGCGAGGCGGGCAGGCGTCGCGCGGTGTCGTGGTCATGGCATCGACTCGCAGACCCGATGACGTGGCGTCGCGATCAGTCCGGCGTCGGCCGGTCGATGCTGTCGATCACCAGCACGCTCACCGGACCGCGTGTCGCCTCGAGGCGGAGGCCGAGCTGCTCCTGGAGCGCCGTGAAGATGGACACCCCGTTCGGATCCGGCGGCGACGGTTCGAGCGGGCCGACGCCGCCGCCCGCCATCCGGTCCGGGGTCCACGTGAGGTCGATGTCGAACGCGCCGCCCAGGTCGGTGCGGTCCGCGACCACGCGCCCCACGACGGGTGACAATGCGCTCACCAGTTGCGAGAGCCCCATGCCGCCGCCCGAGATGGCACCAGGGCCGATGCGCAGGCCGCAGGGGAGCGGTTGTCCGGGAGCCGCCGCTGGCGGCGGCCCTCCGCGCCGCGGGCCTCCGGCCGCACAGTCGAGAGCCGACGGACGGAGACCGTCGCCCAGTCCGCCGTCCTGGCGCGCCAGACGCAGCGCATAGATCGGCATGTCGCGCTCTTCGCGGCTCACCCGCAGGCCGAAGCGTTCCGCGAGCAGCGACTGCAGCATCAGCTGCAGCGGGCCGGCCTGTCCCGGGGCCGCCGGTGGGAAATCGGCGTCGGCTTTCGCCACGATGTCGTAGCGGTCGTCGCGAATCCAGTCGGGACCGCCGACGATCTGGAAGCGCTGCAACTGGTACGCGGCGCGAATGATTTCCTCCGCCGGGGTGTTGACGGCCTGGAAGCGCCCACCCGGCTGAATCTGGAAGCGGACCGCGGCGTCGCGGGAGTCGTTGCGCTTCACCGACGCGACCTCGAACGACATCGGGCCCTGCGGCGCGGGCACAGCCGCCTGCTGCGGCGGCGCACCAAACAGCACGGCCAGTCGGCCCGTGGTGGCGAGACGGGTCGGCGTCGAGTTGGCCGTGAGGGCGCCCACGCTTACCGGACCGGCCACGAGGACGACGATGCCGCCAACCAGGGCCATCCGGGTCGTGCGTGAGAGCGCGAGATGTCGTGGTGCCGTCATGATGGCCTCCACGCGTGCCGAGAGCGTCGAGCCCGAGACGCCGGCCACGCAGGCAAGGGACGTTTCCAGGCAGTGCTCGCACGTCGTGAGCAGTCCTTCGGCATAGTCGGTGCGTGCGGCTCCCATGGCGAGGACCGCCTCGTCGCACGCACGTTCCCGTTCGTGGAGCATCCGCTCGCCGATCCGCCACACCGCGGGGTGGAACCAGAACAGGGCTTCCACCATCAGGTGCACGGCGGCGACGAGGTTGTCCCGGCGTGCGACATGTGCCACTTCGTGCGCCAGGACCGCGGCGAGTTGTGGTGTGGTGAGACGTGCCTCCATGTCACGCGGCCAGAGCAGCACCGGGCGCCTGACGCCGTACACGCCAGGCTCCACGGCGCTGGGCGTCACGGCCAGTGCCGGCTCGCGCCGCAGCCCCGCGTGCCGCGCGGCGGTGCGCAGGGCTTCCGCAACGGCTCCCTCCGTGACCCGCGTCGCTCCCTGCACCAGCCGGCGCACCTGGCACCACCGGGCGAGCCACCGGCCAGCCACGAACAGTGCTCCGGCACACCAGGCCACCACGATGAGCGTGGGCACGATCGAGGCGGGCTCCGGGGCGGCCCAGGCCAGACTCGCCGGCTCGGTGACCGGCAACGCCAGACGCGAGAACGGCTGGCTCACCGCATCCGTGAGCGAGGCCACCGAGGTGGGCATCAGGCCGCCGGCAGGGGGAACCACGCGCGCGGCGAGGCGTCCCAGGCCCGTCAGCACGACCGCCGGCACGAGGAACTTCGCCGATGCCGTCGCCCAGATGAGGCTGCGCACCCGTGCCGGAGCGCCGTGGAGACCGCGTGCCAGCAGCCAGGCCGCGGCGGCGACGAGCGTGGACTGCCACAGGTGATCGGCGACGGGGCCCAGGACGGTCCACGAAACCGGGGGCGTCATGCCTGCTCCTTCCGGCCGGTGGCCGCCCGTCGCGCCACGTCGTCGCGCTCCAGGCGGCGGAGCGTGCGCCGCGCGGCCTCCACGTCGTCGAGTGTCAGGCGGCCCGACTCGATGAGGTGGGACACCATCGGTTGCACCCGGCCGCCGAAGAGCGCCAGCAGGTCGTCCACGATCCGGCGGTGCGCCCGCTCACGCGTCACGGCTGCCTCGAAGACGTGCGCGTTGCCCACCTTCTTCACGCGGCGGACCGCCTTCTTCGCCTCCAACCGGTACACCACGGTCTGCACCGTCGTGTAGGCCGGGCGCTCCTTTGTCGGCAGCCCCTCCTGGATTTCGCGGACGGATGAGGCACCCCGTGTCCAGAGCGACTCCATGACCTGCAGTTCCGGCTTCGTGAAGCGTGGCAGCGGCATCGACCCTCCTAAACGTGTGGTCAGATCTACTACACGTGTAGTTGTCGTGGCAAGGCGAGTGCCCCGACGTGACGTTCACGGTGGTCAGACGCACGAGGCCACGGTCTGGCCGGCGCCGGTGCGGGAGGCCGGGCCACCTGCCTGCGGCCGGCTGCGAGCCGTACCGGAGAGCATCGGGTTGCGCAGGAGGACTGCAGCCACAGGCCGCAGGGAAGGACCGCGGGGAGGGCCGACGCGCAGGGCCGCAGGGAAGGATCGCAGGAAGGGTCGAAGCGGAGGGCTGCAGCGAAGGACTGCAGAAGATTGCGGACGGGGCGGGGTGAAGACGGCGACGACCGTGGGTGGTGCGCGAAACGGGCGGCAACGACCCCGGCGGCGGGCACACGGCCCGACGCCGGGTACGGGATTACTGGGCGGGCGGCGGCAGCGTGCCGGTGAACGGCGTCGTTCTCCCGGCAGGCGTGCATCCCGCCGGCAGCGCCGCCGCGTCCGGCGGCTGGGTGCCCGCGTAGCAGCCGGGTATCACGTACAGCTGCGGTCCCGAGGGTCCTGTCAGCGTGACCGCGGGTGTCACCGGGGCCGCTGCTCCGGCAACCGCACCAGGCGTCACCGTTGCAGGCCGCGGACCACGCGAGGGCACGTTCTCGGCCAGGAGCGGCGCCTGCGGAGGCAGGACGAGCGCGGTATCGGTGAGGTCTGCGCCATCCGCGTCGGCGGCATCACCAGTCTCCGGCGTGAGTGCCGCACGCACCGTGACGGCCTGTCCCGCGACGATCGTCACATCCTGTCGTGCGGGCTCGTAGCCCGGCGCGACGAGGTCCACCACGTGCGGTCCGACGGGCACGGCGCCCGCGCGCCCGAGCCCCACGAAGTCGCGGGCCGTGCCCGCGAACCGGCCGTCGATGAAGACCTGCGCACCCGCCGGCTGCACACGCAGCTGCAGACGCCCGAGGATGGCCGTGCGGGAACCGGAGTCGTCCGCGTTCGTCACGGCATCGGGCAGCCACGGCACGGCGCCACCCCACACGGGGTAGTAGATGCTGCCGCCCAGCGGAAACCGATTGGGGTTGCCGCGGCTGCGCCGTCCCGTCTGCGTGAAGGTGGGTGCGTAGGTGCGCGGTCTCGCGAGGAACAGGTCAGTGGGCATGGCAGGCCCCAGCTGTCCTGGCTGTCCCGGCTGACCTGGCTGTCCCTGGCCGGCCGTTGCGGGACCACCCTGGCCAGCCTGCGAAGGCGGGGCCGGCGGGGGCGGCGCGAAAAACGTGGTGGGCGTAGGCGTTGCGCTGCCGGACACGGCCTGAGCCGAGATGAGGGCAGGAACCAGCAACAGCGCGCCACCGAGGGCAAGTGCCGTGCAGTGTCTGAACATGCCCTCCTTATACACCCGCGCGAGCGCGTGCGATCGATCGCGTGCAGAACCGTGCAGCTTCGCGGTTCACCGTGCGCGCCCCATCGCCGACTTGACCTGCCGCGCCTGCCACACGTGGCGCCGTTCGTGCGCGACGAGGACCGCGAAAGCCTGTCCGAGGCTGAGGCGTACCAGCCGACTGGCCGGCGACGAGAGCCGGACGCGCGCGAGGTGCAGTCCGTCCGCGCGGTGCAGACGCTCGACGATCGCGTCCTGCAGGCTCATGAACGCCTCGGTGAGGTCTGCCAGACGGTGCGAGGACGTCGGGCGGAAGGTGGCGGGCGCCTTGAACCGCGTCTTCGCCGGCGGCTCCATCGAGCGCACGAACCAGTTGCCCAGCATGCCGTGCCGGAACGGCCCGCGTCCCGTCACGCCGCGCCTCCGTGCGTCCGCGATGGCGGCGTCGAGCGCCGGCAGGTACGCGTGCCCGGTGGCGCGCAGGTGGTCGAGGCATTCGGCGATGGACCATCGCTCGGGCGCCTCGCGCCAATTGATCCCGTCATCGGTCAGCCCCGCGAGCAGGTCGCGCGCGTCGCCACGGATGGATTCGATGTCGGCGACGTGGCGCGCGAGTTCAGGTTCGGTCACGACACGGTCTCCTCTGCGTTCACCGGCACACGAGTCTCCGTATGGTGGCACGGGTCGCCGGCGCGGCATGCGCAGGCGTAAGATACCCGCCGTGCCCACGCTCAAGCCACGTCCCGTGCCTCTGGCCGACCTCGTCTTCCATCCCGAGCACGATGCCGCGTATCAACACTTCCAGGGCGCGCAGGCGCACCCGTTCTCCGCACGGGCCGGGCGCCTGGGGCGGCGCAACGCCTGGTGGCTGGCCGAGGCGGCGCTGCTCTCGTACTGGGATCCGGCGGAGGCGTTTCCCCGGTTCCGGTCGGCAGGGCTCGAGGCCGACTTCCTGGAGGCGGGGGCCTTGCAGGCCTACGTGGCGTGGAACGAGACCGCCGTCATCGTGAGCTTCCGCGGCACCGAGCCGGACGAGTGGGGTGACGTGCTGGACGACGCGGTGTTCGTGCTGAAGCCGGGGCACCGGCGGGGCACGTTCGTCCACGCCGGCTTCAAGGCCGCGATCGACCGGGTCTGGCCCGCGCTCGACGCGCGCCTGGCAACGCTGTCGTCGTCGCGGGCGGTGTGGTTCTCGGGCCACAGCCTGGGGGCGGCTCTCGCCACGCTCGCCGCGGATCGCTGGCCGGATACGGCCGGCGTCTGTTCGCTGGGGTCGCCCAGGGTGGGCGACAGGGCCTTTGCCGCCGCGTTCAACATGCGCTTCCTGCGCCGCGCCCGTCGCTATGTCAACGACAACGACATCGTGACGCACGTACCTCCACCCGTGATCCTGCCGTTGTCGTATCAGCACGTCGGGGGGCTTCGACACATCGCCCCGGACGGCACCATCACGGCGAGGCCCCCACGGCTGGCGCACTACGTGTCGGATCTCTTCGGGGACTGCCGGCACATCTTCGAGGTGATGGACGGGCTGGCCCGGCATCAGCTGCAGCAGGCACCCGACTTCATCCTCGATCACATGCCGCGGGCGTACAGCGTGGACATGTGGAACGACTACATCACGCACGGCGACTGACACGGCACGATCGGCGACTGACGGCGCGACCGCGGTACAGCCCGCACCACGGGCACGCGGGGCAGGCCCTCGCACCCGTGGTGGGCGACCGACGTCGGACGTCCGGGCAGTGTGCGGTTACTCGTTGCGCGGCTGCAGCTCGATCGTCGTGGCGACCCGGTTCTGGCCTTCCATCCGGTACTGCACCGTCACCTGCTGCCCGGTCATCGTGGCGAGACCGGCGGCGTCGTTGCGCGAGCCCGTGATACGGGTCTCGTCGGTGAACTGGAAGCGCATGCTTGCGCCCTCCGCTGGCTTCACCATGAGGGTCTTCGCCTCCGGATCCACCGCTTCGAGCTCCCCGCGCGCGGTCTGCTGCTGTACCTGCGCCTGTGCCTGGTCCGGCGCCTGTGCCTGCGGCCCCGCCCAAACCGGCGATGCGCTCAACACGAGCGCGGCAAGTGCGGACGTGGCGGCGAGTGTGATGAGTCGTGACATGGTGTTGTTCCTCCGCGGACGAGAGGGGCGAACACCGTGCCAGCGTCGCCTGCGGGGCGACGTGCGTAGCTGCTGGCAATTTCGCGTGGCGCAGAATGGCGAGCCCGACCGTGGACGCGGTGGCGGGAAGTAAGTTGTGCTCGCGTGTTCAGGGGCAGACTGAGCCGCATGCTATCCTCGACTCCTGTGCCGCGCTCGATCGACCGATGATCGAGAGCGGAGGCTCCCCCCCAATGGCCGTTGCACGGATCGTCGTTGCGCTCGTGGTGTGGCTTGCGCCGCTGTCTGCCCGGGCTCAGGGCCCGGTTGAGCCGGTGCGTGTCCAGCCGATCCGGCCGGTCCAGCTGCGGCTTGATCAGCTGCGGCACGATTTGGGCGTGCCGCACGCCGTCGAGGCCGTGCTCGTGGCGAGCAACCCGCTGGGCTTTTCCGTCGAGCCGGTGCGGCCCGCCGGCGGGCCCGATGAAGCCACAGACGAGGCGGTGGGCGCTGCGGCCGGCGACCCGGCTGCCGACCCAGCTGGCGAGGCCGTGATCTTCAGGCTCAGCATCGACGCGGGGTTCCTCGACACGTTGAGCGACGAGGAAGTGACCGCGGCCCTCGCGCACGAGCTTGGGCACGTCTGGATCTTCACGCATCACCCCTTCCTGCAGACCGAACAACTCGCCAACACCATTGCCCAACGCGTCGTGAGCCGCGAGAGCCTGGTCGGGGTCCTCGAAAAGGCGTGGGCGCATGCCGGCGTCACCGGTGCCCTCCGCGTTCGCCAGCGCCATGTCGGCACCGGGGATTCCCTCGAGGACGAGCAGGCGGGCCTGCTGCCGCGGCCGGACGCGCAGCCGGAACACTGAACCCGGACGAACACTGAACCCGGACGAACACTGAACCCGAACGGCCGGCGACCAAGACCTCAGCCCGCCGACGGCGAACGACCGTCCCCATGGTCCGCTGCGCGTCCGGGTCCGCGCTGCGCAGGTCGCCCTGAGCCTCCGCGTCCCCTCGGATGCCCCACGCGGCAACGGCTCGAGCCCGGAAGGGTGTTGCGCCTGGCGCCACCGGGACACTAGGATGCAGCGGCTGAGCCGCGCCTTGGCTCATCTGTCCATCTGCTACCCGGAGGCCGGCATGGGGAATTCCGATCCCGCACTCACTTATCTGAAGTCGTTTGGCTACAGCGTCGTCCGCCTGCCCCGTGCCGACATCCGACCCCTGCTCGTGCTGGTGCTCGAAGGCAACCGTCTCTCCCGGCTCGGGGATCTCGCCACGGTGCTGCAGCCCGGTGGCACCATTGCCCTGCCGACCGTGAAGCAGGACGTGCCCGCCGCCAACATCGCCGGCCAGAAGAGCCGTGACCTCAGCTTCGGGGTGGGCCTCTCGATTCTGGGCAACATCATCGGCGCGATGGGCGGGTCGAAGCTGGGCCTCGACGTTGCCTACAAGAACGCCAAGAGCATCTCGTTCGAGTTCAGCGACGTGCTGGCCGACGACGTGGACCTCATCAGCCTCGACCAGTTCCTCACCGACGCCGACGTCAACCCGTTCAGCACGCACGTGTCGCGACTGCTCGAGTCGGATGCGGTGTACGTGACGTCGGGTGTCATCAAGACGAAGAAGTTCATCATCGACGCCAGGACGAGCGATGGCACGAGCGTCGACGTGCAGATCCCCGAGATCCAGAATCTCGTGGGCGGCAACGTGAAGGTGGGTACCTCGGGCGAGTCGGCGTCGAAGGTGGTCTACGAGAGCGCCGTGCCGCTGGCCTTCGGCTTCCAGGCTGCCCGCCTGTACTACGAGGAGGGGCGCTACACCGCCTTCAAGCCGCTCGAACCCGGCCAGGCCGGGCTCGAGGCGGCGCGCGGCGCCCGCGGCGCCGACTACCTGAGCACCGACAGTCCGTTCGCGCGGCTCGACTGAGCACGGCGGCGTGGTGGCCCCGGGGCCCGCGCGGCCTGCGGGCGGCGCCCGGGCGGCCATCAGGCGGCGCGGGCGCGGGCCGATGGCGGGGCAGGGCCCGGCTGCCCGGCCTGGCGCGCCCTTCTGGGTGATTGGAGGCGTGGGTGGCGGAGTGGGACGACAGCCAGGACACGGTCGATGCGCTCGTCGCCGCCCTGACGACGTTCGACTGGCATGGCGCCGATGACCTCTGCCGCCGGCTGGTGGCACGCCTCACCGCGACCTCCGAACCCTTCCCGGCCCGGCCCGCACGGACAGTGCTCCGCGAACTGCGGCGCAAGCGGCAGTTCGCCCTCATGGCTCTCGTGGCGGACGCGCTCATCGAGTCGGGGCTCGGGGAAGCCGAGGTGCGTCGGCAGTACGCCCAGGCGCTCATCGATCAGGGGCAGCTCAACACGGCCGAGCTGATCCTGCGCGGCGTAGCCACAGACGCCACGACCCCGTCGCGGGAATGGGCGGAGGCGATGGGGCTGCTGGGGCGCGTCGCCAAGCAACGTTACATGGACGCCCGGCAGCCCGCGCAGCCGCGCCAGCAGGCCAACCTGCGGTCGGCCCTCGAGGCGTACGCCGAGGTGTACCGGAAGAACCCCGCGCTTCACCTCTGGCACGGCATCAACGTCGTGGCCCTGCTGCTGCGGGCCGAACGCGACGGCGTGGACGTCACCGGCGCGCCGTTCACCGACGGGCGCGCGCTGGCCCGGGAGATCCTGGCGCGGCTGGCCGAGATGGAGGAGGAACGCGGCACGCTCGACTACTGGGACCGGGCGACGTCGCTCGAAGCCCATGTGGCGCTCGGGGATACCGACGCGGCACTGGCAGACCTGCGTGAGTACATGCGGGACCGCGACACCGATGCGTTCGAGTGCGCCAGCACGCTGCGGCAGCTCCGGGAGGTGTGGCAGGTGGAGGACACCGGCGCCGCGGGCGGCGGGTTGCTCGTGAGCGGGCTGCAGGCGGCGCTCCTCCGTCGCAGCGGGGGCGAAGTGACCCTGCAGTCGGCCGACGTGCACCGGGGCCTGCAACTCAACTTCGGCGCCGTGGGCGATCTCACGCTCGACTGGTGGCGCAACGGGCTGGCGCGCTGCGAGGCGGTGGCCCGCATCGAGGACTTCAGCGGGCGACGCGTGGGCACGGGCGTCCTCGTGCGACGGCGCGACTTCCTCGACGGTCCCGACGATCACGTGCTGCTCACCAACTGGCACGTCATCAGCGACAAGGGCGAGCATCCCCTGTCCATCAGGCCGGCCGTGGCCCGCGCCAACTTCGAGGCCTGCGGCAAGACTTACCGGATCTCGGGCCAGATGGTGGCGTACAGCCGGGCGCTCGACGCGTCGCTCGTCGCCTTCGAGGATCTCGACGGCACGCCCGCGCCGTGTCCCCTCGAGCCGCCCGCGGCGGCCTTCGACGCGGCGAAACAGCCGCGCGTCTACGTCATCGGGTATCCGGGCGGGCGCGGCCTCTCGTTTTCGGTGCACGACAGCATCTGGCTCGATACCGACGGCACGAAGCTCCACTACCGCACACCCACCGAGCCGGGGAGTTCGGGCAGCCCGGTGTTCGACCAGGACAACTGGACGCTCGTGGGTCTGCACCACGCCGGCCGGACTGATATGCCGAAACTGGGCGGCAAGCCGGGCACCTACGAAGCCAACGAAGGCATTTCCGTCGACGCCATACGCAGCGCCGTCCGACAGAACCCGCGGTCGTAGCCCGCGCCGGTTACCGGTCGAACTGCTATATCATTTCGCGTCTGACCATCCTGGAGGACCTCAGATGCGAGCAGTGACCGTCACCCTGTGCACCCTGCTGCTGCCGGCGCTGGCCGGCGTCGGCCCGGCCGCCGCCCAGAATCTCGTCATCACCAACGCCCACATCATCGTGGGCAACGGCACGGTCATCGAACGGGGCTCCATCGTGGTGCGCGACGGACGCATCGCGTCGGTCACGGCTGGTGCGCCACCGGCCGGCGCGGCCGGCCCGACCGTGGACGCCGCGGGCCTGAGCGTGCTCCCGGGATTCATCGACGGGCACCGGCACATCATCAACGGCAACCCCCAGCGGTGGTTCGCCGAGCAGGCGACCGACCGCCTGCGCGAGTTCCTCGAGTCCGGCTACACCACGCTCATGTCGGGCGGGGGACCGGTGCCGGGCATCGGCGAGCTGAAGCAGCGCGTGGAGTCCGGGCAGCTCCAGGGCCCCCGCATCATCACCTCGGGCCGCGCCGACCCGCCGAACTTCACCACCGAGGCCGAGGCCCGCGCCCAGGTACAGCGCATGGCCGAGGCGGGTGTCGAGATCATCAAGGCGCGCATCGATCCGGTGGTCGTCCCCGCGCAGATCCAGATGCTGCGGGCGGTGGTGGACGAGGCGAAGAAGCACGACCTGGACGTCATGGTGCACGCGGTGAGCGTGCCGTCGATGCTCGCCGCCGTCGACGCGGGCGCCCAGAAGCTGGTCCACACGCCGCATTTCAGCTGGCTGAGTCTCGAGGACGCGAAGAAGGTGGCCGATGCGGGCGTGGAGATGCTCTCGACGAGCGGCTTCGGCCTGCCCGTGTTCGGCGTGTTCAACCAGGACAACGTGCCCACGTTCCGCGACGGCGGCAAGTGGCCCGAGGACATCATCGAGAGCCAGGGGCGGGGCGAGGAGGCGGGCCAGAAGCCCGTCAACGGCCGGACGCTCTGGGACGCGGGCGTCATCTACGGTTTCGGCACCGACACCGGCTACCACCCGCGCGCCGGCCTCAAGCAGGAACTGCGGGCGCTCAGTCTCATGTTCTCCGAGCAGGACATCATCAAGCTCATGGGGCCCAACACGGCGGCATTCATCGAGAAGACCGCCGACCTCGGCACGCTGGAAGCAGGCAAGCTCGCCGACATCGTGATGGTGCAGGGCGATCCGCTCGACCTCATCTACAACCTGCTCAACGTGCAGGTGGTGGTGAAGGGCGGGCAGGTGGTGGTGGACAAGCGGTAGCCGCGACGCCGTGCGACACTGGTCACCCATGACCCGTGTCCTCCTGGCCTTCGTCCTCGTTGCCGCACCAGCCCTCGCCAGCGCCCAGACGGAGGGTCGCATCGGCCTCGGGCTCTCGACCACCGTCAACGTCACCACCGACGGCGAGGTGGGGACGGGGGTGGGCGTCGGCGTGCTCGTCCGGCTCAACCCGCGCGCGGGCTGGGGCGCGTCCGGCGCGTTCAACTGGCTCGACGCCGACATGTCGAATCCGGCAGGCACGCCTGGCGAGTTCGCCCGCCTCCGGATTCGGCCGCTGATGGCCGGCGTCAGCTACAACGTCGTCACCGGTCGCCTGCTCACCAGCTTTTCGGTGGTGGGAGGGCCCTCGTTCAACAGCGCGCGCTTCGACGAACGATTTCCCGGGTCCGCCCTCGCCGCCATCGACGTCTCCAACAGCGTGGCGCTGCGCCCGGGCATCGGCCTCACCTATTCCCTGCGCCCGCGCGTCGCGCTCGTCGGCTTTGGCGGCTACATGCTCAACCGGCCGGACATCAGGTACCGCGACAGCTCCGGCACGGAGTTCCGCAACCAGTGGCGCGCCGACGCCGTGGTGCTCAGCATCGGCGCCGTCTACTCGCTCTTCTAGCGCCGTGTGCGCTTCGGTGTGCCGGCCGGCGGCCCGCGGGTGTAGCATTGCCGCCCATGAGCACCTCCTGGACCTCGTTGACGGTGGCGGCCGCGATGGCCGTCTCGATCGGGTTTCCCCTCACGGCGCAGGTGCCGACGCAGGACACGCACCTGCAGGCGGCGCGGGACGCGGCCCGCGATGACTTCACGGACCTCTTCGACACCACCTGCGGTCTCATACGGCCGGCGCTGATCGTGAACACCACGCCGGCGCCGCCAACCGTGGCGGCCGACCGGGCGAGCTGGCACGCCGAACCCGCCCGGGTGTTCGACAACCTGTACTACGTGGGCCAGTCCGAGTACTCGGCCTGGGCGCTCACGACGTCGGAGGGCATCATCGTGTTCGATGCCATCTTCGACTATTCGGTCCGGGACGAGGTGGTGGAGGGTCTCACGAAGCTGGGCCTCGACCCGAAGACGGTGCGCTACGTGGTGATCAGCCATGGCCACGGCGACCATGTCGGTGGGGCCAAGGCGCTGCAGGACCTGGGCGCGCAGATCGTGATGTCGGCCGCCGACTGGGACCTGCTCGAACGGGCACGGGTCACGTTTCCCAAGCCCACGCGCGACATCGTGGCCACCGACGGGCAGATGCTGACCCTCGGGGATACCACGATCACCCTGCACATCACGCCCGGGCACACCCTTGGCACCGTCTCGTCGCTGATTCCGGTGAAGGACGGCGGTACGACGCACATGGCCGCCTACTGGGGCGGCACCGCGTTCAACTGGGTGCGGGGACCCGCCAATTACGTCACGCCCGAGCGTCCGGCCAGCTTCTGGTTCGACACCTACGCGCAATCCGCGGCCCGCTTCAGCGAGTTCGCCGCACGCCGGAACGCCGACGTGCTCCTGTCGAACCACACCAGGTACGACCGCACCTGGCCCAAGGTGCAGGCACTGGCGACACGGGCCCCCGGGGCCCCGCATCCGTTCGTCGTGGGCACGCCGGCCGTCCGTCGGTTCCTGAGCGTGGCCGAGTCGTGCGCGCGTGCCGGCTCCGCGGTGCCGTAGGACGCGAAGAGGTCCTGGCGCGGCACGTAGGGAAGGAGGTCGCCTGAACGCGCGTATGCCGGGTGCGCACGCACGCGCCACACGCCTGGCTGGGAGCGTACGGTCCGCCTCGTACGCGCGGGGCGCGTGTCGCGCGTCGGGGGATACGCGATGAAGAGCAACGTCCGATCGGTGGCGACCCGGCTCGGCTCCTTCATCGGACGCACCTCGAACCGGCCCCTCGTCGCGCGGGTGCTGCGTTCGCTCTCCGGTGAGTCCAGCCGCCGCGTCAGCGCGCCGGAGGTCCTCGCGCGGTGCCGTGCGTTGCTCTCCGAATCCGGGGACCTCTCCGACGTCCGCCTGGCGAACGAGGTCGTGGAGGCCTATGGCGCGCTCGATGCCGACGGGCTGCAGCACTTCTTCGACCTGCTGGGGCAGGAGTTCTCCGCCGACCCTGCGGTCATTGCGTCCGCCGCGCGCGCCTACGCAGCCGTGCCGTCGCAGGCGAACCTCACGAGGCTGCAACACGCGGTCGAGCCGCCGCGGCAGGAGCTGTTCCGACGGATCAACGTGGCCCCGTCGGGCATCGCCGCGCTGATCGACATGCGCCGGACCATCCTTCTCACGCTTCGCGACCATCCCGACCGTGCGGGGATCGATGCCGACCTGGTCCACCTGTTCCGCTCGTGGTTCAACCGTGGATTCCTCAGGCTCCAGCGCATCGACTGGCGCACATCGGCGCTGATCCTCGAGCGCCTCATCGAGTACGAGGCGGTGCACCAGATCCAGGGATGGGACGACCTGCGCCGTCGGCTCGACGTGGATCGCCGCTGCTACGCGTTCTTCCATCCGGCCTTGCCCGACGAGCCGCTGATCTTCATCGAGGTGGCGCTCACGCGCGGCATGCCGGCGGCCATCCAACCGCTGCTCGCGCTGTCCGCGCCTGCCATCGACCCGTCGGGCGCCGACAGCGCCATCTTCTACTCGATCACCAACTGCCAGCGGGGCCTTCGCGGGATTTCGTTCGGCAGCTTTCTCATCAAGCAGGTGGTCGAGGATCTCAGCCAGACGTTCCCGGGCCTGGCGACCTTCGCCACCCTGTCGCCCGTGCCCGGTTTCGTCGAGTGGCTCGCCGCCGGATCACTGCCGTGGGCGGTCTCCGACGAAGTGACACAGGTCGCATCCCGCGCGACGAGCGCGGACGGCGACGTGGACCCGGTTGCGCTCGAGCCCCTGCGCGACGAGGTGATGCGGCTCTGTGCCCACTACCTGCTCCACGCCAAGCGGGGCGAGGCGCCACTCGACGCGGTCGCCCGGTTCCACCTCGCCAACGGTGCGCGACTCGACCGGCTGAACTGGATGGGTGATGTCTCCCCGACCGGCATGGCGCGAGCACTGGGTGTGACGGTCAACTACGTCTACGGTCTGGCGGACGTGGAGAAGCATCACGACGCCTACGCCCGCGAACACCGCGTCATGGCCTCGCGCGACGTGCGCCGCCTCGCGCAGCCGCCTGAGCCTCGGCGCGGCCGCCCGCGTCGCGCCTCGCCCACGCGCACCGGCGGTCGCGCCGCCTCGCCGCGCTCCTGACGGGCACGAGCCGGCCACGCCGGCCATGGTGGGTCTCGCGGACGTGGAATACCGACGCGCACGCCTTCTTCCGGGCCGTAGCCAGCGTGGAGGAGCCGGTCACCGCGTTCGCGGTGTTCGGCGACGAGCTGGCGAGGCTTGCCGACGAAGTCTAGCTGGCGCTCTGCGCGGCCCTCAGGCTCAGGTAGACGTTCCCACGACGCGCTGACTAAGGTCGGCGCACGCACGGCGCATGGCATGCGATTCACGCGCGCCCTGCTGCGCTCGGTGGGGCGCGGTTCTTGCTGCCCTCGGCCGGCGTCGAATCCGCCAATCCGGATTCGGAAGGAGGACCGCCATGCGTCGTCCGGTGACCATCCTCGCGTTCGTTTGTTTCGTGCTGCTGTCCGCGCGCCCGGGGGACACCGCATCGCTCGTCATCGACCACACAGGCGTCACGCCCGAACTCCTGGGCGCCACAGGCGTGTCGGTGAACGGGATGCTGTACGACGTCACGTTCGTGGACGGCAGTTGTGTGGGCCTCTTCAGCGGCTGCGACGCACCGGCCGACTTCACGTTCACGACGCAGCTCGACGCGGAAGCGGCCGCCCAGGCGCTGCTGGACCAGGTGTTTCTGGACCTCGCGGCACCTGACCTCTTCGATACCGAGCCCGAGTTCACCGCCGGATGCGGCAGCGCACTGCGCTGCGACGTGTGGATTCCCTTCGCGCCGGGTGCCACCGTGGACTTCGCCGCTGCCATCAACGAGGCCTTCGAAGCGGGCGACGTGGTGGGCAGCTTCTTCATCAACCCCGCAACCGATACCGGTCCCATCGAGGACGTGGTGTGGGCCCAGTTCACCGCCGTTCCAGAGCCAGGCCTCCTGCTGCTGACCGGCCTCGGGCTGGCCGCGGTACTCGTGAGACGTCGGCGTCGCGAGTGTGCCTGAGCCTGTCGGAGACGCGTGGGCGCCGTCGCGCCGTCGCGCACCGCCTGCCACGGCTGGCCTGCGCCAGGTCGTCGGGGGTGTAGGATGCGCCTGGCGATGCGAACTCAGGGGACGCGCACGTGGCGACAGCGGCTCTACGAGGCCTTCGTCACGCAGGGTGGGTTCAGGTTCCCGCCGCTGCCGATGAACGCAGCCGAACGCAGCCTCGCGGCCGAGCGTGCGGCGCGCGAGGCCGAGCAACGGCAGACCGCCCCAGACGCCACGCGTCTCGACCTCGACGCGCCCCCGGACAGGCGGTAAGATAGGCCCGCTTGCCCCCCGGCCGGGTGGCCGGTCCTGTGTCCCGCACGCGCCTCCGGGCGCCCAGAGGTTGAAGATGGATCAGTTGCAGCCCCGCCAGCCCGTTCAGTCCCTGCCGTCCGCCTCCGATTCCCTGCGCGAGACGAGACGCCGCCTCCTCAAGGGTGGCCTGGCCGCCGCGGGCATCTCGCTGCTGGGCGTGCCGGAGTGGGTGCTGCCGGTGATGGCGCAGGGCGCCGTGCTGGTGCCTTTCACCGACGTGCCGGCCGACGCCAACTTCACGCCGACGCCCGACCGGCGGACGCTCGACACCCGGCGCATCGATGGGCCCATCACGCCCGCCGACCAGTTCTTCACCCTGCAGCACTACGGCCACCCGACGGTGGACCTCGCCAACTACCGGCTCACGCTTTCGGGCCTGGTGGAGCGGCCGCTGTCGCTCACCCTGGCCGACGTGCGGAGCCTCGGCAGCCAGGACATGGTGGTGGGCTTCGAGTGCTCGGGCAACCGCGGACCGTTGCAGGGCGCCTCGGGCAACGGGCGCTGGACCGGCGTGCCGCTGCGCACCGTGCTCGAGCGTGCCGGCGGCCTCAAGGCCTCGGCCCGCGAGGTGGTGTTCTTCGGGGCCGATGGCGCCGAGGAGGAAGTGGACTGGCGCGGTCGCAAGTTCCCGGTGACGGTGAAGTTCGGACGCAGCCTCTCCACCGAGAAGTCCCTGTCGCCGGAGCCGTTCCTCGCGTGGGCGCTCAACGGGCAGCCGCTCACCACGCACCAGGGCGCGCCGCTCCGGCTGGTGGTGCCCGGTTGGTACGGCGTGGCCAACGTGAAGTGGCTCATGGAAATCCGTCCGCAGCAGGAGCGCTACGTCGGCAAGTGGCAGGCACGGGAGTACCGCACCATCAAGGGCGAGATGGTGGACGGCGTGATGAAGTGGTACGAGACGGCCATCGAGGAGATGCGGCTGAAGTCGTGGGTGGCCCGCGTCACCCGCGAAGGCACGCGCCACACGGTGCTGGTCGTGACGCTCAACGACGGCACCCCGCTGCGCTCGGTCGAAGTGAAGGTGGACAACGGCCCGTGGCAGCCGGCCACGGCTGATGCCTCCACGACCGAGAAGTATGGCTGGAGGTTCTACACCTACACCTGGACAAACCCCACGCCGGGCGAGCACACGCTGGTGTCGCGCGTGACCGACGCCAATGGCCAGGTGCAGCCCGAGCCCGATGCGCTCGCCAACAAGGTGACCTTCCTCGAGAGCCACCAGCAGGCCCCGCGCACGGTGATGGTGTCGTAGTCGTTCGGCGCGGGACGGCAGGCCCCCGGTCGGCCCCGGGCTCTGACGCCGTCCACGGGTCCTCCCTGGGGGCCTGCCGTCCCGCGCCTCCCACCGCAGGAGGAATCGGGGTCCGTCGGCCCCGGGCTCTGACGCCGTCCACGGGTCCTCCCCCGGGGGCCTGCCGTCCCGCGCCTCCCATCGCAGGAGGAATCGGGGTCCGTCGGCCCCGGTGGCACGAGTCCTGAGCTCAGCCTGGCAACGGCCGTCGCAGCTACCCTGCGGCGGCCGTTCGTCGTTTCAGC
Source organism: Vicinamibacterales bacterium (assembly GCA_050185275.1). Lineage (GTDB taxonomy): Bacteria > Acidobacteriota > Vicinamibacteria > Vicinamibacterales > UBA2999 > JABFRY01. The sequence continues at coordinate 18,752 of JBFWZN010000004.1, read as the reverse complement.
GAGCGAGAGGGGCCGCCGGCACGAAGAGCGCGACCAACGCGTTCGCATCGAGACGGACAGGGCCCGTCAGGAGTCGTCCCGCAGCTTGTTCACCAGCGTCATCGTCGGTGTGAGGGCGCCGGCCGGCTGGCTGGGAAGGCGCTCGCCGCCGTTGCGCCTGGCTCCGCGGTGTGCGGTCGGTGCGAGGCCCTTCCGTGCCAGTTCGGAGAGCACCTGCCCTGCGGTGAGTCCGCGGGCTCTGGCGAGTGCCGTCGCCGCCTGCAACACGTCGTCGTCGATGTCCAGGGTCGTTCGCATCCGGCGAGCGTCGCGCCTCCCGCATCAGATGTCAAACAGGGTCGCGACGGGACGCTGCTCCTCGGCGCGCGCTCATCGTTCGATGTTCACGGCCACCAGCGAGAACGCGCTCCCCCCGTTGTGCGCGGTCACGGTGGCCATGCGGTGCCGGCGTTCGGTGCCCACGACCAGCATCACGTCGCCCGAGCTGGCCTGCTCCCGGCAGATGACCGACAGGCGGTCGAAGTCCACGTCGCCGCGGCAGGTGGTGACGTCGCCGAAGGCGGACAGGTCACGCTGGTAGAAGGCGATGACGGCCTCGGGCGAGGCGTCCGTCTCGTAGCTGGCGGCGGCGACATCCAGGCCGAAGAGCGACGAGTCGATGCGCACTGTCGCGTTGCGGGTGCGCTGGTCGTCGTCCGGTCGGGGCCGCGCCCCCGGATACACCGAAAGACCCGTGGCGACCGTGTCGAGGTTGGTGTGCACCCGCATGTCGCCGAGCGGGGTTTCGACGCGCACGTCCGCGCCGCGGTCCCGCACCTCGTCGTCCACCGCCACGTAGCAGGCCGGCAGCACCACAGCTGCGGTGGCAGCCAGGCACAGCACGGTGGCGGCGGAGCGCGTGGGCCATCTGGTCACGGGAACCTCCAGGGGCAAGGGCAGGGCGGGCGGGATGCACGCACCGCGGGAGTCAGACGGGAATCGCACCGCCAGAGTTCCCCATGCGCTCCAGCGGCGGCCCGGAGGCGTCTCATCCGTCCGACGCCCTTCGCCGTGCCTCGGCCAGCCCCGCCAGCGCGGATAGCACCGGTATGGCGGTGCTGACACGCCGACGCCCCTTCCGTCACCACTGTGCGAACGGCAGCAGGCAGGCTGCGACGCGACCGGTAACGGGCTCGGCCAGCCCGCGTCGCGTCCGTTGGCGGCGCAGGAGGAGACCAATGACGAGGAAGGATGCGGCCTGGAGGGCTGCCGGAACAGCAGAGCGGGCGCGGGACTGGTCCGGTGCGTTCGTGGGGCTCGACGAGGAGGTGTCCCTGGCTGACGGGCGTCGCGTGCGCTACGTGAACCTCGACCACGCGGCCACCACGCCGCCCCTGCGTGCCGTCGTCGATGCCGTGCACGAGAGCCTGCGCTGGTACGGGAGCGTCCACCGCGGCAGCGGCTACAAGGCCCGGCGCAGCACCGCCGACTACGACGAGGCGCACGCCACCATCGCGCGCTTCGTAGGCGCCGACCTGGCGCGCAACGTCGTCATCTTCGGGAAGAACACCACCGAGGCGATCAACAAGCTCTCGCGCAGGCTGGCGATGCCGGATGGCTCGGTGGTGGTGACCACGCAGCTCGAGCACCACTCCAACGACCTGCCGTGGCGTCGATGTGCGACCGTGGTGCACGCGCGGGCCACGCCGGACGGACGGCTCGACGAGGACGACCTCGACAGGCTCCTGCGGCAGTACGCGGGCCGCGTGGCGCTCGTGGCCGTGACCGGCGCCTCGAACGTCACCGGTGTCGTGCCGCCCATCCATCGTCTGGCGCGCAAGGCCCACGCGGCCGGTGCGCGCATCCTCGTGGATGCCGCGCAGCTGGTGGCGCACCGTCGCCTGGACATGCGGCCCGACGACGACCCGGAGCACCTCGACTTCGTGGCGTTCTCGGGCCACAAGATGTACGCGCCGTTCGGAACGGGCGTCCTGGTGGGGCCGCGCGACACCTTCCTGGACGGCGCGCCCGATGTGGTGGGCGGCGGCACGGTGGATGTGGTGACCACGCACGACGTGACGTGGGCCGGCCTGCCGGACCGAGAGGAAGCCGGCACACCCAACGCGATGGGCGCGGTGGCCATTGCCGCCGCCGCACGCGTGCTCATGGACTGGGGGCTCGATGCGGTGCGGGCGCACGAGGACGCACTGGCCGCCTACGCCCGCGAGCGCCTGCGCGCCGTCCCCGGCCTCACGCTCTACGGCGAGCCGCCCGCTGGATGGACATCGGACCGCGTGGGCGTGGTCCCGTTCAACCTGGCGCACCTGCATCACGAGCAGCTCGCGGGCCTGCTCGGCGAGGCCGGCATTGGCGTGCGCAACGGATGCTTCTGCGCGCAGCCCTACGTGGCGCACCTGCTCCGGGCGTCCGCGTCGCACTGGGACGCGGGTGCGGCAGGTGCCGGCGGGTGGCCGGCGGGTGGTGCCGGCCTTGCCGGTGCAGTGTCCGCCACTGAGGTGTCCACCACTGAGGTGCCTGCCACCGCGGTGCCCGCCAGCGAAGTGCGACCCGGCATGGTGCGCCTCAGCCTGGGCGCGGGCAACACGCGGGCCGACGTGGATGCGCTCGTCGCGCTCGTGGAAGAAGCCGCCGGCCGGGCTCGGCGCCGCGCGCCGGGCACCGCCACACGGCGGGTGCTCCGCTGGGGCGGGTCCGCCGCACGCGTGGCGCCCGGACCGCGTGACGTGGTCTCCCGCGTGTGACCACAACGCCGCGCGACGAGCCGGCGTGCCCACCGCGTGCGCCGTCAGGTCGGCACGGCGGCCAGGGAACACCGATCCCGGTCAGGCCGGCGTGACGGGGTCGGTGAGGGGGAGCTTCGAGCGGAACCAGTGGTAGCCGCGCGCAAACAGCCGGCGCTCGCGGATGTCGTCGAAGAGCGAATACGTCACCGGCGTGACCACGAGCGTGAGCACCAGCACGAACGTCTGGCCACCGATGACCACCCACCCGATGGAGTGGTTCGTGGCCGAGCCCACGCCGGTCGTGACGACCAGGGGAATCATGCCGGCCACGAAGGCCAGCGTCGTCATGAGGATGGGCCTGAGCCGGTCGCGGCACGCCTGCACGATGGCGTCGTGGGTATTGAGGCCCGCGGCCTTCAGCTGGTTGGCGTGGTCGATCTGCAGGATGGAGTTCTTCTTCACCACCCCGAAGAGCACCAGCAGCCCGAGCGCCGAGAAGATGTTGAGCGACTGCTGGAAGAGGATGAGCGAGAGCAGCGCGAACGGCAGCGTGAGCGGCAGCGACAGCAGGATCGTCACCGGGTGCAGCCACGACTCGAACTGCGCGGCCAGCACCAGGTACATGAAGATGAGCGACAGCGCAAACGCCGTGAGGAATGCCGTGGCGGTGCGATTCAGCTCGCGGGACTGTCCGCTGAACCCGGCCCGGTAGTCGGTACCGAGCCCGAGCTGCGCGGCCGCCTGCTCGATCTGGTCCTGCACGCCGGCCTGTGAGGTGCCCGGCAGCAGGTTGACCGACACGGTCACCTGGCGCTGCCGCGACAGCCGCCGGATGTCGGAAGCCGCCTCGCCCAGGCTGATGCTCGCGATGTTTTCGAGCGACACGCTCCCCAGGCGGGACGAGGGCACCGGCAGCCGGCCGATGGCGGCCGCCGTGTCGCGGTTGGCGGCCTCGGCGCGAATGTGCACGTCGTACTGCTCGCCACCCTCGTTGTAGGTGGTGACGGCGTCACCGCCCACCAGCAGGCGCAGCGCGTCGGCCGCGTCCGACAAGGGCACGCCCAGGTCGGCGGCCTTCGGGCGGTCCATCCGGATCGACATCTCGGGCTTGCCCACGTTGAGCGAGGTGTCGGCATCCACCACGCCGGGAATACTGCGCACGGCCACGAGCAGGGCCTGGCTGTAGCGCTGCAGCTCGGACACCTCGGGCCCCTGGAACACGTACTGGATGCCGCCGCCGCCGGGGCCCCCGCCTCCGCCCACGCTCGTGCGCACACCCTGCGCCGCGAAGGGGCCCAGGATCTCGTCGCGCACCTGCGCCATCACCGCAAACTGGTCGCGGTCGCGCGCCTCGATGGGCACGAGCTTCACGAAGAGCGTGGCGCTGTTGCGCGTGCCCGCGCCGTCGCCGGCCACGGTCACCAGCGTGTAGTCCACTTCGGGGATGCCGCGGATGGCCGTGCCCACGCGGTTGGCCATCACCTCGGTGGCCTCGAGGCTGGTGCCTTCGAGTGCGCGCATGCTGACGTCGAAGCCCGACTGGTCGTCCTGCGTGATGAAGTTCACGTTCACGAAGCGGAAGAGCGGCACGCTCGACAGCAGCACCAGCACCGCCAGGCCCGCGACGAGCCCCCGGTGAGCCATCGACCAGTCGAGCATCCGGGCGTAGGTGCGGTCGAGGGGGCCGAAGATGCGCGAGTGCTTCGAGTCGTGGCGGCGGCCGCCGCGCGGCACGGCCGAGAGCCACCGCGACGACATCATCGGCGTGAGCGTGAAGCTCACCACGAGCGACACCATGATGGCGAACGCCATGGTGAGGCCGAAGCTCTGCATGAAGCGCCCGACCATGCCGCTCATGAACGCCACGGGCACGAAGATGGCCACCAGCGACAGCGTCGTCGCCATGACGGCAAGCCCGATCTCCTGCGTGGCCTCGACAGCCGCCTGCATCGGCGGCATGCCCTTCTCCTCGATGAACCGGTAGATGTTCTCGAGGACGACGATGGCGTCGTCGATGACGATGCCCACCGACAGCGTCAGGGCCAGCATCGTCAGCATGTTGAGCGTGAAGCCCATGTACCAGATGAGGCCGAACGTGGCGACGATGGACGTAGGGATGGACACCGCGGCGATGACCGTGGAGCGGAGGTTGCCCAGGAACAGCAGCACCACCAGCGCGGCGAGAATCGACCCGACGACGAGATGCTCCTGCACGCTGTCGATGGAGGCCTCGATGAACTCGCCCTGGTCGCGGACCACGCGGATCTCGTAGCCGGTGGGGAGGTTCGGTCGCAGCTCGTCGAGCCGGGCCTTCACGCCGTTGACGATCTCCACCGTGTTGGTGCCGGACTGCTTGCGGATCTGCAGCAGCACCGTCGGGTCGCCGTTCAGGCTGGCGAGCGTCTGCGGCTCGGCCATGCCGTCTTCCACGCGGGCCACGTCGCGCACCTGCACGGCGTGCCCGTCGGTCTCGCGCACCACGACGTCGCCAAACTCCCCCGGGGACTCCACGCGGCCTCGCGTGCGCAGGGTGATGGAGCGGGCGCCCTGGTCCACGCGGCCGCCGGGGATGTCGGCGTTCTGCGCCTGCAGCGCCCGCGACACGTCGTTGACCGTCAGGTTCTGCGCCTGCAGCCGGTCCGCGTCGAGCCACACGTTGATCTGGCGCTGCCGCCCGCCGAGCACTAGCACCTGTCCCACGCCGTCCAGGCTCTCGAGCTGCCGGCGCAGCACCTTGTCCGCGTACTCGGTGATGTCGCGGACGGGCCGGTCGGCCGTGAGGGCTACCGTGAGCACGGGCGCGGCGTCCGGGTCGCGCTTCTCGACCGTGGGCTGGGTGATCGTGCGCGGCAGCAGCGGCAGCACGCGGTTGACGCGGTCGCGCACCTCCTGCGTGGCCACGTCGGCGTTCTTCTCGAGCGTGAAGCTCACCACCACCTGCGACACACCCTCCGACGAGGTGGACGTCAGCGTGTCGATACCGCTGATGGTGTTGACAGCCTCTTCGATCGGGTCGGTGACCTCGCTCTCCACCTGCTCGGGCGCCGCGCCCGGCAGGCGCGTCGTGACGAGGATGGTGGGGAAGTCCACGTTCGGGAACTGATCGATGCCCAGCTGGGCGAACCCGAAGCCGCCCACCACGGTCAGCGAGAGGATGAGGACCGAGGCGAACACCGGTCGGCGAACGCAGAGCGCGGCAAGCCACTGCATGGGTCAGTCCTGCTGAATCGACACGCGCGCGCCGTCCACGAGCTGCGCGACGCTCGTGGTGGCCACGGCTTCTCCGGCGCTGAGCCCGGTCGTGATCTCGATGGCCTCGTCCACGGTCTGACCGGTGGTGACGATGCGCTCCTCCACGCGGTCGCCGGACACCACGTACACCCGCGGCGAGCCTGCCACCACGCGCACGGCGGCGGCCGGCACCAGGAGGGCCCGGTCGGGGGAGGCCTGCTCGATGCGGGCGGTGGCAAAGAAGCCCGGCTTGAGGCGGTCGCCAGGGTTTTCGACGACAGCCTCCACCACGAGCGACCGGGTGTCGGTCTTGAGCGCCGGTGACACGTAGCGGACGATGCCCGTGAACGTCTCGCCGCGATAGGCGTCCACCGTGAGCGTGACGGCGCGGCCGGCCGAGACTTCGGCAATGAACTGCTCCGGCACGGTGAGCTCGACGCGCAGCGGGTTGGTGCGCATCACCGAGGCCACGCGCGTGCCGCGGGTGACGTAGTCGCCCACCGACACCAGCCGTTGCTCCACGACGCCAGAGAACGGCGCCCGCACCACGGTGTCGGCGAGGGCCTTCTGCGCCAGTGCCGCCCGGGCCCGGGCGGCCAGCAGCGCCTGGTACTGCTGCTCGGCGGCGTTGCGGGTGACGTCCAGCTGACGTGCGGTGGCCTCGGCCTGCGTGCGGCTCCGGTCGAAGTCGGCCTGCGAGAGCAGGCGCTTCTCCACGAGCATCTCGGCGCGCTCGAAGTCGGCCCTTGCCAGATCCGCCGCTGCCCGGGCGCTGGCCACTTCCGGCACCCGGTCGATCTGAAACGCGGTGCCACCGGCGATGCCGAGGCGCGCCTCGATCTGGCGGGCGTTGGCATCGGCCTCCTGTGCCTGGGCCCCGACCTCGGCCTCCGCAATGCGCACCAGTTCGGCCCCCGCCCCGACGCGCGTGCCCCGCTCCACCGGGGTGGCGACGACGCGGCCGGCAATCTCGGCCGCCACGTCGGCCTGCTCCTCGGCCGTGAGCGTGCCGGTCACGCCAATGAACCGGGCGATTGGCTGCTCGGTGGCCCGGGCCACCGACACCGCGAGGATGCCGTCTGCGCCGGCCGCCGCCGATCCGGACGGCGCCGCACCTGCCGCGGCCTCAGGCGTGCCGGTGGTCGTGGCCGTGGCGCTGCAGGCGCTGGCCATGACCGCCAGGCCGAGTGCCAGCAGGGAAGGCGCCAGCCGCAGCCGAGCCGGCCCGGACGGGGCGCGCCGGGGGCGTGCCACGCGGGAGGGTCCGGCGGTGGTGCGTACCCGCGCAGGTCTGTGGCACCGGTTCCCAGGAATCCTGGAGGTGACGCTGAAAACGGACATGAAGATGGAGACTCCTTGGCTGGCCGCCGGGTCGCGGGCGCCACTGGCGATACGACGCCGGCCGACCGACCGTTCAGTCAGCCATCGTACCCGCTCCTCGTTCTATCGGTGTGTCAGGGCGACTGGCGCAGGCCAGCAGGCCACCGGGCACGCGGGCAACCCGGCGGCCGGGCAAGCTGGCAGCCCGGCGGCCGGGCAGGCCTGCAGCCGGCGGGGGTGCACCGGCAGGCGGCGACGTGATGGCATCGGCACACGTGCTGACACGGGGTGCTGACAGACAGATGCTGACACGCACGCGCTCACACGCACGTGCTGACACACGCGGCTGACAGCGGACGGGAAGCGATCAGCCGCGCCGGACGAACCGCTGGCGGTTGCCGGGCGTCCAGGTGGCGCCGCCGTTGTTCGTGTAGTCCATCCGCGACTCGAACGATGAGGGTGTCACCCCTGAGCGGGTGAACCGCAGGCGCGTGGTGCCCGTGGGGGTCCGGGTCTCGGGCGTGATGCGGGCATCGCTGCCCAGGTCGCCGGTCATCACGAACAGTTGCCCGTCCGCGCCCACCGACACCATCTCCACCACCTTCCGTTCCTCGCTCACGTAGAGGAGCAGGCCCGCCGCCGTGCCCAGCTCGGGAATGCGGCTCACGCCACTCACCACGCGGTCGGGAACGACCCAGGTGAACTCGTACGTCCCGGTCACCGTGCGGGCGACCGCGCCGTCCGCGCGCAGGAAGTCCGTGGTGACGTCCCACGTGCCCACGATGTGGCGCAGTTCTTCGACGGAGTGCTGCAGGGCAGGGTCCGCGGCGCGCGCTGGCGGGGTGCCCGGCGCGGGTGTCTGGGCAGGGGCGTGCGCGAGTGTCTCCACGCGCGCCGTGGCACCCGCGCGCGCCGGCGCCTGCGCGGACGCCGTGATGGGAACCTGCGCCCGTGCCGGGACGCCAGGCAGCAGCAACGCGAGCGCCAGCACACAGCGCAGCGTCAGCGCACAGGGAAGCAGTGGCACACAGCGGAGCAGCAGCATGGGACCCTCCGTCCGAGCGGGTCCATCGTAGTGGTGCGGCGCCCGATGCACAAGGCGCGCGGCACGCATTCAGGGGCCGCCCTGCGGCCGGGCCCCCCGTCAGGCGGTGCGCATCACGGCAATGCCCACCAGTGTGAGCACGATGCCGCCGGCCTTCACCGCCGACATCGGTTCGCCGAGCAGACCGACCGCAAGGCCCGTGGCGATCGCGGCTTCGAGCCCCAGCACCATCACGTAGGTGACCGCCAGCCCCGTGCCGCGCATGGCGTAGGACTGCAGCACCGCGCCCAGCGCGAAGAGCAGCAGGAACGCCACGCCCGGCGCGAGCAGACGGAGGCCGTCGGCCTGCTTCATGAACAGTCCGCCCAGCGAGAAACAGAGCGCGGCCGCGGCCGCGAGCGCGAGCATCCCCATCGGCGAGTCCCTCAGATGGCGACGGCCGTCAGCGGGGGAAACCCGTTGAAGCCGACCGACGCATACGTATAGGTATACGCGCCTGCGCACAGAATGCGCAGCCGATCGCCTTCGCGGATGTCACCGGGCAGCAGGCACGGCGTGCGCTCGTAGAGGATGTCGGCGCTGTCGCAGGTGGGGCCCGCCAGCGCCACCCGCACCGGGTCCCCGTGCCGTCCCGGCACGTGCAGCGGGTAGCGGATGGCCTCGTCGGCCGTCTCGGCCAGGCCGCCGAACTTGCCGCAGTCGATGTACACCCACCGGCGTGGCTCGCCCGACGCGCGGTCGGCCACCAGCACCACCTGCGCCTCGATGACCCCGGCCTCGGCCACCAGGTACCGCCCCGGCTCCGCCATCAGCCGTGGCGCCGCCTGCCCGAAGTGGCGCCGCACAGACTCAAGGATGGCCTCGCCGACGGCCTCGATGGCGGGCACCGGCGTGCCGTAGGGCGCGGGGAAGCCGCCGCCCACGTTGAGACAGGGCAGATGGATGCCTTCGCGGTGCAGCGTGCTGAATATCGTGGCGCAGGCGGCAATCGGCGCGTCCCACTGCGACGGGTCCGTCTGCTGCGAGCCCACGTGAAAGGTGAGGCCGTCCGGGTGCAGGCCGAGCGCCCGCGCGCGTCGCAGCAGGTCGAGCGCGGTGACCGGGTCGCAGCCAAACTTGCGCGACAGGGGCCACTCGGCGCCACGGCCGCTCGTGGCCAGCCGTACCAGCACCGAGGCGCCCGGCGCGTGGACCGCTACCTTGTCGAGTTCGGCGCGCGCGTCCACCGTGAAGCGACGGACGCCCGCCTCGTAGGCGCGGGCGATGGCGACGGCCGACTTCACCGGGCTGCCAAACGACAGCCGCGACGGCGCCATGCCCTGATCGAGGCACAGCCGCAGCTCCGCGTCGCTCGCGATGTCGAACGATGCGTCGAGCGACGCCAGCGTGTCGAGCACACCCGGCAGTGGGTTGGCCTTCACCGCGTAGCACAGCTCCACGCCCGGCAGCGCCCGCGCGAGCGCCGCGTAGCGCGCTGCCACCACCTGAGTGTCCATCACCAGTACTGGCGCGGCCGGTTGTGCACGCCGCAGCCAGGCATCGAGTCGTGCCGGGGTGACCGGGGTGGTCGGGTTGATCGACAACGGCGGGTTGACCGACGAGACCGTGAGGCCCGATGTGGCCGCACCGACGGACGCAACCGCGATGCCTGGTGGGACCGCGATGCTTCGTGTGGCTGGGGTGGCCACCGTGACTGCGACGGGGGACGTGGCGATGTCGTGTGACGGACAGGTGTCGTGGGGCGGACAGGTATCGTGAGACGGATGCGGAACGGTGACGCCGACCATGCAGGGCTCCTCACCCGATGGTGCGTCTCAGACCTCGGGCGTTTCAGGCCCGAGGCCGCGCCCTCGCGTCAGGGCTGGCGACTGCGGTCTCGCAGATGCCTCACGTGACCCTGCGTGCCCCTCGTGGTCGCGGGGGTGGTGCCGTGGGCGCGTTCAGGGCAAGGGCGGGGGGACGGGGCGACTCCAGCTGCGGGGCGGGCCACCGGCGCCGTGCTGCAGGTCGAGCCAGTGTCGAATCCACGTCCACGGGCCAGGGGCCACCGGCGACATCCCCTCGCCGAAGGTCTTCACGCCGAGTTCGAAGTATTCGGCTGTGCCGCCCGCCTGCACCGCCGGGTGGAACCACCCGCACGCCTGCCACGACACGGGCCGGTGCAGCTTCACCCGGCCGAATTCGTAGGGGATCCAGGCCGAGGCCCGGCTGCCCGTGGTGTGCACGGCCGCCACGCACGTGCAGTTGAGCAGCGCCATCTCGATGAGGCCCGCCACGAGCACGGCCTGCTGCAGGCCGGTTGCGGGCTGATGGTTGGCGGCGATGAGTGCCGGGTCGTGGATGTCGAGCCAGTACTGCAACCCATGCTGGGTGGCGAGATAGGCCACGCGCTCGGCCCACACCGCGTCGCCCTTCTGATGCGACACGAACAGGCGCGGCGGACGGGGCACGCTCCGCAGCGGCGCCGTGGCCGAGAAGAATCCATCGAGGGCCTCGAGTGGATTGCGGAAGGCGGCCAGCTCCACCAGCTGATGCCACGCGGCCAGGCCGATCGTATCGGGCGGAAAGCGGGTGGCGGCGTCTTCGCCGTCCTCGGCGCCGTCGTTCCAGCGGAAGCTTTCGCCGTTGGGTTCGGTCATCGTGGCGTCCACCAGCGGGGCCGCCCCGCAGACGGCCCGTGTCGAGTGCCAGGCGCGCACAGGCGCCGGGGCGTGCGCGGGCACCGCCCGGCCGGATGCACGATTCTACGCGCGCTGGCTGGCAATCGCGCCGGCTCGGCCTTGATGCCTTGGGGGACCATCACGGATAATTCCCCGTGGTGCCTGTCAGACAGGCACCGACACCTGGGCGCCGGTATCGCCCGGCGGGGCGACGGCAACATGAAGAGAGATCGTGTATTCATCGTCGAGGATGAGGGCGTCGTGGCGTTCGACGTCTCCGGGGTGCTGGCCAGCGCCGGCCTCGACGTGGTGGGAATGGCGCACTCCGCCGAAGACGCGCTGCGGGCCATCACGCCGGGCTCGGTGGACCTGGTCGTGTCCGACATCCGCCTGGGGCAGGGCATCGACGGCGTGACGCTGGCGCGCCAGCTCTGGGCCCGCCAGCAGCTCCGCACGGTCCTCCTCACTGCTTTTGCGGATCCCCAGACGATGGCCCAGTCCATCGCGGCGGGAGTAGCCGGCTACGTGGTGAAGCCGTTCGACGACCGGCAGCTTCTGAGTTCGGTGCTCCTGGCCCTGCGGTGGCCCGAGCCCGACGCCAGCGGCGTGCCCCGGGTGTGGAACTTCACGGACGAACAGCGGCAGACCATTACCCTGCTCTCGCCACGCGAGCGCGAGGTGCTGGACGCGCTGCTCAGCAACCGCCGCGTCTCGCACATTGCCGAGGACCTCTCCATCAGCCCCTTCACGGTGCGCAACCACCTGAAGGCCATCTTCCGGAAGTTTGCCGTGTCGTCGCAGGCCGAGCTGCTCGCGAAGCTGCAGGAGCGGGGGCCGGAGTCGCGCAACTAGCGCGGTTTGCGGTTCGGCGTAGCACTCCGCCCCGGTCCTCCGGCGCGACGACGCGGGAAAACGCTGCTCCAGGGAATTCGGTCGTGCGCCTTGCGCATCGTTTTCCAGACTACCGCTGTCACGTCGTGCGCAAGTCGGACCGGGACAGAGCGCTACACCGAACCGAGGCTCGCGCTGTTTGGCGCCTACGCCTGCTCGTGGAGCGGCAGCACGAAGCGAAATGTGGTGCCGCCGGTGCGCTCCACCGTCAGCGAGGCGTCGAGGCGCTGGGCCAGGTCGAGCACCAGGCGCAGTCCGAGCGTGGTGCTGGTGAGCGGGTCGTAGGCCTCCGGCAGGCCCACGCCGGAGTCGCGCACCACCAGTTCCGCCGTCTCGCCCCCGGGCTGGGCGGCCAGCCGCACCACGATCGTGCCCTCGGACACCCCTGGAAACGCGTGCTTGAGCGCGTTGACCACCAGCTCGTTCACGGCCAGTCCCACGCGCGTGGCCTGCTCCGCGCCCATGGCGATGGGTTCCACCGTGCAGGAGATGTGCACGCGCGACTCGCGACTGAAGGCGGCGCCCAGGTACTCGGCAATCTGCACGAGATACCCCTGCATGTTCACCAGGCCCTGGCCGGGCGTGGGCAGCAGCCACTCGTTCATCAGCGCGATGGCGCGGATGCGGTTCTGCGTGTCGCGCGCGATGAGGCGCAGCGACTCGTCGCCCTGACGCGCCAGCTGCACGTTGATGAGGCTCGACACCAGCTGCAGGTTGCTGCGCACGCGGCGCAGGGCCTCCGTCAGCAGGCGCTCGCGCGCGGCCACGGCCTCGGTGAGCTGCGCCTCGAGCTGCTTGCGCTCGGCGATGTCCACCGCCGACCCGACGAAGCCGGCGAAGGCGCCATCGATCGACAGGGCGGCCGCCCGCAGGTACGACTCGCCCGCCTGCCCGTCCTGCCGCCGGTACTGCACCTCGCCTTCCCAGCGTCCGCCGTCCTGCAGCACCGCGATGATGGTGTGTACCTGGTCGGTCATCCCGAGCTTCTCGGCCACCACCATCAGCGGCTGTCCCAGGGTTTCGCCCGCCGGCCAGCCGCACAGCATCTCGGCGCCGTGGTTCCACACCACCACCGTGAGGTGCTCGTCGGTGGCGATGACGGCATGCCGCACCTGTTCGATGAGCGTGGCGCGCGTGGTGGCGCGGGCCCTGGCATCCTCGCGCTCGGTGACGTCGATGACGTAGCCCTCCCAGCCCTGCGCCACGCCCTGCCCATCGACCACGGCACGGGCGCCGGTCTCCACCACCACGTCGGTGCCGTGGTCGGCGAGCAGTCGCGTGCGCACGGTGCGCGGGGTGCCTCCGCCGTCACGCGCCAGGTCGGCCAGGAAGCGGCACACATCGGTGCGGGCGTAGAGCGCGTCGAGCGAGGGCTGGTGCAGGATGCGCCGAAGGGCGTCGTTGGCCTCCACGAGGCGGTCGTCGGGATCGAACCGGAACATGCCGATGTCGAGGTTGTCGAGCAGGCGCGAGAGGCGCGGCCCGAGCCCCGAGGCGGCCGCCTGCAGGCCCTCACGCAGCATCTCCCACAACTCGGAGTCGTCGGCCGGCGCCGGCACGTAGCTGGCCGCGCCGGCCTTGATGGCGGCCACGGCCACGTCCTCGCTGCCGGCCGCGGCAAACACCGCGACGGGCATGGTCGGCGCCAGGGCCCGCACGCGCTGCATCGTGTCGAGCGCATCGATGGTGTGCGCGGCCCCGTGCCCAGCCACGCTGCTGGCTGCCACACTGCTCGCTGCCACGCTCCTCCCGGTATGGCCGCACACCAGCAGGTCGGCGCGTCGCCCGTCTTCTTCCCACGCCAGCGCCTCGGCCTCGCCGGCAAAGGCGGCCACGCGCGCGCCGGTGGGTGCCAGCACCCGCGCCACCTGCGCGGCGAGCGCGGGGGCCAGACCCACGAGGGCGACGTGGGGTGCGTGGGCAACGTCCGGACGGTGGCCGGTCATGCGATGAGCTCCGTGGGTGCCGGGGAGAAGTGGATGCGCAACTCGCGGTCGTCGCGCACCCCCGGGGCCGGCACACCCCGGATCTGCTCGACGAGCACCTCGGCCAGGCCCGAGAGCGCCTGCACCCGACCGGTACTGGAGCGGACCACCAGCTCGTAGTGCGGCGTCTCGGTACGCGTGAGGGCCATGGGGCCTTCGAGCGCCACGGTGATGTCCACACGCCGACGGCGGTCGGCGTGCTCGAGGGTGCCGAGCACGAGGTCCACCACGATGAGCGCAAGGGACACCGACAGGTCCACGTCCACGCGCACCGGTGCCACGTGCCCCACGGCAATCGTGGCGCGGCGCTCGGCCGGCCACAGGCGGGCCACCACCTGCTCCATGTAGCGCCGCAGGTCGAGCGTGCCGTGGGCCGGCGTTTCGTACAGCACTTCATGCGCCGCCGCGATGGCGCGAATGCGGGCCTGGCACTGGTCCACCAGACGGCGGAGCGCCGGTGCGCCTGCCTGGCGTGCCTGCACGCTCAGCAGGCTCGACACCACCTGCAGGCTGTTCTTCACGCGATGGTGCACCTCGCGGATCAGGGCGTCGCGGTCGGCCAGCGCCTGGGTGAGCTGCCGCTCGCGCTGGCGCAGTTCCTCCATGTCGTCCACCACCTCGATGGACCCGATGCGGCGGCCGGATTCGTCGCGCACCGCCGTAATCCACTTCTGCAGCAGCACCCGCGACCCATCGGCCCGGAGGTCGTTGGACTCGAAGCCCACGCGGTCTTCGCTGGCGAGTTGCTGTTCGATGGCGTCCAGGAACGGCAGGTTCTCGGGCGGCACCACCAGATCCAGGATGCTGCGCCCGAGCGCGTCCGCGGTGGCGAAGCCGTACAGCGCCTCGGCCTGGCGGTTCCAGTAGGTGACGCGCAGGCGGTCGTCGAGGCCGATGGCGCCGCTCGGCAGCTGGTCGAGCGCCGCGGCCTGCCGCGTCAGCTCGTGCCGCCGCCGCTCGCGCTCGGTAATGTCGTGCACGATGGCCTGGTAGAAGAGGGCGTGCTCGTCGGCCTGGCGCACCAGACGCACCATCGTGGTCTCGCGCGTGCAGGCCGAGTCGTCGGGCGGCGGGGCGTCGGCCTGGCCCCGCGCCGGCGACACCTCGCCCACCGGCACGGCCTCGAGGACAGGCCTGCCCGACTGCGCGGCCAGCAGCCGCCGGAGCGCCGGCTGCAGGGCGTGGTCCGGCAGGCTCTTGCGCAGGTAGTCGGCCGCGCCGGCGCGCAACGCGCGGACCGCCAGCCGCTCGTCCCCCGTGCCGGTGAGCAGCACCACCGGCAGCGCCGGGGCCGCCTCGTGCGCCTCGTGCAGCACGGCCTGCCAGTCGCCCCAGGCCACGGCACGCTCGGTGAGCAGCAGGTGCGCCCCCGCCCGGACCGCCGTGCGCAGCGCCTCGCGGCCCTGGATGCACACCACGTCCACCGAGGCAGGCAGCAACCCGCGGACTCGGATGCACGTGTCGGGTGCGTCGTCGAGCACGAGGACGCGCGTGATCATGCCCGGCATGTGTCCAGCTCCCGGTGCGCGGCCCTCACCGGTCGCCTCCGGTGTCGTGGCGCGGCCTGTCGTGCGGTGCTGCGTCCTGCGCCAGTGCGCCGTTTCGTGCGGCTTCGTGTGGTGCGGGCGGTGCGGGCGGTGCCGACGGCGTCGTCCCGGGAAAGCGCACGCGCACCACGCCGCCCGGAGCCGACTGGTACACGGCGCGGCCCCGGATCTGGTCCACCAGCACCTCCGCCAGGCCCGACAGGCGGAGGGTGCCGCCCGAGGTGGTGCGCACCACCAGCTCGTAGTCGCGCGCTTCGTCGCGCCGTGCGCCGTGCGCCTCCACGATGTCCACCTCCACGTGCACGCGTCGCGTCGGTGCGGCCGGCGGTGGCGCGTCGGATGGCGCGTCTGCCGACGCGGCTGACGGAGCCTCGAGTGGCGCGACCGGTGGCACCTGCAGCTCGGACGGCACGGCGGGCCTTTCGAGTGCGGCCAGCACCACGTCCACCACGATGAGCGCCAGCGACACGGACAGGTCCACGTCGAGGGTGGCCGGCGCCACGTGGCCCACCCACACGGCGGCGCCCTCGTCGTCGGGCGGCCACAGGCGCGCCACGAGCTGCTGCAGGTAGTGGCGCAGGCCCACGCGCTCGGGCGCCGACCCCTCGTACAGCGCCTCGTGCGCGGTGGCAATGGCGCGGATGCGGGCCTGGCACTGGTCCACGCTGGCGCGGACGCCCGGGGTGGCCGCCTGCCGCGCCTGCACGCTCAGGAGGCTCGACACCACCTGCAGGCTGTTCTTCACGCGGTGGTGCACCTCGCGGATCAGCGCGCCACGCTCGGCCAGGGCCTCGCGCAGCAGCCGCTCGCGCTCGCGGATCTCCTCGAAGCTCTCCACGACCACGATGGTGCCGATGCGGCGGGCCTCGGCGTTGCGCACCACGGTGACCGACTTGTGCAGGTGCACCCGCGTGCCGTCCGCACGCATGCCCGGCGACTCGAAGGCCGCGGTGTCGGCGGTGTCGAGGTGGCGCTCCATGGCGACGATGGTGCCTCTCGACTCCTCCGGCACCACCAGATCGAGCACGGTCCGCCCCAGGGCCGCCGCCGCGGGATATCCGTACAGCTCTTCGGCCCTGCGGTTCCAGTAGGTGACGCGCAGGTCGGCGTCGAGCGCGATGGCGCCGGCCGGCAACTGGTCCATCGCCGCGGCCTGCACGGTGAGCTGCCGGCGGTCCTGCACGCGGTCCGACAGAAACCGGGTGACGGCTCCGTGATAGAAGGCGCGGGAGGCGGCCACCGGCCCGTGATGGCCATCGCCGTCCGGCGTGGGTCCGGCCTGGGCCGGCTGCAGCAGCGGCAGCAGGGCCGCGTGCACCACCTCGTCGGGTACCGACTTGCGCAGGTAGTGCGCCGCGCCCGCCCGCATGGCCCGCACGGCCACGCGTTCGCTGCCCTGGTCGGTCCACACCACGACGGGCAACGCCGGGTCGAGCGCGCGCGTTTCGTGCAGCACCCGAAACCAGTCGGCCCACGGCAGGATGTGCTCGGTGACCACCAGGCACGCGCCGGCCAGCACCGCGCCGCGCAGGTCTTCCAGGCGGGACAACGGGGTGACGTCTGCCCACTCGGGCAGCAGCGCCCGCAGGCGCGCGGGGGCGACGGGGGAGTCGTCGAGGACGAAGACGTGCATGGGGCCGCCGTGGCGTGGGCTGTGCCCGCGCGGGCGCGGCCACGGGCGCGGCCATTATAGGCCCGCGGCCGGGTCCGTCAGCTCCGGCGCTGCCCGATGCGCCACCGGTTGCCGTCCGGGTCTACCAGCGCCACTTCCCGCGCCCACGGCTGCTCCGTGATTGGCACGCCAAACTCTCGGGCAATGGCCTCCACGTCGTCCACGTACAAGTACACGAGCGTGTGGGGGCGGGCATCGCCCTGGTGCTCGGAGAGGTGCAGCGCATTCGGGCCACGCCGGAGGAAGAGATACCGCGGCAGGTCGGGCGCGAACCGGTGCTCGCCCTCCACCGTGAACCCAAGCCGGGCGTACCACACGGCTGCCGCCGGGCCGTTCGTCACGCGGAGTATCGGGACCAGTTCCTCGGGCATGGGGCGGGGACAGGCTACTCCTGATCCGGAGGACAGCGCGCGTCGGCCGGCGTTCCGCGCCGAGGCGTTATCGAGGCGCCTCAAACAGGCAGATCGGCCAATAGATCGGCCAAGAGGTGCGCGGAACGCGGAGATCAGTCCTATGATTGCCGCCTGTTTCGATGAGCAATAGTCGGCCAGAATTGCTCTGGGAAACGCCAACCGGCTTGGAGCCGGCCCGCCTCGAGCACCCGCCCGAGGCCGTTCTTGTGCGCGCCGAGTTGGAGCGGGGCGAGGCCTCGCGCATCACCGGCCTGTCGGAACGCTCCGCGCGCCGCTTGCTCACGGAGGTGACCCACGCGGAACTCCTCGCCTCCCCCACAAGCTCCCGAATCTTCGGGATGTCGGCGATTCGCTGCGGCTCTTCGTGTTCTGCCTGAGACACTTGTCGCTCACAGTTCAGAGTTGAGCTTCGAGGGCGCAAGCCAAGGCTTGAAAACGTTCGGGCTGGTTGCGCTCAAGTTCCTGCAGATTCTGTAGCCTCCACCGGATGGCGGGCAGCTCCTCCAGGTGGGGAATGCCCAGGAGGGACCAGTTCGGTCGTGCGCGAACCAGCGTTCGCAAGAACTCGCGCTCATCCGCGTCGAGGGCGGCCGGCAATTCGGCGAACAACCGATCCCTGACGTCGAGCAGCGAGTCGAGCGTCACCGGCTCCGTGGTCATACCGACGAATCCACCCTCGTAGGCGAGCGCGACATCCTTACGTGGCGGGAACAGCACTTCGTGCAGCGTGCGGTTGTGGCTGGCGAGGTAAACCACGAACGCGCGCCGGATGCCAGGCGATATGCCACCGTGCTCGAACAGCTGCATCACGTCGAAGAGGTCACGAGGATGCTGCCTGTCCATCGCCGCGACGAGCTTGCCGCCGTAGACCTCCTCGGGTGCCAGCAGCGGGACCTCGACATCGGCGAAGAGGGCGTCACTGGCAGCTGGCGTGAGCGAGCGCGCCTGCACCGGGTGGATGGTGCCGCGAATGACCGTGTTGACCTCCACCTTCACCACGAGGTCGTCGCGCTGGACGAGCAGTTTCGTCTCGCCCATGTCGGCTGCGGAGAGTGCCTGCACCTTGAAGCCGCGCTTGCCGAGGCTGCTGCGAGCTTCTCGCAGTGCCTCGTTGATTCCGGCGAGCGCCTCGGCGCGGTCAAGCTGGTGATCTGTGAACACCAGGTCGAGGTCGACGGACAGTCGCGGCATCTCGCGGAGGAACAGGTTGATTGCTGTGCCGCCCTTCAGTGCGAACTGCCCGCTGGCGAAGACTGTGGGCGCGA
>JBFWZN010000003.1:0-508924 GCA_050185275.1 Vicinamibacterales bacterium | reverse complement strand
CGCCCTGCGCCACCTCACGCCTTCACGCCTCCCTGTCGGCGCGACTCGACACGCCGGCCGGACCCACCTCGCCCGCCGCCGCGTCGCCGGTCGCGACACCTGTCGTGGGTCGCCCAAGCGTCGTGATTCGTTCGCGCCAGAAGGCGCTGCGGTGGCCGGCGCAGACCCCGTGACGCTCGGGTCGCGCATCGCCCTCGTGAGCGCTCAACCGAGCGGACGCCCTGCGCCACCTCGCGCCTTCGTGCCTCCCCGTCGGCGCGACTCGACACGCCGGCCAGACCCACCTCGCCCGCCGCCGCGTCGCCGGTCGCGACACCTGTCGTCGGTTGCGCAAGTGTCGTGACGCCCTCGCGCCGGAAGGCGCGGCGGCCGGAACGAGCCCTCGACGCTCGAGATTCCATCACGACGGACGATGTCTGGACGAACGGCTCGTCCGGTGGAACGAAGGATGTCGGCAGCCGGATCGGACCAGGGAGCCACGCGTGGAGACCGAACGGGTAAGGGCCATGAAGCGTCTGATGCGACGGCTGAACATCGGGCAACACGAGGCCTTCACATCCCAGGGTGAGAACGGTGTGCCGGGCAGAGGTCCTAGAGGTGATCAAGCCAGATGCCCGAGCCGGCGCGGCGGAGATGACGTTGGGCGACCCCACGGCAACCCTGGCGCCGGGTCCCGGCGGCGGGCGTGGCGCGTCCGGCCGGCGTGTCGAGTCGCGCCGACAGGGAGGTACGAAGGCGCGAGGTGGCGCAGGGCGTCCGCTCGGTTGAGCGCTCACAAAGGCGATGCGCGACCCGAGCGTCAGGAGGTCTGCGCCGGCCACCGCAGTGCCTTCCGGCGCGAACGAGTCACGACGGCCGGGCACGTCACGCCCGCCGCGCAGTTGAATCGCGAACGAGGCGCGCCAGGCCGGCACGGCGGAGATGACGTCGGGCGACCCCACGGCAACCCTGGCGCCGGGTCGCGGCGGCGGGCGTGGCGCGTCCGGCCGGCGTGTCGAGTCGCGCCGACAGGGAGGTACGAAGGCGCGAGGTGGCGCAGGGCGTCCGCTCGGTTGAGCGCTCACAAGGCGATGCGCGACCCGAGCGTCAGGAGGTCTGCGCCGGCCACCGCAGTGCCTTCCGGCGCGAACGAGTCACGACGGCCGGGCACGGCACGCGCGCCGCGTTATCCCGACGCGAACGGGTCAAAACGGCCGGGCACGTCACGCCCGCCGTGCTATCCGGGCGCGAGCGAGTCACGCCGTCCGGGCACGCCCACGCCCGCCGCGCGGTCACTGTTCAGGCCCGTCAGCGCCGCGTGCGATCGCGCAGCAGCCCGCCGATCATCCAGGCCACCACCATGAACGCCAGCACGAACAGGATGATGCGCAGCAGCATCAGGCCGCCTTCCGGCCGGGCGTCAGCAGACTGACCGCCAGGCCCACCACGACCACGGCCACGGCCCCCACCACGTTGTGCCAGAGGAAGGCCAGGTTGGTGAAGCTCGCCGCCCAGGCTACCGCCGCCATGCCCGCCAGCAGGCCCACGAACGCCCCGTTGGCCGTCGCGCGCTGAAAGCCCACGGCGAGGATGAACACGCCGAGAATCGAGCCGTAGAAGAACGAACCGAAGCGGTTCACCACCTCGATGAGCGAGCCCAGTTCGGCCGCCCAGATGGCCACTCCCGCCGCAAACAGCGCCCACAGGCCGGTGGCCGCGCGCGACACGAGGAGAAAGTGGGCGTCGCTCGCCTCGTGCCGCACGAAGCGGCGGTAGAAGTCGATGACCGTGGCCGTCGACAGCGACGCGAGTTCGGCGGAGATGCTCGACATGGCCGCGGCCAGAATTGCCGCCACGAGCAGCCCTACGAGTCCTACGGGCATCTGCGTCAGGATGAACGTCGGGAACACGTAGTTGGCGTCGCTGTAGGTGGCGTCGCCCGTCGCCGCGCGCACGAGCGCCAGGGCTTCGCCACGCACCGTTCGTACCTCCTGCTCGCGCGCCTGGAAGGACGCGTCGGCTTCGGCCACGCGGGCCTCGTCGCCCGCCTGCCCGGCCTCGACCAGCGCGGTGGCCGCGGCGCGGCGCGCCGACTCGGCTTCGGTGAACCGTGCCTCGAGTGCCTGGTATTCGGCCGCCACCGGGCCGTCGCGCATCTCCCGCTCGTGCACGGCGTTGAAGAGCATCGGCGCCGGGGTGAACAGGTAGTAGAGGAACATCAGCACGCCCACCAGCAGCACCAGCGCCTGGAGCGGGATCTTCCAGTACGCGCTCATCAGGAGCGACTCGCGGGCATCGTCCACCGAGGGGGTGGTCAGGTAGCGCTGCACCTGGCTCTGATCGGTGCCGAAGTAGGAGCAGAAGAGGAACAGGGCCGCGATGGTGCCGGACCAGAAGGTGTACTGGTTGGTGAGGTCGAAGCTGAAGTCGAAGGTCTGGAGGCGGCCGGTGGCGCCCGCCACGTCGAGCGCCTGGCCGATGCTGACGTTGTCCGGCAGGCCCGTCACCAGCACCACCACGGCGGCGGCCAGCCCGCCGACGATGAGCACCATCTGCTTCACGTCGGTCCAGGTCACGGCCTGCACGCCCCCGAACATCGTGTAGACGGCCGTGGGCAGGGCGATGAGCAGCACCGTGTTGGTGACGCTCAGCCCCAGCACCACCGCCAGCACCACGGCCGGCGCCGAGATCACCACGCCCAGCGACATGCTGCGCGAGAGCAGGAACAGCAGGCTCGTGAACGCACGCGTCTTCGCGTCGAACCGGCCCTCGAGGTACTCGTACGCCGTGTACACGCCGGACGAGTGGAAGAAGGGCACCAGCGTCACCGAGAGCACGATCATCGCCAGCGGCAGCGCATAGTAGAACTGCAGGAAGCGCATGCCGTCGGCATAGCCCTGCCCGGTGGTGCCGACCATGGTGATGGCGCTGAGCTGCGTGGCCATCACCGACAGGCCCACCGCCCACCAGGGCAGGCTCCGGCCCCCGAGGAAGTAGCCCTCGAGTTCGGTGCTGCGCTTGGTGAGACGCAGGCCGTCCCAGACGATCCACGTCAGGTACACGACGATGATGGTCCAGTCGATGAAATGCATTCAGCGTATGGGGGGCAGCGGGGTCACGAGTAGGACTGCTGAAAGACGTAGAGGGCCACGAGCACGACGACCCAGATGACGAGCACGCGGATGTAGCGGCGCTGGATGCGGGTCACAGCGCCTGGCTCCGCTCGGCAAGCGTCCGCCGCGCCTCATCGAGGCGGTCGCGCGTGCCGGCCAGCCACCGGCGGTCGTCGCCCACCGCGCGCGTGGCGGCCTCGATCGCGCGGCCCGCCTGCTCGGCGGCCGGCCCGCCTGGGGTCCGGCGCACGTCCACGAAGTGCTCGGCGCTCATCACCCTCTCCATGTCGGCGTCGCTGTATTGGAGTGCCCGCCCGATGCGGGCCACCGATGCCCGGGCCACCGCCGCGGCCCTGAGCGAGGGGGCCGGGCCGCCGGCGTCGGCCAACGCGGCCGCCGCGATCTCGTGGGCCGCCACGAAGGGCAGCCCGTGCCGGCGCACCAGATCGTCGGCCAGCTCCGTGGAGGTCGTGCCGTGCGCCGCGGCCCGATCACGCATCCGCGCCACGTCGAACTCGGCCCCCCGCAGCACGGCCACGAGCAGGCTCACGGCCCGCGACGCGTTCCCGAACATCGAGGCCACCAGCGGCTGCAGGTCGTCCTCGGTGTCCACGATATCGCCGAACGGCGTGTTGTGCACCACCTGGGGAATGGCGGCGGCCTCGGCACAGGCGCGGCTGATGAGCGAGCGGGTGTGCTCGAGCGCCACCGGATTCCGCTTCTGCGGCATGATGCTGCTCGATTGCACGAGCCCGTCGGCGAGCCGCAGGTAGCCCACCTCCGCGGTGCTCCACAGCAGCAGATCCTGTGCGACCCGGCCAAGCCCCACCAGCATCACCGAGACCGCGGCGGCACTCTCGAGCAGGTAGTCCACGGTGGCAATGCTGCCGTAGGTGTTGCCGGTCGGCCCGTCGAAGCCGAGCAGGTCGCTCGTCTGTTGCCGGTCGATGGGAAACCCCGTGCCGGTGATGGCGCAGGCGCCGAGCGGACAGCGGTTCACGCTCCCCCAGGCCGCGCGCAGGCGCACGCCGTCGCGCTCCACCTGCTCGACGACCGCCAGCAGGTAATGCGCGAGCGTGGTGGGCTGCGCAGGCTGCGTGTGCGTGTGCGCGGCGAAGAGGGTCTGCACGTGGGCGCCCGCCAGCGCGAGCAGGGCCTCGCGCAATCGCACCGACTGCGCCACGAGGGCGAGCAGCCACTCGCGCTGCCGCATGCGGTACATCGTCATGTCGATGTCGTTGCGGCTGCGCGCAATGCGGAGCCAGCCGGCCACGTCGCGGCCGCATGCCGCCTCGAGGCGGGCCTCGAGGTGAAAGAAGAGGTCCTCGCACGCCGGGTCGAAGGGCGCGGCCCGCACCTCGTTCTCGGGGATGGCGTCGAGACCGTCGCGCACGGCGCGCGCGTGGACGGGCGCCACGATGCCCCGGTCGGCGAGCATCACCAGGTGCGCCCGGTGGATTGCCAGCAGGGGCGCGAGGAAGAGCCGCTTGGCGTCCGCGAAGTTGACCTCGAGGACGTGCGAGACGTACTCGGGCTCGAACGGCATCAGTTGGCCACGGCCGGGGCGAGCCAGTCGCCGCGCCGCCTGGCCTGCGCAGGCGTGGCCGTGGGGTCCACCTCCAGCCGCCAGGCGCGGGCCGGCTCGGCGCCCAGCACGGCTTCGAGTCGCACCAGGGCCTCGCGTCGGGCCACCAGCAGGGTGACGCGCGTGCCCGGGCGATACTGCTCGAGCCGGTTGTCGAGACGATCGGCCCGGACGCGGATGTCGTCGATGGCGAGGATCTCGTCGTCCACGTTCACCCCGGCCGCGTAGCCGGGCGTGTCGCGCCGCACCTGCGTGACGATCAGCCGGCCGTTGTCGTTGCGTGTCGAGAGGCCAAGCCAGGCGCGTCCTCCCGAGCCGATGCCCTGTGCCGCGGGCCGGAACCTGAGGCCGAGCGCCTGGAGCGCGTCGGCGTACTCCAGTTCCTCGGTGGACTCGGCCGCCCGGTCGAAGAAGGCGTCGAGCGACACGCCCGCCACTTCCTCCGCCACGGCCTGGAACTGCGCAGGGGTGTAGCCACGATCGCCGGCAAACCGGTCGTAGGCCAGACGCATGACGTCATCGAGCGACCTGGTCCCGTCGGTGGCCGCCCGGATCCGGGCGTCGAGCAGGAAGCCGATCACGAACCCCTTCGTGTAGTAGCTGATGGCCGTGTTCACGGTGTTCTCGTCCGGCCGGTAGTACTTGATCCAGGCATCGAACGAGGCTGCGCCCACCGACTGCACCAGGCGCCCGGGCGTGGTCTGGAGCTGTTCGATCTGGTTCGACAGCCCGTCCAGGTATTCCTCCTGCGTGGAGAGCCCGGCACGGTGCACCACCAGCTCCGAGTAGTAGTCGGTGACGCCCTCGGCAATCCACAGGCTGCGCGTGTGGTTCTCGTTCTCGTAATCGAACGGGCCGAGCTCCACCGGCCGGAGCCGCTTGATGTTCCACGCGTGGAAATACTCGTGGCTCGCCAGGTCGAGCCAGCCCAGGTAGGCGCGACGCGTGCGCGTGGCCCAGCGCGTGGTCATGAGCACGGTGGAGTTCTTGTGCTCGAGCCCGCCGCCGGCCTCGGTGATGAGGTTGAGGAACACGTACTTGTCGTATGGCAGCTGGCCCCACAGGCGCAGGTGGGCTGCCACGAGGGTCTCGAGATCGCGCGCCGCCCGCGCGCCGTCGAACGTGCCCGACTCTCCCTCGTTGACCAGGTAGTGGCGCTTTCCGCCCACCGTGAGCTCGTAGACGGCCGGGTTGCCCACCAGGATGGGCGAATCCACGAGCGTATCGAAGTCCGGCGCCCGGTAGCGGTGCGGGCCACCGGGCATCTCGGCCAGCCCCGTCATCGACGTGGCCCATCCCGCGGCCGGCTCGATCGTCACCTCGTGCGGACGCGTCAGCCCGTCGGCCAGCGTGAGGAAGGTGGGTGCGCCGTTCAGCATCGCGAAGCCGGCCTCCACCCAGTTGGTGCGGACGGTCATCTCGCGGCCGTACACCCGGTAGCGCACCGTCACCACGTCGGCGCCGTCGGTGCGCACCGTCCAGCGGTTCTTCCGCGACTTGTCAATCGCCAGGGCCCGGCCTCCCGCGCCGGTGGCCTCGACGCCTTCCACGTGACGCGCGTACTCGCGCACCATGTAGGAGCCTGGCGTCCACACCGCCATCATCAGCTCCACCTCGCGTCGCCCCGCGGCAGGCACGCGCGCCTCCACCTCCACGTAGTGCGTGTGGGGGGCGGGGAACCTGAGGGTGTACTGCAGGGGTGGGGCGGCTGTCTGGGCCGAGACTGGGACGGTCATCATCAGGGCAACGCCGACCAGGAGCGTGGTGAGAAGCTTGGCGGGCATGAAGCGCATTCTATAGAATCGCCCCGGTTTGGTCCGCAAGTACCTCTTCTCCAGCGACCACAAGGTTGTCGGCCTGCAGTACGCCCTGGCGAGCCTGCTGTTCCTGCTCGTCGGATTCGGCTTGATCCTCATCATCCGCTGGCAGCTGGCCTATCCCGGCATCCCGCTCCCGCTGGTCGGGAGCTGGTTCGGCGAGGCCAACGCACCGGGCGGCATCGTCCTGCCGGAGTTCTACAACCAGCTCTCGGGCATGCACGGCACCATCATGGTGTTCCTGGCGGTGGTGCCGCTGGCGGTCGGCGCCTTCGGCAACTACCTGGTGCCGTTGCAGATCGGCGCGCCCGACATGGCGTTCCCACGGCTCAACCGGGCGAGCTTCCAGCTGTACCTGCTCGGCGGCGTCATCATGCTGGTGAGTTTCGCAGCGCCCGGCGGGGCGGCGGGCTCGGGGTGGACGTCGTATCCCCCGCTGGCCGTGCTGGCCACCGAGGGGCAGACCTTGTGGCTGGCGGGCATGTTCTTCGTCATAGTGTCGGCCATGCTCGGCTCGGTGAACATGATCACCACCATCGTGCAGCTCCGGGCGCCGGGGCTCACGTGGTTCCGCCTGCCGTTCTTCGTGTGGTCACAGCTGGTGACGGCCTTCCTGCTCCTCCTGGCGTTCCCGCCGCTGCAGGCCGCGGCCGTGCTGCAGGGCATGGACCGCCTGGCGGGCACGGGGTTCTTCATGCCCACGGGGCTCGTGGTCGGGGGCGAGGTGCTGGCGCGCAGCGGCGGGGGCAGTCCCCTCTTGTGGCAGCACCTGTTCTGGTTCCTGGCGCACCCGGAGGTCTACGTCCTGATCCTGCCGCCGCTCGGCATCGTGGCCGAGGTGCTCGCCAACAACGCGCGCAAGCCGCTCTGGGGCTACCGGCTGATGGTCTATGCCATCCTCGTGCTGGGCTTCCTCTCGCTCATCGTCTGGGCGCACCACATGTACCTCACGGGCATGAGCGCCGTGCTGAGCGGCTTCTTCCAGGCCACCACGCTCATCATCTCGATCCCGTCGGTCATCGTGCTCAGCTCG
The DNA here is from genome assembly GCA_050185275.1 of Vicinamibacterales bacterium. Lineage (GTDB taxonomy): Bacteria > Acidobacteriota > Vicinamibacteria > Vicinamibacterales > UBA2999 > JABFRY01. The sequence goes on along the minus strand of JBFWZN010000003.1, from coordinate 501,397 downwards.
CTGGTGCTGTCGCTCCACGGGGGCTCGATCCGCTTCACCACGCCCATGCTGTTCGCGCTGGCGTTCCTCCCGATGTTCGGCATCGGCGGCCTCACGGGTCTGCCGCTCGGGCTCGCATCCACCGACATCCCGCTGCACGACACCAACTACGTGGTCGGGCACTTCCACTACGTGGTGGCTCCGGGCACGATGTTCGCCCTGTTCGCCGGCATCTACCACTGGTATCCGCGCGTGACCGGACGACTGCTCGACGACTGGCTGGGGCGCGTCCACTTCGCAGGCTCGCTGGTGTGCATGAACGTCATCTTCTGGCCCATGCTCGTGCAAGGCCTCGCCGGGGTGAACCGGCGGCTCTACGACGGCGGCCTGCAGTACGCGCTCGCGCAGGATGTGCTCGGCCTCAACGTGCCGATGTGGCTGGGCGCGGTGGGCCTGGGTCTGTTCCAGCTGCCGTTCATCGTGAACGTGTGCGGCAGCCCCTGGTTCGGCCGCGTGGCGGGCCGCAACCCCTGGGAGGCCACCACGCTCGAGTGGTCGGCGGCGCCGGCGACGGTGGACGGTGCGACGGTTCAGGGCCCGCAGGTCTTCCGGCCGGCCTACGAGTACAGCGTGCCGGGCGCGCCCCACGACTTCCTGCCGCAGGACGCGCCGGGGGAGGCACGGTGAGCGGCATCCCCTGGGCCGTCGAGCGGCGCCCCGACACCGGCGTCACCAACGCCACGCTCGGCCTGTGGCTGTTCCTGGCCGCCGAGGTCATGTTCTTCGGGTCGCTCGTGTCGGCCTACGCACTGCTGCGGAGTGGTGCGGACGGATGGCCCCTGCAACGCGAGGTGGTACGGCTGCCGCTCGGCGTCCTGGGCACCCTGCTGCTGCTCGGGGCCACGGCCGCGACCCTGCGGGCTTCGCGGGCGCTCCACACCGGCGGCACCGCGTCGTATCGTGTGTGGACCGGTGCGGCCCTCGCGCTCGGCGCCGCATGCCTGGGCACCAGCGCCCTCGAGTGGACCGGGCTCGTGGCGCGGGGCCACGTGCCCTCGGCCAGTCTGTTCGCCGGGCTGTACTTCACCCTCACGGCATCGCATGCCGTGCACCTGCTCGGGGCGCTGGTGGTGAGCGGCTACCTGCTTGGGCCGGGAGCCGGGCTGGCGCGGCTGGACCCGGCGCGCTACGCGCACCGCGTGGCGGTGACGGGCGTCTACTGGCAGTTCGTGAAGGCGGTCTGGCTCGTGCTCGTCGTGCTGCTCTATCTGCTCTAGGGAGACCACGCTTCATGGCCTGTCCTGTGTGCTTCTCACCCATCGAGTCCGCCGCGCGGTCGAGCCTGAACGTCGGCATCGGCGTGATGCTGGTGGTCACCGGCCTCGTCCTGGGCGGGGTGGGCGCGTTCCTCGCATCGCTGGTGCGTCGGGCACGGCGGGGCATGAGCCTGCCGGCCGCCGGCCCTGGGCATTCCTGACGCGCCGTGCTCGACTGGCTTCACCTTCCCGTGGCGGCGTCGGCACACGCCGGCGACATCGACCAGGTGCTCGTCCTCACGCACGGGCTGATGGTCGTGCTCTTCGTGGGCTGGGCCACCTACCTGCTGTACGTGCTCGTCCGCTTCCGCCGCCGCAGGCAGCCGACGGCGAGCTACGCGGGCCCACGCGGCCGATGGTCGCTCTGGGTCGAAGGCGGCGTGCTGGCCGCCGAGGTCGTCCTGCTCGTCGTCTTCTCCACGCCCGTGTGGAACGCCCGCATCCAGGCACTGCCGTCTGAAGCCGAGAGCCTCGTGGTGCGCGTGGTGGCCGAGCAGTTTGCATGGAACGTGCACTACCCCGGACCGGACGGCGTGTTCGGGCTCGCGAGTCCCGCACTCATCTCGCCAGACAACCCGCTGGGGCTCGACCCGGCGGATGCGGCCGGCCGAGACGACCTGGTCACCATCAACCAGCTGGCCATGCCCGTGGGCCGGCCCGTCATCGTGCACCTGTCGAGCAAGGACGTCATTCACAGCTTCGCGCTGCCGGAAATGCGGGTGAAGCAGGATGCCATCCCCGGCACGCTCCAGACGGTGTGGTTCACGCCCACGCGTCTGGGCAGCTGGGAGATCGTCTGCTCGCAGCTGTGCGGCCTGGCGCACTACCGGATGCGGGGCTTCTACGATGTGATGACGGCCGACGATTTCGACGCGTGGCTGGCAGAAGAAGCCGCGGCGCAGGCGGCCGTCGTCCAGGACAACGCCGGCCCGGATGACGCCGTCCCACAGCCCTGACCGCCATGGCCACGCACCAGCTCATCGCGCGACGTCCCACTCCGGCCCCCGCACCGCACGTCGACCGCGCGTCCGACACCGTGGCGTCGTTCCTCGACGATGCGGCGCATGTGCCTGGCGGCCATGCCGACGGGGTGGCCTTCCCCGCGACGCTCGAGGAGGTATCGGCCCTGGTTGCCGCGGCACGCCAGGTGCTGCCCGTGGGCGCACAGTCGTCGCTCACCGGCGGCGCCACGCCCAGGGGTGGCCTCGTGCTCAGCACCCGCGCGCTCACGGGCATCGAGGTGCGTCCGGTGCGTACGCGCGCGCCCGAGAGCGGTGGGGCCGGGGGAAGTGCTGCGGGTGCGCGCCCGGCGCAGGAGCCGACCCACCAGGTGCGGGTCGGCGCGGGCGTGCCCCTTGCCACGCTGCAGCGTCACCTGGCCGGCCTCGGACTCTTCTACCCGCCCGCGCCCACCTACGACGGCGCCTTCGTGGGCGGCACGGCCTCCACCAATGCGGCCGGCGCGGCCACGTTCAAGTACGGCTCGACGCGCCGCTGGGTGCTGGGGCTCACCGTGGTGCTCGCGGACGGCTCCATCCTCGTGCTCGAGCGCGGGGCGGTGACGGCATCGCCCGAGGGCTGGTTCGATCTGGTGTCTCCTTCGGGCACCACTCGTATTCCCGTGCCGGGCTACACGATGCCGGACGTGGCCAAGCTCTCGGCGGGGTACTTCGCGCGGCCCGGCATGGACGCGGTGGACCTCTTCGTCGGCTCCGAGGGCACGCTCGGCGTGATCGTGGAGGTGACGGTGGGCGCCATCCCGAAGCCGCAGGTGGTCGTGGCGGTGGTGACCTGTGCCGACGACGCGCAGGCGGTGGCGGTCACGGCCAGTCTCCGTACCGCGGCGCATGCCGCGTGGCAGGGGCACGGCGCCCTCGACGTCTCGGCCGTCGAGTATGTGGACCCGAACGCCCTGCGCCTGCTGCCGGACGACGTCTTCGCGAAGGCCGGGCTGACGAGGCCGCGAACCGGCGCCGTGGTCCTCGTCGTCCAGGCGGAGGTGGCGGGCAGCGGCGCCGACAGCGCCATGGGCACCCTCGAGGCCTTGCAGGGCGTGCTCGACGCCGCAGGCGTTGCGGACGACCCGCACGTGGTGCTGCCAGGCGATACGCGGGGGGCCGAGCGCATCTTCGCGATGCGTGAAGCCGTGCCCTCCACGGTGAACAGCCTCGTCGCGGCCGCGCGGGCGCGGGGCGAAGCCGAGGTCCAGAAGACGGGCGGCGACATGGTGGTGCCGTGGGACCGCGTCCTCGATTCGCTCCGCCTGTACCGGCAGGTCTTCGAGCGACGCGCCCTGCCGTTCGCCATCTGGGGTCACATTTCCGATGGCAACCTCCACCCGAACGTCGTGCCGGCCACCGCCGCGCACGTGCACGCCGGCCGCGAGGCCCTGGCCGAGATCGCCCGCGAGGTGATGGCGATGGGCGGCGCGCCGCTGGCCGAACACGGCGTCGGGCAGAGCCAGGTGAAGCAGGCGCTCCTCCTCGCCCTCTACGGCGAGGGCGGCGTGGCGCAGATGCGCGCGGTGAAGCGCGCCCTCGACCCGACGGGCAAGCTCGCGCCGGGCGTGCTTTTTCCGGCTGAACGCTGACGCGCCGGGCGGCGCGGCGTTTTCTCCTGCGCCTGACGGCGCGGTGTTTCCTGCCGCGCTGGGCGGTGCAGTGTTTCCTGCCGCGCCTGGCGGCGCGGTGTCACCCGCCGCGCGATGCGGCTTGGAGCGCCCACCGTCCGGTGCGGTTCGGGGGTGCCCTCCGGATCGGGCCGACTTGCGAGCGGCGCGACGGCGTCAGTCTGGAAACCGGTGTGCAAGGGCGTGACCGAGGCATGGGTGACGCGGGAGGGCCGATCCGGAGGGCACCCCCGAACCGCACCGCGCCGTCGAGCCGAAGGACCGCGCCAGAGCGCAACACCGAAGCGCGGCGCAGACGAGGGTGGCGCCAGTGCCCGGCGCGGGACGGCCCTCGCGTCAGACGAGCAGGGCGCCGGCCACGAGCGCGAGGCCCAGCACGAGCAGCCAGAGCGCCAGCGGGCTCGACCCGGGGAACTCCGCGGTGCCGTCGTCGTGCCCGGCCATCACCACCCGGCGCTCGGCGACGAGCGCGGCAGCCACGGCGGCCAGGAGAGCCAGCCAGCCGGCGCCCAGCACGAGGCGCGCCGGGATCAGCAGCGTGGGCAGACGGAACCCCAGCACCAGCACTGAAAGCAGCCAGCACAGGAGCGCGGCACCCGCATGCAGGCGCAGGCGCATCACCTCCCGGTCCACGGCCTGCCGGCGACGCTCGAGTCGCATGGCCTGTTCGGCGCGCCGGCGCTCCTCCTCGAGGTGCTCGCGCTCCAGTTCCAGGCGACGGTAGTCGCGGTCGAACGCCTCCTGCAGGGCGGCCACCACCACGCCCGCGATGCGCGACTCCATGGGCTCCAGGGCCCCGCCGCGACCACGCGTACCCGCCAGGGGCGACGTCCCGGCCACGGGCTGCGCCTCGCCCGCCGCCTCGCCAGGCGGATCACCCTTCCCCGTGAAGCGGCGTGCGGCATCGGCCAGCATCAGCACCGCATCCATGGCCCGCAGCGCCGCACCCAGGCTGATCACACGCGCCTCCCCTTCATCGGCCGGTGACGGTGGAGCCGAGCCAGGCCTGGCGGAACGCGCGCTGCGCGTCGGTCAGGGACTGGCCGGCATTCTCGGCGGGCACCAGTTCGATTCGCGTGTCCTCGACGAGCCGGACCACGGCACGACGGCGTTCGCCGCGCCGTTCGAACACCACGGCCAGCTCGTCTCCCGGCCGCGCGTTGCGGATGGCCCGATCCACGTCGCCCCCGGTGCTCACGGTCCCCGGCCCGAACTCGAGGATCAGGTCGTCCCGCTCGAGACCGGCATCGTAGGCCGGCGAGCCGAACGGCACGCTGGCGGCCACGCGCACCTGGCCGCCCGCGTTCTGCACAACGAGGGCGCCCGCGGTGGCCTGCCCCGGGGCCACGGGCCGCGCGACGATACCGGCACGCGCCAGGAGCGCCGCGTAGTCCACGACGTCGCGCCCGCGGACATAGCGTGCGAAGAAGTCGCGGGCGAACGTGGCATCGCCCGCCACTTCGGCCAGCGTCCGCTCCACGTCGTCGAGCGTGTAGGGCCTGTCCACCGTGCCCGGTCGCGACCCGCCCGGGGCGCCAAACTCGCGCCAGAGCGCCTGCATGAAATGATCGAGCGTCGTGGACCCATCCGAACGGCCGCGGAGGTCGAGGTCGAGCCCGAGCGCGATGGCTTCACCCCACGTGTAGTAGGACAGGAAGGCGTTGCCGAACACCGTGCGGTCGAGCCACGTCGCCGCGTCGGTGAACGCGGCGAACTGGCTCATCTCCACGGCACTGCGCACCTGGCGCCCGGGAGCACCCACGACGGCGTTGATCGTCCCCGCCAGCTCGTCGAGCAGCTCCCGCAGCGAGGTGAGCCCCGCCCGGTGCTGCACGAGCGGGCCGTAGTAGCTCGTGAAGCCTTCGGCCAGCCACAGCTCGCCGGACACGTTGGCGCGCTCGAGGTCGAAGGGTTCGAGCGACCGCGGGCGGATGCGTTCCACGTTCCACGCATGCACGAACTCGTGGGCGATCGTGTCCACGAGCGCCCCGCGGTTCGACCGGATGGCGGACGCGGACGTGAGGATGGTGCTGTTGCGGTGCTCCATGCCGTCACCGCTGGCCCACGGCAGGTAGTCGGCGATGAACGTGTAGGTGTTGCCCTCGAAGCGGGGAAACTCCCCGAATATGCCCCCGGTCTCCACCACCACGCGGCGTGCGTCGGCGACAAGGGCGTCCATGTCGGCCTCGCTGCCCAGGTGATGGACGGCAAGCCGGAAGGTGGGCGCGCCCGGGGTGTCCGACACGGCGAACGTGCGCAGCGCCATATCGCTGAACTCGGACGGACTGTCCATGAGATACGCGAGGTTCGGCGCGGAGAACGTGAGCGGCGAGGGCCCCGGCAGGAGCTGCGTGGCCACCCGCCACGACGCCCCGTCCGGCGGCACGAACTCCACGGTCGCCTCGCGCGCCTCGAGGCCGCGCGCCCAGACGAGCGCCGCCGGCATGTTCACGTGGGCATGCGTCGAGTCCACCCCCAGGTAGGTCCCGTCCACGCGGTCGCCGAACACGCGGTAACTGAGGCGCACGGTACCGTCGTGGCCGGCCACCGTCCAGGCGTTCACGTCCCGCACCTCGGTGGGCAGTGGGCGACCGGCACCGTCGGTGGCGGCCATGCCGAACACGTTCTTGGCGAACTCGTGCAACGCGTAGCGGCCGGGTGAGGATCGGCTCATACGCACGTCGAGGGGCTCGGCGGGCAGATCGCTGAAGGTCACCTCCACCTGCATCCAGCGGTGCTCGGGCGCAGGAAGGGAGAGCCGGTAACTCACGGGCGCCTGCGCGGAGGCGAACGGCGCGACGCCGACGAACAGCAGAAGGGCCAGCACGGCCCGGAGAATCGGGCGCATGGGTGCTAGGATACTCTGGCGTCGACGCATGTCCGATCTCATTGCGCTGGATATGGCCATCCTCCTGCCAGCGGAGGTGTACGACGCCGCCGTCGATCTGAGTGCCTCGCTCGACCCTGCCGAGTCGCAGGGACTCCGGCTGAGCGACCTGCACGTGCCGCACGTCACCCTTACGCAGCAGTTCGTGCGGAAAGAGGCCGTGGACGACCTCTGGGCCCGGCTGACCCATGCCATCTCGCTCCAGGAACCCTTCACCGTCCGTGTCACCGGCGGCAGCCGCGGCGCGAGTTCGGTGTGGATGGCCGTGGAGCGCAGCCCGGCCCTGGTGCGGCTGCACGAACGGCTGATGGCCGTGATGAGCGACTTCGAGCAGGTCCGCGGCGAGCCGGAGGCCTTCTACGGCCGCAACGCCCGGCCGGAAGACCTGCAGTGGGTGTCACGGTATCGGGTCGAGGCGAGCTTCGGCGCCTACCAGCCCCACATCACGCTCGGGCATGCGACCGCCGTGCCCGAGGTGGAACCGATGGAGTTCGAAGCGCGCACCGTGGCGGCCTGCCACCTCGGGCGCTTCTGCACCTGCCGCCGGACGCTGCGTCGCTGGCGCCTGAAGCGGCTCGGCGAGGACGCCGACTAAGGCGATTCTCGCCTCGGTGTCGCACTCCGACCCGGTCCTCCGGCGCGACGACGCGGGAAAGCGAAGCTCCAGGAATTCGATGCCCTCCCTTGCGCATCGCTTTCCAAACTGACGCTGTCGCGTCGTGCGCAAGTCGGACCGGGTCGGAGTGCGACACCGAAGCGACGATCGCGCTAGCCGGGCGACGCCGGCTGTGCGACGAGGGGCAACGGTCGCCCCGTGGCGTAGCGACGCACGGTGGTGAGCACGACGTCGGTCATCATGTCCACGAACAGCGGGTCATCGTTGACGGCGTCGGCCCGCGTCATCGCCAGCCCGATCTCGCGCGCCACGTCGGCCGCGGCCTGGTCCAGGTCGTACAGCACCTCGATGTGGTCGCAGACGAAGCCAATCGGGCAGACGACCACCGCCTCGACGCCTTCGGCCCGCGCCGATCGCAGGTAGTCGCCGATATCGGGCTCGAGCCAGGGATCCCCGGGGCGCCCGCTGCGGCTCTGGTAGACCAGTGCCCAGTCGGCCATCCCCGTCGCATCGGCCACCAGCGCCGCCGAACGTCGTAGCTGCGCCTCGTAGCGTGAACGGACGGCCATCGACACCGGGATGCTGTGGGCCGTGCAGACGAGCCGGGCACGCGCCTGAAGCGCCGCAGGCAGCCGGGCGCGTGCCGTGCGCACGTGCGCGGCGTTGGCCGCCACGAAGCCGGGATGGTCGAACCAGCTCCCGGTGAAGGTGACCGCCGGCGCGTCGCCGAGGTCGGCCCGCACCTCGGCCTGTGCCGCCGCCACGTTCTCGCGGTACTGCTGGCAGCTCGAATACGAGTGCTGCGCGGCGGCAATGAAGCCCACGGCGTGGCGCAGCCCGTCCTGCTGCATCTGGCGGAGCGTCTCGGCCAGATAGGGATGCCAATTGCGCATGCCCACGTGAACGGGCAGAGGGTGCCCGGCGGTGCGCAGGCCGTCGGCCAGCCCTGCCGCCTGCCGCACGGTCAGGGCCGTGATGGGCGACACGCCGCCAAACTGCTCGTAGTGGCGGGCCACTTCCTCCACGCGCTCCGGGCTCACGCGGCGTCCGCGCAGCACGTTGGCAAGGAACGGCCGGATGTCGGCGAGGCCCTGGGGCCCGCCGAACGAGACGACGAGGACCGAATCGAAGGTCGGGGTCATGCGCGAGGGTGCGCCGGTGGGGGAGCGCGCGGCCGGTGCGGACCGATCATAGCCTGCGCGCCTGCCGTTCCGCGTCCCGCGCGCGCTGACGCCGGCCGAAGCGGCCCCGCGCCGGCCTGCGTTATCCTCGGCTCCACGTTCTCCCGCCGCCCTGGCGCACCCGGCGAAGCGCCACGCGGAGCGGCAGGGGTCCGGTCTGCACCATGGCCACCGTCCGCGACTACTTCGAGACCGACTTCACACGCGACGTCGTGGGCCGCAACACGTTCGACTTCACCCGCGAGGACGGACGGCTGGTGCCGGTCTCCGTGCAGCTGCACTTCGACTTCGACGCCAACGCGGTATTCGTCGCCTTCTACGTGCCCGCCGTGCCGGACGCGCCCGGCTTCATCCAGGGCATCTGCGGGCACGTGGACCAGGCCCTGGCCATCGGTGAGGGGCGCGACATCCGCGCGGGCAGGCACGGCGAGCGACAGGTACCCTCGACCGACCTGCAGTTTGCCGGGCGCGTCTTCGTGTATGCCGAAGACGACTTGTCAGATGTCGAGATCGACGCGCTGGTCGCCTCGGTACGGCCGCATGGCGTGTACCTCCGCGTACGTGGGCCGCGGTACGCGCGCGCCCGCTCCGCGTTCGAGAAGCCGCTCGCCTTCATCAGCTACGACTCGGGCGACCGCGACACGGTGGCGGGCCCGCTGGCGCATGCCCTCGCGCAGATCCGCTGCCATGCCTGGTTCGACCAGTATTCGATGCGCGCGGGAGACCCCCTCGAGCGGGTGATCCGCAAGGGGCTCGAGGAGTGCGAGCGGTGCATCGTGATTCTGTCGCCGCGGTACCTCGAGAACCAGCGCTGGGCGAGGAAGGAATTCGACGCCATCGCCGAACGCGAGGCACGCGAGGACCGCGCCCTCATCATCCCGGTGCACGTGGGTGTGACGACCGACGAGATTGCGGCGTTCTCACCCGCACTGGCGCACCGGCGGAGCCTCGACTGGGACCCGCTGCGCCTGCCCGACATCGCCTCGGAGATTTCGGTGACCTTGCTCGCCATCGGCCGACCCCACGAGCGCCGCCCGCAGGACGGGCCCGCCTGAGCCTCGGGCGGGAACGCCGCTCTATACTGGCGCGATGCTGGGGATCCGGTCCTACCGCGCCAAGCTGCGGCTCCTCGTGCTGGGCCTCGGGCTGCTCGCCATCGGCATCACGGGGTGGGAGGCCTCGGCGGGCGCGGCCGCCGCCATGCGGCAGGCCACCTACGACCGGCTCGCGGCCGTCAGGGAGACACGCAGCCGCCAGATCGAACGCTACTTCGCCGACGTGGGCAACCACGTGCTCGCGCTGTCGGCCGACGAGGCCACCATCGAGGCCCTCGGCCGGTTTCGGGCCACCTGGACCACCCTGCCGCCCGCCGACGCCGACAGCGAGGCCGCGCTGGCCGTGCGCCGCTACTACGACGAGTCGCACAACCTGGACGAGCCTGCCGAGGCCGAGGCGCTCGGCGACTGGCTGCCCGCCGATCCGCGGGTGCTCGGCGCGCAGCACCTGTTCCTGGCCGACAACCCGCACCCGGTGGGCGCCAAGGACCTGCTGCTGACGGTGCCCGAGGCCGGGCCGTACGGCGAGGCGCACGCGCGCTACCACCCGACGTTTCACCGCTACCAGAGCGCGTTCGGCTTCTACGACATCTTCCTCATCGACGCCTCGACGCGCCGCATCCTCTACACGGTGTTCAAGGAGATCGATTTCGGCGTGGCGCTCGCCGAGCCGCCCTACGCGCACACGGGCCTGGCGCGGGCCGTCGAGCGTGCCCTGCAGGTGGAGGGGCCCGAACTCGTAGTGGTCGAGGACTACAGCCCGTATCCACCGTCGTACTTCGCGCCGGCCGCCTTCCTGGCAGCCCCCGTGTGGAGCGCCGGCTCGAAGGTCGGCGTGCTGGCCATCCAGGTGTCGGTGGCCGAGGTGAACCGCGTGATGGCGGGCGAACAGCAGTGGGAACTCGAGGGCCTGGGGCGCACGGGGCAGTCGTACCTGGTGGCCGCCGACGGCACCTACCGCAGCGACCCGCGGCGCCATGTCGAGGATCCCGAGGCCTTCGTTCGCGCGCTGCAGGCAGACGCCGGCAACGCCAGCAGCGCGGCCACGCTGGCGCGCTACGGCACCGCCATCCTCAACCTGCGCGTGGATGCCGACCTGGCGAGCCGCGTGATGGGACCCCGGGGCACCGAGCTGGGCACCGACGCACGCGGCGTCGAGGTGCTCCGGTCGCATGCGCCACTCGATGTCCCGGGGCTGGAATGGGCCATCGTCGCCGAGATCGAGTCGGCCGAGGCGCTGGCCCCGGTGCGCGCCCTGCAGCAGCGCATTCTCGGCATCGGCGGCCTGGTGGCCGTGGCCTTCTTCGCGGCCGGCACCTGGCTGGCCCGCTCGGTGACGACGCCGGTGCTGGCGCTGGCGGAGGGGGCACGCCGTCTCGAGGCCCTGGATTTCCAGACGCGGATTCCCGTGACCTCCGAGGACGAGATTGGCGGGCTCGCCCATTCGTTCAACCGCATGGCCGAGCGCCTGGCGCGCACCACCGTGTCGAAGGCGGAACTCGAGGTGCTGGCCGGACGACTCATCACCGCCCAGGAAGACGAGCGACGGCGCCTCGCCCGCGAGCTGCACGACGACCTCACGCAGCGTCTGGCCGCGCTGGCCATCGAGGCAGGACTTCTCGAGCATGCGCATACGCGCGACAGCGTGGCGGCCGCGGGACCGCAGCCGCCAGACCAGGCGGGCGCGCCCGACATGACGCACCACCACATCGTGCGGATCCGGCACGAACTCTCCCGCCTGTCCACCGACATCCACCAGCTCTCACGACGTCTGCATCCGGCCACGCTCGACGACCTGGGGCTGGTGGCCGCCATCGAGTCGGAGGGCCGCGCGTTCTTCGAACGTGGCGGACCACCGGTGGCCCTCTCCACCAACGGCGAGCTCGACGACCTCGACCGGGACGTGCAGCTCACGCTCTACCGCATCGTGCAGGAGGGGCTGCACAACGTGCAGAAACACGCCGAGGCCCACGAGGTGCGCGTCGCGCTCACGCGTACCGCCGATCGGGTACGCCTGATCATCGAAGACGATGGCCGCGGGTTCGATCGCACGCGCGCGAGCTGGCGACCAGGTCTTGGCCTCGCCAGCATGGAAGAGCGCGCGCGCCTGGCGAACGGCACCTGTACGGTCACATCCACACCCGGACAGGGCACCCGCATCGAGGTGCTCGTGCCCGTGACGACCACACAAGCGGCACCACCCGCGTCATCCGCTCCGACCCCGACCGAGCATCCCTGATGCCCAGACCCACGATTCTCCTCGCCGACGATCATCAGATCGTGCTCGAAGGCCTGCGGACACTGCTCGCGCGAGAGTTCACGCTCGCTGGCGTGGTGACCGATGGAGCCGAGCTGGTACGGGAGGCCAGGCGCCTGCAGCCGGACGTGGTCATCGCAGACATCTCGATGCCGCTCCTCAACGGCATCGATGCGGTCCGCCAGCTGCGCGACGCGGGCGTGGAGTCGAAGGTGGTGTTCCTCACCATGCACGCCGACCTCACCTACGTGACGCGGGCGCTGCAGGCCGGCGCGTCAGGCTACGTGCTGAAGCATTCGGCTCCGGACGAACTCGTGACGGCCATCCAGGAAGCGCTCCGCGGCCAGGTGTTCATCTCGCCCGTGCTGCGCACCGACGCGCTCGACGAGCAGCTGAACCCGGCCCGGCGGACGGTGCGCGAGGGCCTGGAGCTCACACCCCGGCAGCGCGAGGTGCTGCAGCTGCTGGCCGAGGGCAAGTCGGCCAAGGAGATTGCGGCCATCCTCGGCATCTCGTCCAGGACGGTCGAGACCCACAAGTACAAGATGATGGACGACCTCGGCCTCCGCACCAGCGCCCAGCTGGTGCAGTACGCGGTGAAGCACGGCCTTGCCGTCCCCTGAGCCCCTCGACCAGGCCGCCGCCGAGGCGCCCAGACTAGGGAATTTTGCGGATACCGGCCCCTCGGACCCGGGCGCTACTGTGTCTTCAGACACAAGCTGACACGCACACGAGGAGGCGCCATGAAGACCATGACCCGAGGAACCCTGACCGCCCTGGCCGTCACGACCCTGCTGTTCGGCAGCGCGGGACTGACGACGGCCACAGCAGCGCCGCAGGCGCAGGCGCAGGCCGGACCGACGGCCAGCGACACCCTCGCCCGACGCAGTGCCGAGGCCACCACACCCGCCGAGCACGCCAGCGTGGCGCGGGACTACCGGCTGCGTGCCGAGGCCTTCGAGGAGCAGGCGCAGGAGCACGAGGCCGACGCCGTGCGCCTGGCGGAGCGCCGCCGCTTTCCGGTGGAGCTGAAGATGCCGGCGGTGTTGCGTCGCGATGGTGAGCGCGAGCGGCGGCTGGCGATGCAGGCACGACGGGCCGCGCGTGAGGCCTACGAGCGCGCGGACCACCACATCCGGCTCGCGGTCGAAGAGCAGCTCGCGCAGTAGGACCCGCAGGACCGGACGTGCCCGGGGGACCGTCACGGTCTCCCGGGCGCCCGGCGGGCTACTTCTCGAGGACGAACGTGACCTTCAGGTTCACGCGGTACTCCACGATCTTGCCCTTCTGCACGATCACTTTCTGATCCTGCACCCAGGCCCCTTCCACGTTCTTCAGCGTCTTCACCGCGCGGGAGACGCCCTGCTCGACGGCATCGGCAAAGCTCTTCTTCGAACCGGCGATGATCTCGGTGACTCGTGCGACAGCCATGGGTGGGCTCCTTTCGAAACTGGTGGCAGGGAATGAGCGGCGACCGGCGGCGTCGCGCGCGTGCAGTGGCATCCTATGTGACCGTGCCGCCGCAGACAACGCCCAAGAGGCGATTGGGAGCCACCGGCAGCGTGCGGGCAAAGCGGCCGCTCGGGCTCCACTGCGCGACTCGTGGGCAGGTGCGATATCGTGATGGGCTGCGAGGCAGTCACCCGTCATGAGCGAAGACCCCATCGTTGCCTTCACCGACGGCGCGGCCAAGGGAAACCCTGGCCCCGGCGGCTGGGGCGCCATCGTCGTCACCCCCGACGGTCACGTCACCGAGCTTGGGGGGGGCGCCGCCCACACCACCAACAACCGGATGGAGCTGTGCGGGGCGATTGCCGCGCTCGAGCAGTCCGCGGCGCACCACGCGCCGCTCGCGGTGTACACGGACTCGAGCTACGTCATCAAGGGCATCACGCAGTGGGTGTGGAGCTGGCGCCGACGGGGGTGGAAGACCGCCGCGGGTGAAGATGTGCTGAACCGCGACCTCTGGGAACGCCTGTCCGGGCTCGTCGAGGCACGGGGCCGCGAGCGCATCGACTGGCGCTGGGTGAAGGGCCACGTGGGCACACCCGGCAACGAACGTGCCGACCAGATTGCCGTGGCGTTCGCCCTGCAGCGCGACGCCGCGCTCTATACCGGCCCCGTCGGCGGCTACGCGCTGGCCATCCTCGACCTGCCCGAACCGGCCGGCCCGCCTGAACGGTCGGCCCCCGGTGCCCCGCGGGCCCCCAAGGGACAGCCCCACGCGTACCTGAGCGTGGTGGACGGCGTACTGATGCGGCACGCCACGTGGGCCGAATGCGAGCGCCGCGTGAAGGGACGTGCGGGCGCGCGCTTCAAGAAGGCGATGACTCCTGCCGACGAAGCCGCCATCCTCGCGGGCTGGGGCATCGGCGCGTCGCGCCCCTGATCGCGACGCCCAGGGACGCCCCGCTCGAGCCGCCAGCCGACTCGCCCCGTTCGCCGCGCGGTCAGGCCGGGAAGCTGCGGTCGAACAGGGCGCCGATGGCCCGGCGTCCGTTGTCGTGCAACGTGCGTGTGCCCGTCCCGGTGAAGTGCAGATGCGTGATGACCGGGCCCTCGCCCGGCACGCGCGCCCACGACTCCCCACCCCACGTGAACCAGCCGTCCTGATCCTGGTCGAACACGAAGAGCGGCTTGTTGCACAGCTTCGCGAACTCCGCGCCCCAGCCGGTGCCACCGCGTACGGTGCCATCCTCGAGGATGGACCCCACCACGTAGATCTCCTGGCCGCTGTTGACCTGATACCAGAGCGTCTGAAGGATGCGCCGGAGCGTCGGGCCCTCGGTGTAGCGCCGCCGCATGAGGCGTGAGACATAGGAGAGGCTGACGTCGCCGGCCAGCAACTCCTCGTGGTTGAGCATGCGCACGCCGCGGTGGCGCACGATACGGTGGCCGTCGAAGGTGAAGTTCACCTCCTCGACACCGTGCTGCTCCGCACAGGCGCCGAACTCCGCCTCGGCGCCGGGGGCTCCGCCGCTGAACAGGATGCAGTCCTGGGGTGTCATCGCGGGGATGATACTGCCGGGCGGACCGCACGGGAACTGCCAGGCCCCCTGCCGCCCGCCGCCGGGTGGGTATCGTCAGGGCTGCCGGGCGGCCAGCATCTCGTTCATGAGGTCGATCTCGGACTGCTGGCTCGTGAGCACGGCCGTGGCGAACGTGCGCGTGTTCCCGTGCTCGCTGCGTTCGAGCACGGCCTCCGCCATGTCGAGGGCGCCCTGGTGGTGGGCGATCATGAGCTGCAGGAAGAGGCGCTCGGCGGCCACACCCGAGGCCTCGGCCAGTTCCTGCATCTGCGCCTCGGTGGCCATGCCCGGCATGAGCGCGTTCATCGACATGGCCATCTCGTGCGGCGCGCCCTCGGCGCCCGGCATCCGCATCATCCACGTCATGGGCGCCTCGGGACCCAGCTGGTTCAGCCCCCACTCGGCCAGCCAGCCGTACAGTTGCCCCGCCTGGTGGCTCTGCGTGGTGGCGATGTCGTAGGCCAGCCCGCGCACGGCGGGGTCGTCGCTGCGATCGCGGATGATCATGGCCATCTCGACGCCCTGGATGTGATGCACCTGCATGTCGCGCGCGAACCCGGCTTCGGCGCTCACGGTGTCGGGCATCGCGGGCACGGGCGCGCTGGCGCGGCCGGCCGAGTACGCGGCCAGACCCGTCACGAGCGCCACCACCAGGCCGGTCGCCACGGCGGTGCCCAGCACGCCGTTCAGCGTGAAGCTCTGGGTGTCGTCAGCTTCGTCCAGGGGCACTGTACCCTCCACTGCAGAGCGCGCCGGGTTCCGGCACCCGCTGACTGCGCCAGTACTCCTCGAGGAACAGTGGAATGCGCGGGTCGCTGGCGCTGTCCACGCGCAGCTGCGCATTCCAGGCGCTCAGGACCACGGGCGTGGGCAGGCCCACGTAGGGCGACATCACGATGTAGGTGGACGGGAGCAGCGCGCGCAGCGTCTCGACGTCGGTCTCGCTGAGACCGGGGTCGTACGTCACCCACACGGCGCCGTGCTCGAGCGCGTGCACCGCAAACTCATTGGGCACGGCCTCGGTGTAGATGCCGCAGTTGAGCCACGTCGCGTTGTGCTCGCCGCCCGCCGGCGGGGTCTGGGCGTAGGCCACCGGACCGGTCACATGGCCGGTGCCGTTGCTGAAGGTGAGAACGCCATCCACGAAGCGGCCTTCACTGCCGGCGGTGTAGCTGGCCGACTGCGGCATGAACAGATACGCGGCCACGAGCAGCGCCACCACCGCCGCCGCGATGCCGCCGGTGCGGAGCTGGCGTGCCAGCGCCTTCTGCTTGCGCCGCCGGGCGGCCTCATCGGCCTTGGCCATCCGCTGCGCCTCCCGCTCCTCCCGCTTGGCGGCGCGCTCGGCCGCATCCACCGCCATCGGCGGCGGCCCCTGTTTCGACTTCCGGCTCACGGCACCCTCCAGGTCACGACGCGCTTCCGATCACGGAATCCTCGCAGGGATTCCCCAACTCATCCCGTGGTTGTCCGTAACCATAATCCAACTGGACGGTGGGCAGCCATCGGCCCTCGGCGGGTCGCAACGCAGTCAGCCCGTCTCCGCATCAGCTCCGTCGGCCCGCCCGCCCGCACACCGCGCGCGCCGCCCGGAACAGGTGTTGCACCGGGAACCACGTGCTCGACAAGGTCTTCGGCCGGCCACACCCGCGCGTCGCCCCGCCGCACGAGTCTGCCCAGGTAAGCTGGTCGGCCGTGCTGCGCAGCACTTTTCGAGAGATTCAGGAGGACAACTGCCTGGGCCTCGCCGCGCAGCTCGCCTATTACTTCTTCCTGGCACTGTTTCCGGCTCTGCTCTTCCTGGTGGCACTGGCCGGCACATTCTTCGTGGACAGCTGGATCGCGCCTACCATCGATTACATGGCCGGCATGGCGCCACCGGCCGTGCTGGAGATCTTCAGGGACCAGCTCACGAAGATCAGCCAGGGCGACACCGGCGGCATCCTGACGATCGGCGTGGCGGGCGCGCTGTGGAGCAGCTCGACCGCCATGGTGGCCATCATCGACGCCATGAACAGCGCGTACGACCTCACCGAATCGCGCTCCTGGTGGCGCGTACGCCTGGCGGGTCTGCTCCTCACGCTGGCCCTGGCGGTCTTCGTCCTGCTCTCGTCGGCGCTGGTCATCCTCGGCCCGTCGATTCTCGAGGCCGTCGCCTCGCGGGTGAGCCTCGACCAGACGGCGCTGCGCATCTGGGATCTTGCGCAGTGGCCACTCGTCCTCACCCTCATGGTCGTCGGCATCCTGCTGGTGTATCGCTTCGCGCCGGATGCGCCCGACGCCTCGCGCATCGGCTGGCGATGGCTCATGCCGGGCGCGCTGCTGGCCGCCGGCCTGTGGCTGGTGGCCTCCATCGGATTCCGGACCTACGTGACCAACTTCGGCAACTACACCGAGACGTATGGCACGTTGGGCGGCGTCATCGTGCTGATGCTGTGGCTGTACCTGTTTGGGCTGGCCATCCTGGTGGGCGCTGAACTCAACAGCGAACTCGACCATGCCAAGCGCGGGCCGGTCACGCAGCAGGTGGAAGAGCAGGAAGGCAGGGACAGCGGGCGCAGCGGGCCCACCGCCGCCGCCCACCCCCGACGGCGGCACAGCGATGCCCACTCCTGACGCCGGAGGGGCCCGCCGCTCGGCCTGCCGCAGGGCCTGATGTCCACACATCACCCCACCACATCACCCATGACCGGACCCACGACGGCGTCCACGACAGCCCAGGGGCACCACGCGACGCGCAACGACGGTGCGGGCGCCGACGTCCACTCGGTGGGGGACGTGCTCGACCGTATCTGTTCGGCCGCGGAGAGCCGCGAGCGCACGTCGATCCAGGACGTGCTGGATCTCATCGGCACGCGATCCTTCGGTCCACTGGTCCTGCTGGCCGGCCTCGTGCTGATGGCGCCGCTCGTAGGCGACATCCCGGGCGTATCGACGCTGACGGGGCTGGTCGTCGCGCTGACTGCGGGGCAGTTCCTGGTGGGGCGGAATCACATCTGGCTGCCGAAGTGGCTCTTGCGGCGGTCGGCCGAGAGTGCGTCGGTCGAGAAGGCCGTGTCGTGGCTGCGGCCGGTGGCGCGATGGCTCGACCGCATCAGCCGCGCGAGAATGCGCTGGCTCACGCGGGGCGCGGGCCTCTTCGTCATCGCCCTCGCCTGCGTCATCATCGCCACGACCACACCGCTCATGGAAGTGGTGCCCTTCAGCGCCATCGTCGCCGGCCTGGCCCTCACGAGCTACGGGCTGGCGCTCATCGCCTCGGACGGACTGCTGGCCGCCGTGGCGCTCGCCTGCTCGGTGGCGACGGGCGGGCTGCTGTTCGGCGTCCTGCGCTGACCGCCACGAACGCGTTCCATGTGAACGGCACAAACTGAGCGGCACGGACTGAGCGGCACGGACTGAGTGGCACGGACTGAGTGGCACAGAGCGGCGCGCTCGGCATGCTCGGGCAGCACGGCACGGTGGCAGAGCACGGGCGGCGCAGTGTCAGCCTAGAACTGCCAGCCTAAGGCCTGCCAGCCTCACGCCAGGGTGGTCAGGGCGGGGTTCCGGCGGGGCTCGTGCCAGACACCTGCGACGCATAGTGCGCCGTCACGTCGGCGATGTCCTGGGCCGTGAGCCCATTGGCGACCTCGTGCATGATCTGGACGTACTCGGACCCGCCCCGCTGGCGGCCCTGCAGCAACGTCAACTGGCGCGCGAGGTACTCGCGAGGCTGGCCGGCCAGCTGCGGATAGGCGTCGTTGACCGCCTCGGGACCGTGGCACTGGTTGCACGAGGGCACATCCTGCGACGGCAGTCCGCGCCGTGCGATGTCGGCGCCACGCACCGCGTCGCCCGATGGCGTCGGCGCGTCAGTCGGTGTCGCGGTGTCCGGCTGCGGCGCCTCACGCGACGCCGCCTCACGCGAGAGCGGTGGAGCGCCTGCAGGCGCTCCTTCACCGGGGGCGGTTGCCTCGGACAATCGGCCATCATCGGCCGGAGGCGCCGGCAACGACGCGAAGTACCGGGCGGCGGCGGCGCGGGCCTCTGGCGAGAGCGCGGCCGCCACGGGAATCATCGTCCCGCTGAACCGGCGCCCCGTCGCATAGGCGCTCAGCGCGTTCGACAGGTACTCCTCGCGCTGCCCCGCCAGTCGCGGCAGCGCGGCAAGGCCGCGACTCAAGCCGTCCAGGCCGTGACAGCGCGCACACTGCTGCACCACGACGTCGGGCGCTACGCTCTGTCCGACCGGCGTCTCAGCCACCACGTCCGACACGTTCGCAACCGCGTGCCCCGCCACGCGGGCATACCCCTCGGCGTCGAGCGAGGGCATCCGCCGCAGGAACGCCACCATCGCCCAGATCTCGTCGTCGCGGTGCAGCGCCGGCCAGGCGGGCATGCCGGTGAACTTCACGCCGTGCTTCACGATGTAGAACAGCTCGCGGGCGTCCCACGTGCCGACGGCCGGCGGCAACGCCGGAGGATGGGGCGTCATGGCACCAGGGACCGGCGGCATCACGGGCTGGCCCGGTGCTCCGTGACAGGAGCGACAGCCAATCTCGTAGTGTCCCGCGCCCTGCATGACGAGCGCATCGCGGTCGAGCGTCACCGGCGGCGCCGGGCCCAGGAGTGCGTGCGTCGTCACCGACCGGCGCATGGCAAACTGCAGGATCCACTCGGTGACGGCCCAGTGGCCGGAGCTGGCTGTGATGGGCGCTACGCCCGAGGCCACCACGCCGAACACCGTCAGGGCCAGGAGCACGACGCCGCCCGCCAGTGCCGCCTTCGGCCGTCTCCGCGCCCACGCCAGCAATCTTCTCGTCACGGCATCCCCCGCGACGGCAGGCGCTTCGACGACAGCGCCGGGGGCGCTGCCTCCGAGGGCGCTGCCTTCGAGTGCGGTGCTTCCGAGTGCGGTGCTTCCGAGTGCGGTGCCTCCGACGACGGTCGCGGCGCCCGCTGCAGGCCGTACATGGCCAGCCCGAGGCCGCCCGCCAGGTATGACACGCCCCCGATGAGCAGCATCAGGCTGCCGCCGAGGTGCTGGTCCGCAGCGGACGCGGCACCCGCCTGCGGCGTGTAGATGGAGTCGGGCGCAAGGGCGAACAGGGCGCCGAGCAGGGTCATGTGAATGGACGTGAACAGCAGCCCGGCCACACCGCTCCAGATGCGGTGGGGCTCGCGCCGCAGGTCTCCGCCACAGGCAGACATCCACAGCCAGAGGCCTGCCACCAGGAACGTGGCCTGCTCGGCGACGAGCACGCCCTCGTGCAGCCGGGCCGCTCGGTGCAACGTGGGTGCGTGCCATACCCACACCGCCACCAGTTCGGCCACCGAGGCCGGCACGGCGCTGAAGAGCACCGGCCAGCGTCGTGCGGGGTCCCACGCGGTGCCGGCCAGCCCCAGTGCCAGGAGCGGCGCCGCCACCGCCACGACGCTCATGTGCAGCAGCATGTGCGCGCTGAAGTGCGAATCGGTGAGGCCAGGCAGCGGCCCTCCCCAGAGCAGCGCCAGCAGCGCGAGGCCCGCCGCGAGAAGGGCCGCGCGGGTCACTGGCATGTCCGCACCATGAACACGGCCATCGCGGAATAGACGACGGCCACGAGCGAGAGCCCGGCGATGATCAGCGTGGCGTAGCCGATGAACCGGTGACGATCGGCGGGCGAGTCGGCATCGTGCGGTGGACTGGCCTCCCCGAGCGTGTGCGCCCGGTACCCCATCCGGATGAGGGCCAGCAGGGCCAGCATGGAGGCAATGGTGTAGATGGTGAAGAGGGCCACCGGCAGCCCCGCCAGAGCGGTGCTTCCTAGAGCGGTGCCCACCGCAGGCCCGCACCAGAGCGCGGCCGTGACGTAGCACGCCAGGAAGTGGAGCGCCCACACCACCAGCGGCGCGGGCACGATCCAGACGGGCTGACGCTCTTCGGCGAGGTGCTCGAGTGTCATCATCGCACTGCGGGAAAGCCGCTGATCACGGCGACTGTGATGCCGACGGTGAAGGCGACGAAGTGCCAGAACAGCACGGTGTTCTGCAGATCGCCGTCGAAGTGTCCGGTGAGTCGCCCGGCCGCGCGACGGGCCATGCAGTAGGCCTGCATGAGCACTCCCGTGAACACGTGCAGGCCGCACCACACCACGAGCAGCCAGACCGTGGCGTCGTAGACGTGGCGGCTCGGTGAGAGGCCCGTCAACCAGGGACCGGCGGCCAGCGCGGCCACGCCCGCCGCCGCCGCGACGATGGCCGCCAGGAGCGCGGCCTGCGTCGTCAGGCTCCGCTCCAGCGCGTTGCTGCGCCGGGCGTAGAGGGTGAGCGCCCAGGCGCCCAGCAGGAGGCCCGCGCCGGTGACCGGCCACAGGACGCCTGGGCCCACGATCCCTGGCGGGGGAAAGCCGCGCTGCAGCGACCAGTAGAAGAAGTAGGCGAACACGAGGCACCAGAACGCCGACTGCGACGCAATCATGGTGATGAAGACCGCCCACCAGCCAACCGACGAGGGCCCGGACACGTAGAGCGGCAGCGTGCGGCCGAGGCCGATGTCCTTGATCACCTTCTCGGGAATGACCGACGTGCCGGTCCAGAGCCAGTACCAGATCACGCCAATGGCCGCGGCGAGGCTGGCCAGCGCCGGCATCCACAGGTGATACGTGCCGAACACGAAGAACCCACCGGTCGTCAGCGCCGCGCCCAGGGGCAGGAACGACGGACCCGGCAGGCGCATGCACTGCACCGGCTGCGCGTCCACAACCGTGGTGACCAGCGTCTCGCGCTTCTCCTCCTCTGCGTCGGGCAGGTAGAAGCGCCCCTCGTCGATGTCGCGCACGAAGTCGGGCTGCTCCCACAAGGGATACCGGCTGTCGATCTCCGGGATGGACCTGACGCCCCACGGCTTGCCCGGCATCTCCTGCAGCCATTCCAGCGTGCCCGCTCCCCAGGGGTTGCGCGGCGAGAAGGGCTCACGTCCCTTCGGCCGCAGCATGTCCCACAGGATCAGCGCGACACCGGACGCGAGGATGAACGCGCCGATCGTCGAGGTGAGGTTGAGCAGGTCCAGCCCGATGTCGGCCGGATACACCGGCACGCGCCGCGGCATGCCGCGGAGGCCGGTGATGTGCATCGGCAGAAAGGCGATGTTGAAGCCCACGAACGCCAGCCAGAACGCGATCCGGCCTAGCCGCTCCGAGAGTTGCTTGCCGTTGATGAGCGGGAAGAAGTAGTAGCACCCCGCGAAGATGGGAAACAGCGCGCCGCCGATCAGCACGTAGTGGAAGTGACCCACGATGAAGAACGTGTCGTGGGCCTGGAAGTCGAAGGGCGCGATGGCCACCATCACGCCGGTGAGCCCTCCCAGCACGAAGATGGCCAGGCTGCCGAAGGCGTAGAGCATGGGCAGGGAACGCACCACGCGACCGGCCGCCAACGTCGCGATGAAGCAGAAGATCTGGACGCTGGTCGGGATGGCCACGGCCTCCGAGGCGGCGGAGAACAGCGCGATGGTCACCCCCGGAAGGCCGGTGGTGAACATGTGGTGCACCCACAGGCCGAAGCTGAGGAACCCGGTGCCGATGGCGGCGAGGACGACCCAGGTGTACCCGATCATCGGCCGCCGCGCGAAGGTGGGCACGATCATCGCGATGAGCGCCACCGACGGCAGGAAGATGATGTAGACCTCGGGATGGCCGAACAGCCAGAACAGGTGCTGCCACAGCAGCGGGTCGCCACCGCGCGCGGCATCGAAGAACGGCCAC
This sequence comes from Vicinamibacterales bacterium, assembly GCA_050185275.1. GTDB lineage: Bacteria > Acidobacteriota > Vicinamibacteria > Vicinamibacterales > UBA2999 > JABFRY01. The sequence goes on along the minus strand of JBFWZN010000003.1, from coordinate 478,721 downwards.
TGGAACGCGCGCTCCACCTCGAGCAGCATGCTGCCCACGATGAGGGGCGGGAAGGCGAACAGGATCATGATCGACGCCACCACCACGTACCAGACGTAGAGCGGCACCAGGTTCAGCCGCATGCCCGGCGGCCGGCACTTGAACGCGCCCACGATCATCTCGACCGCGGCGGCAATGGCCGCCACCTCGATGAACGAGAACCCGAGCAGCCAGATGTCGGCGCCAAGGTCCGGCTGGTAGGCGGAGGTGAGCGGCGGGTACATGAACCAGCCGCCGCGCGGCGCGGCGTTGAAAAAGATCGACCCCGACAGGAACACGCCCCCGATGAGAAAAGCCCAGAAGCCGAAAGCCGACAGGCGGGGAAACGGCAGGTCGCGCGCGCCGAGGAACTGCGGCAGCAGCATCACCGCGATCGCCTCGAAGATCGGAATCGCGAAGAGGAACATCATCACCGAGCCGTGCACGGTGAAGAGCTGGTTGTAGGTGTCGGCCGACACCAGATCGTTGTCCGGCACGGCGAGCTGCAGGCGCATCACCAGCGCGAGCACGCCGGCAAACGCCATGAAGAACAGCGTCGCGCCGGTGTACCAGAGCCCGACCTCGGAGTTGTTGACGGCACTCCAGTAGCGCCAGCCCGTGGGCGTCTTCCAGGCGCGCAGGAGCCGCTCGGCCTGCGCCGTGCGCACGGCCTCGGGTGCCGGCTGCGCCAGCGGCTCGACGTCGTGCGGCGCCTTGCCGCCGGGGTCGCTCATTCGAGACGCTCCAGGTAGGCCGCCAGCGCGCGGATGTCGTCGGCACCCATCATCTGGAACGCGGGCATGTGCACACCGGGCTTGAGGCGTTCGGGCGCGCGCACCCAGCGCTCGAGCGTCGCCGCGTCGGTGGGCAGGCCGGCGGCGCCCAGGCTCATGCGGCTGCCCACGTGCGTGAGGTCGGGCCCGATGAGGCCGTCGGCGCTCGTGCCCCGTACCGTGTGGCAGGCACCGCAGCCCGCATTGAGCAGCACGTCGTGGCCGCGCTGAGCCTCGGGCGCCTGGGGCTCGACGGCCGCCTGCTGCTGCCCCGCCAGCCACCCGGCGAAGGCCTCCGGTTCCATCACGTCCACCATGAAGCGCATGTAGCCGTGCGCGGTGCCGCAGTACTCGGCGCAGGCACCGGCGAAGGTGCCGACACGCGTCGGGTGCAGGGCCAGGTAGGTGGTGCGTCCGGGGATCATGTCCATCTTGCCGCCGAGCGAGGGAATCCAGAACGAGTGGATGACGTTGTCGCTCGACAGCCGGAACTGCACGGGCTCGCCGACCGGCAGGCGGATCTCGTTGGCCAGTTCCACGAGCGGGGCGCCGGTCGCATCGAGATAGCGCACCCGCCACCACCACTGCTCGCCTACCACCTCCACCGTGAGGCTGCCCTCCGGCGCACGCGACACGAGCGGCGGCAGCATCCACAAGCCGTAGGCCAGCAACGCCGTCAGCACCACGACCGGGAAGGCCACGCCGCTTCCCAGGATCAGCCAACGGTCGCGGCGCGGACTGGGTGCCTCCTCGTGCGGCCGGCCGTAGTACCAGCCGAGGGCCACGACCGCCGCCCAGATCACGAGTGCGCCCGCTGTCATCGTCCAGAACAACCGCGCGACGGTGGCCGCCTCGTCGCCGGCGGGTTCGAGGGCCGACTGCACGCCCGCGCATCCGGCCGCGCCTCCGATGAGGACGCAGGCGGCGACCGATGCGGCACCCCCCTGCACCCTCATCGCAGGAAGTACAGGCCCACCAGCCCCAGACCGTAGATCCAGAGGATGGCGAGCGAATCGATCCCCATGCGGGCCACGGTGCGGTCGCGCCGCTGCAGCAGGCCGAGGAGCAGCACCCCGGTGACCACCAGGCCGAGCGAGCCCGCGAACATCCCCGATCGCTCCGTGGCGGCCAGGATGGCGCCGTCACGAAACGTCACGTCCGCCAGCAGGAACAGCGCCACCTCGAGCAGGTTGGTGCCGAGAATGTTCGACACCGCCATCTCCACGTTGCCGCGCCGCACCGACTCGAGGGTCGTGCTCAGCTCGGGCAACGACGTGCTGGCCGACACCAGGGCCACTCCCACGAAGCTGGCCCCGAGCCCGGTCTGCTCGGCCAACGCATCGCCGGTGAGGGTGAGGGCAGCGCCCGCGGCCATGATGACCACGGCGGCGAGGGCGATGCGCACCCACAGCAGGCGGCCCGCGGTGCCCGCCACCGGCTCGTCGGGCATCTCCTCGTCGACGGCGTGGCGGTTGCGGTCCACCGGCTGCCACCGCGGCAGGTACTCGCGGCTGTTGGCCGCCCGCAGCGTGAGGACGTACATCGCGCCCAGCAGGAGCGGGGTGAGGCCCACGCCCAGGTACGCGAGCGGCTCGCCGATGGCGGCGCCGGCCAGGGCGACCGCCAGCATGAGGATCAGCATCACGCCCTGGAAGAGCAGGATCGGATGCGGCGTCACGTACGTGAGAGCCCCGCGCACGGCAATCACGTCCACCACGGCCAGCACCGTGATCTGCATGGCCACACCGCCGAACAGGTTGCCGGTCACCAGGGGCGCATTGCCCAGGATGGAGCCGCTGATGGTGGTCACCATCTCGGGCAGCGACGTCGCCACACCCAGCAGCAGCATGCCGATGAGCGCCTGCCCCATCTGCGTCCGCTCGCTCACGGCGTCGGCATAGCCCGCAAGCCGGCCGCCGGCCAGCCAGACGAGCCCGGCCGCCACCGCGAAGATCGCGAGGTTGCCGGCCACGGGCAGCGATTGGAAGTCGATGAGGCCCATCAGGAATCACTGTCGGCAATAACTCTCGGCAAGGACTCACTGTCAGCCAGCCGGGCAGGCAGTGCTTGCGCTGCATCCGCCGGAGAGCATGGCCCGTGCCACGCGCGTCGCTGGGACGGCCCACACCGCGCAAACTGGACCGTCTGCGTCTGACGCTGCGTCGTGGTTGAGCTCGTAGGCCACGCACGTGCGCACGCCTTGCACACGAGCCGTAAGAATTACAGGCTCTCTGGCGCTGGCAGGCGCTTCTGACCCGTGCCCAGCCATCCTCCCGGGCGTCTCCACGCGTGGCATGGCCAGCCGGCGCTCGTCCGCAGCGATCGCGTCGCCGACACACGCGCCGCGTCGTGGCATGCAACGTGAAGCATCCAGCAGCCGGGACCCCATGCCGCTGCCCTTCATGCCCGCCACCACACGTCGCCGCATACCGCAGACGGTTCGCATCCTGTCGGCGGTCGCCGTCGCGCTTCTGCTCGCGGGGCCCGTGCACGCCCAGGAGCAGGAAGCCGACGATCTCATCCAGGTGGACTCCGTGGAACTGGAGGGCGTGGAGGCCGTGGACGAAGCCGAGGTGCGCGGCGTGATGAGCACCCGCGCCAGCAGCTGGATTCCGTTCGTCGGGGAAACGCGCTATCTGGATCGCTCGACGTTCGAGGCCGATCTCGATCGGATCCTGGCGTTCTACCAGGATCATGGCTTCCCCGACGCGCGCGTCCGCACGTTCAGCGTCGATCTCTCCGACGACCAGCAGTCGGTGGACATCACCATCGTGATCGACGAGGGCCCGGCCCTCGTGGTGGACCGCGCGGGCCTCACTGGCGTGGCCGTGCTGCCGGCCGGCGAGGCCGCTGCGCTGGAACGGGACGTGGCCGCCCTGGCCGGATCCCCAATCAATCGGCCGGAACTCGAAGCCACACGCACCGCGGTACTGCGCGCGCTGCGCGACCACGGCTATCCGCTGGCCACGGTGACGGTGGACGAGGCGTCAGCCGGCGACCAGCGCGTGGCGCTGCAGATGACGGCGGAGCCCGGAGACGCTGCGGTCTTCGGCGACATCGTGATTGACGGCAACGCGTCGGTGGGCGAGCGGGTGATCCGGCGGGCGCTCGGCTTCGAGTCGGGCGACGAGTTCACCCTGTCGGATCTCGGGCGGAGCCAGCGGCGGTTGTACGACCTGGATCTGTTTCAGTTCGTGAACCTGCAGGCGCGGGTCGAGGAGATGACGGACGGGGCCGTGCCGGTGCGGCTCACGGTGGCCGAAGCGGACCATCGGCGCGTGCGGCTCAGCGGCGGCTACGGCACCCAGGAGCGGCTGCGCGGGGAAGCGAGCTGGCGGCACGTGAACTTCTTCGGCGGGGCCCGGACGCTTGGCTTCGAAGGCAAGTGGTCGTCGCTCGATCGCGGCGTGCGTGCCGACTTCACCCAGCCCTACGTGCTCTCGCCCGACCTGTCGTTCAGCGCGGGAGCCGAAAGCTGGTTTGCCAACGAACCGGCGTACGACCTCGACACGCGAGGCGTCCGGCTCGCCATGACCCGCCAGTTCGTGAGCGCCGGCAGCGGTGGCGCCTTCACCACCACGACCACGCTCTCGGGGTCCGTGCTCCACGAGGCCGACGACTTCAGCATCTCGTCCGACGCGCTCGAGGACCTCGAGTTCCGCGACACGCTCATTGCGCTGGGGCTCGACCCCCGCACGGGGAGCGGCCGGGTCCGCCTCACCGCGCTCTCGCTCGACCTGCGTCGCAGCACGACGGCCAACGTCATCAACAGCCGCAGCGGCTACGTCTTCGTGGGTCACCTGGAGCAGGCCGGTGGGTGGCTGCCTGGCGAGGCCAACTACGTGGAGACGACCGTCGAGGGACGCCACTACATGGCGTTCGGCGACCGGGTGGTGGTGGCCAATCGCCTGCAGCTGGGCTCGTTCGTGTCGTCGGACCCGCTGGGCGAGGGCGTGCCCTTCTTCAAGCGCTACTTCCTCGGCGGTTCCAACAGCCTGCGTGGCTGGGGGCGCTTCCAGGTGGCGCCGCTCACCGCATCGGGCCTGCCCATTGGCGGGCACTCCATGCTGGAGCTCTCGTCGGAGCTTCGTGTGTCGGCGTTCGGCGATCTGGGCCTGGTGGCCTTCGTCGACGGCGGCAACGTGTGGAGCGACACCTGGGACCTCGACCTCAGCTCCCTGCGGTGGAACGCCGGGCCGGGGCTCCGTTATCTCACCCCTATCGGCCCGGTGCGTGTGGACCTGGCCTTCCAGCTCACCCCGATCGACGGGCTGCTCGTGAACGGCGAGCCCGAGACGCGGCGCTGGCGGGTGCACTTCAGCATCGGACAGGCATTCTGAGATGGCACACACAAAGCGTCTCGTCGGTCGCTACGTGGCCGTGGCCCTCCTCGTGTCGGTGGTGCTCACGGTGGTGGCCCTGGTCGTCCTCCAGACGCCGTGGGCGAAGGACCGGGTTCGGGCCTACGCCGAACGCCAGGCGAGCCAGTACCTGATGGGCGAGCTGTCCATCGGACGGCTCAGCGGCAACCTCTTCACGGGCGTCGTGCTCGACGACGTGCGCCTCACACAGGACGGGCGCGACGTCGTGCGCGCCGACCGCGTGGAGGTGTCCTACGGCATTCCAGATCTGCTGGGCAGCGACCGCAGTCTGGACGCACTGCGTCTGGTGCGCCCGGTCGTCGTTGCCGAAGAACGCCCCACCGGGTGGAACCTCGCGGAGATCACCGTGCCGGAGGAGACGCCGGCCGAGCCGCAGCCGGAGGAGGAAGCGACGGGCCGCTTCGCCATCGACGCTCTCGAAGTGGTGGACGGCGTGCTGCTCATCGACTCGCCGGCCGCCGCCATGCCAGCGGCCGATCAGCCAGCTCCCCAGGCCGCCGTGCCACCGGCCGCATCAGCACCGGGTCAGCCGGTTGACCCACCGGCCGCATCAGCACCGGGTCAGCCGGTTGACCCACAGGCCACCGCACAGGGCGACCTGCCGCCCTACCGGCTTCCCGCGCGCGTGGACGCGCTCAATGCGCTGCTGGCGCTCCGCTTCGGTCCCGAGGGCATGCGCATCGACATCGACCGGTTCCAGGCGACCGCGACACGCCCCGACCTGCGGGTCACGAGCCTGTCCGGCGTACTGGAGTTCGGGGATCAGGGCGCCACGGTGGAGGGGCTCTCGCTCACCACGGCACGCACGCGCCTCGAGGCCGACGCGCGCTACGACACCAGCCGCGAGCCGGGAGACGTGCAGGCCACCCTGCGGGCACTGCCGCTCGACCTCACCGAACTGAGTCCGTTCGTGCCCGCCCTCGAAGGACGGGCGCTGGCGCCGCGCATCGATCTGATGGCGAGCGGCCCCCTCGACGCGGTGGCCGTGACCGGGTCCATCGAGACGGACGACGCCGGCAGCGTGCGCGCAGACCTGCGGCTCGACGTGGACGGCCCCGCGCAGGCCGCCGCTGGGTCACTCGAGGTGCTGTCGCTCAATCCCGCGCCGCTCCTGGCCGACGACACGCTGGCCGGCGACCTGTCCGCGACCATCGCGCTCGACCTCCAGGCCAACGGGAGCTGGGCCGTGGAGAACCTGTCGGGCGACGTGAACGTGCGCGGCACGGACCTGCGCCTGTCCGGCTACCTCGCGGACGCCGTGGACGCCACGGCTCGACTGGACGGCCGGAACATCGGCGTGCGTGCAGACGTGCAGGCGTACGGGACGGCCGCGTCGGCCAATGGCCAGATCGACGTGGACGAGAACGCGGTGGGCTACGACCTGCAGGGGCGTATCGCGGGCCTCGACCTTCGCGCGCTGCCACCGGATCTCGGCGCCCCGTCCATGGCGACAGACGTCACGGCCACGTTCGACGTGCAGGGACGCCAGGGCGAAACCGTCAGCGGTTCCCTCACCTTCGAGCCGTCGTCTGTCGCTGGAGCGTCGCTCGCGGGCGGCTCCCGAGCCTCCGGCACGTATCGACCTGACGGACCGCCGTCGTTTGCCTTCACCGGCCAGGTGGCCGCGCTGGACCTGCAGCGCATCGGCCAGGCCCTCGAGATCGAGGCGCTCGCGGCGCCCCGCTTCGCCAGCAACCTGAACGCCGACCTCGAGGTCGAAGGCAGCGGCGCCTCGCTCGAGGCACTCGAGGCCACGGCCTCGGCCACGCTCAGCGCGTCCACGCTCTTCGACGCGCAGGTTCCCGAGTTGCGCCTGGACGCGACGGTCGCTGACGAACAGCTGCACCTGACGACCGCGGGCCGCGTCGAAGGTCTGGACCCGGCGCGCGCGGCGGGCGACCCCCGTGTGGCCGGCGTCGTGAACGGCCGCTTCGACATCACCGCCGATGTGACGGACCTGGCAGACATGGCCGAGGGCGTGGACCCAGCCGCCGTGGAGGCATCCGGGACGGTGGAGCTGACGGGATCGCGTGTTGGCGAACTGGCGCTGGAGTCAGTACGGCTGGACGCGAGCTACGCCAACGAGGTCGCGCAGGTCCGCGAGTTGACCGTAATGGGCCCGACGCTCGAGGTGACGGCCAGCGGACCCGTGATGCTGGCGGGGACGGGTGAGTCGGCACTTGAGTTCGACCTGGGCGCCTTCCGCCTGGACGACTTCGAGCCGTTCGTCGGGCGGGACCTCGGCGGCAGCGTGATTGCCGCCGGCACCATCCGCGGCAACCGCGGCACCCTGCGGGCCGACGGCACTCTCCAGGTGGCGGCCCTCCAGGTGGACGACGTGCTCGACGTCCTGAGCGGCATGGCCACCTACGACGCCCGGGTCACCGACCTGAATCCCGACACCGTCACCGCCGACGTGACATTCGAATCGACGCTGCTCACGGTGGCCGGACGCGAGCTGCGGAGCGCCGAAGCGACCGTGCAGTACGCGTATCCCAACGTGCGGTTCGATGCGTCGGCCAGCGACGAAGGCCGCACGGCCGAAGTGGCCGGTCTCGTGGTGCTGCACCCGGAGGCGCAGGCCATCACCGTCGATCGCTTCGCGTTCGGCTCGGCCGACACGACATGGACCAACCCGGAAGGGCGCACGCTGTCGCTCGAGTACGGCGGCGGCCTGCTGCGCCTCGACGACGTGCGGCTCGTGGACGGCGACCAGGCCATCGTGGCTGACGGCGTGCTGGCGCTCGACGAGACCACGACGAGCAGTCTCGGCGTGCAGATCCAGAACGTGGACCTCGCCAGCCTGGGCTCGGTGCTCCTGCTCGAACGCCAGCTGGGGGGACGCCTCGACGCCGAGGCCCGCGTCACGGGCACGGGCGCGGACCGGGTGGCCGAGGGCATGCTGAGCGTGGCAGACGGCGTGGTGGACGAGTTCCGCTACACCTCGCTCGACGGCACATTCGACTATCGGGGCCCGCAGGTGCAGCTCGACGCCACGCTGGTGCCGCAGCCCGGCGCCAGCCTGCAGATCGACGGCGCGGTGCCCACGACGGCCGACGGCGCCATCGACGTCCGCATCACGTCCACTCCCATCACGCTCGCGGTGGCGGCGGCGGCCACGGCCAGCCTCGAAGAGGTGACCGGTGAGCTGCAGGTGGACGTGCAGGTCAGCGGGACGGCCGAGGCGCCCCTCGCCAACGGCGCCGTCACCGTCCGCAACGGCGCGTTCACGGTGGTGCCGACCGGTGTGAGCTACGAACGCTTCAACGCGGCCATCCTCCTCAACGGCACCTCGGCGGCCATCGATCAGTTCGAGATGGCCGACGGCGGCGGCGACATGCTGCAGGTGACCGGGCAGCTCATGACCGAGGGCCGCAGCATCAGCGGCCTCAGCCTCATGGCCGAGGCCGCGGACTTCGAGGTGCTGGGCAACGAACTGGGCGACGTGTCCCTCAATGCCACGGTGGGCGTGGAGGGCACGGTGCAGGCGCTCGACGTGAACGGCACGATGCGCGTGCGGTCGGGCCGCCTGGAGGTGGACGCCATCCTGGCGCAGCTCACCACCAACCCGTATCCCACCGACGAGACCGCGCCCGAGGAACCCACGGCGAGCCCGCTCGAGGCGCTCACGCTCCAGGTGGAGGTCGAGGTGCCCGACAACCTCGTGCTCCGCGGCACCGACATCCGGGCCGGTGCCGACGGCGCAGCCCTGGGCGACATGAACGTGACGGTGGGCGGCACCTTCAACATCCGCAAGCCGGCAGGCGAAGAGGTGGTCCTGCTCGGCGCGGTCAATGTGGTCCGCGGGACCTACGACTTCCAGGGCCGCAGGTTTACGGTGCAGCGCGACGGCACCATCCGGTTCGAAGGCACCGAGGAGATCAATCCCGCGCTCAACCTGCGGGCCGACCGCGAGATCTCCGGCATCGTCGCCCATGTGAACGTGGGCGGCACGGTGCGCGAGCCGACCATTGCGCTCTCGAGCGATCCCCCCCTCGACGAGGCCGACATCCTCTCGCTCATCGTGTTCAACCAGCCGGCCAATCAGCTGGGCGAGGGCGAGCGCGTATCGCTCGGCGAGCGCGCTACCTCGCTGGCGAGCGGCCTCGTCGTGTCGCCGATCGCCGAGTCCATCGGACGGGCGCTCGACCTCGACCTCTTCGAGGTGGAAACGGTGGGCGAGGAGGGCGGGGGTCCGACGGTCACTCTTGGCAACCAGGTGGGCGAGCGCACGTTCCTGCGGTTCCGCCAGCAGTTCGGCGCCCAGGACGTGAGCGAGTTCATGCTCGAGTACAGGCTGGCGGAGTTCCTGCGGCTCGAGGGCTCCATTGCCGAAGGCCAGGGACGGGCCAACCGGTCGTTCACTCGTCGCGTGGAACGGGGAGGCATCGACCTGGTGGTCTTCTTCAGCTACTAGGCCTGACGGCGCATCGCATCGACGAATCCGCGCGGCCGGCCGCCGCGCCACATGCACGAGGAGGAGACATGGCGAACAGCAGACAACAGGAGCAGGAAGTGGACACGGGGCGGACGAGCGAGCAGCGCCGGGCGCAGAGCCGGGAGCAGGGCGGGGATCAGGCACGAGACGAGGCCAAGGGCCGAGGCGAGGGAGCAGCGCCCAAGACAGCCGACCGCACGAAGGGACGCCAGCAGCTCGTGGATGCGCTCAACGAAGACCTGGCGCGCGAGTATCAGGCCATCATCGCCTACGTGATCTACTCGCAGGTGCTGCGCGGCGCCGAGTACATGTCCATCGCCGGCGAGCTGGAGGTACACGCGGCCGAAGAGCTGCAGCACGCAATCGCCATCGCCAAGCAGATCGACTACCTCGGTGGCACCCCTACCGCCACGCCCCTTCCGGTGCGCGTGCCCGACGACCCGCGGGCCATGCTGCGCGCCGATCTCGACAACGAGATCGCGACCATCCGCGCGTACCGCCAGCGTGTGCGGGAGTGCGACGAGCTGGAAGAGTACGCCATGGCCGAGGAGATCCGCGAGATCCTGCGCCAGGAGCAGGAGCACGCCATCGACCTCGCCACCGCGCTTGGTGAGGACGTGCCCGCGATCTGATCGCGGAACATCCGCGGGCGCTGTTCGGATGGTGTGCTCAGATCGGCTCTGTGCCCTCCCCAAGGATGGCGAGGTACCGATCGTAGGCGAACACCCGATTGCGGCGATTGCCAGTGAGCTCGCGCGCGATGCCAACGGCTACGAGCGCCGTCATGGTCTTCGACACCGTTGGAAACGACAGGCCTGCGCGCCGAGCCGCCTCGTTCAGCGTCAGTATGGGTCTTTCGTGGAGCGTCTGGAGCACGCGCAGCATGGTGGCCGCACCGCGACCCTGAGCCTGCACTCGGGCGGTGTCGTCTCTGTAGAGCGTGACGAGGCGCTGCGCTGTCTCCACGGCGCTGGTGGCGGTGGCCGTCACGCCCTCGAGGAAGAAGTCGAGCCAGTCCTCCCAGTCGCCCTCCAGACGCACTCGGTCGAGCAGCCGGTAGTACTCCTGCCGGTGCTGCTTGAAGTAGAGACTGAGATAGAGCAGCGGCTGCTCCAGCGATCCTGCGTGGTGCAGCAGCAGTGGAATGAGCAGGCGCCCGATGCGCCCGTTGCCGTCGAGGAAGGGGTGAATGGTCTCGAACTGGACGTGCACCAAGGCGGCGGTGATGAGCACGGGGTACGCGGGGTCCGTCTCGTGGAATATTCGCTCCAGTGCGCCCATGGTCTCTTCCACCAGATGCGGGGGCGGCGGCACATAGTGGGCGTTTCCGGGCCTGGTGCCACCAATCCAGTTCTGGGTCCGCCGGAATTCGCCGGGCTGCTTCTCCGCTCCGCGCCCACGCGCGAGGAGTCGTTCGTGCATTTCCCGCATGAGGCGATTCGACAGGGGAAATCCCTCGCGGAGCCGGCCCATGCCATGCTCGAGAGCCGCCACGTAGTTCGACACTTCCACCACGTCGTCGAATGGCACCCCCGGGGCTTCTTCGAGTTCGAACAGGAGCAGATCCGACAGGGACGACTGCGTCCCCTCGATTTGGGAGGAGAGCACGGCCTCCCGCCGAACGTAGGCATAGAGGAAGAGCTGGGGATCCGGGATGAGCGTGGTGATACTGTCCAGGCGCCCGAGCGCCAGCGTGGCCCTTTCGAGCCGGCGATGCCGGGCCCCTGTGAGGTCGAGTGGGGGGCTGGGTGGAAGCGGCGCCGGAACGAAGGCCCGAACCTCCTCGCCGCCCAGGCGCGTAACCTCGAAGCGGCCGGTGACTCCTCGTTCCATGCCTGCCTATGTCGCTTTCGTTAAATAGCGAACATCGTTATTAAAGCAAAAGGCTATTTACTTTAACATGGACCGCGACTGGTCCGCCCTGGCAGCTCGCTACTTGCCGAGGAACTCGCCGACCACGCGCAGCCCCTGCACGTGGTCGCAGACCGCCTTGATGGCCATCAGCATGGGGACGGCCAGCAGCATCCCCGGCACGCCCCAGGCCCAGCTCCAGAAGGCGATGGCCAGGAAGATGGCCACGTGGTTGAGCGAGGCGGCGCGGCTGAGGAAGTGGGGGGTGAGGAGCATCCCTTCGAGACTGGTGATGAGGAACGTGAGGCCACCTACCAGGGCGGCGCTGCCAATGGTGCCGAACTGCAGATATCCCACCGCGGTCAGCACCACCGTGACGATGAGCGCGCCGAAGTAGGGCACCACGTTCAGGAGGCCGGCAAACAGGCCCCACGCCGCCGGCTGCTCCACGCCCAGCCACCACAGGGCCAGCGCCGTCAGCACCGCCACGAGCACCGACGTAAAGATCTGCACCCACAGGAAGCTCTGAATCTGCCGGGCAATGTCGTTGAGGATGCTCACCGTGACGCGCTTGCTGCCGAGCGTCTCCATCTGGCGCACCAGCTTCCGCTTGAAGGAATCGTCCTCGTTGAGCAGAAAGAGGGTGAGGAAGAGCACGGTGACGCCCTGCCCGAGCAGCCCCAGGGCACCCACGCCGCCCAGCCACAGCCAGTCGGACACCCGGATCGGCTCGTCGATCTCGACCCTGGTCACGCCGGGCCGCTGCGGCGCCGGCTCGGCGGCCTCGGCTGCCGCGGAGTCGATGGCGGACGCCGCCGCCTGCACGCGTTCGAGCGCCGAGTCGGGACGCCCGCCGCGCGCGCGGCGCAGCGTCGTGCGGAGCCGGGTCGCCCCTTCGGGCACCCGGGCGACCACCGCGTCCACCTGCGGCCAGAGAGCCAGCGCGGAGGCACCCGTGACGCCGAGCACGGCCACCACCACCAGCACCGAGGCCAGCACGCGCGGTACGCGCCAGCGCGTCACGCGGTCCACCAGCGGGCTGAGCGCGTAGAACACCAGCACCGCGACCACGACCGGCAGCAGCACCGGCGCCGCAAAGCGCAAGGTGGCCACGGCCGCGCACACGGCCAGGATGCGCAGGGGCGTGACGAGGGAACCGAGGGAACCGAGGGAACCAAGCGGACCGGGCGGGTCCGGCGGCTGGGGCGCAGGGCCCGCCGCAGCGTCTGAAGGCGGCGAGATGCCTGTCATCGTGTCGTCTTCGAATGATACCGGACGCTGCGTCGGTACTATCTCGACCGCAGTGGCGCTCCAGGTGCTAGCCGTGCGGTGCGGGCTCTGCCCGATGCATGGGCTTGAACACGCGCCGGTACTGCGCGGGCCGTACGCCAGTGCGCCGCTTGAACAACCGACGGAAGAACGACGCGTCCTCGTAGCCGATCTCCCAGCTGATGTCGTCCACCGGACGGTCCGTGGATTCGAGCAGGCGCTTGGCTTCCTCGATGCGCAGGTTCTGCAGGTAATCCATCAGCGCCATGCCCGTGGCCTGCTTGAAGCGGCGCTTCAGCGTGCGCTCGGGCACCTGTGCGTGCGCCACGCTGCGAGCCACCGCGCCAGGCTCATGGAAGTGTGCCTTCAGCCACTCCTCGCAGGCGCGGACGGCCACGTCGCCGTGCGGCTGCTGGCGCACCAGCGGCTCGTACGGCAGCTGTCCCTCGTCGTGCCACTTGAGCAGATACACCTTCGCGATGCGCAGCGCCTCGCCGGGGTTTACGTGGCGGGCGATGATGTGGAGCGCCAGGTCGTGCCACGACGTGGTGCCGCCGGCAGTCACCACGCGGCCCTGCGGATCGGCGAAGCACAGATTCGGTTCGGGGCGGAAGCGGACCTCCGGATAACGTCGTTTGAACAGATCCTGGTAGCCCCAGTGCGAGGTAGCCTCGCAGCCGTTCAGCAGCCCTGTCTCGGCAAGCAGCAACGCGCCGGAACATGCCGAGTAGATGCATGCGCCACCGGCGTGTCGCGCGCGAATCCACTCCACCAGTTCAGGATAGCGACCGCCAAGGTGCTCGTCGGGGCCCAGCCAGAGTTCCGGCAGGATCACGATGTCGGCGCGGTCGGCATCGGCAATGGACACGGCAGGCTCGACGGGCACGCCATTGCCGCAGTGGAACCGCTTCCGGTCCACACCCACCACGCGGACGCGGAAGGGTGCCGGCATGGGTTCGACCCGCATCAGGGTGTGCCACACGGTGCCCGTCACGCTGAGCACGTCCAGCATCCCGTAGAGCGCGGAGCCCGCGGTCTCGGGCACTGCCACGATCAGCGTCTCGAGTGGCGTGTCGAGCGATGTGGAATCAGCCATGTCCAGGCACCCTGGCACGAACGACCCGTTTCTGGCAGGAGCACATCTTACGACGCGTGTCAGCGCCTCGTATCGTGTCCTCCATCGCCGCCGGACATGGCATGAGGCCATGCACGAGACGGCCGGACGGGAGGTCCACATGTCACAGGCCCTGACGCACCCGAAGCCCCGCACGGACCACAACGGCCTCGACACGACGAAGATGGCCGAAACGGTCGAGGCGCTCCGCGCCACGCCCACCCTCGCCCAGTTCGAATTCAGGGCACGCAACCGCTGGATGGGCGGGGGCGTCAACCGGTCGACGATCAAGGACTTCTACGGTGCCGGCGCCGAGGACACGTCGCGCACCGCAGCATTCACCTTCACCAATGGCGAGCCGCCGGTCCTGCTCGGCAACAACGAGGGCGCCAACCCGGTGGAGTTCCTGCTCCACGCCCTCGCCGGCTGCGTGACCACCACCACCGTGCTCCACGCCACGGCGCGCGGCATCGACATCGAGTCGCTCACCACCAGGCTCACCGGGGATATCGACCTGCAGGGGCTGCTGGCCCTGGCCGACGTGGACGCCGGCTACCGGCAGATCCGCATCGAGATGGACATCCGGGCGAGCAACGCCACCGACGCCGAACTCGACGACCTGCTGCAGTTTGCGCAGGCGCACTCGCCGGTGTGCAACACCGTGTGCCGGCCCGTCCCCGTGGTGGTGGAGCGGACCAAGCGGTGACAGCGCTGCAGCGGCCGCCGGCGAAGAGGGCTTCGTCGGCGGCCCGCGCGGGTGTCAGGCCCTGGTCGTCTGCGCGTCAGGCCGAGCGACGGCGCCGGAGACGCGGGCGCAGAAGGCCGACGAGCACACCCACAGCCACGAGCGACGCCAGCGCCGGTTCGGGCACGGAGTCGTAGGTGAGTTCCTGGACGATGAGCGCGCGTTCACCGGCCTCGCACAGCACGTCGTCCGGGGGGGCAGCGTCCGCGCACGCCAGCGGCAGGTAGAAGCCGATCTCCATCCACGCCAGCCGACGCCACTCGGCGCCCTGGAAATTGACGGTGGCCAGCCCGTGCACGTCCGGGAGCGCCACGAGACCGCCACGCGACGACACGATGAAGAAGTTCGGATAGCCGCTGTGGAGGCTCGTCATCGCGGCGCCTTCCAGCACGAGTTGCCGCGGCGAAAACGCCGGAAAGCACGGACGGAGAGTGGGCTCGCACCGCGGCCGAATGCCCTGCACGGTGCTGCCGCCAGGCCCCACCTCGCCCACGCCGTAGCCGTCCACCCACTTGTCGTCGTAGAAGGAGAAGTGCACGGCATAGAGCTCCAGGCCGTTCTCCCAGAGGGACTGGCAGTTGCGCTCGAAGCGGATCTCGCCGCTGCAGTCGTAGGCCGGGCTCGGCTCCAGTTCGCCGTTGACCCGCGGAACCACGTTCCACGTGGCTGTCAGGGTGGCGGCGTCAACCGAACCGCCCACGAGCCCCACGACGAACGCCGCAACCACCGCAACCCGCCAGACGCTGTATGACCACTTCCGCACGGTTGGATCCTCCCCCCCCCGGCCGCGCCGTGTCCACGCGCACGGGCGGCGCGGATGGCGCCGGCTGCAAGACTGACGCCCAGGCGGAGAAGGCAAGGGGCGAGGATTCTCGTCCAGACACGCTCGGAAGGCGCGGCGCGAGGCGGGATAGTTCGCCGCGGCGGGGCAGAACCCAGCGTCGGTCCCGCAGACCCCGGAGCAGGCTTGAGGGTCTGCCGGGGGGAGAAATCGGGGTGTTTCGTGAGGAAACTGGCGGTGAGGCAGGGATTCGAATTCTAAGATGGCGTCTTTCTAAGTTGTTGATGGCGCGCGACTTCTGGTCACAACTCTCACCGCATCAACGACTTGTCTCCACGCTGTGGTTCGCGGCCGTTCGCAGTAGTCCTCGGGATTTCACCGGAGTTTTGGAGACGTGGGGGAGACGGCGGGGCCCGCGAAAGACACTAGATGCGGAGAAGCGTCCGCGACGTGTCCGCTACTGCTCGGACTCGACGCGTGCTCGTCTCTGGTTCGCTGCTACCGGCTTGAAGAAATTCCAGAAAGAGGCGGTCAGAACAGGATGCTCGGTGACCGCCCGAAATCGGGACTGGGAGATCGCCTCGACCAAGGAAGTGCCCCAAGTTTCCTTGACAACCCGGAAGTCGGCATCGTTCAGCAGCATCGCTTCAAGGAGTCGCTCGCACTCTTCCCTCGTTCTCACAACGAGGACTCCGTTCGCTGTTCCTGTGGAGACGCTAATCTGCAAGCCGAGCGGATGATATTGCTTCAGGACCGTGGCGCGTTTGTCGAAGTTTGCTGCTTCTGCCAAAACGAACATCCGCACGAACTCCGGGAACCACTGGTGGCTGGCCCGAAATTGATCATGTTCATCGGACACGGACGAGAATAGTGGGTCGAAATCATTGATGCTCTCAAAGAATTGATCGAGCAGTTCTGAGACGTTCTTGACTCCGTTTGCCGTACAGAGCCTGCCGAATTCAGGCGAACTGACAACGTCTCCCCCGATCAGGAGCAGCAACCGTTTTCTGAAAAAGCTCATCGGGCGACGTTGAAACTTCTGAGTCCAGACGCCAAGCTCGGCTTCTTCAGCTTCGCTCAGTCGCGGGTCTGCACGACCGGTATCAAGAATGCGTGGCACGAAGGCGATCACGGGCTTCCCCTGGGCAAGAGTAGACGCAAGCTCTGAGTCCTTGCCGAGAGTGTCGCTCTCTTGAGCCATGTAAAGGGTTGCCTTTACCCGATTGAGCATCAATCCTTCGAGGAGCCCCTTGTCGACAGGACTCGTCAGGTAGCTCTGTGTCGGATCGAAATAGTCCAGGTGCTTCAGAGTCGGGTGAGAGCGCTCGAATATCTCCTCCAGGAATGTCGCGGTCTCGACGAATTCCCACGTTTCCCTCATCGAGGTTGCAACGTAGATGTCGATTTTCTCCGCGATCAGGTACTCCTCGGTATGAGTTGTTGCTTGCTCACGCACGCGGGCGAGTTCAGCGAGCCGCTGGGCCAGCTCAGAGGCGACCTCCAGGGCGCGCTCCGGCGCCCAACGGCTCAGTTCCGCCCGCTGCCGAGGCGAAAGCTCGTGCGGTACCAGCTCTTGGTCCGGCTTCAGGAGCCCGGCCCGCACGGCTTGTTGCCTTGCAAAGGCAGAATCGAAATCGAGTTGAAGTCCGCGGCAGAGTCCAAGGGCGACCCGGAACTCGTTCATCACACTAACGGCGGACATGACACCTGTCGCGTACGTCGACTCGCTGGAGATGCGCTGGATCCTCGCTGTCCTGCCGGTACCGTTAAGGCCTTCCGCGAGATCGGTACGTTTACTAGCGAAGCCTCCCCAGCAGCGACGAATGTGCTCGTCAGAGGCTTGACGCCAATCTTGATAAGGATGCCTGAAATTGCCCTCGCACAAGAGGGCCCACAGGCGGAATTGGCTTAACCCAGATTTCAGCTGGGTCTCAGACAGAGAAGAACGGTGGCGCTCGCCAAAGAACACCTCGAAAAACGCCACGCCGATGCGATTCTGCCCCAGCAGTATCAGGAGGTCATTTAGCTCTCTGAACCCTAGGCCTTGCCCAGCCTGGAGTCTCGCAGCGTAGGCTTCGAGCCGCGTCTGGGCGGATGGCAGTAATTGAGCGACGGGTTGACCACACATCAGGGCCACGAACTCAACGAGCCCTGCGGGAGTTCCAAGTACCAGGGAATCGACCGCGTCGTCACCAGTTACTGTCATCTAGGTCCTCTGCCAAGAAAGTCGAGACCAGCCACTGATTATCAGCCTACCCAAATCTTCAGAAAGTCTGTCAAGGAAAATATTCGCTTCTGAATCAATGGGTTACAGCCTCGCCGTGATTTTGACGACTCTCGTCTGATACTGTTTTGGAGTCGGTTGCACAGCACGAGGTACTCAGCCCGCGGCGAAGCGTAGCGTCCCTCAAGAGGGACGCCGCGGGCTGAGTACCTCGTGCTGTGCAAGTCAGACATTCGAAGGCTCTTGAGAATGCTTTTTGTAAGCGGAGGTCTATAGCTGATGCCACGACTCGGAGAGAAATTCACGTTTGAGTTGACTTGGCAGGAGCAGCTTGGCCTTGACTCAGTTGTGGATCCCCGTCGTCAAGATCTGGCGGATCGTCCTCGTGTGACCGAGGCCGGCAGAACGGAACAGCGACAGGCGCCGGCTGACCGCCGCCACCCCCAACCGCATAGTTTACAGAGCTAGCTCTGACAGCAGATCAGCTCCCTTCCGCGGCAGAACTCAAGCGACGGCCGCCGCAAACTGGGCATACAGGTCACCCGACAAAGGACGCTCCAGACGCCACTTGATCGCCATCGGCAACTCGCCTTCGTGCCTCACGTAGGCTGCAGGGCCGAGGAACCAGAACGCCCTGTCGTCGCTCCTCAGTCGAGCGAACAACATCACCGACGTCCCCGTCTCGCGGTGACGTCGATACCGCCGGCCAGTCTCGCTGTCGGCGCGCGTGCTCGACTGGCTCTCCCAGTGAATCAGGTCGCGACTGATCGCGTAATCGCGGTACCGGGTGGTCGGCGAGAACTGGCCGGACGTCTTGTCCAGAGTGAACGCAAGCAAGTCGGCCTTGGCATCCTTTGCCCAGTAGACGCCCGTCTGCCAAGGGGCGACCTTAGCGTGATCGCCAATGCCAAACGCCGCAAGAATCTCGACGCGGGAGTACCGCGCGTGGACGACTAGAGGCACATCCGGATGCGTGGTCAGCGGATAGTGAACATGGTCGACCTGCTTCGCCAGGACGTCAAGAAGGTCGATCAGTTCTGCCCGGACCTGCGGATGCGCCCAGAGCAGCGCGCACGCGTCCTCAAGACTGGTGGTCTTCTCCAGGGCCCTGTCGGTCACTGATCCGACGAGCATTCTCGTGAGTGCACGTTCTCGAACTGACAGAGTGCCGAGGTTTGGCGGCTGGCTCTCGGTCAACAGCTTGCGGTACGTGTCGATTCGTGCGAGGTCGTCGATATGGAGCAAGCGTCCGCAGGCGGCACGGAGGACGTACTCTTCGGGCCCCTGGTGAAGCACTGACAGACCGGCGTCAGCGCGAAGGTCCGAGAAGGTCTTCCGCCCTGTGTAGACGTCGTCGAGATCCAGGCCGGCCTCATCAAGAAACCGGCCGAGCGTGATTGTGTGATCGCCCTTGGCGACCGCCCGAAGCTCAGCGACCTTCTCGGGCCAGCGCGACGGCACGGCCGCGCGAATGTTCTCCAACACGAGGTCCGCTGCAACGCGGTCAAGTTCCATGTGGCAGCCCGCTGGCAAGAACGGGAAGCCACCGACAATCTGGTTCTCGAGGTCCTTCCGACTTCCGCCAAGCAGAGCTCGAAAGCGTCGGTCGAACCGAAATTCCTTGCGGTGCTGACCAACGAAGTCCAAGACCGTGCAGAACGTCTTCCCCGCAAGCCGACGCAAGCCTCGGCCAAGTTGCTGGAGGAACAGCGTCGGGCTGTCGGTGGGGCGAAGCAGCAACAACGTGTCGACGGCCGGAATGTCGATGCCCTCGTTGAAGAGGTCAACCGAGAAAAGCGCGTTGACGCGTCTGGCCGCGAGGTCCGTCAGGGCCGCGGCTCGCTCGCTGTCGGGGCTGTCGGCCCATACGGCGACCGCCGGAATCCCAGCTTCCCGGAACACCCGGGCCATGAACCGAGCGTGGTCGACGCTGACGCAGAAGCCCAACGCTCGCATCCTGCGCGGGTCGTCGACCCGTCCCACCACCTGGGCGAGCACCTGCCTGGCCCATGCGTCGTTCGACGTCAGCAGGTTCGACAGCCCCTCCACGTCGTAACCCCGACCGCGGCGCCAGGGAAGCTTCCGGAGATCGAGACCGTCATGGATGCCGTAGTAGGCGAACGGCGACAGGCGTTGCTGGTCGATGGCATCCCAGAGCCGAAGCTCGGCCGCTATTCGATGGTCGAACCAGTCGAGCAGCGGGAGACCGTCGCTCCGCTCCGGCGTCGCAGTGAGCCCCAGCAGTTCAATGGGGCGAACGCGCTCCAGAAGCGCTCGATACGAGGGTGCAGCAGCGTGGTGGAATTCGTCCACGACCACGACGTCGAAGTGGCCAGGGTCGAGCGAGCCGAAGCCAGAAGCGTTGAGGCTCTGGACGGACGCGAAGACGTGCTCGAACCGGCGAGGCCGCTGCCCGCCCACCCACAGCTCGCCGAAGGCATGGTCGCGGAGGCAGTGGCGGAACGTCGCGAGGCTCTGGTCGAGGATCTCTTCTCGGTGGGCCACGAACAGCAGCCGCGACCGCGGGAGTCGGTCGCGAAGCCTGGCGTAGTCGATCGCAGCCATTACCGTCTTCCCAGTTCCAGTGGCTGACACGAGCAGATTTCGGTGGTGTCCGCTCACCCGCGATAGCTCGATCTGCTCGAGCAACCTCTCCTGGAACGGCTCTGGCCGAATCTCAATCGGGCTGAGCATGACCACCGGACCCGAGGCCGATGACTCGGTCTGGGCTGCGAACGTCTCGGCGTCGTAGGGTACGAAGTCGCCGCTGTTCCAGTAGCTCTCGAACACCGCGGCGACCTTCTCGATGACGTCCGGATTTCTGGCGCCTGAAACACGGACGTTCCACTCGAGCCCGCTGATCTGAGCCGAGTGCGTCAGGTTCGAGGAGCCAATGTAGGCCGTCGAGAACCCCGAGCGGCGATGAAAGAGCCAGGCCTTTGCGTGGAGGCGCGTGGTGCTCGTGTCATACGACACCCGAACCTCGGCGCCAAGATCCCGAAGGGCATCAAGTGCACGACCCTCGGTCGAACCGGTGTACGTCGTGGTGAGTACGCGCAGCTCGCGGCCAGCTTGGCAGTGGACGCTCAGCGTATCGAGCAATGGGGCGATGCCGCTCCTGCGGATGAACGCCATCACCAGGTCGATACGGTCGGCCGAGTGGAGTTCGGTGAGGAGCTGGTTGCCCACCCGTGGTTCGCCCGGAGCGTTGGTGAGCAGCGTCGTGTCGAGCAGCGGGATGAGCGGCTCTGGAATCGGCTCGGGCCGTCCGTCCGGAGTCCGGTCCAGCACGGCTCGCAGCACTGCGCCTGGTTCAATCGGCGCTTCGGGTCCAACATCGGCGCCGGCGACCGCCGCGTCGATCTGGTGAATCAGCGTCCTCGCAAGCGCGACTCCCACCGCTACACGCCGAGCATCGTCAACGCCGGTGAGCGCCCGCTTGACGATCCGACCAAGATGAAGGGCCAAGCGGTCGGGTGCCTCCGCCGACCGGACAGTGTCGGTGACCGCGTGCCACTCGCTGCCTAGATCGCGGAGCTGCGCTTCAATCGCTTCCGTGATGAGGACTTCGTATAGGCCGCGGGCGCGACTGTTCATAGCTGATTCATGCCGCGCGGCTCAACCGCGAAACACCGTGTCGTTGTGCCATCGCAACAAAGCGGCATCTGGTCGCACCATCGCCGCAGCCGGCGCGCTCAGCTCTGCACCGTGCATTGGGTAGTACGTCCGTCCGTTGTCGTATTCGCCTCGCAACTTCGCGCTCACTTCGAGACGAAGATCTGGGTTCACCGTCACATACCCAAGATCGAACAGGCGATGCAGGTCGGAGCGGAGTAGCAGTCCGTTGCTGACCTCATGCGCACCGCCCTGGGCGTACGGTCGAATGTGGGCCGCTTCGAGCACCGGCAGCGAATGCTCACGGGTAACGGCGCACGCTCGCTGATAGGCATCAGTCACAGCGACGCGAAACGCCCCCTGCCCCAGCCGGGGACGTACCAGGACGGGCTCGCCGTACCGCGGGGGCGTCTCGCGAACCATCGGCGTGCCGCGATCCGCAGCGAGGACTGCTGCCCGTTCCTGGCATTCTCTCCAGATTCGCGCACCCTCGCCTTGAGACAGGTCGTACTTCTTGTAGCGTAGGTTCCGAGCGGCCCAGTCCGTCGGCTGCGGGATCCACTGATCGGGCGGGAAGAAGGTAGCCTGGACGATGACTATGCAGCCGATCTGGGACGGGCCACCGGCGCCGCGCAGCTCGTTGCGCTCTCGAATCGCGCCCAGCCTACTCCTGAGGGCGTGAAGACTCTCTGCCCCGTTGCCCTCTCCAAAGCATTCCCAGGCGAGCCACTCGGGGAGCCTTGAGAAGCTCGCGACGTAACCGAATCCGCCGATGGCGTTTCGGGGCGCCTTGAGCTTGAAGAAGAACGGCGCCCCCGGCGAGCCGTGGAAGGCGTAATAGTCGGAGGGACTCCAGAAGTTGACCTCCTCTCGGCGCGGCTGTCGCGCGAGGAGGTCAAACCAATCGCTGTGGGTGACGGCGACCCAGCCCTCCAATGTGGCGCGCTCCTTCGAACGGGATTGATGCCGCTGTTATCGGCGTTTCAGACGGCGTTTGCCGCGAGTAGCATACCCCTGACGACTGGTGCGACGTCCAGGAGGATCACCATGACAGTCTTCGTTCTCGTGCGGGAAGACCAGAACGACCATGGGTTCGTCGACACTTCCATTGCGGGGATCTTCCACGATCGACAAGCGGCGGCCTTGCAGGAAGCCCTCGAGCGACTTCGGGCTCGTACGGAGGGGCTCGTGGTCGAGGACAACGACAGCGTGGATGGGGAGTGGCAGGTCTCCTGGAAGGTCGAGGAGCACGCGGTCAACTGAACTTCTGCTCGAACGCCTTCTTCCAGCGCTTCTTCGGGTCATCGAACTTCACCGTCGCCGGATTGAAAGCCTCCGGGTCGAACTCCTCCCCCGCCCACTGCACCATCGATTCGTGCTGCTCGTGGTTCGGATCGGCGTAGGCGAGCAGGAACTCGACGTAGCCGTGCGGACCACCGCAATCCTCTGGCGGGCAGCGGCCTTCGCCTGACACGCAGCGAGGATAGCTGCGCGATTCGTCGACGGGTTCGAGTCCCTCGTGGATGACCACGTGCTCCCAGTCGTCGCCGAAGTCGTACGCGTAGGTGGCCGGCGGCGAGTGCCACTCCCGCCGCTCGAAGAACTGGGAGACCGGCACTTGCCAGCCGGGCAGGACCGGACGGTCGGCCGACTCCTCGCCGGTGGGAATGCCGATGGACACCACCTTCCGCTCGCCCGCGTCCAGCAGCCGGAATTCGTGTAGGTGGCAGTCCAGCCAGCCCATGGCGTCCTGGATGGCGACGTGCAGATCCCAGAACGAATACGTCTCCGGCACCTCGATGCGGCGCCAGATGACCGGGTCGGTGCCGGTGAGGACGATGAGGAACCGGTGCACGAGTTCGGGCCTCGCGCTTCGCTTCGCCGACCTCCTCGTCCCCTTCGGCTGTTTCTTCCCGTTCGGCGCCGGCTTCTTCGAGATCGACACCACCTTGGCCACTGATCCTCCCGCGTTCGGCTGCTCCGCGTAGGTTATCCGACGCGAGACGCGTGGCGGGCACGCGATCGTTCCGCATCGGTGAACGACCGACCCAATCCGACGATGGCTTGTCGCGCCTGCGGCGGGCTCGGATACTGCCCTCTCGGAGCTGCGAAGGCGGCCCCTTGGGAGGGACATGTTCGATCGGTACGACCCTCGGGACGATGATCCGCGCGAACGTAGCGACTCACAGGAGCGTG
Source organism: Vicinamibacterales bacterium (assembly GCA_050185275.1). Classification (GTDB taxonomy): domain Bacteria; phylum Acidobacteriota; class Vicinamibacteria; order Vicinamibacterales; family UBA2999; genus JABFRY01. Next base: position 455,315 of record JBFWZN010000003.1, on the reverse strand, counting down.
GCTGGGGATCGCGAGGCGGAGGCGCCCGCGCGAGCGGTCGCGACGACGATGGCGGCGTGTTCGGACGCCATGTAGACCTGCCTCGTGGCCCCGAGCGGGAGCTGGTGCGCGAACGGAAGCGGTCCTACGAGCTGAACGGCCGGGAAAGCGAGGCGCTCGCCACCATCGCGGCCTTTCGCGTCGTCCACGCCAGCGAGGCGCAGGAGATGCTCGACCACGGACGAGGCGAACGGTCGGCCCAGAAGAGCCTCGAACACCTCCAGGACTCCGGCCTGCTGGAGCGCATCCCACTGGAGCGTCGCGACGAGGACGTCGTCGTGCTGACCGACCGTGGACGGGACCTGCTCGAGGCGAATCGGCGCGAGCACTCCGGAGAGCCCCGGCAGGCGTTCTACGCGGGGCTCAGGAAGCCGCGCGAGTTGACCCACGACGTCCAGGTCTATCGCGCGTGTCGCGATGCCGAGGCGAAGATCCGCGACCAGGGCGGACGCGTTCGCCGCGTCGTCCTCGACTACGAACTCAAGCGCGAGTACCAGCAGTTCCTGCAGGAGCGAAACCGCGGCCGGGCCGACAGCACCGGCAGGCCCGACCGGACACCTGAGGAAGTTGCCGCCTGGGCGAGGGACCACGACCTTCCGTACGAAGACGACCGCGTCCGCTTCCCCGATGCGCGGATCGAGTTCGAGGACCGCGATCGCCAGGAGCAGCACCTGGACGTCGAGATCGTGACGCCGCACTACCGTGGCGCCCACGCGGCGGCCGTCGCCAGCTCCGGCTTCCGGTGCCACGGCGTTGGGCTGCGTGGGCAAACAAGCGGAGGACGGGGCGGACGAGGCTTAGATCCACGACTGGCCGAGGAGATGCTGGGGTGACCTGGTGAACCTCCTCAACTTCCGCGACGTCGTCGCCGAACGCGCCGCATGCCTTGTGCCCCTCGGGTTTACCGAGCGCCAGTCCCGATTCCTGACCACCGTCATGGCGCACTCGGGCGTGTTCCTCGAGCGGCAGTACTGCCGCTTCGCCGGCATCGCCCACGGGCAGAAGTCGCACGACTTCATCGACCGGCTCGTCCAGCGTGGATTCGCCCGCGTAGAGGCGACGGGCCATCGGTATCAGGGGCGGTTCTATCACCTCCACCACAAGCGTCTCTACAGCCTGATCGGCCAGACCGACAACCGCAACCGGAAGCGGGCGCATCGCAGCCGGATGATCGAGCGGCTGATGCTGCTGGACATCGTCCTCGACGACCGCGAGATCCTGTGGCTCGGCACTGAATCAGACAAGGCGCGGTACTTCCAGGAGCGCCTCGCCCAGTACCGGATGCAACCGAACGAACTGCCGCATCTCGCGTTTGGCAGCGGGCCGACGCAGACGCTGCGCCTGTTCACCGACAAGCTGCCGATCGGTGTCGACGCGCTGAGCGATCGATACGTGTTCACCTACCTGATCACGCGCTCGTCGCCGCTGGAGTTTCGCTCGTTCCTGATGCGGCACTTCAGCCTGATGCGGTTGCTGCTGCGGTGGACGCTTCGTATGTACGTTCCCAGGAAGTTTGAGAAGGCGATTCCGGGGTTCAGGCACGCCGTCAACGAGGAGTTCCGACGCCCGCTGCGGCCGAGTGATGGCGAGGAGCTGCTGTGGTTCTTTCGGCGGCGTCAGGAGGCCGCGCGACAGCCTGCCTTCGAGCCGGACGCGCGATATCTCGAGGCCGCCAAGCAGTTCAGCGCGCCTCGGTTCGGCGTGCTGGAGAAGGTCTGGCGCCTGCACGGCGACGATGTGATCTGGAACGTGTACTCGAAGGGCATCGAGGACCAATTCGACATCGGCCGCGCGTCGGTCGAGTTCATCGTCCTCTCGCGGCAGTACCTGCACCTCGCCCACCTGGTCGGCGTCGCCTGAGGGGCCCGTCTCCCCCGCCTCGTCACCTTCCATCGCAGCCTCAACGCCCAACCCACCCGCAGGTCTCGCATCTCGCCCGAGCGGACGCCCGAGCGATCGTCTCCTTCCCTGGTTACCCTCCGAACTGTCGTCCGAGAGGGGGACAAGTGCCGCGAGTGAACTTGTCCCCCGGCCTTTGAGACGAGACGCGTACCCGCTCCCCGAGCCTGGGCGGGCGTCTCCCAACGGCGCGGCGGCCAAGCCCCTGCGCAAGAGCAGGTTGTGCGCGCTCACCTCGTCGACGCCGGACGGCGCCTTGTGCCGTCCGCCAGACTGCGCGCCCGGGCGGTGGACAGAAAGCGGGGCGTGAACGACCCCGGTGCCGCGTGGCCGATGCGGCCCGGCCCCCGTCCGTGGGGGTCGTTCACGCCCCGCCGTGTCAGTGTCCGATGAGGCGCGCGGATGACGTGGGTCGTCCGGCGATTTCTGCGGGAAGGATCCTGTCCGGAGCGAGGCCTCGTGGATGTCGTCGTGCCGGACACCCAGACGGCCATCACGTCCTGGAGTGTGCGCGCTCGGCGCGTCGCCGTGCAAGGTGCTCCGCTGCGCTCCGTCCGCGCGCCGTGCGCGCGGCTCGCGCGTGTCCCTGATGATCCCGGACGGATGTCGGCGTCAGCGAGCGCGAGACCTTGACGGCGCCGCTAGCCGAGCGCGGAGCGTGGCAACTACGTGATGGCCGGAGAAGAACGCCCGCGTGGACCCCGCGAATCAAAGCACCCAGCGCTCGCGACGCATCAGGCCGAGCAGGTTCACACAGTGGACACCGAGCTCGCGACACACGTCCGGAACGTAGTGGTTCTTCGGCGGCTTCCGCTTCTCCGCCGCCGAGGTCTCCTGCGACACCACGATCCCGCCTTCGATCTGGGCCAACGCAATGACGTACGCATCCGCCGATTGATACGGGCTCTTTGGGTCGAGCAGGTCCGGATACCGTGCCTCAATCGCCGCGCCCGCCTTCTGGATGTCGCCGGACATCGGGACGAACAGTCGGCGGTGCTTCTTCGCCCATGCCCGCAGTTCGGGAGTGCCGACGGCATCGATCTCTTCCCGCACGAGCGCCACGGCTAGTCCGCGTTCTTCTTCGACCAGCGCCTCGATCCGCTCATCGAGCGTCCGGAAGACATCCACGGGGTAATACCGCGCCTGCCAGTCCATGAAGAAGCTCGTGTCGAGCGAGTAGATCTGCGGCTTGACCATCTACTCGCCGTCGTCCGTGCCTGACGCCCCTGCGCGCGCTTCGCCGAGTTCAGCCCGCAGCTTCTCTACGTGATCGAACTTCAGATCCAGGTAGCGACTGGCATCTACCGCCGTGATGCGATTGGCGTCGAGCGCTTCGAGGACCAGTTGTGAGAATGGCCGCCCGGCGCGGCCGAGGGTCTTGTCGACCGGCGTGGCGATGCCGCCCTTCCGTGCGGGAAGGCTCGCGACGAAGTCGTCCCAGGCAGACTTCCAGTGCTGGTACCCGGCCCAGGTGAAGGCCCCGGCCGATCGCAGTCGCGTGGCCATGGCGAGGGGCGTCACGCGGAACTTCGAGGCCAATGCGCGGACCTGCCGCACGTCCCACGCGTCACGCGCGACAGACGTCCGTCGCAACTGCTCCTGGAGGGCCGCGTCCGGGATGATCGCCTCGCTGGCAGCTTCCTCGGCGAAGCGCTCCAACTCGCGCCACTCTGCGGCGCTTCGCCGCTCCGTCAGCGCGACCTGCTCGTCCCGGCCAACCGCGAGCGCCACGTGCACGAGTTCGTGCAGCAAGGAGTACACGCGCGCGCCCGGCGAGCCTTCCTTGCTGTTGATCCCGACGACGGGCACCGGGAACTCGAACAGGGAAACACCCCGTGCCTGTTCCAATGGAACCTTGGGGAACTGAAACACCAGCACGCCCGCGCTCTCGACGGCGGCCCGCCATTCGCGCCACGCCTGCCACTCGTCGCGCCATGCGAGTTGCTGATCGATCGTCACACCAAGAGCCGAGCGAAGTCTTTGACCGACCTTGCTCGCGCCGTCCGACTGATGGGCGGACGTCTTGAACTCCGGCCACGCCTGGCCCAGTTCCTCGGACAGCTCCAGCGTGACCTGGCGGCGCTGCAGCATCACGCGGAGCGCCAACCGGAACTCGGGCGATTCGACGCCGGGCTGGACACCGGGTAGCCGTCGATACTCGGACGCCAGCGGAGCGACGACTGGAGGCTGCGGCAGGAACAGAACGCCGAAGGGCCGGTGATAGTACTTCGCCAGTTCCTGGGCCTGGCGGACCGTTGGCTTGAGGTCGCCACGCTCCCAGGCCTCGAGCCGATCGGGTTTCACACCGAGGCGCTTGGCGACCGTCTCGGGCGCGTAGCCACTCTGCTCGCGTGCCCACGCGAGAAGGGTCGGATTTACCTCGGCTGCGGTCATGACGGCCATTGTTGGGAGTTTCGCGACCCTAGCGTCAGTCGGAAGAGCGCCAGCCCAACCAGTCTATCGGAGGACACCCGCCCCCGACTTCGGCGATTTTGGGGCGCACCGGAAAATGCGTCACCGCTCAGGTTGACGACCGAAAGGAGCCGGCGCTATCCTGCGCGCATCGACTCGGTTCCAGAACACTGACCTGATTCTGCCTTGTTGACTGTCCGTCACCTTCGCGCTGGGTGACGCACCTCACTTCTTCCTGACACTCCTGGACCGATTGCGGACTCTCTGCGGCTTGCTGCGTTGCAGCGACCGCTGACGTCCTCCAACCGAGTCGATGCCGTTCCACCACTGGAATCGCTCGAGGAGGTTGGCATGAAGCTCTGGTTGAACGTCGCCGAGGGCGCCGAGTACGCGGGCGTGTGTCGTGACCTGATCTACGACGCCTGCGCCGCTCGGCGCATTCATCACATCCGCGTCGGCGGGCGTCGCGCCATTCGCTTGAAGCGCGAATGGATCGACGAGTGGCTCGAGAGACACGCGGTCCTCACACAGGATGCGCCGCCGCCAGCTCGCGCGGCGGCCGGCACAAACGTGCGGACGGAGGTCGCGTCATGAGGGCGACGCTGACCCCGCCGAGTTCACGCTCTCATCTGACCGCTGACGGCAGTCGAGAACACGGTATCAGTCGTCGCGGTCTTCCACTCTTCCTTAACGTCGACGAAGCCGCAGAGCTGCTGCGGACAACGCGCCGCGCCATCTACGCGATGGTCGAGCGCCGCCAACTGCCGGGCGTCGTACGGCTTCGCCGACGCGTCCTATTCCGCGCGGACGATTTGCTAGACTGGCTGGACCAGAAGCGCGCGCCATCACCAGAGGAGTAACTGGCGATGAGCGTCACAATCCGTCCGTATCGAAACGGCGGCTGGGAGATCGATATCCGCGTGGTCACGCCCGACGGCACGCGGCAGTTGCGGGAGCGGAAACGCTCGCCGATATCGTCTCGATCGGCCGCCCTGCGCTGGGCCGAGGGTCGCGAACGCACGTTGTTCGAACGACTCATGGATCCAGCGACGCACACACCACGAAAGGAGGTCCCGACACTACGCGCGTTCGCGCCTCGGTTCCTGGACGGCCACTCGCGGGCCAACCGGCAGAAGCCGAGCGGGATCGCGGCCAAGGAAATGATCCTGCGCGTGCATCTGCTGCCCGCGTTGGGTCACCGACGACTCGACACGATCAAGAACGAGGACGTGCAGCGCCTGAAAAGCAACCTTCAGGCGAAGTCACCGAAGACCGTGAACAACGTCCTTGCCGTGCTGAGCGTGCTGCTGAAGAAGGCGGTCGAGTGGGAGGTCATCGAGCGGATGCCGTGCTCGGTCAAGCTCCTGCCGGTTCCGAAAGGATCCACCGCGTTCTACGACTTCGACGAGTACGAACGGCTCGTCGAGGCGGCGCGCGCGCACGATCCGCGAACGCTGCTCATCGTGCTGTTGGGCGGTGAGGCGGGTCTGCGGTGCGGCGAGATGATTGCGCTCGAGTGGGCCGACGTCGATCTGGTCAACCGGCAAGTCTGCGTTCGCCGGTCCGATTGGAACGGCCACGTGACGACGCCCAAAGGTGGGCGGCTGCGCCACGTGCCGCTGACGAGACGACTGGCGGCGGCGCTGGCCGAGCATCGGCACCTGCGGAGCACACGGGTGCTGCTGCAGGACGACGGTCAGCCGCTCACACGGCAGATCGTCCAGACCAGGGCCAAGCGGGCGGCGCGGCGGGCCGGCCTGGCTGAGGGGATGAAGCCGGGACTCGGCGGCGTCCACATCTTGCGGCACTCGTTCTGTTCGCACCTCGCGATGCGGGGGGCGCCGGCGCGGGCGATTCAAGAACTGGCCGGGCACAAGGATCTGGCAATGACCCAGCGCTACATGCACCTGAGCCCGGCGGCGCTGGACGCGGCAATTCGGTTGTTGGAGGAGCCGGCAGGAAGGCTGCAGGCCGGGCGTGGCTTGCAGGATTTTGGAGACGTGGGGGAGACGGCCCCCCGGGACGAAAAACGATCAATAAAACCGGGGGGAAAACTGGCGGTGAGGCAGGGATTCGAACCCTGGGTACAGGTTTTAGCCCGTACAACGGTTTAGCAAACCGCCGCTTTCGGCCACTCAGCCACCTCACCGCGGCAAGACCCACGAGTATAAACGACATTCGCCTTCGCGACGTCGTTTCGGCTCCTCATCGCGCAGCAACGGGGCGACCAAGCCACCGTGCCGTAGACGGTTGCGGAGTGCTCCCGTCCGACCCCGCGAAGTCGGCTGGGACGGCACTGCGCGATCGGGCACCTGACACCGAACGAGTACGTCGCCGAATCCCGCCTGCGGGTCAACGCTGCAACCAGTGCTGCGCGGGCGTCGCCAGGAACTCGTCGAGCGGGACGCCATCTCCGCCGACGATCAGGGTGCGAGTCGGCCTGCACGCCTCCGTCAACGCGGCGAGACCGGGCAAGGTATCAGGCACACGCCCGATCGGCGCGTGCCTCCTCCGACGACACACCGGAGAGCGCCGTCATGAGGGCCGTGTTGAACACCTGGAACTTCGGACTCGAGCCCCGCTGCTGCACGGCTTTGCCCGCGAAGTTCTGCACGCCGGTCAGCATGCCGGCGCCACTCAGCAGGTCGAGAGAGTCGCCAGGACGGCGCCGGTCGGGCCCGCGGCGGCAACTGCCAGGCGCGCGCGCTCCCACTGGGCGGCCAACCAGGCCGTGTCGCCCAATGTGGGCTCGTCGGCCGAGACGAAGACGCTGGGGACGTCGAGGTGCGACAGCTCCTGGGTCACGGGGGTGCTCTTGCCCACCTGGCGTGCTCCTGCCACCACCTGCACGAACCGTCCGGGCTCACGGAGCCGGTCGGCCAGGACTGCCGCGTGGCGACGCTCGAAGGGGAGCGGGTCGTGTGCCGCGCGAATGTCGTGTGACAGCCGAGCTAGCCCTCGAGTAACCTGGCCCCGCCCGGCCAATGAGCGACGAGCCAGAGGACCTTCCCGTCGGACTGTACGAGCGTCTTCTCACGACGGGCCTGAACGCACGGCTGCGCCGCGTTGATCCTGCCCGTACTCGCGTCAGCAAAGGTCCTCTGGACCCCGCCGAGGCGCATGCCGTCCTGGCTCGGCACATCGAGGACGTGGTGGCCCGCGCCCTCGAGGGGCTCCCGCACGCAGATCGGTTCGCGAGGCAGGCGCAACTGGCCAATCAGATCATCGAACTGCTGGCCGGCACTCCAGCCGACCCCGCCATCGCCGAGGACACGATCGCGACCCCGCCGGAACAGCTCCGTGCGATTCAACGGACGACTGGAGTGCCACGCGACGACCACGACGTCGCGGCGCCACTGGTCGGGCTGTCGGCGTCAGACCTCCTAGTCAACGCCCGTGGCGAACCGGCGCTCGCCCATGTGCTGGCGCACGAGATCCCATCGGCGGACTCCATCGACCTGATCTGTGCCTTCGTACGCTGGCATGGCCTTCGGCTGCTGGAAGGTCCACTGGACGCGCACTGCAGGCAGGGACGGAGGCTGCGCGTCATCACCACGGTGTTCACCGGCTCCACCGAACGCAGGGCACTCGACTGGCTGGTGTCACGCGGCGCGCAGGTCAAGGTGTCGTACGACACGCAGTCCACGCGCCTGCATGCGAAGGCGTGGCTCTTCCGACGTGACAGCGGCTTTTCGACGGCCTACATTGGCTCGTCGAACCTCTCGAAGTCGGCGCTCATCGACGGCGTTGAGTGGAACGTCCGTCTCTCGCAGGTGGGCTCACCCGACATCCTGGAGAAGTTTGACGCCACGTTCGACACCTACTGGGAAAGCCCGGAGTACGAGTCCTACGACCCTGTCAGCGATGGCGCGCGCTTCGATCGGGCGGTGGCGCCAGAGCACGGCTACTCGCTGGATGCACCTCCTCTCTTCCTCGACGTCGAACCCTGGCCTCACCAGCGCGAGATGCTCGAGAAGCTCGCGGTGGAACGCGACCGCCATCACCGCTTCAGGAATCTCGTCGTGGCCGCCACCGGCACGGGCAAGACGATTGTCGCGGCGCTGGACTACAAGCGACTGCGCGACCAGTACGGCGATCTGCGGCTACTCTTCGTGGCACATCGGCAGGAGATCCTGAAGCAGAGTCTTGGCGCCTTTCGCCACGTTCTGAGGCGGGGAGACTTTGGCGAGCTCTACGTGGACGGCCACCGGCCCGACGAGTGGCGGCACGTGTTCGCCTCGGTGCAGTCGCTGGCGCAGGTAGATCCAGCGCAGCTCGATCCGTCGGCGTTCGACGTCGTGATTGTCGATGAATTCCACCACGCGGCGGCGCCCACATATCGACGCCTGCTTGCGCACCTCTTCGACGGGCGAGACGCCCGCACCGAGCGAGAGCCACCGCAAATCCTTCTGGGCCTGACGGCGACGCCCGAACGGACCGACGCGGAAGACATCCTGCACTACTTCGACAATCACGTCGCCGTGGAGCTACGCCTCTGGGATGCGCTGGAGCGCGGGCTGCTCTGTCCATTCCAGTACTTCGGGTTGCACGACAATACCGACCTCTCGTCGGTCCGGTGGTCGCGCAGGGGCTACGACACGGCGGAACTCGAGCGCGTGTATACGGGAGACGATGCCCGGGTAAGACTGGTGCTGGAACAGGTGCGACAGAAGCACCGAGACCCCTGGACAATGCGCGCGCTCGGATTCTGCGTGAGCATTGCGCACGCGGAGTTTATGGCGCGCCGGTTCACGGAGGCGGGCCTGCCGTCGCTCGCGGTGTCCGCGGAGACCGACAGCAACTCGCGGAAGGAGGCCCTGGCCTCCCTGCGCGCCGGGCGGGTACGTGCGATCTTCGCCGTAGACCTGTTCAACGAAGGCGTCGACCTTCCCGAGGTGGATACACTGCTCCTGCTCCGCCCCACGGAGAGCGCACTTGTGTTTCTCCAGCAGCTCGGGCGAGGGCTGCGGCGCCACGAGCACAAGGACTGCGTGACGGTGCTCGACTTCATCGGCCAGTCGCACCGGAAGTTCCGCTTCGACCTGCGCTATCGCGCCGTCACGGGGACGACGCGAACAGAGATCGAGAAGCAGGTGCAACTGGGCTTCCCATTCCTGCCCGCCGGCTGCTCAATGCAGTTGGATCGGGTCGCCACGACGATCGTTCTCGAGAACCTCAAGAGTGCCATCCCCTCGCGTCGTCCCGCGATGGTGAAGGAACTGAGAGCGCTCGCCGACGCCAGACCGGCTACCGCCGTCCGCCACATCACCCTTTCTGACTTCCTTCGAGAGACAGGGCTGGAACTGGAGGATGTGTACCGGTCAGGCAGCTGGTCGGGCCTGCAGCGGGAGGCCGGCCTCGAAGTGGCCGCGACGGGACCTCACGAAGACCGGCTGGGCGACCACCTGGCTGGCATCCTCCACGTGGACGACCCGCTCAGGCTGGCTGCTTATAGCCGGCTCGCACAGTCGGCATCGCTCGAGGGCCTGACGGAGTCCGAACGTCGTCTCCTGACGGGGTTCCACTGTGCTGTCGTCCCCTCCACGATCGCGCCGACGTCGCTGGCCGACTCCGTTGCGCTCATCCACGCGCATCCGGCTATCGTGCAGGAAATACGCGAGTTGCTTCCCCTGCTCGACGAACGGGCGGACCATCTCACGTACCCGCTTGAACTGGTCCAGGCCGATGGTTCGTCGTCACGGGTACCGCTGTCCGTCCACGCCAGGCACAGCGTGGACGACGTGCTGACGGCGTTCGGCATCCTGGACTTCGGCCGGGCTGCCTGGAAGCAGACGGGCGTCATCAGGGATGAACGCACCAACTCGGATCTGTTCTTCGTCACACTCGAGAAGTCCGAGCGGGAGTACTCGCCCTCCACGCTCTACAAGGACTATGCGATCTCGCCGACGCTGTTCCACTGGCAGTCTCAGTCCATGACCACGCAGCACTCCGCGACGGGGCAGCGCTACATCCATCATCAGGCGCGCGGCGGCCACATTCTCATCTTCGTGCGCGACCGAAAGAAGCGGGACGGCCGCACCGTGCCGTACACCTTCCTCGGTCCCGTTGACTACGTCTCGCACAAGGGCGAGCGGCCGATCAGCTTCGTGTGGAAGCTGAGGACACCCATGCCGGCAGACTTCTTCCGGCGGGCGAAGGTGGCCAGCGCGTGAGCGTCCTGGATTCGGCAAGGGCGCGAACGGGGCCGCCTCAGGGCGCCACCTGCTTGCGCACGCGGAGTTCCGTGGTGCGCCGCGGCGGCCCGCCGTTGATGACGACATCCGTCACCTCGACCCACTGGCCCGTGTCGTCGAGGTGCATCGTGTTCGTCACCGTCGCAGGTCCTGCAGTGAAGCCCCACTCGAGGCCGCGGTCGCGCAGCGTGAGCACGGTCTCTACGTAGTTGCCGCCCGAGTAGGCCCGGAACCGGTATGCCCCTGAGGCCTCGTCGAACGACACGGTTGCGAGCGCGTTGAACTCGACCGCACCCGACACTGGGTTTCTGCCCGTCCCTTCGATGAGCAGTACCAGGCCGTCGAGCTTGAACTGCACGTCCTCCGTCTGCTCGACGCGCCTCGGACCTTCGGGACCCGTGGCAACGGTGGCCTCGCCCGTCCATCGACCGACGAGGAACGCCAGCTTCTGCATGGCCTCGCGCTGAGCGGCGACGTCGGGCCTGCTCTGCGCCACGACCGAGGTGGCCGGCATGACACAGAAAGCCATCACACAGAGAGCCTCTGCCAGGAGCATTCGCTTCGTCATGGCAGCACGATAGCGGCCTGGCCAGTGCGAGTCTTGAACAAAAGTGACGCGCCCCATGGGCGGTGATAGCCTGACCAGACCACTGGCCCTGCGATGGTCTACGAGGAGTACCTGCCCCCGGTCCGTCTCGCGGATGTCGTCGCGGCGTTCTGGCGCTTCGAACTGGACGGGCGCGACCCCGACACGATCGAGCATGCCATCCCCCCTGACGGGTGCGTGTCGATCGCCGTGGCGCTTTCGTCGCGGGGCGTGGAGCGCATCGCCGTGGTGGGGCCTCGCCTGAGTGCGCTGCGGGTGCCGGTCCACCAAGGCATACGTTACGTCGGCGTGCGCACCACGCCGGGAGGCTCCTCCGCCGTGCTCGGGATGGGGCCTCGCTCCTTGCGGGAACGCGTCGTCCCCCTGCGCGACATGGCGCCGTCCAAGCACGAGACACTCTGCGCCGCCGTGCACGGCGACACAACACCCGACGCGCTCATCGACGGCCTCGTGCGTGTGGTGGACACCTGGGTGGGGTCGGCGGCTCAAGTCGATTCCGTCGCGCTGGCCATGGTTGGCCGCATCCTCCAGGCACGCGGCCAAGGCCCGGTGAGGGCCATCACGACCGAAGGGACGGGGCTGAGCTACCGGCAAGGCCTGCGGCGCTTCGTCGATGCGGTCGGCCTGTCACCCAAGGAACTGGCACGTCTGACGCGGCTCCGGGACGCGTCCATCCAGGTCCTCGCCAGCGAGGGACGTTCGTGGGCCGACGTGTCGGCTGCGACGGGGTTCGCCGATCAGTCGCACATGAACCGGGAATTCAGCGAGGTCTACGGCTGGCCACCGAGGCTCGTGCGCGAGTACCTGCGCCGCATCGAACACATACACGTAAAACGATGAATGTCGGTGCGGACGGCCGCGCCGATCGAGATCCATGGGGGTGCCTCACGGTCATGCGCCGCGGGGCACCCCGCCGCTACACAGCCACGTCCGTCGCCGGATTGGCCGCGCGCCACTCGGCCGGGGTCAGGCCCGTCCAACGGCGAAAGGCGCGGTGAAAGTTGGAGGGCTCGCCGTAGCCAAGCAGGTACGACACCTCCGCAATGGGCACGCGGCGCTCGCGCAGCAGCCCCTCGGCGCGTTCGCGCAGCAGCGCGTCGCGAATCCTGCGGAACGACGTGCCCTCGTCCTCCAGGCGGCGGTGCATCGTGCGGACCGTCATCGCCAGGCGCTGCGCCACGGCCGCCTCCATGGCCGCGCCGATGAGGATGCCCTCCGCGATCTCCTCCTTCACCCGCTCGACGAGGCTCGACGAGGGCGTCATGCGCGCCACCAGCGCGGCCGCATAGGCTTCGAAGCTGGCTCCGAGTTCCGGCGTGCTTTCGAGGAGTGGCAGCCTCAGCGCGTCGGAGCGTAGCCGCAGGACGTCGTGTCTGGCGCCGAATCGTACGGGGCCCTCGAAGAAGCGTTCGAACGGCTCGGGGTGACTCGGTCCTGACCACCGAAAGCACGCTTCGTCCACGGCAATCCGCGCACGTGTCAGTTGCCGTCCCCACGCGAGCCAGTGGCCGAGCAGGGTGCAGACCACCTGTTCGCGTGGCCCGTACGGAGACGGGTCTGGATGCGGGCAGGTGAGGGAGGCCTGCCGCCCGTCATCTTCGAGCACGAACTCCGTGTACCGGTTGACGACACGCATGTAACGCTCGGCCCGCCGCAGCATGTCGCCGAACGTGCTGCTCGAGCGAAGAAGGAACCCCCACAGCCCGGTCACCTCCAGCGGCAGGGACCGCGCCACGTCGATGCCAAGCGTTTCACGGGGGTCGCCGTAGATGGCGCGCGCCACCGCCAGGTGTTCGTGGGCTGGCACCAGTTCCACCTGGCCGTGGTCGTGTAGCGAGGGCGCCAGCTGGTGGAGATCGAGCGCGATACCAAGGGTGCGCGCAGCGCTGGCCAGCGCGAGGGTGGCACGGGCGTAGATGTAGTCGCGGCTCCGCGGCGCCATAGGGCCGCCCTATTGTCAAAAAGTGATACCCGATTGTCCAGAACGGCCACGGATTCCGTCTCCCAGGGGCGCTACCTTCCTGTCCGTCATCGACAGAGGCGTCTGTAAGCGCCCAGCCGTCGATGGCAGGCGCAGCCCACGACACGGCCAGGAGGGAGCCCATGAGACCCGTGAAGCACCTGACATCACGAGGTTCACGACGATGACGGCACGTTCCAACCCATGGGTCGTTCTCGCGGCACTCCCAGTGCTGCTGCTCTTCGGTGCGGGTGTGTCTCCGGCGAGCGCCCAGGCGCTGCGCGGGGCGTGACACTGGGACCGTGACAGGCCTGACGACTATCACGTTGCGGGTGATGCACCGCTCACTGTGGGGCCCCCGCTCTGACAGACGAGGAGCACATGGAGATGACGACCGAAGAAGTCGCCCTGGCCGCGAGCGTCGTGTTCGCGGGTCTGTGGTCTGGCCTTCTCGGCATGCTGTCGCTCGTGATGCACCGCATGCTCTCGGCAATGAGCGGACCAGACTTCGAGCTCTTTCTGCGAGCATTCCTTCCCGTCGCGAGGAGGGCGTCGTTCAATTACCTCTGCGCGATCGGAATGGCCGTTGCGCCGCTGGTGGCGCTCGTGCACCTCCGCCACGAGGCCGGCTCCGCGGCGTTCATCCTCACGGCGGTTGGCCTGGTCATCGTGATCGGCGGGGTGTACGTGGTCTCCAATGTGTGGAAGGAGCCGCTGTACGACGTGATGCTGACGTGGGACCCGGAGGCCATGCCCACGGACTGGCGTGATGGCCGACGACGCTACTTCACCATTAACTGGATTCAAACGGCCGCAACGTGGACCGTCTTTTTGCTGTTCCTCCTGGCACTGATCGCCGCTTCGCGGGGACAGTGACGAAACCCACACGGAGCTGCGCCTGGCGGCCTCGCCGGATCGGCGGTACGCGGACCACTTCACGGCACGGGAGGGCTGATGACTCGGAGAGTGACTCGTCGCGCCGCAATCGGCAGGCTGGCGGCGGCCATCGGGACCGGGGTTGCGGGAGCGTGTCTGGCGTCATCCTCTGCCGCTGATTACGACCGTCTGCTCGAGGAACAGAGTCGCTCCCTTGCGAACGACCCCGATGCGGCCGAACTCGTCCGCTACGCCACGCTGGCCGCCAACAGCCACAACACGCAGGCGTGGCGCTTCGTGGCCGTGGCACAGGGCATCGACATCCTGCCGGACCTGTCGCGGCGCACGCCCGTGGTCGATCCCGACGACCATCATCTGTACGCCAGCCTCGGCTGTGCGGCAGAGAATCTCAGCCTGGCGGCCTGCGCGCGAGGCCGATCCGGCGAGATCCACTTCGTGGCTGGCGAGGAGAGGAGCCACCTGCACGTCGCGCTCGACGCCGCCCCGCGCAGGGAGACGGCGCTGTGTCGTGCGATCCCCGCGCGCCAGTGCACACGCACCACCTACGACCGGACTTCCGTCCCCAGGGACGTGGTCGCGCGCCTCGACGCCGCCGCGCGGGTCGAGGGCGTCGAGCCCGTGTTCGTCCTGGACGCGCACCAGCGTGAACGGGTTCTCGACCTCATTCTTGCTGGCAACAGCGCACAGCTGGAGGATCCCGCGTTCGTGCAGGAGCTGAAGTCGTGGCTTCGCTTCAACGAACGCGACGCGGCGGCCTCGCGCGACGGCCTCTTCTCGGCCGCCTCGGGCAATCCGCAGGTGCCGGGTTGGCTTGGTCCGATGGTGTTCGACCTCTTCATCACGAAGGAGGGCGAGAACGCGAAGCTCGCCGAGCAGGTGCGCTCGTCGTCGGGCCTCGTCGCCTTCATCGCACCACGAAACGACAGAGCCGGCTGGACGGCCGTGGGTCGAGCCTACCAGCGGTTTGCTCTACAGGCGACCGTCGACGGGCTCAGGCACGCATTCGTCAATCAGGCGGTCGAAGTGCCGGAGATGCGGCGCGAACTGCAGTCGCTGCTCGGCACTGGCGAGGGGCGGCCCAGCCTGCTTCTGAGATTCGGATTCGGACCATCGATGCCGCGTTCGCTGCGGCGGTCCGTGCACGACGTCCTGGTCACATCCTGAGTGAGGGTCACGATGATGTTCAGGGTGCTCGTCGGGTCTGTGCCGGTGATTGCCATCCTGGTGGCCGCGGCATTCGTCACGCCGCCCGGCTTTCCACTGCTGCTGCGGCAGGTCCTGCTCTGTGTCATCGGCGTCGCCGGCATCGCGACCGCCGAGGCGCTGTTCTTCGGAGGAGGCGGGAAGCGCACCCTCGTGGCTCTTGGCTTCGTGGTGCCGCGCGCCACGGCGGTGTGGGTCGCTGTCGTCGTCAGTCTGCCGATGTGGCTCTTCCTGCCGCTCCATGGGTGGCTCACGCACGTGCCGGTCACGCTGAACGAGGAATGGCTCTCGATCCTGCTGGGCGTGATCCTCGTCAACGGCGTCAGCGAAGAGGTCATCCACCGCGCGTTCGTGTTCGGCCACCTGCGCGAGACACGCGGCTTCTGGGCTTCTGCCACGATCTCGGCCGCCGTCTTTGCGGCCCAGCACACCTACCTGCTCGCGACCATGGGGGCCGTTGCGGGTGGGGCATCGATGGCGCTGGCACTGGCGGTGGCGTTTCCCCTGGCCCTGCTGTACGAGCGCGGTGGCCACTCGATAGGCGGACCGGCCATCCTGCATACCAGCTCGAACGCACCGATGCTGCTGTTCGTGCCCCCGGAAGCGGCCAGCGTGGTCCTCCTGCCGCACATGGCGGTGGTGCTCGCCTCGATGTATCTGAGCTTCGCGTTGCGCCCGTGGCTTCGGTGACGTCGGAATCAGCGCTCGCCGGCGGCCGCCGTAGCCGCCCGGAGCCGAGGTTGCGCGCACGCCCCGATGCGGCCGCCGGCACGCCGGTTTGCGGGAGCCGCTCACTCCACGGGCGGCAGCGGCGACTGGGCCGGTCCGCCGATGACCTCGCCCGAGGGCGTAAAGCGTGAGCCGTGGCAGGGGCAATCCCAGGTCTGCTCGGCTGCGTTCCAGGCCACGACGCATCCCATGTGCGTGCAGGCGGCGGAGCGGAGCGTGACGACGCCTTCCGCATCCCGGTAGGCAGCCACGGTTGCGCCGTCGCGGTCGAGGAGCCGGCCCTGGCCGCGTGGAACGGCTCGCAGGGACCTCGCCTCGGGGCCGGCGAAGCGGTCGCGGATCTTGTAGTACGGGTAGTCGGCATTCTCCTTCACGTAGTCCCACACGCCGCGGGCCAGCACCTTCCGATCGGGATCGAACAGCTCGCGCCAGGGATTGGAACGCTCGAGTACGGCGTCCGCGATCATCAGGCCGGCCAGCGTGCCGAAGGTGAGCCCGTTGCCCGCGTAGCCTGTCGCCGTGTACTGGTGGTCGGCACTCCGGCCGATGTAGGGGAGACCGTCCGGAGTTTCGACGACCTGCCCGGACCAGCGGTGCGTGACGTCCACGTGGGGAACGACGCTCCGGAGCTGCGCCTCCAGGCGTTCGTAGCAGGCCCCGGTGTCCGCTTCCTGTCCAGTCTTGTGATCCTCGCCACCGAAGATCACGACATCGTGATCCAGCTGCGGCGCCACGCGGAGATAGTGGTACGGATTGGCCGTATCCCACCAGAGCGCGTCCGGGACGACACCGCGCGCGACGCGCGCGGCGATCACATAGCTGCTGTAGAGGGCCAGCTTCGTCTGGAAGAGCGAGGCGTCGGTGGCATCTTCCACGCCCACGAGCGGGTGGTGGGTGGCCAGGACGACATCCGTGCACCGCACGGTGTGCCCGTTGGCGGTCACCTGGCGCGGGTGGTCGGTGAACGTCTCCGCAGACGTGCGCTCGTGGATGCGTCCACCGAGGGCCTCGAAAGCGGTGGCCACGCCGGCCAGGTACCGCACCGGGGCCACGCGCGCCTGGTCCGGCACACGCAAGCCCGGGCCGCCGACCAGCGGCATCGAGTCGAGGAACTCCGGGTCGAACCCCAGCTCGCGCGCCAGCGTGGCCTCGGCCCTGAATCCGTCGGCGGCGGCGTCCTGGTCGTCGCTCCGTGGGGCGTGCAGATAACCCTCGACCCATGCGAACTGCGCGTCGATGTGATGCTGCCGCACGAGCCTGTCGATGGTGCCCAGGGCGGCGAGCCCGGCGTCCCATACCGCCTGCGCGTGGGGCCGGCCGAAGGCCGCGACCAGCTCGGTGAGCCGGGTGTCGGTCACCATGGTGACGTGTGCGCTGGTATGGCCGGTGTCCGCCGTGGCGCACCGGTTGCGTTCGAGGACGACGACACGGCGTCCGGCCTCAGCGAGCAGGTACGCGGTGGTGAGGCCGGTGATGCCCCCACCCACGACCACCACATCGGCGTCCGTGTCGCGGGCAAGCGGGTCCCGCTCGGGCAGGCTCGTCGCGTCTGCCCAATACGGGCCCGTGCCGCGGGTGGCGGTGCGGCGGCTCTCGGAGGTGTCCATGGATGTCTCCTATGGCGCCATGGGAGCCTGCCCTATTCGTCGGCCGGCTCGGCGGAGCCGGGCTCGGCCATGCGCCGGTGCTGTTCGGCCACGATGCCGGCCGGCATGACGTTGGCGAGTGCGGCCTGCAGCTTGTTCTTCCAGCCACTCACCACGTCGCCGTCGCCGCGCATCATGGCCTCGAATCCCACTTGCGCCACATCCGCCGGGTCGTCCTTGCTGCCCTGTCCCACCTTCGTATCGAGCATGTCGGCCCGCTCGAAGAAGTTGGTATCGGTCACACCAGGCATGAGGCACGTGACCGTCACGCCGCTGTCCTTCAGCTCGGCGCGCAGGGCGAACGAGAACGAATCGATGAAGGCCTTGGTGCCGTTGTAGACCGCGTGGTAGGTGCCGGGCATGAAGCCGGCGATCGAGCCGGTGAGCAGGATGCGGCCCTGCCCCCGGCTGCGCATGGTGCGGCCCACGCGCTGCGCCAGGTACACCGTGCCCGTGATGTTGGTGTCGATCACGTGACGGATGTCGTCGAAGTCCTGGTCGAGGAAGGCGCGCCCCAGGCCGTGGCCGGCGTTGGCCAGAAGCGCGTCGACCGGCCGGCCGCCCGTGGTGGCCAGCAGCCGATCGACCCCGTCCGCGGTGGCCAGGTCGGCCTCCACCACGGTCACGTCGGCGCCGATCTCGCGGAAACGGTCTGCCGCCGCCCAGATCTCGGTGCGATCGGCCGCGACCAGGAGGTCGAACCCGTCCCGGGCGCACAGCCTGGCGAGCTCGAGGCCGATGCCCGAGGAGGCGCCGGTGACGATGGCGAATGGCTTGTCCATGGATGTCTCCCCTCTCGCCTGCTGCCTACCGGCGCGCCGACTTCTGCGTTCGCTTCCGTGACGCGCTGGCCACCGGCACGGCGTCCTCGTCCGACTCCGGATATCCCGCATCGGCGGCGCTCTGGTTGATGCCGTTTTCGGCCAGGCCCGACAGCTTCTCGTCGGCGGCCTTCTCTTCATCGAGCGTCTGCTGCAGGAGCCTGGCGGCCCGGGTGTGCCCCATCGCCTGTGCCCAGGCCACGAGGGTGCCGTAGGCCGCCATCTCGTAGTGCTCGGCGCGCTGGCCCGCGGCAATGAGGCACGCATCCATGGTGGCGTCGTCGAAGTCCTCTTCCATGAGGGCCTTGCCTTCTTCGATGATGCCGGCAATGCCGTCGCAGTGTTTGCCGCGCACCTTCTCGTCGAGGCTCTCGAACACCTGCTCCAGCCTCTCCACTTGTGCGCGCGTCTCCTCGAGATGGCTCTCGAATGCCTCGCGCAGCTCGGGGCTGGATGCAGCCTTGGCCAGCTTGCCCAGCGCCTTGGTCAGCTGCTTCTCCGCGTCGTACGTGTCCCGCAGTTCGTCGATGAATGCGTCCTGCAGGGTGCCCTTGTCGGCCATGGTCGTCTCTCCTTGGGGGTGATGTGTGTCGCGTCGCGCGGCTCAGACGCGCGGTGGGTCCGTCTCTCGCGCGAAGTGGCGGTGCCTGGCGATGGCCGCGATGAACGCGTCGGTGGCGGCAGCGGCGTCTTCAGCCACGATCACGCCAGGATCGGCGTGTCCATCGGGCAGGAGCCATTCGATGCCGCAGGCGGTGAGCAGCTCGTGGCTGGCGCCGGCGGCGAGCAGCGGCTTGCAGTGGCGATACTGGTCCTTGATGAACTCGAGGACCTGGCCGTCCGCACGCAGCGCGGCGACGGCTTCGGCGCCGTCCGGCAGGACCACGGCGTCGTAGAGCACAGCGGGGGCCGCCTCGATGCTGGCGTCCACCTCGATGGCGTGTCCCTCGGACGGCTGTACGGCACCGAGCCGTGACGCGACGACGCGCGGCACGGCCCCCTCGCCGGTCAGCCGGTTCGCGAGCGCCACGAGCGAGGCACCATTGCACCCGTCTGCCACGAGGATGGCCACGCGCCGCGTCCGGATACTGCCGTCGCCGGGCCGTGCGAACAGCGACAGGGCCCGCGACGTGGTCACCTCGGGCGTCACGTCCTCGGTGAGCACCTTCGGCATCGGCACGGGCATCTCCCGCATGCCCAGTCCGCTCGCCACGCCCTGGGCCAGGTCGGCGGCGACGTGCATCAGGCCCGACACCATCCGTTCCCGCACGGCCGCGGTCTGCACTCGCGACAGCTCGAAGCGGAAGGCGTTGATGATGTGCTGCTGCTCCACCGGCGTCTGGCTGTTCCAGAACAACGTGGCCTGCGTGTAGTGGTCGGCAAACCGCTCGGCCTTGCCCCGCACCTTGACGTCGCCGTCTTCACGGGGCTCCGGATAGCTCACGAAGCCGGCCGCGCCGGCCTGAAAGGGACAGCCGCCGCCCAGGGAATTGGGCTCGTAGGCCACACGGCCGCGATGAATCGCCTGTCGATGCATCCCGTCCCGCTGGTGGTTGTGCACGGGCGCGAGCGGCGCGTTGATGGGAATCTCGTGGAAGTTGGGACCGCCCAGCCGGGAGATCTGGGTGTCCACATAGGAGTGGATGCGGCCGGCCAGCAGCGGGTCGTTCGAGAAATCGAGTCCTGGCACGATGTGCGCCACGCAGAACGCCACCTGCTCGGTCTCGGCGAAGAAGTTGTCGGGGTTCCGGGTGAGGGTCATGCGGCCGACTGGCACGATGGGAACGAGTTCCTCGGGCACGATCTTGGTGGCGTCGAGCACGTCGAAGCTGAAATCCTCGGCCTGCGCCTCGGTGAAGATCTGGAGCCCGAGTTCATATTCCGGATACGCGCCCGCCTCGATCGCCTCCCACAGGTCGCGACGATGGAAGTCCGGGTCGGCGCCTGAGATCTTGACGGCTTCGTCCCACACGAGCGAATGGGTGCCGGCCGTGGGCGTCCAGTGGAACTTCACGAAGTGCGACTCGCCGTCGGCGTTCACCAGGCGATAGGTGTGCACGCCGAAGCCCTGCATGGTGCGGTAGCTGCGCGGGATGGCGCGGTCGGACATCGCCCACATCAGCATGTGGGTGATCTCGGGCATCAGCGACGCGAAGTCCCAGAAGGTGTCGTGCGCGGTGGCTGCCTGCGGCATGGCGAAGTGCGGCTCCGGCTTGGCCGCGTGCACCAGGTCGGGGAACTTCATCGCGTCCTGGATGAAAAAGACGGGGATGTTGTTGCCCACGAGATCCCAGTTGCCCTCGTCGGTGTAGAACTTCACCGCGAAGCCGCGTACATCCCGCGCCGTGTCGGTGGACCCGCGTTCGCCGAGCACGGTGGAGAAGCGCACGAACACCGGCGTCTGCTTGCCGACCTCGCCAAAGAGGGACGCCCGGGTGAAGTCGGGGATGGCCCGCGTGCACTCGAACACGCCGTGGGCCGCCGAGCCGCGCGCATGGACGACGCGCTCGGGGATGCGCTCGTGATCGAAGTGCGTGATCTTCTCGCGAAGGATGAAGTCTTCGAGGAGAGTCGGGCCCCGAAGACCCACCTTCAGGGAGTTCTGGTTGTCGCCCACGCCCACGCCTTGGTTGGTCGTGAGCGCCCGGCCGGTGGAATCCACGCGCACGCGGTCGAGCGGACCAGTTGTGGAGCTGCTGCCTAGGGTGGCGCCCCCGCTGCCTGTCTTCTCCGAACCATTCCGCTCGCTGACGGTACTCGCGCCGACGACCGGATCGGCCGCCTTGACGGAGGCGCCCTGGGAGGGTGCCAACGCCGCGGCCGGATCGTACTCAGCCGCCTTGATCGCATTGAAGGGCATCGCGGACGCGAGGTCCTCGGTGCCCGTCGCCTTCTCGGCGACGATGTCTCCGGCGCCTGAGGCCTCGGGTTCGGCCGGACCACTCACGGTGGCCCGGCTCTGTCGTACGGCGCGGGCGTCCTTGGCGCGTCGCGCGGACCTGGATGACGCAGACCTCGATGACGTGGACCTGTGTGACTTGGCCATAGAAGGGGCGCTGTCTCAGAAGCCTGGCGTGAGTCGGAAGCCGAAGGCCCAGTCGTCGCGCACGCGGTCCAGGGCCCGCACCGCGTGGAACTCGGCAATGAGCGAGCCGAACACGTTGATGCGAGCCCCCCCGCCGACGGACCGCACGAGGCCCCGGTCACCCCCGGCGAATGCCGGCGGCTCCCCGGCGGTCCAGGCCACACCCGCATCGGTGAACGCGAACAGCTCGATGGGGAGCGGTCCGTAGTCCACGTTGCCGGTGAATGCCCCGACGAGGGGAACTCGCAACTCGAGATTGCCGACCAGCAGGCGGTTGCCGACCAGGCGCTCGAAAGCGGGGCACCGTCCGTCTTCGGTCGTGAGGCCGCAGTCGCGTTGGCCGAAGGAGTTGACCTCGTAGCCCCGCACGAAGTTCGGATAGCCGAGGAAGAGCGGCGACAGGCGCCCGTCGTCGGCGCCGGTGCCGTACCGGCCGTAGTGCAGGATGCGTCCCGCCAGCGTCCAGGGCCGCGCAGGCATCACGTACTGGCGGTAGTCGGCCAGCACGTTCACCAGCGACACCTCGCCGAACCACGGCGACACCTCGAGGCGCGACCGGCGGCCGAGCACCGGGCTGGTAGCGCCAAACCTCGACGTGTCCGTCACGAAGGCGGCACTCGTCTGCAGCAGGGAGAAGCCCTCGGGGGCGTCGAGCGCGCGCTCGGTCTCGTCCACGAGCTGCCCGGTGGACGGCACGTAGAGCTGCGTGCGCAGTTCGCGGCTGAAGCCGAACTGGCGGACGCCCCCCGTGAACTCCACGCGGCGCGACCGGCTGAACGGATACGACACCACGCCGGCAAGCGAGCGCTCGGTCTGACGGAAGCGCTCCTGCTGCTCGGCGAAGAGCGTCTCGCCGTCCACCTCCACGCGCCCGCTGCGGGCCACCGCCGACACGGAGGGAAACTGCCCGCCCGTGACGCCCCAGTGCCAGCGGCGGGACTGGTTGAGATAGCTTGCCTGACCGGCGATGTCCTCGAACTCGCCGTTCACCTGCACCTGCGTGGTGAGCGTGTGGCGCCCGAGCATGTCGCTGAACAGGAAGCTGATGCCGCCGCCGACGAAGGTGCCGAAGGCGTCGGCGCCCGCCACCAGGTACGGCGCGCCCACGTAGTCGAGCGACAGGCTGCTGCCGTATTGCGCGATTGGAAACGCCTGATCGCTTGGCAGGCCCTGTCGAGGCGAGTCGATGACGGCCGCATACTGACTGTCCCGCCGTACCTCCGAGGGCAGCGTCGTCACGTCCTCGACCGACAGGCCGGCCTGCGCGGGGCCCGCGTCCACGGCGGTGCCGTCGAGCGCGCGGCCGTCCATGCGCCGGATCACGAAGCCACCCGCGCGGAACACGGAGAACGCAATGGCGTCGGTGGCGCGCGCGGCGGTGAGCGCGGGGCTCAGATCGGTGATGCCCGCGACGCCCGTGGTGACGTTGGTGAGGCGGCGCAGCCGGCCGTCCGCGGGCCACAGGCGGTACACGTTGGCGATGCCGTCAGGGTCGGCCAGGAAGTACAGGCTCTCGCCGTCGCTGGCCCACCGCGGGTTGATCTGCCGGCCGGACTCGAAGGCCGGCAGCTGCTGGATGTCGAGGGAACGAGCGTCCACGCGAGCCAGGCCCATGGCGCCGAAGTCGAGCGACGGCAGGTCGGACGTGAAGCGGTCGGTGGCAAAGGCGAGCCAGCGGCCGTCGGGCGACCAGTCGGGCTGCATGTCGGCGTAGGGGTCGTCGGTGAGGCGACGCAGCTCCCCGGCCTCGAGGTCGTAGACGAACAGGTCGAGGAAGCCGCCGACGTTGGCGCTGAAGGCCACGTAGCGCCCGTCAGGCGACCAGGCCGGTGTCGTGATCTCGCCCAGGCCCGGGAAGGGAATCTCTTCGCGGTCGCCACTTTCCACGTCGAGCAGCACCAGCACCGGATCGCCCTGGCGCACGGCCGTCAGCGCGAACCGGTCGCCTTCCGGGCTCCAGGCGCCGGCCGACTCGATGAACTGCAGGTTGTCGAAGTGGGGATCGGTGGCGGTTTCGAGCAGCGATCGCATCACCTCGCCCGTCTGGGCGTCGGCGAGGTACAGGTCGATGGAAAACTGGCTCCGTTCCGACAGGAACATCAGGCGACGGCCGTCGGGACTGAGGGCCGGCCCCACATTGAGGCCACCCTCGCGCTCCGGCTCGATCACGGCCTGCGCACCGTCAGCCGGCTCCTGTGTGGTGCGCTGCAGCACTGGCTGGTAGGCGCGCGCGATGGCACGATGCCAGTCGTCGCTGAGCGTCTCCTCGTCGATACCCAGCACGCCGCTGAAGGCATCGGCCATCGAGGCGCCGCGTCCGGCCGCCGAGAGGAACACGGCATCCACCGCGCCAGGTCCCCAGCGGCCGGCAACATAGGCCCAGAACGCATGGCCGAAGCGGTAGGGGAAGTAGTTGGGGCTCTGCAGGTCGGAGATGGACGGCAGATCGTCGCGCGCCAGCGCATCGCGCAGCCACATGGCCGTCTGCGCGTCGCTCGGCCCGATGGACAGGTACTCGGCCATGCCCTCGATGAACCAGAGCGGTATGGAGCCGCCGGTGCTGCCCTGCGCCCCCAGCGCCTCGTACTGGAAGGCGTGGACCAGCTCATGGCCGAGCACATGATCGGTGCCCGAGAGCGGGCCCGCGAACGGCATCACGATGCGCCGCTTGAGGCTCTCGGTGACGCCGCCGGTGCCGACGCCGAGCTGGCCGCTGATCGCCGTGGTCTGCTGAAAGCTCGGGTGATCGGCATACAGGATGAGGGGCTGGCGCCCGGTGAGGGCCCGCCCCAGCACGCCGGTGAACCGCGCGTACCAGCGTTCCGCCAGCCGGCCCGCCTCCTGGGCCGCGGCACGCTCCGCCGGGTAGTGATAGATGTCGAAGTGGGTGGTCTGCAGAATGGCAAACTCGAACCGCTCCCACTGCACCTTGTTGCGCCCGAAGTACTGCGCCTCTGCCGGAGCGAGCGGCACACACAGCACCAGGAGCATCACCGCCGCCGCCAGCCGTTTCGTGTGCGTCACGCGCCCTCCTGCCGTCGCGGTTTCCGGGTGAACACCAGTGCGACGGCCTGAAGTGCACGCGCGGTGCCATGTGCTGGCGCACGGACACTGGCGCGGCACGGGTGCGTACGCGTCCCGGGGACGCCGCAGCGCCTGAGCGCCTTGCACGGCGCGTGTAGCATCTACAGAGACGAGCCGCGTCCCGCGAATGCCGCAGGCGGATGCTGTACGCTGTCGAACGAACCCATGCCCGACACTTCCGCGTTCGCGCCAGAGCTCTTCACCTTCGACAACTCCTATGCGCGGGAACTGGAGGGCTTCTACGCTCCGTGGACGCCGGCCCAGGTGCCCGCACCGCGCCTGCTGAAGGTGAACCGTGGCCTGGCGGCCGAGCTCGGGCTCGATCCGGATGCGCTCGACTCC
This sequence comes from Vicinamibacterales bacterium, assembly GCA_050185275.1. Taxonomy (GTDB): domain Bacteria; phylum Acidobacteriota; class Vicinamibacteria; order Vicinamibacterales; family UBA2999; genus JABFRY01. The sequence goes on along the minus strand of JBFWZN010000003.1, from coordinate 430,397 downwards.
GAACGCGGCGCACGCATCTTCGGCGGGAACGAGGTGCCCCCAGGCGCGGCCCCGCTGGCGCAGGCCTACGCGGGTCACCAGTTCGGTGGCTTCTCGCCGCAGCTGGGCGACGGGCGCGCGCTGCTGCTGGGCGAAGTGGTGGACCGGGCGGGCCGCCGGCGCGACATTGCCCTCAAGGGCTCGGGCCGCACACCCTTCTCGCGAGGGGGCGACGGCAAGGCCGCCGTGGGCCCCGTCCTGCGCGAGTACGTGATCGGCGAGGCCATGCACGCCTTGGGCATTCCCACGACGCGGGCGCTGGCAGCCGTGGCCACGGGCGAAACCATCAGGCGCGAGCGGGCGCTGCCGGGCGCCGTGCTGACGCGCGTGGCGGCCAGCCACGTGCGCGTCGGCACGTTCGAGTTCTTCTCGGCGCGCGGCGACCATGAGAAGGTGCGCGTGCTGGCCGACTACGTCATCGCCCGTCACGAGCCGGACCTCGCGGGGCGCCCCGGACGCTACCTCGACCTGCTACGCACCGTGTCCTCGCGCCAGGCGGTCCTTGTGGCGCAGTGGATGCACGTGGGCTTCATCCACGGGGTGATGAACACCGACAACATGGCGCTCTCGGGCGAGACGATCGACTATGGCCCGTGCGCGTTCATGGAAGCCTTCGATCCATCGGTCGCCTTCAGCTCTATCGACACGGGCGGGCGCTACGCCTACGGCAACCAGCCGGCCATTGCGCAGTGGAACCTGGCACGGCTGGCCCAGGCGCTGCTGCCGCTCCTCGACGCCTCCGCGGAGCGGGCCGTGGAGCTGGCACGAGCCGAGATCGTGGCCTTTGCCGACCAGTACGCCGCCGCCTGGCTCGCGGGCGTACGCGCGAAGCTGGGACTCACCACGCAGGATGAGGGTGACCGCGCGCTTGCCGAAGCGTGGCTCGCCCTGCTCCAGGCGCAGACGGTGGACTTCACGCGTGGCTGGCGCCGGCTGGCCGATGCCGCCGAGCAGGGCGACGCCGAACCGTCGACGGCAGATGCCCGCCAGCCCGGCAGCCTCGCAGTGCCTGCGGCGCTCGGCGCGCTCTTCACCGACGCGTCGGCGCTGGCCGAGTGGCTCGCACGGTGGCGTCGCCGCCTCGAGGCCGAGCCGGTGCCGGCGGCCGCCCGGGCCGAGGCCATGCGGCGCGTCAACCCGATCTACATCCCGCGCAATCACAAGGTGGAGGAGGCCCTGACGGCGGCCTCCGATGCCGGCGACCTGGCGCCGTTCGATCGGCTGCTCGACGCCGTGATGCAGCCGTTCGATGAGCGCCCCGGCTTCGAGGCGCACGCCGCGCCGGCCCCGGCCGCGGTGACGGCGCGCTACCAGACGTTCTGCGGCACCTGATCGCGGGAGGCGCTAGTCGGGGCGCTAGTCGGCGCTCAACGCGCGGTCCAGGGCGAGCAGGGCCCCTGCGCCCACGGCCGAGAGCAGCAGGCCCGGGCTGCGGCCCGAGTAGAACAGCCCGATCGCAATGCCAACCGTGTTGGCCAGCAGCGCCCCGGCAAGGCCCAGCAGCATCGTGACGACAGCACCGGAGGTCGTCCACCTCGGCACGCACACCTTGGCCACCGCGCCCACCGTCAGGCCTGCGACGGCCGACCACATCATGTTCAACGCCGCGTCTTCCATGTCGCTGTCGTGACTCCTCTCTTCAGCACTCCCAGGCCTCTGGACAGCGCGCTCAGGACGACCCGTGTCGGCTGCGAGGCCGTCTGGCGCGAGCCTTCTGACGACATGAGACCTGCGGGGACGGCACCGCGCGAAGCAGCGCGAGTCGGCCGCAGTGCCCCCCGCGTCGCCGCCAGCGCCGATGCCGCAGTCCGAGAGCGCCACTGTCCGAGGCCGAACCGCCGGGTGCGGTGCCCTCCCGTGTCGTGCGCGCCGGGCCTGGTTCGCGCGAGCGCGCCTCTCGGGGGCACGGGGCGGGATACTGCGCCGGCAACCCGATGCGCGCGGAGGACATCACGCCCAGCAGACGCCGCTCGATCGCGGGAAGCCGGGCGGCCGCGGCTGCCAGCTGGCCTGCCATGAGCGCCAGGCTGGCCCGGCGCATCAGCGGAGCGAGAACCGCTAGTTCGCGACACGCCTCCAGGGTGGCGGCCGGGTCCGGGTCGGTCATCGGCCACTGGCTGACCCGCGCGTCCAGCTCCACGACCGCGACGGCCAGCAGCCGGTACAGGTCGGCCATCAGGCCTGCCAGCGCCCGCGACGTCCTGACAGCCTTGGGCCGCCAGCGGCCTTCTGTCACCACGGCCGAATCTCCACGACGGTTGGTCCCATGTCTGTGAGCCCGGGGTCCGGGGCCTGTGCGGGCCGCGTGCCGGCAGGACACGCGGCACCGGCACCACGACGGCGGCCCCGTGCCGCCAGTCGCGCCCGGCACCGGTATGGACCGTTCGCGGCATTGAAAAGTCACATCGGGGGCGGGCGTTATAATCCGCAGTTGCGCGGGCGCCCAGCGGGGCGCCAGGGGCGTGTGACTTTCGTGGTCAGTGCGGCGTCCATGGAGGAGAGCCGGTGATTCCGCTCGATGAGGCGGCCGACGACGTGCTCGTTGAGCGGACCCGGCTCGATGGACAGGTGGATGGACGTCCCTTTGATGTGCTCGTGCGGCGGCACCAGGGGTTCGTCCGTGCCAACTGCCGGACGATCACGCGGTCGCCCGCCGACGTGGACGACCTGGCGCAGGAGGTCTTCGTCAAGGCGTTCTTCGGCCTGCGGCGCTTCGAGGGTCGAGCGCAGTTCCGCACATGGCTGCAGCGCATCAAGGTGAATCACTGCCTCTCGTTCCTCCGGAAGCAGCAGGGCGCCACGATGGTGGACATCGACGACCTGGCCGACGCGCCGCCCCCGGCCCTGCACGTGGAGGCGAGCGCGCAGGCGGATCTGGAAGCCGGGCACGACCGGGCTCGCATCCTCGCCGTGCTCGACTCGATGCCCGACACGCTGCGCATCCCGCTCATCCTTCGGGACGGCGACGGCCAGTCGTACGAGGAGATCAGCGAGCACCTGGGCATCGGGCTGTCGGCGGTGAAGATGCGCATCAAGCGGGGACGGGCCGTGTTCCGTGAGCGGTTCCCTGGCGCGCGACCCGCGGCTGCGGACGGCGACGCGGGCCAGGAGCGGGCCTAGAGCCGGGAGCGCCGTGGTGGAGATACGAGCATGAACGACGACCCGGCCGATCTGGATGATGCGGCGCTCGGCGAGCCCGTCGCCGAACTCGCCGGCCTGTCGCTCGATGGGGGCGACCCGTTTCAACGGAAGGTCCGCGGCCGTATCGAGCGCCGCGTGCTGACGGGCGAGCTGCTCAGCCTGGCCTGGACCGTCCCGCTGGGGGTGGTAATGGAACTGCTGGCGGTGCCGTTCGAACTGTTCTCGCGATCGAAGCGCCCGTAGCGCCGCCGTCGTGCGCCCACGACACGCCCCTCGCGCATCCCTCGCACGCCGGCAGCCCCGCTGACGGCCCGCCGATCTTCACGGAGACACGCCGACGATGCAGCAGCAACTCCTTCAGATGGCCTCCGACCTCCAGCGCCTCGTGATGCAGGCCATCCCCCGCGTGCTCATGGGGCTGGCGGTGGCCGTGGCACTGGTGCTCCTGGCAAAGCTCGTGGAACGCGTACTGCGCGCGGTGCTGACGCGCATCCGCTTCGACGCGCTGCTCGAGCAGGCCGGGCTCGACCGGCTGCTGCAGCGCATCGGCCTGCGGGAATCGCTCAACCTGATGCTGCCGCGGCTCGTGTACTTCCTGCTGTTGTTCCTCTTCGCCAAGTCGGCAGCCGACGCCTTCGGCCTGCGGGCCGTGTCCGACGCCATCGGGGCGATGTTCGCCTACCTGCCCAACGTGATCGCCGCCGTGCTCATCGTGGTGGTGGGCGTGTCGGTGGGCCAGTTCGCGGGCGAGGCCGTGACGCGGGCGGCCGAGGAGTCGGGCATCGAGTTCGCGCGGCCGCTCGGGCGCGTGGTATCGAGCCTGATCCTCTTCGTCGTGGGCGTGATGGCGATCGGGCAGCTGCGCTTCGACACCGACATGGTGCGCATCGTGACCATCTGCACGCTGTCGGGCCTGGCCCTGGCCTTCGGGCTGTCGATTGGTCTGGGCACGCGCGAGATCACGCGCAACCTGCTGGCCGGCTTCTATGCCCGCAAGGTCTTCAGCCCCGGCGACCCGATTGCCGTCCGCGGACAGCGCGGCGTGCTCAAGGGCATCACGGCGACGCAAACCCTCATCCAGCAGGACACGGGCGTGGTGGTCATCGCCAACAGCACCTTCCTCGACGACGTGGTGGGGCACTAGCGCAGCTGTGCGCGTCGGTGTCGCGGTCCGGCCCGGTCCTCCGGCGCGACGACGCGGGAAAACGATGCTCCTGGGGCTTCGTCTGCCGGTCCCCTGGCGCACCGTTTCCAGACTGACGCTGTCGCGTCGTGCGCAAGTCGGACCGGCCCGCACCGCGACACCGACGCACACGTGGCGCTCGGATGGCGAGCCAGTCCCGGCATGTGCACGTCGGATCGGGCCGACGTGCTACACCGACAGGCCGGCCGCACTCGTCTGAGCGGACTCAGGGCGTGGGCTGCGCCGCCGGCGGCTCGCCGCAGTTGCGGAAGCCGGTGCGGAGGCAGGTGGTGCTGCGGTCCGACGCCAGGGCGCGTTCCTCGGGCGTGAGGCGGCGCGCCACCTCGTTGCGGATGGCCGTGGCCTCTCCGCGATCGGGCTCGCGCAGCACCGGCACGGCCATGTCGAGCCACAGGTAGGCCTGCGCCTGGTTCACGGGAACGCCGCTGCCGAACGCATACATGGCGCCGAGCGCGTACTGCGACGGCGCGTGCCCCTGCGTCGCCGCGCGCCGATACCAGCGCACGGCTTCTTCGTCATCCTCGGGCACGCCGTCGCCGATATCGTAGGCCGAGCCAATCGCGTATTGCGCCGACGCCAGCCCGGACTCGGCCGCCATCCGGTACCACCGCAGCGCCTCGGCGGCGCTGGGCGCCACCCCACGCCCCTCGGCGTACAGGCCACCCACCCGGAACTGCGCGGTGGCGTGACCCTGCGCCGCGGCCGCCTGGTACCAGCGCAGGGCCTCGGCATCGTCGCGCGCCACGCCCGCGCCCTCCTCGTGCATGATGGCCAGGCTGAACTGCGCGCTCGCCAGCCCCTGCTCGGCAGCGGCGCGGAACCAGCGCGCCGCCTCCACATCGTCCTGCGGCACGCCGCGTCCCCCGCCGATCATCACGCCGAGATTGTCCTGGGCCCGGGCGAGGCCCTGGCCGGCGGCGAGGCGCAGCCACCGGACGGCTTCGGCGTCGTCCTCGGGCACGCCGTCACCCAGGTCGAAGGCCACCCCGAGGTTGAACTGGGCGGCGGCATGCCCGCGCTCGGCGGCCTGGCGAAGCAGCGCGGCCCGCTGCGCACGATCCTGGGTACGCAACGCGGTCGCCACCAGCGCATCGAGATCGTCGGCGCTGACAGCCGCGGGCGACTGGTCGGTCGTGGGCGCCGACGGCGCCGCTGGGGCGGACTGGAATGCCGCGCGCACCGGCAATGCCGCAGGCGTGGAGAACGCCCCCAGCGCGTGCGGCAACACCTGGTGGGCGCGCACGGGACGTGCCGGCAGCAGCAGCGCGCCGCACATGGCGAGCAGAAGGCTGGCGACCACCGGCACGCGGCCCGGGCGCTGTCGTGTCATCGTTCCACGAGGATACGGGCAACGCCCTTGCCGCTCAACCGGCACTCGGAGTAGGCTGCTGCCCCGCCGCTGGTTGGCGGATTGGCTGACTGGCGGGGCGGCAGGCTGACGGGGTGGCGGGCAGGCGGAGTGGGGACTGGCGCGTATCGGGTGACGGGAATCGGGGTCGCGACGTCAGCGGGCGAGCAGGGTCGAAAGCTGGGCGTCGTTCAGGGTGAGGTGATAGAACGCCTGAAAGAACCGGCGCACCTCCGTGTCGAGTTCAGCGCCCAGCGGACGACCCGTCAGGGCGAAGGCGAGATACGGGAGCCCGATCAGTCGGTTGACCGACGGCGGCCGGGGTCCCCAGGCGTAGGGCAGGGCGGGCATCGCCACCACGCGTCCCGCGGCCACGGCCGGAACACTCTGCCACGCCGGGTCGGCGCGCAGGCGCTGCGCGGCGGCGGCACCCGCCACCACGAGCACAACGTCGGGCGCCATGGCGCGTACCTCGTCGAGCGTGCGCGGCCGGCGGGGCGCGTCCGCGCGAGTGCCCGCCACATTCAGCGCGCCGAGCCACGCCACCTGCTCGCCAGCCGTCTCGTCGGCCAGGCACGGCATCCAGCCATCGGCCGAACACGCCACATACACGCGCAGCGGCTCGGCGCCCGGACGGGCCAGCGCGCCCCGGTACCTCTCCAGGAGGCGCTCGGCTTCGGTCGCCAGGAACTCGCCGCGGTCGCTGGCGCCCACGGCCGCGCCCAGTCGTCGGTACACCTGCGGGATGCGGGTCAAGGCACCATCGAGCAGCACGCCGGGCACGCGGGTGCGCCCGGTGATGGCCTCCAGGGCTGCAACGTAGTCGGCGTCCATGGTGCCGTAGTCCACGTACAGGTCGGGATCGATGGCCAGCAGCTCGGCGTCGGCCGACGGGTCGTCGCGATCCGGCAACTGCCGCACGAACACGGGCGTGCGATAGGCCGGCGGATAGAACGAGACGGCATCGCCTTCGGGCACGCGGTTCCGACCCACGAGCTTCTCGGGCACGAGCGTATAGAGCAGGACCTCGGCCGGAAACCCTGCCGCGAACACCCGCGCCACGGTGGTGGGCAGCAGCACCTGCCGGCCGGCGTCATCGGTGAACGGCGTCTGGGCGGCCAGCGGTGAGCACAGCGCACTGAGCAGTGCGACAACGGCGCCCGCGAACCGCGCGGCGCCCGGCGACACGGCCGCGGAGCGTTGAGACATGGCGTCAGTCTGCCGCCGGCTACGCGCGCATGCAAGGGCCCGCGGTGCCACTCCCTGCCAGATGGACGCGCGCGGCTGCGCGACAGCGGATCCAGCGGGGTGGCGATGCCAGAATCGCCGAGGTCCCGGCGCCTGCCGGGACCGGAGGAGACGACCATCGTGTGCAGAACCCTGTGGACTCTGACGCTCGCCGCGTGTCTGGTGGCCGTGGCACCCGTCGCGCGAGCCTCCGCGCAAACCATGCGTGCGCTGACGGGCACGGTCATCGATCAGTCCGGCGGCGCCGTGGCTGCCGCTCTTGTGACCGTGTCGACCCAGGACGGGGCCACCGTCGCGACGGCGACGACTGATCCGCAGGGGATGTTTCGGATAGAGGTCGCCGACGGCGCACCGCTGACCGTCAGGGTCGAGGCCGGGCTGTTCGAACCGGCCAGCGTGGCGGTGAGGCCTGGCACCGGCGGGGAGCCCGGACGGCTCACGATCGTGCTGCGGGTCGCCGGCCTGACGGAGACCGTTGGTGTCCGTGTCTCGATCGACCGGCTGCAGGTCGCACAGGACGAATCGTCGTCGCGGGTGCGCCTGCTGGATCGCCGCGACCTCGACGTGTTGCCCGTGCGCGATCCGTTCGGGGCCCTCGTGACGATGCCCAACGTGGACATGCGCCAGAGCGGCGGTCCGATCGGTGAAGGCAGCATCACCATGTACGGCGTCTCGGGCCAGCCCCTGGCGCCCACCAGCAACGTCATCGCGCTCAACGGGGTGCCGCTCAACACCGGCCTTCTCCCGGAGACCAGCCTCAACCTGGTGCCCTTCGTCCTCGTCGAGCGCTTCGAACTCGTGCAGGGCCCCGGCTCCTCGGCCTACGGCAGCAATGCCACGACCGGTGTGCTGAACATGACCACCCGGCGCCAGACGCGCCCCGTGGACGCGGCCCTCGAGCTTTCGGTGGCCAGCCGCTGGAACACGCGCGAGACCGCGGGCTGGGCAGGCGGCGGCCAGGGCCGGTCGTACAACTGGCTGGTGGGCGGCAGCTGGCGGGACACCGACGGACACCTCCAGCCGGCCGGCCGGACCGACTACAGCGACGCCCGCAAGCAGAACGTGGCGGCCCTGGCCGAGCGCCAGGTGGGCGGCGCGCGTCTGTCGGCCGGCGTCGTCCGCTTCGAGTCCGACGAGCACAACCCCGACGTTCGCACGCCGAACCGCGCACAACGCCTGGAGACCACACGCCTGCACGCCAACGCGGCCGCGGCGTGGACGCCGTCGGCGGCCACGGCACTCGATGTCACGTTCGTCCACAACGCGTCCGAGGGCCGGTCCCGCGAGACGTTCGACACACGGGTCATTGGATTCGGCCCGTCGGCCTCCCGGCCGTCCGATCCCTCGGACCAGCGCGCACACAGCAACGGGGTGATCGGCCGTGCGCACTGGACGACGACGCGCAACCTGCTGATGGCGGGCGCGGAGGTGCACGGCGCCGAGGTCACCGACAACCTCACCACGCGGCAGAATTCGGGCCACACCACGGGGGTGTTCGTCCAGAACCGCTATCTGGCCGTGGACGGGCAGCTCTCCATCAGCGCCGGATTCCGATACGACAAGGCCTCGACGTACGACGAGGCGTCGAGCAGTCCGAAGGTCGGCGTGGTGTGGAAGCCGTCGGGGGGCCGCTGGCTGGTGCGCGGCAACGTGAGCCGGGCGTTCAACGCGCCCACGTTCAGCCAGCTGTTCAGCACCGGCTTCGTCCGCGGCAATCCAGCCCTGGTGGCGCAGACGCTGCTGCTCGGCGAGGTGGGCGCCGAGGTACGGCCGTCCGCGTTCCTGAACCTGGGGGTCTCCGTGTTCCGGCTGTCGCTCGACAACCCGATCTTCCCGAGGTTCAACGCCGCCATCAACGCGACGCAGTTCACCAACGTCTCGGTGGCCTCCGACAACGCGGGCGGCATGGTCACCGCCGACTACCGGCGCGCGGGCTGGCTCGCCGGCGCGTCGTACACTTATCTGGACCCCGGCCAGGCCACGTTCCACACGTGGCGGCACACCGGCAAGGTCTTCGCGGCCTGGACGACCGGGCCCGTGAGCCTGGGGGCCGAGCTGCGCGGGCAGACCGAGGGCTACTGGGCCGACGGCCTCGCGCGGCCCGCCGACGACTACGCCGTCGTCAACGCGCGCATCAGCTACACGATGCTCAGGCGTCTCACGCTCATGGCCACCGCCGAGAACCTCGGCAACGCGCGCTACGCGACGAGCGCCAACATTGGCAACGTGGCCGGCGTGTCGAACAACACCGGCATCCCCAGACCTGGACGCTTCTTCGCGGTAGGGCTCCGCGCCGCGCTCTAGGACGGACGCGGGTCGACCGGAGGCGTACGGCGGCTCTCGAGCCACGTGCGCCAGCCGATGATGAGCAGCGTGACGGCGGTGAGCGGCAGCACGAACAGCTCCATGGCGGCGCTGAAGGCGGGCAGGGCGTCGTGGTGCTGGGCCGCGAGGACCAGGTACAGCGTGTACGCGACGTAGTAGGAGAGGAAGAGCCCGCCTTCCCACCGCGCGATGCGCGAACCGCTGGCAAAGATGGGCAGGCAGGCCACCGCCACGGCCACCATCACCGGCAGGTCGAACCGCAGCAGGGCGTTCGACACGGGCAGTCCCGACGGCGACGCCAGGCCGGCAAGGCCCAGCACGGCCAGCACGTTGAAGATGTTGCTGCCCACCACGTTGCCGACGGCAATGTCACGCTCGCCGCGAAGGGCCGCCAGGACGGACGTCGCCACCTCGGGGAGCGACGTGCCGGCGGCCACGATGGTGAGGCCGATGACGAGTTCGCTCAGGCCGAGGTACTCGGCAAAGGCCACCGCACCGGCCACCAGCCAGCGCGAACCGAGCACCAGCAGGACGAGTCCCGCCACCACCAGGCCCGCGTTCCGCGCCAGGGGAACCGCGCCGGCGCCGAACTCCTGCGCGTACTCCTCGCGAATCGCGCCCGTCTCCTTGCGGCTCTGCCGGATCTGAAACGCTGTGTAGCCGACGGCCGCCGCCAGCAGCAGGCCTCCGTCCAGCCGACCCACCGCACCGTCCATCGCCAGGGGCAAAAGCACGACTGACGCCGCAATCATCACCGGCACGTCCAGCCTGATGAGCTGCGAGGAGACGACGAGCGGCGTGATGAGCGCCGACAGGCCCAGGATGAACAACACGTTGAATACACTGCTCCCCACCACGTTGCCGAGCGCCAGGTCCGGCCGGCCGTCCCATGCCGACTGCACGCTCACGGCCATCTCCGGTGCGCTCGTGCCGAACGCCACCACCGTGAGCCCGACGACGAGCGGGGAGATGCCCAAGGCGGTGGCCATGCGCGAGGCGCCCTTCACGAGGCACTCCGCCCCGAGAATCAGCAGGCCGAGGCCGACGAGGAACAGGACGCCGGTGAGCATGGGGTCAGGTACCCAGGCGGAAGAGGGTGGCCGCATTGCCGCGCGCGATGCGGTCGCGCGTGGACGCGTCGAGATCCAGCCCGTCGAACCAGGTGGCCGCGTGGTCGATGTTCTCGAAGGGCCAGTCGGTCGAGAAGAGGATGCGGTCGGCTCCGACGACGCTCAGGGCGTTCACGAGCGCTGGCGTCGAGAAGTTTCCCGACACGGTGAGCCAGATATTCTGTCGGACGTAGTGCGCCATCGGATGCCGGGCGGGGCAACGCGGCGCGGCGTCCATCCACGCATTGTGGTGATCGATGCGCCAGAGCGAGAAGGGGATGCCCTCGCCCATGTGTCCGAGCACCACCTTCAGACCCGGGTGCGCGTCGAAGAGGCCCGAACCCATCAGGCGGAGCGCATGCACCGCCGTCTCCTGCCCGAACGCCCACGTGGGACCGAGGAGCCACTCCGCACCGTGATAGATCTGCGCCCACGACGCGATCGGATTGCGCGGATGCAGGTAGAACGGCACATCGAGCGCCTCGACCAGGGCCCAGAAGGGGCGGTAGCGCAGGTCGTCGAGGTACACGCAGTTGTCGGGCTCGTCCACCTGCGAGAAGCCGTTGACGAGCACGCCGCGGAACCCCAGCACACGAACCGCGCGTTCGAGTTCGCGGCAGGCAGCCTCCGGGTCCTGCATCGGGAGCGCGGCCAGTCCCTGAAACCGCCCGGGATTGCGGGCCACCTGGGCGGCAAGTTCGTCGTTGGCCCGCTCGGCCAGGTCGCGCGCGGCGGCACGATCCGGCACGGCCTGCACGGCCGGCGAGTTGAGCGACAGCAGCATCAGCTCGATGCCGCAGGCGTCCATCTGCGCCAGGCGCGTGCCGTGCACGTCGAGCAGGCGATGGCGCAGCTCGGGCCACAGGTGCTCCGGCACGAAGGGGCGCGAGTCGTCGAGCGTCTGCTGGACCGCCACGTGCTCTTCGAGGGCGATCTTTCCCGTCTGTGTCATCCGGTGTTCACTCCCTGAGGGCTGCAGCGATGCCGGTGCGGTAGGAGGTGGCCTGGAGGCCCAGTTCCCGCACGATACGGCTGCTGTCGAAGTGGTAGTCGTACTCGAACTGGTAGAGCATCTCCATGTTTTCGCGCAGCGTGGGTACGACCAGGCCCATGGCCCGCAGCATCCAGCGCGGGGCCACGCGCAGGCCATACGGACGGCCTGCCAGCTCGCACGCGGCGCGGACGAACTGCTCGCCCGTGATCGGCTCTGCGCTCGTGAGCGCATGCCAGGTGTGCCCCCAGGCCGCCGGCGTGTGCGCCAGACGCGCGAGGCTGAGGCCGGCGTCGGGCGTGTACGTAAAGGTGTGCACAGCGCGCGGATCGCCGATCCACTGGGGCGTCTTGCCGGCGCGCAGCCGCTCGGTCACCACGGCGTGGGTGAGGCTCAGCGCGGCACCAGGACCATAGAAGTCGGCCGAGCGTACGATCATCCCCTGCAGCTCGCCGCGCCGTACGTGCTCCAGGAACGTGGTGGCAATGCGGGCGCGCACCTCCCCCTTGCGACTGCAGGGGTTGAAGGGCGTGTCCTCCGTCATCAGGCCGTCCACGCGGCCATAGGCGTAGACGTTGTCGAAGAACACCAGGGCGCAGGCATGACGTCGGCACGCGTCGATGGCGTTGCGCATCACGACCGGCCACTGTTCCTGCCACACGCGGGTGTCGTAACGAAGCCCGGCGACGAGATAGGCGACCGTACTGCCGGCGACCGCCTCCGCCGTGGCGCGGGCATCGAGCAGATCGGCACTCACCAGCTCGTCGGTGTCGTGCACGCGGCGGGGCGCACGGGCCACCTGCCGGATGCGGTCGGTGTGGAGGGGGAGCTGCCGGGCCAGTTCGCGACCGATGACGCCGCCGGCCCCGAGAATCGTCTCCATCGTGCGTCCTCCAGACGCTCGCACGCCGGGCCGTCGCCCACACGATCGTCGAGCAGGAGAGCACGCCGACACGAACGGTCCGCTGCCTGGCGACGAAGGCGTCGAGACGGCATGATAGCCCGGAGCCCCATGACGAGCTTCCGCTCGCGGGGGACAGTCGGTGGTTCCATGCCTGATTGGAGCGTTACGGTCAGCGCACCTCGAACCCCTCCGACCACCGCAGCCACCACCCACCGGTCGCCCCGACCAGGAGCGCCAGGGCGAGCACGGAGCCGCAGTGCCAGACCAGGATCACCAGGTTGCTCGTGTGCGGGTGGAACAGGCAGATGCCGACGTTGCCGACACCGGCCGCGCCCAGCGCGCCGAGCGCGGCGGTGAGATGCGGGGACAGCGGGACGCCGCGCCGGAGCATGCGGGCGAGCGCGATGGCCGGGAAGGCCGAACCCGCCAGGATGGTCGCCACGCAGCCCCAGTCGGCTTCGAGGGGCGGGCTCGCGGCGCCCAGGCCCCCGATATCAGCCAGCCAACCCCAGACCACTGCACCAATCCAGACCAGCGCCGGCGGGAGCACCAGCAGCGGCAGGCGCCGCGAGTATCCGGGAATCGTCGTCGCCAGGGCCACGCCAGCGGCCAGACCGCCGGTCAGCAGGGCGGCCACCTGCTCCAGCAGGAAGCGGGGCTCCTGCACCCGTGTGGCCAGGTCGCCGCGCAGCGACATCACCGCGGCCAGCACCGCCAGGTAGGCCGCGGAGCCCGCAAGCCAACGCCAGGTGCGGGCGCGTGGGCTTCCCAGGGGTGCCACCGGGGTGACGGTACTCGACAGGTGACGGATCAGGGCGTCGGTGTCCATCGCGGTCAGCGCCCCGCCAGCACGCGCCGGAGCGAGGCCATGGCGCGGTGGGTGGCCACTTTCAGGGCGCCCTCACTGGTCCCGGTGTGCCGGGACGCTTCCTTGAGCGACATTTCACGCAGCTTCAGCAACTCGATGGCCTGACGTTGCCCCGGGGGCAGGCGCTGTAGCGCCTGGTGCAGGACAGCAGCGTCTTCCAACCCGTCGGCGAGGGACTTCGGCGCAGCGGCCGCAAAGGTTACGTCCATGGCGTCCACCTGCACTTCGCGCGCCTTCTTCCTGGCGTAGCGCCGCGCACCATCCGCCAGCCGGTTCCTGAGGATGGCGAAGAGCCAGGGCAGGAACGGCCGGGCCGGGTCGTAGCTGGCCATGGACACGTGCACCGACAGGAGGATCTCCTGCACCAGGTCTTCGACCTCCGCGCCCGCGGCCCCCCGACGGCGCGCCGCCACCAGGCCGCGCAGCATGGGCGCCAGCGCCTCGAGCAGCATCCGGTACGCGTCGCGATCGCCAGCCTGCGCGCTGGTCATCAGCTGCCCGAGTCGGACCTCGTCTACGGAAGGCGTCCCCATGTGTTCCGGCCCAGTGTAGGGCCACTGTAACCTTGCCAGCCAGACGGCGAAGAAGGAGCAGGGGCCGCCCCTCGCCACCGAGCGTGGCCACCCTTCGCGGTAGCATTCGACCGTCATGCAGAGTCCTCGACATCGCGGCCGACTTCTGCTGCTGCTCCTGGTGGCAGCCGCCGCGATCGCGTTCGTGCTGCTCGACCTGCAGCGCTACCTGTCGCTCGACTACTTCCGGGCGCAGCAGGCGAGCCTCGAGGCCTACTACCGGGCGTTCCCGCTGCGGACGGCCGCGCTGTACATGGCGCTCTACATCGGCGTGACCGCGCTCTCGCTGCCGGGGGCCGCCGTGCTCACGCTGGCGGGCGGTGCGCTGTTCGGCCTGGCCGTGGGCACACTGCTCATCTCGTTTGCCTCGTCGATCGGCGCGACACTGGCCTTCCTCGTGTCGCGGGCGCTGCTCCGCGACTGGGTGCAGGCCCGTGCCGGGGACCGGCTCCGGACCATCAACGAGGGCATCGAGCGGGAGGGCGCGTTCTATCTCTTCGCCATCCGTCTCACGCCCGTCTTCCCGTTCTGGCTCGTCAACCTGGCCATGGGCATCACGCCGCTGCGAGCCACCACCTACTACTGGGTCAGTCAGCTGGGCATGCTGCCCGGCACCGTGGCGTACGTGTACGCCGGCAGCCAACTGGGAGCGTTTCGCGTGTCCGCAGGTCTCGTTCTGGCGTTCGTCATCCTCGGCGTGTTCCCGCTCGTGGCGAGGCGGGCGGTGGGCGCACTGAAGGCCCGGCGCGTGTACGCACCATGGGCGGCACGGCGACCCGCCCGATTCGACTACAACCTGGTGGCGATTGGCGCCGGGTCGGGCGGCCTCGTGTCGGTGTACATCGGGGCGGCAACGAAGGCGCGCGTGGCGGTGATCGAGGAGCACCGCATGGGCGGCGACTGCCTGAACACCGGGTGCGTGCCCAGCAAGGCCCTCATCCGGTCCGCCAAGCTGCTGTCGCACATCGCCAGGGCGCGCGAGATGGGCATTGCCGAGGCCAGCGCCCGGGTGGACTTTGCCGACGTGATGACACGCGTGGCCCGGGTCGTGAAGACGATCGAGCCGCACGACTCGGCCGAACGCTACACGGCGCTTGGCGTGGACGTGCTCGCCGGCCGGGCGCGCATCACGTCGCCGTGGACGCTCGAGGTGACGACGCCCACGGGCACGCGCACGATCACGACGCGGAGCATCGTGATTGCCGCCGGCGCCAAGCCGTTCGTGCCGCCAATCCCGGGTCTCGAGGAGGCCGGCTATCTCACCTCGGACACGATCTGGAGCCTGCGCGAGCAACCAGCGCGGCTGGTCGTCCTGGGCGGCGGGCCAATCGGCTCGGAACTCTCACAGGCCTTCGCGCGGCTGGGCAGCGAGGTGACGCAGGTGGAGATGGGACCGCGCATCATGGCGCGGGAGGACGCAGACGTCTCCGAGATGGTCCGGGCACGCTTCGAGCAGGAAGGCATCCGCGTGCTCACCGGGCACCGCGCCACGCAGGTGGTGGTTGAAGACGGCGAGAAGGTGCTCGTGGCCGACCACCAGGGCACCACCGTCCGCATTCCCTTCGACGCCGTGCTGGTGGCCGTGGGCCGCGTGGCCAACACCACCGGGTACGGCCTCGAGGAACTCGGCATCGGCACCACGAAGCAGCGCACCATCGACACCGACGCCTACCTGCAGACCATCTACCCGAACATCTACGCCTGCGGCGACGTGGCCGGGCCCTTCCAGTTCACGCACACCGCCGCGCACCAGGCGTGGTACGCCGCGGTCAACGCGCTGTTTGGCACCTTTCGGCGGTTCAAGGCGGACTACCGCGTCATTCCCTGGGCCACGTTCACCGATCCCGAGGTGGCCCGCGTGGGCCTCAACGAGCAGGAGGCGCGCGAGCAGGGCGTGCCGGTGACGGTCTCCACGTTCCACATCGGGGAACTCGATCGCGCCATCGCGGACGAAGAAGCGCACGGGCTGGTGAAGGTCCTCACCAAGCCCGGCAGCGACCGCATCCTCGGCGTGACCATCGTCGGCGAACATGCCGGCGACCTGCTCGCGGAGTACGTGCTGGCGATGAAACACGGGCTGGGACTGGAGAAGATCCTCGGCACCATCCACACGTACCCGACGCTGGCCGAGGCCAACAAGTACGCCGCCGGCGCCTGGAAGCGCGGCACGGTGACGAAGGGACAGTGGGCGTTCCTGTCGGCCTTCCAGGCGTGGCGCCGCGGGGCGGGCACGCTCGGTGCCGTGCTCGCGCGGGTGGTGGGGCTGGTGCGCGACCGCCGCCCTGCGTACGCGGACGACGCGCCACCTGCCGGGTGAACCGACCGGCGTCAGCCTGGCGCGATGCCCGGTTCGGTGTCGCACTCCGGCCGGCCAGAGTGCGACGCCGAAGCGCAAACGGCGCTAGCGGCGCGCCGGCTCCCGCGTCGTGCAGACCAGGCCCGACGCATCCCCGAACCCGGCCGCCCCCGTGTTGCCGCCGTTCCATCCGCAGCAGTAGCGCCCGCAGGACTCGGGGCGCGAGTACTGCGGCTGCAGCACCTTCCGGAACTCCGGATAGAGCGTGTGCGCGCCGCCCATGGTGGCCTCGGTGGGCAGGCCGTAGCGTGACATCTCGTTGACGAACGGGTTCTGCCCCGGCAGGTAGTGGGGGACGGCACCGGCATCCAGGCCGGGCGCCTCGATCCCCGGCGTGCAGGGGGCGGGGTACACGTTCATGTTGAGCGTCGGGTCAAGCTCCCAGGTGCGGCTCACGACATGCGGCTCCTCGAGGTAGGCAGGATCCTCGATGATGGCCAGCACGGTCAGCAGGCTGCCGTAACGATTGAAGTACTCCGTCATGACCACCTGGTCGCTCGAGGGGACGCCGTTGCGGCGCAGCGGGCCCGCCTTCATGTGTGTCGTGGTCACGATGAGCGTCTCGCCGTCCCAGCGCCCCGTGGAGAAGCCCTCGAAGGTGTGCTTCGCGGTGTCCGACGGGCGGGGACGACCGTCCATCCAGATGGTGCGCGGCGACTTGTCCACCGCACCGCTCATCTTCCACGCCACGACCTGGCCGTCCACCGGGTCCGACTCGGACCAGAGCTTCAGGCCGAAGGGGCCGATGACGGTGTAGGTGGGCCCGTAGTAGAGGCACTGCCGCTCGGGCAGCGACAGGAGCGAGGGCGAGTAGCTGAGCGCCCGCGTCTTGGCGTCGTCGTTGATCGGCAGGCCCGAGAAGTCGCCCACGTCGGGTCCGGGCCACCGCTCCATCCAGTCTTCGTGATTCCGGCTGGCCCACGTGCCCGAGAGGTCCACCTGCGCCGCCGCGGGCAGCCACGTCCCGAGCAGCAACGCCACGACGCCGAGTAGCCGCAGCACAGTGGACCCGCCGCGTGCGGTGGTGACGCCGTTCCCAGTTACATGTCGCATGATGTCCTCACCACTCGGTCGAGCAGGGCGTCGGATCCCACTTGGACCCGTCGGGCTCCTGCCGGAAATTGAGGCTGGTCAGCCAGTCGATCTGCAGGTTTTCGGGATCGTGGACCACGCTGGTGATCACCAGCCAGCGGGCGCCGCTCGGCGCGGTGAACACGTTCCAGAACTCGGTCAGCACGGTATCGGCGCTGTACGGCACGCCGTTCTTGCGCAGGTACCCAGGGAGCATGCGCGTGGTGACGGTCTTGAGGTGCCCCTCGGCGCGGGCCTGCCCGCCGCGGCCACCCGCGGGCCGGTTGGTCTCCCACATCGCCACGGAATGTCCCTGCCGCGACGGCGCGCCGGGCGCGCCGGGCGAAAACGCGAGACGACGCGTCTGCATGCCGTAGTCCGACTCGACCTGCAGCGTGGCCGGGTCGGCCCAGCCGATGCGCAGGCGTGTGGGCGCACGCATCAGCCCAGGGGGGCCGTATGACTTGCACGCGTCGGTGCGGGCGTCGGCCGCCGGATCCCACTGATCCGCCAGGTCCTTGCCCGCCTGCGTGAGGGGGATACTCTGGTAGTCGCCTTTGGCCGGCGTGACCATGCGGAATCGCCAGTCCTCGCTGATGACGGCCACCCAGTAGCCATCCAGATCGAATGGCGCCGCGGCCTGCGGCGTGGCAGGCGCCTGCCCGCCGCGGCCCTGCGCCGCGCCCTGTCCCTGTGCAGCGCCACCGCCACGGCCGCCACCCTGTGCGGCTGGCGCGGCACCCGACGCCACAAGAAGCGCCAGCAGTGCCACACCCCAGAGGGCGCGCTGCGGGACGTGGCCCGACAAGCGCGCGGGCCGCGGCACGTTCATGGACCCCTGCGAACGGTCCTGTGAACCGTGCTGCCAATGGTGCGATGTCCACACGCTCATCGCGCGCCTCCTCGTGCATCTCCTCGTGGCAGCGTGCGGTAGACCGCCTCCACGAACATGTCGGTGGTCCACGCCGGGTCCGAGCCGTAGCGCGTCGCGTAGCCGCCCGCGGGGGCTGCAGCCTTTACCTGCTCGAGCGTCATGCCCTGGCGCACCAGCTCGGCCACCACGTCCCGCACGATGGTGACCATGTCGCGGTACTCCACGAGGTCGGCCTGCTCGAGCACGTGCCCCCTGCCGGGCACCACCTGCGTCCCACCGTCCTGCCACACGAGCGGCGTGGGGGGAACGGCCAGCTGCACCAGGCGGTTGAGCGCGTCGATGACGCCCTGCACGGTGCCACCCGCCTCCACGTCGATGACCGGGAAGCGTGTCGCGTCCACGATGGCGCCGGTCACGATCACGTCCGACCGACGGAAGAAGACGAGGGAGTCGCCGTCGCTATGCGCGGCAGGCTGGTGCGTCACCTGGATGGCTTCGCCGTTCAGGTAGAGGTTCTTGATGTCGATGAATCCCTCGGTGGGCCAGAACCCCTCCGCGAAGGGCGCTACCTGCCCCTGAGGAGCGCTCATGCGCAGCAGCACGTTCTCGTGCGCGAGCCGGGCCGCGCCGCCCCGAACCCCGGCCACCTCTGCCGGTGCGCCGCCGCGGCCACCCCGTCCGCCAAGCACGGTGCCCGCCGCGGCAATCACGGCATTGCCACCCACGTGCGCGCGAGAGGCACTCGTGTTGATGACGAAGCGGATGGGCTGCGAGCTGAGGTCGCGGACGATGGCGAGCACCTCGCCGGACCTGGCGCCGGCGCCCGAGTCCACGACGACCACGCCGTCGGTGCCGGTCTGCACCACGATGTTGCCGCCATCGCCCGCAATGACGTGGACGTTCGGCGCCACCTGGACGACGTCCAGCGGAGCGGCGCCTTCCCGGGGGGCAGTACCTTCCCGCACGGGCGTGCCTTCCCGCGCTGGAGTGCTCGCCTGTGGAGCCACGGTGCCCGAGGGGGCGGCCGGCGGCTGGGCGACGCCCTGTGCCCCGAGAACAGACGGCGGGTGGATGAAGCTCCCCCCCGCAGCGACGAGCAGCGCGACAGCAAAGACGAGCAGTCCGCTGTCGCGGCCTGCGGCCCGCCCCACGTGCATGGCCTTCCTCATCGAACGTATTCCTCCCCGACCGCGGATGGACCGCCTGGGATCCCTCACGCGTCCGGCGTACGAGTCTGCACTGATGACACCTAGCGCCTGACGCATCCCGACGGACGTACCCCTCGCGGGGCACGGTCGGAATGACGCGGTCACCGTGACTCAGCGGACGAGCCTGGCGTGGGGCCCCGCGCAACGGCCCTGAATGGCGAGCGACGCGTTCGCACGAGCGCGAACCGCTCGCCGAACCCGCCGATGGTACATCGGCTGGGGCCGCTCGCGCATCTGGGGCCTAAACCTTGGATACCAGGTGGCGATTTCCTGGGCAGGGCACATCTGCGCCGCCGTGCTCAGCACGGCCTGCATGTCCCTGCACGACAGAAACCCACTGCTACACAGGAGAACGCATGGCGGACAAGATAGAGATCGAGAAGGCCATCGGGGCACACGGGATGTGGAAGTCGCGGCTGCTGCAGATGGTCGAGACGGGCACGGCCGACACCACGGCCGCCGCGATTCGCGTGGACAACCAGTGCGTGTTCGGCAAGTGGCTGTACGGCTCGACGCTGACCGCAGTCGATCGTACGGGCGCGCACTACACCACCGTCAAGGACCTTCACGCGCAGTTCCACGTCACCGCCGCGAAGGTCGCGGAGCACGCGCTGGCCGGGCGCAAGGCCGAGGCCGAGAAGATGCTCGCGATGGGGGGTGAGTACGCAGAGGTCTCTTCGAAGCTGACGTCAGCCATGATGGCCTGGAAGAAGAGCCTGCACGAGCCCGTCCACGCCTGACCGCGGCCTGATCAGACCGCCGTGCCGGGGGACAGCGGGGCGCGGGGGCCGACTGTGGCCCTCCGCCTCCCGACCGGGAGATTCCACGCAACACGGGCGTGAAGTTCCGGCTTGCCTCGATTGCCGGCCTGCCGGTTGAATGGGGTATGGCGTCCCACGCGCACAGCCACGGGCCCGGCGACGGGCACAGCCACGGGCATGCGCACGGGCACGGCAGCCCCACCACGGTCCGGCGCCTGACCATCACCCTGGGCCTGGTGGTCGTGTACATGCTGGCCGAGGTTGCCGGCGGCCTGCTCTCCGGCTCGCTCGCCCTGCTGGCCGACGCGGGCCACATGTTCTCGGACGCGGCGGCGCTCGGACTCACGCTGTTCGCGATGTGGTTCGCGCGCCGCCCGGCCAGCACGCGCCACACCTACGGCTACTACCGGGCCGAAGTACTCGCCGCGCTGGTCAACGCCTCCACGCTCATCGCCATCGCCATCTTCATCTTCTGGGAAGCTGTCGAGCGGATGCAGGCGCCGCCCGCCGTGCAGGGCACGCTGATGATGGGCGTAGCCGCCGGAGGTCTGCTCGTGAACCTGGCGGGGCTGTGGCTCCTTCACGGGGGCAGGGGCGAGAGCCTGAACATGCGTGGAGCCTGGCTGCACGTGCTCGGCGACGCCCTGGGCAGCGCGCAGGCCCTGCTGGCCGGATGGCTGATCCTGGCGTTCGGCTGGTACTGGGCAGACCCGGTGGCGTCGCTCCTCATCGGCCTGCTGGTCATCCATTCGTCGTGGTCGCTGATGAAGGAGTCCGTGGGCGTGCTCATGGAAAGCGCGCCCGCCCACATCGATCTCGACCAGGTGCACACGCGCCTGCTGGGCATTCCGGGCGCGGTCGGGGTGCACGACCTGCACGTCTGGACGATCTCGAGTGGTCTGGTGGCGCTTTCGGCGCACGTGTCCGCGGACCGGCCGTCGGCCGACGACCTCAGCGCGCTCCGGCACGACCTGTCGCACCAGTTCGGCATTGCCCATACGACCATCGAATTCGACGCGCCTGACGGCTCCGACGACCACGTGCACTGCGCGCCGACGACGCAGGCGCACGGCTCGCCGCGCTAGCCACCATCAGCGCCACTGTCGCGTCGGCGGCGCACGCCCTCCTGGTCTGACTTGCGCACGCCGTGACAGCGGCAGTCTGGAAAACGGTGCACAAGGGGAATGACCGAAGCCCCTGGAGCATCGTTTTCCCACGGCGTCGCGCCGGAGGACCGGGGGGCGGGCGACACCGACGCTCGAACGGCGCTGGACGCCTTTCCGGTTCAGTGTCGGCTGTCCGGTGCCCGGCCGAGCCCACCAGGTATCCGGTGCAGGGCACGGGCAACCCGCGTGGGGTGGGCACCGTCGAAGGGCTGCACCCCTGGACCCCACGCTTCGCGCACTGAACGGCTTCGGGCTCGGCGCCCGCATCGGTGAGCGTCAGCGCGTGCGCGAGCCACGGGACTGGCTGCTGGCGCAGCTCGAGGGGGATCCGCCCCCGCTGGCCGCCCCGCCCGGCGCCTCGCCCGAACGGATCGCCGAGGCCGTCCGCGGCATGCGCGCGCTGGCTGGCGCGAGCCAGGAGGCCCGCCGGGCGGCGCGCCAGGCGCTCGTGGCCGTTGTCCTGGCCGAAAGTCGCGCCGCGCTCGATGCCCGGGTGGCATCCGAGCGACCGTTCGTAGAGCGGCTGTGCGTCTTCTGGTCCAATCACCTCTGTGTCTCGGCGGGTGCGAAGGTCGTGGTTGCGCCTCTGGCCGGCAGCTACGAACGGGAGGCCATCCGGCCGCACGTGCTCGGGCGATTCGAGGACCTGGTGCTGGCCTCGGCCCGCCACCCGGCGATGCTCCTGTACCTCGACAACGCTCAGTCCGTCGGACCGGGATCCACGGTGGCGCGGGCCGGCGCGCGGCGCGGCACCGGGCGCGGCCTGAACGAGAACTACGCGCGCGAGCTGCTGGAGCTGCACACGCTGGGGGTGGACGGCGGCTACGACCAGCGCGACGTGCAGGCGCTGGCCCGCATGCTCACCGGGTGGACGATCGAGGGCCTCGCAGACGGGCAGCGCGGGCGTCGGGGCGCGTTGCGCCGCGGAGGCCGCGGCCGGGGCGTGCCGGTCGCCCCGTCTGCCGACACCGGGAGTGGCGCGCGGTTCGTGTTCCGCGAGGCCTTTCACGAGCCAGGTTCCAAGACGCTGCTGGGTGACACATACGGCGAGGCCGGCGAGACGGAAGCCGCCCGCGCCATCCGCACCCTGTGCCGGTATCCGTCCACGGCCCGCTTCATCGCCGGCAAGCTGGTGACGCACTTCGTTGCCGATGCCCCACCACCGGCCGCGGTGGACCGGCTCGCCGACGTGTTCCTGGACACGGGCGGCGATCTGAAAGCTGTGTCCCGGGCGCTTGTGGCGCTGCCTGAGGCGTGGGACGGGAATGCGCGGAAGTTCCGCTCGCCCCACGACTGGCTGGTGGCGGCCCTGCGGGCGCTCGGAGCAGACGAGGCGGGCGAGCGGACGGTGGCGCAGCTGCGCCAGCTGCGGCAGCCGCTCTGGTCGCCGCAGTCGCCGAAGGGATTCGGAGACGCCGTGGCGGACTGGGCCGACCCGGACGCTCTGCTCAACCGCGCGGAGCTGGCGCGGACACTCTCGCGCCGGCTCGCCCGGCGCCGCGCCGATCCTCGCGCACTGCTCGACGTGATGGACGTCGCGGCGCAGGATCCCCTGCGCGCGATGCTCGCGGACGAGGGCACGCCCCGCGACGAACGCATCGCGCTGGCCCTGGCGGGTCCGGCGTTTCAGTGGCGATGACCTGTCCGTCGTGATGAAAGGATCCCTGCGCATGCACCGCCGCACCTTCGTCCGGATGTTGTGCCTCGGCGGGTTGGCCACGCTCTCGGCCCCAGTCGTCACCTTCGGGCAGGTGCGCCAACCGGGCCGGTTCGTGTTCGTGCTGCTGCGCGGCGGCGTGGATGGCCTTGCCGCCGTCGTGCCGTACGGCGACCCCGAGTACGCGGCGACGCGAGGCGCGCTGGCACTCGACGCGCAGGACCTGGTGCCCCTGGACGACACCTTTGCGCTCGCACCGGGCCTGGCGTCCCTGCGTGAACTCTGGGAGGCCGACGAACTGGCCGTGCTGCACGCGCTCGCGATCCCGTACCGGACGCGCAGCCACTTCGACGGGCAGGCCGTGCTCGAAACGGGACTCGACCGGCCGGCGGGCGCCGCCGACGGCTGGTTGAACCGCGTGCTGCAGGTGCTCGAGGGTCAGCGCTCGGCTATTGCCATCGCCGCCGGCGTACCGCGGTCCCTTGTCGGCCCTCACGACGTGCAGACCTGGTCGCCCGCGCAGCTGGGTGTGGTGGACGAGGGCTACCTCGCACGCCTTGCGGTGCTGTACCGCGCGGATACGGCGCTGGCGACCCGCTTCGACCTGGCGCTGCGCCAGGAGTCGCTCGTCGGCGAGGAGACGGCTGCGCGTGGCAACGCGGCCGCAGGCGCCACGACCGCCCTGTTCGAGGCCACCGCACGCATCCTGACACAGGACGGCGCCCCCAACATCGCGGCCCTGGAGTTCAGCGGGTGGGACACCCATGCGAACCAGGGCGTGGGCGACGGCGCGCTCGATCGCCGGCTGGCACAGCTCGCCGAGGGCCTGCTGGCCTTCCGTACGGCCATGGCCGACACGTGGGCGGGCACAACGGTCGTCGTGATGACCGAGTTCGGCCGCACGGCGCGACCCAACGGCACACGAGGCACCGACCACGGCACCGCAGGTGCCGGCTTCGTCCTCGGCTCCACGCTGGCGCGGGCCGCGGTGCTGGCGGACTGGCCTGGGCTCTCGGCGACGGCCCTCTTCGAGGGCCGGGACCTACGGCCCACGCTCGATACCCGGACGGTGCTGCGGGCGGCACTCGCCGGCACGTTCGACATGACGGATGCGCAGCTCGATCGCGTCTTCCCAGGAACAACCGGCAGGCGCGACGCCCTGGCCCTGATGCGCTGAGCCCGGGCGCTGAGACCGGCGCTGAGCCCGGCACAGGGCACGCGTGTCTGGCACCATGGCGCCCGCGCGGCGCGGGCGACAGCCGTCTCGCACGAAACGGACGTGGGCGTACGCGCGGAACTCCGGTGAATAATTGGGCGTGATTCCCCGCGTCCGATTCGCCCCGTCGCCCACCGGCTACCTGCACGTGGGTGGCGCCCGTACCGCCCTCTTCAACTGGCTGTACGCCCGTCATCACGGCGGCACGTTCGTGCTGCGCATCGAGGACACCGACACCGACCGGTCGTCGGCCGACATGGTGACCGGCATTCTCGACGGCCTGCGGTGGCTCGGGCTCGACTGGGACGAAGGCCCCGAGGTGGGCGGGCCGCACGCGCCCTACTTCCAGTCGGCGCGGCTCGACCGCTACCGTGCCGGGGCCCGGCAGCTGGTGGACGAAGGCAAGGCCTACCGGTGCTACTGCACGGCCGAGCGCCTGCAGGGGGAGCGGCAGGCCGCGGAGGCCCGCGGCGAGGGCTGGCGCTACGACCGTGCGTGCCTGAACCTGTCGGCCGCGCAGGTCGCCGCGTTCGAGGCCAGCGGCACGCCGCACGTCGTCCGCTTCCGCGTGCCCGACGGCCCCACGGGCTTCGACGACGCCGTGAAGGGCCGTCTCGACTTCGACGGCGCGCACATCGAGGATCTGGTCCTCCTGCGGTCCGATGGGCACCCGACGTACCACCTGTCGGTGGTGCTCGACGACGTGGACATGGCGATCACGCACGTGATTCGCGGCGACGACCACATCTCGAACACGCCGAAGCACGTGCTGCTGTTCGAGGCCTTCGGCGCCGCCGTGCCCCGATTCGCTCACGTACCGCTCATCCTCGGCGCCGACAAGAAGCGCCTGAGCAAGCGTCACGGCGCCACGTCGGTCACCGAGTACAGCCGCCTGGGCTACCTGCCGGACGCGATGGTCAACTTTCTCGCGCTGCTTGGCTGGTCGCCGGGCGGCGATCGCGAGGTGATGACGCGCACCGAGCTGGTGGAGCACTTCGCGCTCGACGGGATCAGTGGCGGCAACGCCGTGTTCGACACCGAGAAACTCGAGTGGATGAACGGGCAGTACATCGCGCGACTGCCGATCGACGAGCTGGCCACGCTGGTGGCGCCAGAGCTCCTCGCCGCCGTTCCGGACGCCGCGATCGATCCACGCGATCCGTGGCTGCATCAACTCCTCGAGTTGCTGCGGCCGCGCGCCCGCCGGCTCACCGACTTTGCCGAGCAGGCCCGGCCGTTTCTCGTCGCCACCGTCTCGTACGACGAAGAAGCCGTGCAGAAGCACCTGGCGGCGCCGGACATTGCGGCGCATGTGGCGGCGCTCGTCGAGCCGCTGCGCACGCACGAGCCCTTCGACGAAGCCGGCGTCGAAGCCCTCGTGCGCGCCACGGCGGCCGCGCAGGGCATCAAGGCCGGGGCGCTCATCCACGCCGTCCGCGTGGCGGTGGTGGGCCGCGCCAACAGCCCCGGGCTCTTCGAGGTGCTGGTGCTGCTGGGGCGCGAGCGCACCGTCGATCGGCTGGAGCGCCTCCTCACGTTTCTCTCCTCACGGACCTGACGCGCTCTCGCCTCACGCGCCTGACACGCGTCTGCCTGATGGAACGACACACATCATGTAGGGTGTGGCGCGAGCGCCACCGCGCCATGGGGCGTCGCCGGGCTGACCGACGCGGGGGGGGGCGGCGGCGCGGCAAGGCGCCCTCTCCAGCCGCCAGCCACACCGGGACGGGCGCCCTGAGCTTGTGACAAACGGCACGAAGTTGCACATCCAGACCGAATAGGTTGAGATCACCGTCAATAGCTGTGCGGGTACGTTCGGCTGCGTGCCCCGCCCCGGAACAACCAGGTCACGGCTCCCGTGACCGGCAAACAGGGGAGGACAACGATGGCCATCGAAGATCGTGGCTTCGCGTCAATGGATCGCGCCAAGCAGCGCGAGATAGCCAGCAAGGGTGGTCGTGCCGCGCACCAGAAGGGCACGGCCCACGAGTGGACCACCGAAGAAGCCCGGGAGGCCGGGCGCAAGGGCGGCATGGCCAGCCATCGCCGCAAGAAACCGATGGACGAGCCCACGGCCATGAATCCATCGGAGACGGTACCGCCCGTCGAGATCCGGGGACAGAGCGGATCGGACGGCAGCGGCTCGGCGGCATAGGCTGCCGCACACCAGGCACGCCGGCCAGAACCGCCCGGGCCGGCACCAGGGCACCTCGGGAGCGAGCCATCGGCGCGTGGCGCCATCAGACGGCCGTCCGGACCACCGGGCGGCCGTTTCCTGTTTCAGGGCGTTCAGGGCGCCGCCAGAGCCGCCGAAGCCCCCTACACCGCGAACCCCTTGATGCGGCCCTGCCGTTCCCGCTAGAATCGGTGTTTCCTGCCCGCCCGTACGACGCGTTCTGCACTGGGAGGTCGTTCAACGGTAGGACACCACGCTCTGGACGTGGTTATCGGGGTTCGAATCCCTGCCTCCCAGCCAACTAACTCCCGACTCCCGGGAGACTTGCAGCTCTCACGGGTCGCCCGTTCTCCACCAGTGCCGGAGTAGGTGCCCACGTCGGGGCCAACCACAGCGCGCGGACCAGCGGTGTTCTGCGGAGCCACGGTTCTCCCAGGAGGCACCACGTCCCCGAGCGACTCGTCCCGCCGCTGCCTGAGCCAGGAGTCCAAGGGCGAAACCCTGCCTCTCGATGGCGCCATCCCGTGAGGAGGCGTTCAGTTGCAGGCGCACCTGCCAGATGGCGGACCGCTGCCAGCCGGTGGTGACGAGAGCGCACGCTGAGGCGTTCGCCCGCGGGAACGCACATGACCAGTCGAAAGCGGTCCCTGCTTCACGATTCCGTGAGCGGCACCACCTGCACGGCAGCATCCGGCACGGCGCGAAGGAACTTGTCTAGGGTCGAGCCCCGCACCAGCAGCTCCCAGCGCGTCCGGGCCGTCTGTCCGAAGATGACGTGGGTCACGCCTTCGCGCTGCGCGAAGGCGACGAGTCCATCGGCGGGTTTGTCGGCCGTAACCCGCACGACCGTGGCGCCGAGGGTCTCGGCGAGCGTGATGTTCTGGTGAAGGGCCTCGGCGTAGCGCGGCTTGATGCGGTTCCCGCGTTCGCCGGGGGTCTCGACGTAGACGGCGTACCACCGGGCCCCGAGTCGCCCCGCGATTCGGGCCCCCGTTCGAATCACCCGGGGTGCGAGAACGTTCGAACTCATGCAGACCATCACGCGCTCAGGGATGAGTGCGGGCTCCAGACCCTCGCGCGCGCGGTAGCTCGCGGCCTTCTCAGCGACTTCGTCGGCGACGGCCCGAAGCGCCAGCTCGCGAAGCGTGGACAGGTTGCCCTTGCGGAAGAAGTTCGACAGCGCCTGCTCGACCTTCTCGGGCCGGTACACCTTCCCCTCGCGAAGCCGGTTGCGCAGTTCCTCGACGGTGACGTCCACGTTGATGACCTCATCCGCTCGGTCCAGAAACGTGTCGGGAATGGTCTCGCGTACGCGGACGCCTGTGGCTCGCGCCACCGCATCGTTCAGTGTCTCGAGGTGCTGGATGTTGACCGCGGTCATCACGTGGATGCCGGCGTCGAGGATCTCGAGCACGTCCTCGTAGCGCTTGGTGTTCCGGCTGCCTGGTACGTTCGTGTGAGCGAGCTCGTCGACGACGCAGACCTGCGGACGGCGCCGCAGGATGGCATCCACGTCCATCTCCTCGAGGATGACGCCCCGGTGCTCAATCTTGCGGCGCGGCACGGTCTCGAGGTCCTTCACTTGCGCATCCGTGTCGCGCCGTCCGTACGTTTCGATCAGCCCGAGCACCACGTCGACGCCACGGCGGCGGAGTGCGTGCGCCTCCTGCAGCATCTCGTACGTCTTCCCGACGCCCGGAGCGGCGCCGATGTAGATGCGCAGCCGCGCACGGTCGCGTTCCTTGAGGCGCGCCAGCAGCGCGTCTGCAGTCGGACGGGGATCGGCGGCGGATGGCACCTCAGTTCTCCACGGCTATGCGAGTCCGGCGACCACGAGCAGCAGATCGATCGCCTTGATTCCCACGAACGGCACCACCACGCCGCCGACACCGTAGATGAGGAGGTTGCGCCGAAGCAACGCGGCTGCGCCAAGCGGCCGGTACGGGATCCCCTTCAGGGCGAGTGGAATCAGGCCGATGATGATGACCGCATTGAAGATCACGGCCGACAGGATGGCCGACTGCGGCGTCGCCAGTCGCATGACGTTCAGCACGGCGAGCTGCGGGAACGCGAGCACGAACATGGCCGGAATGATGGCGAAGTACTTCGCGACGTCGTTGGCGATCGAGAAGGTCGTCAACGCCCCGCGCGTCATCAGCAGCTGCTTGCCGATCTCGACGATCTCGATGAGCTTGGTCGGGTTCGAGTCGAGATCGACCATGTTCCCGGCCTCTTTGGCCGCGGTGGTCCCGGTGTTCATCGCGACGCCGACATCCGCCTGGGCGAGCGCCGGCGCGTCGTTGGTGCCATCGCCGGTCATCGCGACGAGCTTGCCCTCGGCCTGCTCCCGCTTGATGAGCGCCATCTTGTCCTCGGGCTTGGCCTCCGCGAGAAAGTCGTCGACTCCCGCTTCCCGGGCGATGGCGGCTGCCGTGAGCGGGTTGTCGCCGGTGATCATGACGGTCCGGATGCCCATCGCCCGCAGGGCCTCGAACCGCTGCTGCATGCCACCCTTAACGATGTCCTTGAGATGGATCACGCCGAGCGGTCGATCGCGCTCGGCCACGACGAGCGGCGTGCCGCCGGCGCGTGCGATCCGGGCCACCAGGTGCTCCAGCTCCTGGGGAACACGGCCGCCGCAACTGGTCACGTAGGCCGTGACCGCGTCGGCCGCCCCCTTCCGGATCTCGCGGCCGCCGAGATCGACGCCCGACATGCGGGTCTGCGCCGTGAACGGCACGAAGGTCGAGGTCTTGTCCGCGAGCTCACGTCCGCGCAGAGCATAGCGCTCCTTCGCCAGGACGACGATCGATCGCCCCTCTGGTGTCTCGTCGGCGAGTGAGGCCAGCTGCGCCGCATCAGCCAGTTCGGCGTCCGTCACGCCTGGCAGGGGCAGGAACTCGGTGGCCTGGCGGTTGCCGAGCGTGATGGTGCCCGTCTTGTCCAGCAGCAACGTGTTCACGTCCCCCGCAGCCTCGACCGCGCGACCCGACATCGCCAGCACGTTGTGCTGGACCAGGCGGTCCATGCCGGCGATGCCGATGGCCGAGATGAGAGCGCCGATGGTCGTCGGGATCAGGCAGACGAGCAGCGCAATCAGCACCGGAATCGGAATCTCCGTGCCCGCATAGTAGGCGAACGGCTGGACGGTGACGACGACCAGGAGGAACACCAGGGTGAGCACGGCAAGCAGGATCGTCAGGGCGATCTCATTGGGTGTCTTCTGTCGCTCGGCGCCCTCGACGAGCGCGATCATCCGATCGAGGAAGGTGTGCCCGGGGTCGGAGGTGACGCGCACCGTGATCCAGTCGGAGATGACGCGTGTGCCGCCGGTCACCGCCGACCGGTCACCACCCGCCTCCCGGATCACCGGCGCCGACTCCCCCGTGATCGCCGACTCGTCCACCGACGCCACACCCTCGACGATCTCGCCGTCGGCAGGAATGAACTCGCCCGCCTCGACGTAGACCAGATCGTTCTTGCGCAGAGCAGCGGCAGCCGTCCTCGTGCGGCTGCCATCAGCGTTCAGCAGATGAGCGACGGTCTCGGTGCGGCTCCGTCTCAACGTGTCGGCTTGCGCCTTGCCGCGCCCTTCGGCCATCGCCTCGGCGAAGTTGGCGAACAGCACAGTGAACCACAGCCAGAAGGCGACCTGACCCGTGAACAGGGGACTCCCGCTGCCATCTGCCAGTTCGCGTACGAAGACGACTGTGGTCAGCACGCTGCCCATCAGCACGATGAACATCACGGGATTCTTGAACTGGATCCGCGGATCGAGCTTCCGGAACGAGTCCCGAATCGCGGGTCTGACGATGGCGGGGTCCCAGATCGAGGAACGTCGTTGTGCAGTCATGATCGATTACTGCGACGCCACGGACGACGCGAGCTGCGCGTCGAGGGCAAGATTCAATTCGAGCACGTTGACCCGCGGGCGGCCGAGGAAGCCGAACGTGGGAGGCTCCGTATGCTCCGCGATCAGCGCGCGAACAGCATCGACCGGCACGCCCCGGGCGGCGGCGACCCGCGGCGCCTGAATCGCGGCGGCGGCAGGTGAGATGTGCGGGTCGAGGCCTGCGCCGCTGGCGGTCACCAGGTCGGCCGGCACCTGCGCCGCGTCGACCCCTTCCCGCTTCATCACCTCCGCCAGCCGGTCCTCGACCGCCATGAGATGTTCCGGATTCGACGAACCGAGATTCGATCCCCCCGTCGAGGCGGCGTCGTAGTCCACCGCGGACGGCCGCGGGCGGAAGTACTCGGTCCTCGTGAACGGCTGCGCGACCAGACGGGAACCAATCACCGTGCCGTCCGCCCGCCGAATGAGGCTGCCATTGGCGCGCTCGGCGAACAGTGTCTGGCCAATGCCCCATATCAGCAGGGGGTAGGCTCCGCCACACAGCAGCATGGTGACGGCGGTGAACAGCGCGGCGCGTGTGAGTTCTTTGAACATGGGGTTCCTTACTGCGCCAGCGCCAGATACTCCGCAATCGGCCCAAGCACCGCGACGGGCATGAACATCAGGAGCCCGAGCACGACGACCACCATCCACAGGGTGAAGCCGAACGTCGCGGTATCGGCCCTGAGCGTCCCCGCCGTTTCAGAGGCGGCGGGTTTGGCCGCCAGCGATCCGACCAGCGCTAGTGGGGCGATGATCGGCATGTAGCGCGAGAGCAGCATCACCAGCCCGGTCGAGATGTTCCAGAACGGCGTGTTGTCGCCGAGCCCCTCGAAGCCGGACCCGTTGTTCGCGGCCGCGGAGGTGAACTCGTAGAGCATCTCGGAGAAGCCGTGGGGGCCAGGGTTCTTCAGCCAGCCCAGGGTCGTCCCCGGATCCGCTGTCGTGACCCAGACGTAGCTCGCCACCGCCGTTCCCACCAGAATTGCCAGGGGATGCCAGAGCATGGCGAGACTCGCCAGCTTCATCTCCTTCGCCTCGACCTTCTTGCCGAGGAACTCGGGCGTGCGGCCGATCATCATCCCCGCGACGAAGACCGTGACGATGATGAAGATGAGCATGTTGATGAAGCCCACGCCGACGCCGCCGAAGATGTCGTTGAGCCACATCCCGACCATTGGCATCAACCCACCGAGCGGTGTCATCGAGTCGTGCATCGCGTTCACGGACCCGTTCGACGTCGACGTCGTCGTCACCGCCCAGAGCGCCGACAGCGCGGCCCCATGGCGGACTTCCTTGCCCTCCATCGACCCGGCGCTCTGGTCGACGCCCAGCCGCGCGATGGCCGGGTTGCCTGCGAGCTCGCTGCCGGTCGCAATCGCGACGAGCGGCAGGTAGACCGCCAGCATCACGGAAAACAGCATGACCGCCAGCCGCGGCCGCCGGATCATGTGGCCGAGCAGCCAGATCATCCCCATCGGGATGACGGTGATCGACCAGGCCTCTGCGAGGTGTGCGATCGGCGTCGGGTTCTCGAAGGGGTGCGCCGAGTTCGGACCGAAGTAGCCGCCGCCGTTCGTTCCCAGCTGCTTGATGGCGACTTCCGCGGCCGCCACGCCGCGGGCGATGGATTGCTCAGCACCCTCGACCGTGGTCGCAGTGGCCGCCCCCTCGAACGTCATCGGGGTCCCTTGCGACATCAGCACAATGGCGACCAGCACCGCGAACGGCATCAGCACCCGCACCGTGGCCCTCGTGCAGTCGAGGTAGAAATTGCCCAGCTCGCGGAGCCGGCTGCCGGCGAGTCCGCGCATCACTGCCACCGCCGCCGCAATGCCGCTTGCCGCCGTGACGAACTGCAGAAAGGTGATGACGAACATCTGCGAGAAGTACGACAGCCCTGTCTCGCCGGAGTAGTGCTGCAGGTTGGTGTTGGTGACGAAGCTCGAGATCGTGTTGAAGGCGAGCGTCGGCTCCATCGCGTCGATGCCGTCGGGGTTCAGCGGCAGCACGCGCTGGAGGCTGACGATCGTGAAGGTGACGAGCCACATGACCAGATTGGCGGTCAGCAGCGACGCCGAGTACCGGCGCCAGTCCTGCTGCTGTGTCGCATCGACGCCAGTCACACGCAGCACCAGGCGTTCAATTGGCACGAGCACCGGATCCAGGATCGTGCGTCCGCCGGTGAACACGGAGCGCATGTAGCGGCCCCCCAGCCAGCTGGTGGCGATGGTGAACACGATGGTGAACGCGACAGCGATCAGTTCGAGAGTCATGGCCGCGTCAGAACCTCTCGGGACGAAGCATCGCGAAGAGCAGATACGCGAACGCCGCGATGCTCACCAGCAGAGCGAGGAATGTCATGGGTTGCCTACGCGCGGTCGCAGAAGGCGACCAGGCCGAACATCGCCGCGAACGTCACGGCACCGAGGGCGACCATCGCCAGGGTCAGCATGCGTCCTCCTACCAGGCTCCCTGCGTGTTGCCGAACCACCAGACCAGGCCGACGAGCGGGACGCGGAACTCGAGCGACCGCCAGACGTCGTCGTCGGTCGCCTGCTCGGCGTTCTCGATCTGCGGCGGCTCTGCCGCGTCGTCCTCGGGTGCCTGTGCCCAGGCGGATGCGGCCCCGGAGACCACTACGACAAGCACCAGCAGCACGCGCAACCTCTTGTGGCGGCGACCCGTGCGGCGGACAGGCGACGGAGCGGTCTCCGGCGCGGTGTCAACTCGAGCCTCAGTGCTGCCGAGGTGACCGCTCAGCGCCATGCGCACACCCTGCAGCTGGGTCAGGAGCAGATCGAGTTCGGCCAGCTTTTCATCGCGCGTACCGCACAGGTCGCGCCCGGGAACAGGGAGGACCTGACCGGGTTCGCCGAAGTCCGTCGCGCTCATGACTTCAGGATAGGAACGCGCTCCTGAAGATGCCTGAAGAAGTGCCTGAAGAATGCCTGAAGGTCGGTCAGACGTCGCTGCCCGTGTCGCCGGAATCAAAGCGGTAGCCGACCCAGGGCTCACTGATGAGGTATCGGGGCCTGGCGGGGTCTGGCTCGATCTTGCGTCGCAGTTGCGCCATCAGCGTCCACAGGTGCGCTGGCTGGTCGACGGCGTTGGTGCCCCAGATCGCCTTGAGAATGGCGCGATGGGTGAGCACGCGGTCACGGTTGCGCACCAGCAACGTGAGGAGGTCCATCTCTTTCGGGGTGAGCCGAATCTCGTCCTGCCCGCTTCGCACGCGCCGACGGTCATAGTCGATGGTGAGGTCGCCCGCGCGCAGCAGGCCCGACTCCTCGACCTCGTCGGAGAGGACGCGGCGAAGCGCGACCCTGATCCGCGCGAGCAGCTCCTCCGGCCCGAAGGGTTTGGTCACGTAGTCGTCGGCGCCGAGATCGAGCGCATTCACTTTGTCCGCTTCGGCACCGCGCGCCGACAGGACGATGATCGGCGTCGTCAGGTTCTCGCGGATCCGAAGACAGACCGCCGTGCCCTCCATGTCCGGCAAGCCGAGGTCAAGGACCACCAGGTCGGGTGCCCGATCAGCGATCATGCGCAGCGCGTCCGTTCCAGTCCCGGCGACGTCCACGTCGTATCCTCGCGACCGCAGCAGTGGGGCGACGGCTCGCTGAATGGATGCCTCGTCGTCGACGAGCAGAACTCGTCCACGCGCCGTCATGACGCAGGCTCCGCACCCGCAGTGGACGGTGTCACCGGTAAGGCCAGCGTGAACTGTGCGCCCCCATCCGCGCAGTTTTCCGCCCAGATTCGACCGCCGACGGCGCTGACCAGCCCCCTGGCAATCCACAATCCCATTCCGGTTCCCGACGCCCGCGCCTCCGTCGCCACACGACCACGGAAGAAGCGGTCGAAGACATGAGCCAGGTCCGCGTCGGCGATGCCGGACCCGTGATCGCGCACCCGGAGAAGCAGCTCGCCGCCTCGGATCTCGCTGCTGACGTCGATCGAGGTGGCTCGGGGCGTGTACTGGGCGGCATTCTCGAGCAGGTGCGCCAGAGCTGACGCCGCCAGGCGCGCGTCCAGCCGAACGGGTATGTCGGATTCGATGGCCGTCGACACGCGGTGGTCTTTCAGCGTCTGGCTGACCTGATCACGAGCGGCCGAGACGATCTCCGACGGGCACGACCAACGTTCTTCGGCGGCGATCGCGCCGGCATCGATACGTGCCATCTCGAGGACACTGTTGAACAACCGCATGAGGCGCTCGACCTCGACCAGGATCACGTCGCTCTGCTCTGCTCGGCCTTCCTCGGGGAGCCACGGCGCCTTGAGATTGCCGGCAGCCACGCGAATCGCCGTCAGCGGTGTGCGCAGGTCGTGACCGAGGGAAGCCAGCAGGGCGGTCTTCAGCTCTTCGCTCTGGCGTGTGAGCTCTGCGCTCTTGCGCTCGTCCAGGAAGCGCATCCGCTCGATCGCGATCGCGACGATGCCGGCGAGCGTGTCAAGAGTGCCTGGCTCAACTGGCCGGCCCGACGCAGCGAGCAGGCCGATCGGCGTCGTCCCGGAACGGAGAGGCACGAGCCGCACCGTCCGCCCCTGCGCTTCCGTCGATCTGTGGCCGGCATACGTGCGTGCATACGCGTCGAACTCGAGGGACCGCTTCGCGGCATCGAACGCCTCGGTGAGTTCGTCGTCGGGGAGGCGGACCGCATCATCGCCCGCCGCGACCACCGACCAGCCCGACGATTCGGGCAGCGCAAGCGCGAGGTACTCCAGATCGAACCGCCGGGCGATGGCGCGCACCAGGTGGGTGACCGCATCCGGTGTGGCGGTCATCACGAGCACGTCACGGCTCAGATCGAACAGACGCGCCAGCTCGTCACGCCGGCTGACCGCCTCGTCGGCCCGGGTGCGCGCCACATGCGAGAGCCGGCTGGCGACCAGGCTGACGGCGAGGAATACGAACAGCGCCACCCAGTTCTGGGGATCGGCAATGGTCCATGTGCCCACCGGTGGCAGAAAGAAGAAGTTGAAGAGCAGCATCGACGCGATCGAGGTGACGACCGCCACGCCCAGGCTCGACGTCGCCGCCGTGATCAGCACCACGAACAGAAAGGTCAGCGCGACGATGGTGCCGTTGGTGACCTGGAGCCACCTCCCATAGACGACAGTCACGGTGGCGAGTGCGACGAGGCTCACGAACGCGGCGAAGAGTTCTCGCATGCAATGTCTGATGAACCGGATGGGGGGCGACCCGGCGCGCCATGATGATGCACCCACTGACATCAGTCTCAACCGATGCGCGCGCAAAGTTCCTCAAGAGTTCCTGAGAAGGAGCTCGGTCAGGCAGGTTCGCCACGTCGGACCTGCGCGTCGAGCCAAGCACGGGACGTGGATCGGGTTTTTCCCCAAGGTGAGCCTGTGCCCAGGTAGTGCCAAACCTGGAGGAGAAGCGGGAGGAATCGAGTGGACGGCAGTGCACGACTCGGAACCCTGTAACCGCTTGCCTCTCAAGCCGTTAGGGTCGGAAATCCATCGCCATCAGCCACTTGCAGAAGCGCGTGGCTCCGAATTCGAATCCCTGCCTCCCAGCCACTCAACTCGCTCACTTCGTTTGCTCTTTCGTTGCTGCTCGGCCCCAGGGAAGGGCATGCGAGAGTGATGCCTCTCACCGGCTCGTGAGCTGTCGAAGGCGGTTCTCGAGGAGGCCGCGACGTGCTTGGCTCGCCCGGTCAGGTAGCAGAAAGCCTGCTAGCGCTTCGAGGAAGTCGGCGTCGTCTAGGAGAGCCCGGATCTCGTCGGCGATGTAGCCGCGCACCCCTGTGTCGGCCGCGGCCACGTCGTTCACGATCTCGGTTCGCCCATCGACGACTGCGATGATGTCCTCGAGATCGTGACTCGCCACGACGTCACCGGTGCCGCGTCCATGAAAGGCTTCCAGCTTGGTCGCGACGAACAGCGCTGGAGCGACCACCCGCACGGTGTGTCCGGCGATCTCCAGCCGGCCGGCTGTCTCGACCGCCATCGGGTACCAGCGGTTGCTAAAGCCCAGGATCTCCTCGTCGACCGGCATGACGTCGACGATCAGATCGTCACGACGCCATCGGCACAGCGGTGCGCCGGGTGTCGTGTCTTCGGTCAGTCCCAGCGCCCGCAGTCGTTCCGAGAGCGCGGAATACCTCGCGTAGGAGGCAACGTCCACGATTGCATCGACGTCTCGCGTCGGTCGGATACCGCTTGCCGCCGGGTCGGTGATGAACAGCCCTGTGGTGCAGCCGCCGACGAAGACCAGTTCGTCGAGCACCGGTGCGAGCAGGCGCACGACCGACTCGAACAGCGCGCGGTTGGGATCAGCCACGCAGCAGTCTCTGCAGTTGCGCGCTCAGTGCCTTTTCTGCCAGCTGTCGCTCGCGTACCCGGCCGTCCCTGAGGGCGTCGATGAGCGCAAGGAGTTCGTAGAGCACCGGATCCTTCCGGGCGGCCTTCGGCACCGTCTTGTGGAGCGGCTCGAGCGTGACCCCACGCACATCCCCTTCCGCATCGGGCCACACGGGCGGAAGATCGCCCTCGACGATCTTTCTGTTCAGCGGCGGTGCCGCATGGGCGGTGGCCATGCCGCGGGTGGCCTCACCGCGCTGGCTGGGGAAGGCGTACTTCACGCCGTGAATCAGGAACTCTTCGACAGGCCTGAGAAGGGGACGTCCGGTCCGATCCTCAACCAGCCGGGACCTCGCCAGTCGCTTCAAGGAGGTATGCACCTGCGAGGGGCTGAGCGCCAGGTCGCCTGCGACCTGAGCAATAGATGGACGCTCACCGCCGTAGCTCACGAGTTTGGCGAGCACGACCACGTCCTGTGGGAGCAGGCTCTGAAGCATCCCATATTCTAGAATCTGGAATACGGAATGACAAGCGTCCCCTCGAGTCTGCTCCGTCGCGCCTGCCTGCGGCCATCACATTGCCAGTATCGGCGCTCGGACGACAGCGCCGTCAAGGTCTCGCGCCAGCTGACGACGACATCCATCCTTCGCTGTCTCCAACTGCCGGCTTGGTCGGGCGGTTGTCGGGCGAATCGACAAGGGCACTTCCAGCGCGCCCCATTTCCAACCGTGGCACGCAGTCTTGCCAGTGAGCAACATCGAGCGCCCGTCGATCTGCCCGCGCTCTCCCTACGTCGCTGCCAGCGGATGCCGCCACCGAAGCCCCTGGAAACGCGCGAAGTCGCCGTCGGTCGTGACGAGCTCGCACCGGTGCTCGATGGCGAGCGCGGCGATGTACGCGTCCGTCACGAGCGGCCCCTTGATGTCCCGGCACAGACCCGTGACGATCTCCCAGTGTCGGCGTCCTGGCGTGACGAGCGAGGCGCGTGGCCAATCGACCAGACGCTGACAGAAGGCAAGTGCCGCGTCCGTTCGTACAGGGTGATGAACCTGGGAGGGGCCCAGCGCCAGGTCGCCGGCGACCTGAGCAGTAGATGGACGCTCACCACCGAAAGCTCACGAGCTTGGCGAGCACGACCACATCCTGCGGGAGGAGGCTCTGAGGCGCCCGATGGAACCATACTCGCTCCCGTCCCGTAGAATCGGCTCTCCATGAGCTGGTTCCACCGATGTCAGAACTGGCGCTCGAGCGTGCAGTGGGCGCGCCGGATCGTGTGGGGCGGTATTCAACCCGGCGTTGGACCGGCATTCGGGGGAGGGCTCGTGCAGGGATGGGATGGAGCCCACGGGTATCGCGGGGCACGGCGCGTTCTACTCGCACTCGTCGGCGGCGCATTCGCGGCGCGGACCGTGGCGCTCTGGCTGACCCGCCCGGAGTTCACCGGCTGGTTCAACCACACCTACTACTACTGGGTGCAGACCCGTGGCTTGCTCGAGGAAGGTGTCCTGCCGTACACAGACCTGCCCCTGCTGTTCCATCTCTACGCATCAATCGCCAGGCTGCTAGGCCTGCTTGGCTTGGACATGGCGTCGTCCATCATCAACGCTTCACGTCTGGTCATGTGCCTGGTCCCAGCGCTGCTGGTTCTTCCGGCATACGTCGGGCTTCGGCGCATACACGGGTCACAACCACTCGATGCCTGGGCATGGGCGCTGGTGGGTGTGGCGGCGTTCCTGCCGCTGACATTCGTCCACATGCCCGAGTTGTTGCAGAAGAACATGCTCGGCATGTTGTTGTTGGCATCGTTGATGGTCGCTGTGTTCGTGCGCCGTGCCGTACTGGGCGTACTCATGTTCGCGGCGATTGCGTTCACTCACTTCGGTACACTGGCCGTGTCTGTCCTGGCCATGTTCGCCTGGATCGTTGCAGTGATTGTCGAGCGTCGCAACCCCAGGCAGGCGTTCGCCATGACGGCGGTGGGCATGGGGGTGGCTATCGTGGCGGCGCTGGTTCTGGCAGTGCTGGACGAAGATGCCCTTGTGCGGCTCGCCACGTTTGCCCGCAGCGGCCTCGAGAACTCCCTTTTCGGGATGCTCGTTGGTGCGGGCAGCCTGGGTGAGCGGCTCACCGCCCTGGCGGGCATTGTGGGACCGGCCGCCGTAGCCGTGGCGCTGACGCGCGTGTGGTCGAGGCATCGTGCTGCGCTGGACCGGAGCGACCGCGAGTTCTGGTTGGCCAACATCATCTTCGCCTGGGCGCTGGTGGCTCCGGTCTTCAGCCTGGACGCTGTTCCGCGGCTGCTGCTGTTCATGCCCCTGCCGCTGTTGTTCGTGCTGGCTTACCAGCTACGCCACGGCACTGCCACACGCCTGCACCGGCTGCTGGTCTCAGCGGCGGTCGCGGGGTGCACGCTGATGCTGGTCGGGGAGACCGTGAGCCTCGCGGTGATGAACAGGGACCGGGAGGACATTCATGCGGCACTGCGAGAGCTGCGTGAACGTCACGCGCTGACGGAGGGCGATCTCGTCATCACCGAGTATGGGGTGAATACCATCAGCAACTGGTTCCTCGGTACGCGCGCCAGCCTGATCACCTCCGTGCGGCGCGAGGACTTCGGGAGCCCGGGTCGGGTTTTCGTGCTGATCCCCGCTGGAGGCCATCCTCCAGGCGCGAGCGACGGCGAAGGTGACGAGTCCCGTTTCGTGACGCCTGCTGAACGCTACCAGGCCATGCGCCAGCGGATCCGGCTGCCCGCCTCCCTGCCCCCGCTCGGCGAGTACCCAACCCTGGCGCTCTATCGCCTCGATGCCACGCCCGAGAACTGGACCTTCGATGTGGCCGGTCGCTGGCTTGGCTGGCGCCTCGACTGACCTCCACTTCAGAAGGTGGCCTCAACCATCGCCGTGTGCGGGAAGTATCCGAAGAGGCGCGGACGAAGCCCTTCGAACACCGTGGTGCGGGCTGATCTCGGGGAGGCCGTCACGAGCGCGCAAAGGTGATCAGT
Source organism: Vicinamibacterales bacterium (assembly GCA_050185275.1). Taxonomy (GTDB): domain Bacteria; phylum Acidobacteriota; class Vicinamibacteria; order Vicinamibacterales; family UBA2999; genus JABFRY01. The sequence goes on along the minus strand of JBFWZN010000003.1, from coordinate 390,934 downwards.
GGACCGAGGTCGTGATCGCCGGCACTACCGCGATGGGCGCTTGTCCACCAGCACCCGGCCACCCTTGATCGTGACCTGGACGTTCAGGAAGTCCCAGTAGCCGTTCTGCGGCGTCCCGCCCAGGGGATTGCCACCCAGCAGCACGATGTCGGCGATCTTGCCCGCCTCGAGCGTGCCGAGGTCGTTGGCCATGTTGACCCACGACGCGCTGTTGGGGCCCAGTACCTTGACGAGGTCCACTGGCGAGAACATGAGGCCGAGGACCCGCAGCTCCTGCGCGAGGCCCCAGGCCGGCAGGTAGCCGGTGTCGGTGCAGTAGCCGTACACGACGCCGTTGTCGAACAGGGTGCGCCCGTTTACGGCCTTGTAGCCGGCCTCCCGGCCGCGGCCTTCGCCGTCGATGATGGCGTCGGGCCACTTCCCGCCGTCGCGGAACGTCGGCACGTTGTCCTGGTTGAACACGTTGAACACGGGGGCACCGAACCCCGTGCACGAGGACACCTGGGTGCCAGCAGCTCTCGCCAGCTGCGCGTCGGCATCGGACAGCCACTCGAAGTGCGGGGTGTGCACAAGCTTCGGAACACCAATCCCGACCGCGGCGCGCATGGCGACGACGCTGGCGGCATGGATGGCCACGTCCACGCCCACCTTCTTGCCTTCGTCGATAGCCGCGGCGAGCGCCTCGAGCTGCCTCGGATCGGGCATGAACGAGTTGACGTTCACCTCGCCGGTGAAGTGAATGTCCGCGGCCGCCATCCGGCGAATCAGCTCACGTGCCGCCTCCGGCGTCGGGTTCTGGCCGAGCTGCAGCGGCGCCGACGGAATGATGCGCGGCCCTGCCATCTGCCCGTCGTCGATCGCCTTCCGGAGCGCCACCACGGGTTCGGCCGCGCCGCCCGCCGACATCAGCGTGGTGTAGCCGGCTTCCAGGAACTCCCGCATTCGGGCGGACGCGTCGTTTCTCAGCCACGCATCGGCGCCGCCCGCGCCCGCGCCGCGACCGCCAGGCACGATGTGGCGATGGGCGTCGATGTAGCCGGCGACGGCCGTCAGCCCTCGGCCGTCGAGCGCCGGCACGCCGGGAGCGGAGGCATCGCCGGCCGAAGCCGAGACGATGCGGCCGCCTCGAACGAGAATCGTGCCCTGCTCGATGACCTGCCCGGTCCCCACGATGATGCGGACGTTGGTGACGGCCAGGTCCTGGGCGGCAAGGCTGGACGCGCCGGCCAGGGTGACCAGGCATGCCAGCAGAACGGGGCGAAGGCGTGTATTCATGCCCGAAGTCTACCGCAGCTCCCGGAGGGCTGGCGGGCGGGGTTCCGGCGTACCCGCGCGGCCTGGGGCGGGCAAACGGGAGGCCCTGTGGCGACGCCGCTCAGGCGCCGGTGACGTCGGCCACGGCCAGGGCGACGACGAACACCTTCTCGTTGTTGCTGAAGGGATCGCCCGGAAAGAGGAAGAAGCCGGTGCGGGACGGGTGGTAGGTGAGGCTCGTGCCGACCAGCTCCTCGCCGTCTGTGAAGCGCACGCGGATACGGCGGCCGGCGGCCGCCTTGAGAAACTCCCGGCGCTCCGAGTAGTCGGGCTCGCCGTCGAAGTCCTTCACGAAGAACAGCGCCTTCAGCTCCGACACGCGCACCTGGCGCGACTGCGGCGCGTCCGAGGCGTCGTGCGGGGTCAGCGCGAACGCGTCCCGCGTGGGATCGAAATTCTGCGCAAAGCCTTTGGTCATGCGGCCGTCCACGTAGCGGGCCACGACCTTCGCGGAGTGGGCTGCTGCACCCATGGCGACATCATCGGCTGCGCACGTCGATACTTGAATCCTGAGGGTCGGAGAGGATCGGTCCTGCCGGCTGCAGGGTGGGGCACGCGGCGGTTACCGTGTCGTCAGGCGACCGACCGGCCCGCCACGGCCCGATCGGCCACCCGACGCACCATGCCGCTGAAAATCACCTGGTGAATCGGGTACAGCGCGTACCAGTACACGAGACCCCACAATCCCCGCGGCGCGAAGAATGCGGTCTGCGACAGCAGCGTGCGGCCGTCTTCCTGCGGCTGCGCCTTGAACTGCAGCCAGGCACGGCCCGGCACCTTCATCTCGGCCCGCAGGCGGAGCAGGGCGCCTGGCGTGACGGCCTCGACGCGCCAGAAGTCCAGGGCGTCCCCCACGCGAACGTGGCGGGGATGCCGCCTCCCCCGCCGCATGCCGACGCCGCCCACCAGGCGATCGAGGAGGCCGCGCACGCGCCAGGCCCAGGTCATGTACAGCCACCCGTTGTCACCACCCAGCTGGCTGAAGGCGCGGTAGACGTCGGTCGCCGACGCCGCGACGATCCGCTGGCGATGCTCGAGCACCATGCCGTCGTGCGTGGCCAGCACCACCGGCGGCACGTCGCCCAGACTCGACGCCAGGGCGTCGGTCCAGGCGGTCTCGACCAGCCCCGCATCGAGGTGCCCGAGCGCGGCCGACACGGCCCGGTCGTATCCGATCGGCGCGATGGCCGGGAAGAGCACCTGCGCCCGAGGATCGCGAACCACCACCTCGTTGCGAAGACCTTCGATGAGAGGCCGCGCGATGGCGGTGGGGATGGGCGTGACCAGATGGACCCAGTACGAGCTGAGGCGCGGCGTCAGCAGCGGCACCGGCACGAGCAGGCGGCGGAGGCCGCGGAGCCGGGCGTAGCGGGTCATCATCTCGCCATAGGTCATCACGTCGGTGCCGCCGATCTCGACGATGACACCCGCGCTGGCAGGCACGCCGGGCGCTGCGGCGAGGTATTCCACCACGTCGTCGATGGCCACGGGCTGGATGCGGGTGTAGACCCAGCTGGGACAGACCATGACGGGCACACGCTCGGTGAGGTAGCGGATCATCTCGAAGGAGACGGAACCAGCCCCCACGATGACGGCCGCACGGAACTCGGTGACCGGCACGCCGGCCTCACGCAGGGCGTCGCCCGTCTGCTGGCGTGAGCGGAGGTGCGCAGACAGATCCGTCGCAGGGTCGCCCAGGCCGCCCAGGTAGATGATGCGGCGGACGCCGGCTGTGCGCGCGGCCAGCCCGAAGGCCCTGGCCGCATCCAGATCGCGCCGCTCGAACCCGTGGCCGGCACCCAGGCTGTGAACCAGGTAGTAGGCGACATCGACGCCGTCGAGCACCGGCGGCAGTGTCCGTGCGTCGAGCACATCCCCCTGGACGACCTCGACCTGGCTCGCCCAGGCCCGGCCATCGAGCCGGCTCGCGTCGCGCACCATGCACCGGACGGCGTACCCCTCGGCCAGCAGGCGCGGCACGAGACGGCCGCCGACGTATCCGGTGGATCCCGTGATCAGGATGCGCACGTGCTCACTCCCGGATGCTGAGACGCCTGCCGCCGTGTCGGGGGTCCCGGAGGCAGAGTCCCAGAGGCAGGGTCTCGTCGTGTGCGTTCAGGGCGCGTCCCGATCGCCTTCGACGAAGAGGGGCTTCATCTCCGCGTACTCGAAGACCTTCATGGAGGGCCCCCCAGGAGCCTCGCCGCGTGCAAACGCGAGAAACGCATCCTCGGACTGCGCCACCATCGCCCGCGCAAGGTCGTTCTTGTGGATCGAGTGGTACCGGGACGGGATGGCCCAGTCCAGCAGGGGCAGCACGGCGCCGAGGATGCCCGGCGTGTTGGAGTTGCCACGGATGAGACCGGGACGGAACACGGCAAGGGCGTCGAACCCGAGGGCCGCAACCGCCTTCTCCTTCTCGCCGATGATCCTTGCGTACTGGATCCTCGAGGTGGGGTCCGCGCCCGCGGCGGTCATGAGCCCACACACGCGAGCGCCCCCCGCCCTGGCGGCGCGGCAGAAGGCCTGAGGGTAGGTGACTTCCACCGTGCGCACCTCCTCCACGGGCATCCTTGCGCTGCCCTTGCCGACGCCGAACGCGACGAACGCGATGTCAGCGCCCTGCGCGTGCGGCGCAACCTCGGCTTCGAGCCGGTTCATGTTGACGACCACCTCGGAGACCTTTGGATGGGCGAAAGCGCTGGTCGTGCGGCGCGTCACCACCACGACCCTCTTGCAGAGGGCGCTGTCGATGAGCAGGCGCACGATGCGTGCGCCCACGTTCCCCGTACCCCCCAGCACGATCGCTGAGTACTGCGCCCGTGCGTCCGCTGCTTTGGCTTCCATCGTCATCCGCGCGTCTCCCCGCGCCCTCGTCCCTGTCGTGGAGCGTCACCCGGAGTATAGGGCGACGCTCCAAGGCAGCACCGCAGGGTCGTGCCGCAGCGTGGTGCCGCAGCGTGGTGCTGCAGGGCGGAGGCCGCAGGGTGGCGCCGCAGGGCCGCGCCACACGCGGCACCGCTCACGGGGTGCGCGCGGACGCGGCGACAGCGCCGCGGAAGCTGCGAACTCACCCGACGGGATTGGTGGCAAACACCGTCAGCTCGGTCGTGAAGCCCCGGTCATCCATCTCGAGAATGGCGCGCACGGCATGCGCGATCTCCGACGGCCGCAGCTTGCTGTCGTTGGCGCGCTGCTCGAAACCGGCCGCCGCCCCGAAGCCCGTGATGACCTCGCTGGGATTCACCAGCATCACACGGATGTTGTGGGTGCGCAGCTCCGCACGCCAGCACTCGGTCATGCCGCGCAGTGCAAACTTCGACGCGTAGTAGGCCGTGCCGTTGGGGGCCCCGCGATGGGACGCGGTCGAACCGATGTTGACGATGTGGCCCGCCTGACGGCCGACGAAGTGCCTGGCGGCCTCCCGGGCCATGAGCATGGCACCTGTGACGTTGGTGGCGAAGGTCCGTTCGAAGCCCGCAAGGTCCATCTCGAGCAAGGGACGGAAGGTGCCAAGCCCAGCGTTGTTGACCAGCACGTCGAGGTGTCCGAACGCGGCGACGACCTCTTGCATGGTGCGGAACACATCGGCTTCCTGCGACACGTCGGCTTGCACGGGCACGGCGCCCAGTGCCGCGGCAGCGGCCTTCAGCTTCTCTGCGTCACGTCCGGTGATGGCGACCCTGGCTCCGGCCGCGATCAGGGCTTCGGCGATGCCGTACCCGATGCCTGAGCTTCCGCCAGTGATCAGCGCGGTGGCGTTGGTGAGGTTCATGCGCGCGATTCTATCCGGCCTCAGCGCCTCTGCACGGTTCAGATCACATTCCACGCGACACGGAGCATCGAACTCTGCGTCCGCGTTTGGCACATCCTTCCAACGGCTCGTAATCGGGTAAACGGGGCTGCTTCCGGCACCGGAACCGTTCTACGACATCCGCCCGCCGATCGATGTCGGCTGCTCGCGCGCACGCCGGATCCCTTCTTGCACCGTTCACGGGCGCAGGTGGCGGTCGAGCGGCCGCCGCAATTCAACCAACAACCGGAGGACAACCAATGACCCGAGCATTACTGGCGGCTGCGCTCGCGACCGCGACCGCGGCGGGCGGCGCCGCACAGCAGCCGGACCGGGATCAATCCCAGAATGCGCGCTCTTCGGAGATGCGAAGCAGGACACAGCAACGGGTGGAGGGCCTGGCGCCGAGCAGGGACGTGCAGGGCGAGCGGCGGGTCCAGATGGTGCTCGTCACCTCGCCGGGCAGCATCAGCTCGAGTCCCGCGTCCTTCTACGGCGTACCGGTCAGCGTGCACGCAAGCGTCTCGGAGTATCACAACCCGCACTCGTTCACGATTGAAGAGGATGCGTGGTGGAAGTTCGACGATGACGTACTCGTCATGATTCCGAGTCCGGAGCCCGGAGCCGTGGCGCTCGATGACGACACGTTCGTCACCGTCGTCGGCACGGTGCGTCCGTTCATTCGGGCCGAGTTCGAGCGGGACTACGACTGGTTCGACTTCGACAACAGCATTGCTGACATCGACGTGAACCTCGAGGGTCGTCCCGTCATCGTCGCCGATATCGCCCGCACGTCGGACGGCGCGATTCTGGCGCAGACCAACGACCAGCGCACGCGGATCCTGGTGGCCAGCCCAGGCGACATCGCGGACACGCCGGCGCGGTTCTACGGCCGCACGGTCGCGGTACGCCAGGAGGTGGAGGACATCTGGTCGTCGCGTGCCTTCACGCTGGACGAAGACAGCTGGTGGGGCGGTGAAGACGTGCTGGTCCTGAACCCGTACCCGGCGGCCCTGCCAGGGGCGTTCGACGACTACGAGGGAGAGGACGTCATCGTGTACGGCACCGTCCGGCCGTACATCGCCTCTGAACTCCAGCAGGACTACGCATGGTACAACCCGGCCGACGCCGACTTCGACCTCGACGACCGCGAGGGGCGTCCCGTCATCGTCGCCTCATCGATCAGGACGGAAGAGGGACAGGAGCTCGTGCAGTTCAGGCCCGAACTGGCGCTGGATCAGACCGAGGGCCGGCTGGCCCAGCGGATGAACCGGTGGCCGGACCTTGTCGTCGCCGTCATTCGTGAGCGGAGCGCACCGCAGGCGACGGACCGCGCCGCGCAGGGCAGCGACCGGGCCGCCAACCGCCGGAACTCGAGCGGCCAGGCAACCGACCAGGCGCAGCGGCGGCAGGGCGCCGTGCAGGCGGCTGAAGCGGTCACGAGCCTCGCTGCGCTACGCGCCGGCAATCCGCTCGATCTGCTGGGGCGTCCGGTGGATCTGCGGTCGGTGCGCGTGCAGCGGGTCGTCGATTCGCGCACCTATGTCGTCGGGCCGAGCGCGAACCAGACGGTCACGGTGAGGGTCCACGAGGCGCCGGATGACCGCATCCAGGCCGGGGAGCGGGTCAGCATCAACGGCATCGTGGGCCGTGCTGCAGACCAGGGCAGCAACCAGCGGATGTTCTACGTCGATGCGCGTGAGATTGCTCCTGCATCGTAAGGAGACCGCCGCGTTCCCGCGCACGCGGGGCGTGGGTGCCGTCCGTGGGGTCAGCGCCGACGCTGTCCCGCGGACGGCGCGCGGGCAGGGCCTCTGGCCGCCCCTGAGGTGGGCGGTGGCGATGGTCATCGCCGTGGCGCTGCATCCGGCGCCTGCCGACGCACAGGCCAGGTGGCAGATCGATTTCGAGAACGGCGCCGCGTTCTCCGGCGGGAACGACGTGCGGATCCCTGGCGACTCGGGCACGTTGTTCTCGCTGACCGACGATCTCAGCTCGGACACCACGTACTACTGGCGAGTTCGCGCGAGCCTGCGTGCTGGCGAGCGGCACACCATCTCTGCGCTGGTGGCCCCCCTCGAGATAGACGCAGGGGGACTGTTCGAACGACCGGTGCAGTTTGCAGGCACCACGTTCCTTCCGGGTCGTCCTGTCTCGGCCCGCTACCAGTTCAACTCCTACCGCCTGACGTACCGGTACGCGCTCGTTCGAACCGACCGCTGGCGCGTCGGGGTGGGCGGGACCGTCAAGGTGAGAGACGCGGTCATCGCGCTGCGCTCCACGGCCACGGGCGAGTCGGCGCGCAAGCGCAATCTGGGCCTCGTCCCGCTCGTCAACTTCCTCGTGGAGCGCCGGCTCGGCGCGCGTACGGCCCTGCACATCGAGGGCGACGCGCTCGCCGCGCCGCAGGGCCGGGCAGAGGACGTCTTCGTCGGCGTTCGGACCGCGATCTCCCGCAGGATAGCGCTGGATCTGGGCTACCGGGTCCTCGAGGGCGGCGCAGACAACGACGAGGTGTATACCTTCGCCCTCATCCACTACGCCGCCGCCGGACTCGTCCTCTCCTTCTGAGGACGCCTCACCGCGCCAGGAAGACGACCGCCGGCGGGCGGATCCGATTGTTCGCCGGGTGGTGTCCACGCGCGGTAAGGTAGGCCATGGCGCCACGCCTGACGCAGTTCGCCACCGACCTGGCCGCCACTTTCGCCGAGCGGCTGACCAGGCCCGACACCTACGCGCAGCTGCTCGTCGTGGTGGCGGCCTACGGGCTCGCCTACCTGCTCGCCGCGCGCATTCGCCGCCTGTTCCCGGCGCTGGATGCACCGGGGACAGGCCCGGACACACCAGCCGCGGGACAGGCGCGCCGACGCCTGGCACGGCTGATTGGGCCTTTGCTGGCCATCGGGCTTCTGCGTGTCGCCATCGACCTGAGCGCCGACGCCATCGGCCAGACATGGCTGCTGCGCACGGCCTGGGCGGTTGCCGCCCTCGTGCTGTTCCACTCCGTCGTACGGGACTTCATCCGGAGCCCTGTGGCCGCCTCGGGGTTCCTGTGGCTCGGCATCCCGATTCTGCTGCTGCACTTCCTCGGCCTGCTCGACCGGCTGATCACCGTGCTCGAGTCGATCGGCATCACGGTGGGCAACATCCAGGTCTCGCTCTACGGGCTCCTGCGCGTGCTCGTGTTCGGATCGCTGCTGTTCTGGCTGGGACGCGTGTCCAGCGCCACGGGCAAGAACCTGATCCGTCGGCAGGAGCGGCTCGACTACCGCACCCGCGAAGTGGCGGCGAAGATGCTCGAGGTCGCCATCGTCGTGGCCGTTTCGCTGCTGCTGCTGCAGGTGATGGGAGTCAACCTGACAGCGCTGGCCGTGTTCAGCGGCGCGGTCGGCGTGGGCCTCGGGTTCGGGCTGCAGGCCATCGCCTCGAACTTCATCTCGGGGATCATCATCCTGCTCGACCGCTCGATCTCCGAGGGCGACTTCATCGAGCTCGAGGACGGCCGCAGTGGCATCGTCCGCGAGTTGAACATGCGCTCAACCACGCTCGAGACGTTCGATGGCCGTGACATCATGGTGCCGAACGAGAAGTTCATCACCGCCAGCTTCACCAACTGGACGCACAAGAACAAGCGCCAGCGCTACAGGGTGGATTTCTCGGTCGCCTACCATTCCGACATCCGCGCGCTCATCGAGATCGTCAGGGGGGTGGTGGCGAGCCACCCGCAGGTGTTGAGCGGCGACGACCTCAGGCCCGAGGAGCGGCCGGATTGCGAGATTGCCGGCTTCGGCGACTCCGGCATCAACATGTTCGTCGAGTTCTGGATGGAAGGCATCGACGACGGGAAGAACCGCGTGGGCGGCGACCTGCTGCTGCTGATCCTCGAGGCGCTCCGCGAACACGGCTACGAGATCCCGTTTCCGCAACGCGAGGTGCGCGTGCTCGACGGCCCGGCCGGACGTGCCACGCCGGAGCCGCGGCACCAACCCTGACGGGCCGGACCCCACCGCTCCGTGCGCGCCTCCGGCAGCAGCCGGGCTTCTACTTGGCGCGCCCGGCGTAGCCCGCGGCCAGCATGGGCAGCCGGTAGATGGTCTTGGCGTTGTTGCGGACACCGGGCGGCGTGACGAACTCGCCACCACCGGGGCCGAGGGCAGCGCCGCTCCCCACGATGTAGAGCACGCGCTTGTTTGCGCCGGCGAATGCCACCGTGATGGCGTTTCTCGGCGTGGGAATCAGGCCGAGCGGGACGCCCGTGGAGCTGAACACCTGCACTCCCCGCTGCGACGTGACGTACAACCGGCCGTCCGCATCCACTGCAAGGCCATCGCCCGTGGTGCCCTCGATGAGCCGTGCGAAGTCGCGCTGATTGGAGGTGGCGCCGTCTGCCGACACGTCGAAGGCCAGCACCATGTTGCCGTTGGTGACGTACAGCACGCGCTCGTCAGGGCTGAGCATGATGCCGTTGGCGCGAATGCCGTCGCCAAGGCTCGTGACGGTGCCGCGCGGATCGAGCCGAAAGGCGCCGCCCGACGTGAAGTAGATGTTGCCGTTGCCCCCGGCCACGAGGTCGTTCACCCGGCCGAGCGGCCGGCCCTGAAAGGTGGTGGCAAGCGCCCGGCGTTCGGGCTGCAGCACGGCCACCGCGGTCGGCTCGGTGCACTCGTCGGGCCGCCCTCCGGGGTCCGTGCACGTACGCTGCACGGCCAGGAGTCGACCAGACGCGTCGAGGCTGAGGGCGCCGGTGCCGTGCGTATCTTCGAGGAACGGCGACACGCGGTCGTCCGGCGCCAGCCGGCTCACCCGGTTCGGCTGTTCCTGCGCGAACAGGAGACTGCCGTCGGGCATGCCGACGATGCCGTCCGCGTTGTCCGTGCCCTGCCAGGCGATCGCCCATCGGGCCCCGTCGGCGACCACGCCGGGAATGCCGGTGACGGTGACCTCGCGGGCGGGCGGCAACTGCGACTGTCCACCGCGCTGCGCCGACGCGGGGCCAGCGGACATCAGGCAACCGGTCACGAGCAGCAGAAGCAGCCGGATCAGGCGAATGGCAGCAGGCATGGTCCCTCCAGGGTCCGCTCATCGTAGCCCGGCATCTGTGGGGCGACAACCTGCACCTGTTGCGCCACCCAGACGCCGCGCAGGGTGGTGCCTGGCCGCGTGACCGGAGCCGCGATCGGGACTCCCTGACGCACCCTGGGCCCCGTCATGCCACGGGCACACGCAGGCGCCGCGTACCCCACTCGAGCGCAAGGGCACCGGTGCCCGTCAGCACCACGATGAGCGTGACGAGCCATCCCACCACCGGGAGTGCCATGCCGAGCGACACGACAAGCGCACCCACCGCCAGGGCGCTCCACCGCCGGCGTGCAGGCCGGCGAAGGCGGTCGAGCAGCCAGGTGCCGACCCGGTAGGAGACGAACGCGACGGCCAGGAGCAGCATCCCTACGTATGCGGCCGTGACGACGATGGCGAGAGGAATGCCCACGATGGAGACGGAGAGGAGCATGACGGCCATCGGGACGACGACGAACACGCCCACACCGACCAGCATCGCCGACAGCTTGCGCGACCGAAGCCGATCGGCCACCTGGGTCGACCACGCCGGCGCGATCCCTACGGCGGCGATGCCCAGGATGAGCAACGACGCGAAGAGACCCAGCCAGACGACCGCCCATGGGAGCCCCGAGGCATCGTCGTCGCCCGGCTGATAGTCGATGCGGCCCATCACCTGTGCCCCAGGCGCGATGTCGGGTCGCTCGGGAGAGCGGACCACGAGGTCTCCTCGCACCAGGGCGTTGGGGAGCAGCGTGACGCGGCCGGCCATCACGTTGACGGTGCCACCGACCTCGCCGCCGATCTCCGCTCGACTCGCCCGGATGGTGAGGTTGCGGGCCACGCGTCCCGCGGACCTGACGTCGCTTCCTCCAAGCCATGCGTCCTGACCGACCATGGCCCCCTCTTCCACCTCCACGCGCTGGCCAGCCAGCATGGCGTTGTTGCCGACACGGTCGCGTACCGTCACGATTGCCCCCGCCGCCCAGAGGTCGTTGCCGATGGACTCCTCGAGCGTGACCGTCCGTCCGGCGCTCATGACGTACCCGGAGACCGGAGCCGCGATCACGACATCGGACCCGGCTGCCGCGACGTCGCCCTCTACGGGAGCGGCCACCCGCACGCTGCGGCCCGACGTCAGCAGGTCGTCCTCGACGGCCTCATCGGTCACCGTGGCCGGGGATGCGTCAGGGCCGCCGCAGGCCGCGAGCCCCGGCAGCCCACCGACGACCAGCGCCAGGAGCATGAGCGTGCAGCGTGCCGTGGGGCCATGGCCGGACATCGTGGCGTGCATGACATCTCCTCCTGCGACCCGTGAAGGGTTCTGGCGCGGGTCAACCTCCTAGCCAGGGGCGAGTCCACCGAGCGGGTCGAGGCGGGTCGCCAGCACCCTGACCCTGAAGACCACCATCACGAGCCACGCCGTGACCACGCCCACCGTCAGGCGCTGCAGCACGACAACGAGCGGCCCCTGTCCCTGCACGAGCAACAGTGCCGGCGTGCCGCCCGCGCAGAGGCCCGACCACGTCGCCAGCTGCCGCCAGCGTGTGTCCCGCGCGAACGCGCGGGCAACCGCGAACATGAAGATGACGGCGCTCGGAACGCTGACGAGCGACGCGGCCGCAAGAGCCGGGAGGGCATGCCGTGGCCGCATGGCTTCACTGTCTGGCAACGACGAAGCCGTGTCAATCTGATGCAGGCGACGTGCTCGTTGAGCTGCGCGTGCGAGGCTCGGCCGTGATGAGGCCCGCATCAGTTGAGCATCAGTTGAGCATCGATTGCGCTGACGTAGCGCGCCGGGTGTGCGTGTCGGCACACCGCCGCCGCGAAGCGCCGGGATGCGTTGACAGCAAAGAGCGAGGGCGCTACGGTCGGCGAATGACCTGTTGCCGGAGGCGGGCCGAGCACGGGTGCGAACGGCCACGAACTGGAGGGCGCAATGATGACGACGACGCGGCTCTCGAGGCTCAGCGGGCTCGGTCTTCTGGTTGGCGCGGCGGCGTTCATCCTGCATATCGTGTGGCGGTCAGTGCTCACAGCTGGTCCTGAACCCGTGGTCTTCGCGCAGGGAGCCCTCTGGGTGCCCGTCAATGCGCTGGGCGCAGCAGGCGCGGCACTCGTGCTCCTCGGGCTGCCGGCGTTCTATGTCCCCACGGCGGGTGCGACGGGCTGGCCACACCTGACCGGCCTGGTCCTGCTTGCCGGGGCCTGGATGTTCTTCGGTCTGTTTCTGAGTCTCTACAGCCTGCTGGTGATGCCCTGGCTCGCCGACACGGCACCCGCGCTGATCGCGGCCTCCGCAGCCCTTCCAAAGGCATTCGTCGTGACGTTCACCGCCAGCCTCGTGGCCTGGGTGGCAGGGGCGCTGCTGTGTGCAATGCCGTTCCTTCGTGGGCGGCTCGGGCCACGATGGGTCGGGTACCTCCTTGTCGGATCCGCCCTCGCGCTGCTGGCCGGACATCTCGTCATCGCCCCGGGCGGGCCAGCAACGAACGTCGCGGTGAATCTACTCTCCAACCTGGGCCCGGTGCTGCTGCTGAGCGCGGCAGGCTACCTGGGCGCGCGAACGTGGCGCGGCGATCCGTTCACATCGCACGCGGAGCGGCACGTCCCGGCGTAGGCGAGGCGTACCTCACGGCCTGGTACAGCAGCCAGCCGGCCGGTCCGAACAGGAACGTGAGCAGCAGGCAGGGCAGCAGGAGCACGTGTCGGATGCCGCGGGCCCTCGCATCCTGCGCCTGCCAGCTGCCGACCAGCAGGTCGAACGCGAGATAGTGCGTCCACCCCGCCAGCAGCAGCCAGGGATTGGCGAAGAGCTGAGACACGCCGCCGAGGCTCGAGAAGTCTCCGGGCGCGCCCCAACTCGACACCAGCAAGCCCACGTATACGAGCGACAGCAGGCCAGGCACCACGACGCCGGTGACGCGGCGCGCGACCCACGGCATGCGTGGCAGCGCCGCGAGCGCCAGCCACGACACCACGGCGACGAGGTTGACGATCGAGAAGAGCTGCTCGGGACTCATGGTGCTTGTCTCAGGACAGCAGGACGAGCGGTCGTCCCGCGAGCGCCTGCGCCAGCAGCAGGATGAACACGACGGTGTAGGCGACCGCGCCGAGGGCCACGAGGCGCTGGCGTATGTGCGGCGGCCGGCGGCGCACCAGGAGCGCGAGCAGGGGCAGGACCTGGAGCGCGTGCAGGCCGACGAAGTGCGGCACGCGCAGGTCGCCGGCGCGGGTGCTCCAGCCGGTGACGGGCAGGCCTGGGCCGCCGTCCGGCGCGCCCACCGTGTGCGCGCCCGCCACGGTCATGCGCCCCGACACGGCCGCCTCCGCAAGCTGCGCGTCCGTCGGTTGCGTCATCAGGCCACCCACGGCGGCGCCCGCAATGGTCAGCGTCATGCCGAGCCGGATGGCCAGTCCCAGTGCCCGGTCTGCAAACGCCTGCCGCCACAGCGCCACGGCGACAGCCACACTCGCGAGGGTCTGCAACGCGATGCCCGTGCCCATGATGCCGAAGAGCACGCCATCGAACGGCGTCGCCATATTGAAGTGGCTGGCGGTGCCCCGCGCAGCCTGCAACCCGATGATGGCCACCTCGACGACCAGCACCACCGCGGTGGTCCAGCTCGCGACCCGTCGCAGGCGCGGCCAGCCCGGCAGCCAGGTGAAGACCCATGCGAGGGTCAGCATGAACACGCCGGTGGAAGCGGCGAACTTGGCGGGTTTCAGCCACGCCGGTGCGCCGGTCACGAGGCGCGGGTCCAGCCACAGCCCTGCGGCTGTCGGAATCAGCAGGGCAAGCATCAGCAGGCCCGCGCCCGTGAGGACACGGTCCGCCTGCCACAACTCGCGCAGCCACCCGGTGAGCAGTGGCCCGTTCCCCACCGTCGTCCGCGGGTATCCTGCGGACATCACGGGCCCGGCCATGACTGCCAGCCGGCCCGTGTGCGTCGTCGTGTGCTGCATGGTCAACTCCTTTTGCCCGGGCGCCTGTATGTTGTCGCAGTCAACATAGACTACCCGCATATGTTGACACTGTCAACACCAGCACCGTACGATGGCCGGCATGACGCAACGACGGAAACAGCCTCCTGCCGCCGGAACCACCAGGCAAGGGGCGGCGGCACGGCGGCCAGTGGCCACCACACGGCAGAAGGCGGCGGGCGCCACACGGTTGAGCTATCACCACGGAGACCTGCCGCGGGCGATGGTGCGCGAGGCGGTGCGCATCATCCAGAAGCAGGGAGTGGGCGCCCTCACCCTGCGCACGGTGGGTGAACACCTCGGGGTGTCGCGGACCGCCTTGTATCGCCACTTCGCGAACAAGGACGCCCTGCTCGGCGCGGTGGCGGATGAAGGCTTCCGGACCCTGCGTCAGGAACTGCTCGCCGCCTGGGAGACTGGGGGCGGAGGACGCGCCGGGTTCAACGGCATGGGCCTCGCCTACGTGCGCTTCGCCGTCACACACACGTCGCACTACCGGGTGATGTTCGGCGGGTTCGTGCGGCCGGACCGTCCGAAGATCGACCGCGAGAGCACGGATGCCTTCGGACCGCTGGTGCAGGCCATCGAGGCCCAGCAGCAGGAGGGCCTCATCAGGGGGGATGCATCGCAGGCGCTGGCCAGCTACATCTGGGCCGTCGTGCACGGCGTGGCGATGCTCGCCGTCGACGGCATCATCACGGACCGGGCGGCGGTGGAGTCCTTGGCCCACTTCGCGCTCGAACGCCTGTGGACCGGAATCGGGGCGTCGCCGCGGGACTGACACCGGTCCCGCGGCGCACACCGGTTACGGCTTCCGCCGACTACCGCTTGTCGATCACGACGCGGCCCTCCTTGAGCACGACCGTGGTCGTCAGCATCCCGTAGATGTTCTCGAGCGGGTTGCCGCTGAGCAGGATGATGTCGGCCAGCTTGCCGGACTCGAGAGTGCCAATCTGGTCCTCCATCCCCACGTACCGCGCGGAGTTGGGACCCATGATCCGGTGGATGTCGGCCATGGAGAACACGATGCTGAACGACTTCAGCTCGTGCTCGAGCACCACGATGTCCGCGAAGTTCTGGTCGGTGGAGTACGAGATGGTCTGGTGCTGCGGGTCGGCGTCCCAGATGCGGCGCGCGTTGATGATGGTGAAGCCGCCCTCAGTGCCCGTGGCGCGGCCCTGGGGGTCGCGGTTGGCGCCGGCGAGCGCCTCTGGCCACGGCTTGCCGTCACGGAAGCGCGGCGAATTGTCGCGCGGGAACTGCACCTGCGCGGGCGCGGGCGACTCGCGATCGATCGTGGGCGCACCGAAGGCGATCAGGCCGGCGACAATCGAGCCCGTGGATGCCACCTTCTCGGCCGCTTCATAACTCGTCCAGTCCTTGTTCGGCAGGTGCACGAGGCGACGCACGCCGGCATCGACGGCTGCCACCATGGCCGGTGTGCTCACCGCGTGCACGTTCACCTGGACACCCGCCTTGGCGGCCTCGTCCACGATGGCTTTGAGCACTTCGATTTCAGCCTGCGGAGGAGCGGGCTCCGGCGTCAGGCCGATCTCCCCCGTGTGCCTCACGCCCTTGGCCGCCAGGGCCTGCACGGCCGCGCGTGCCTCGGCGGGCGTCTGCCGCAGGCTCACCTGTCCCGAGGGAATGATGCGGGGCCCGACGAACTCGCCCGTGTCGATGCGGTCGCGCAGGGCGATGTTGGCGTCGGCCTGGCCACCACCGGCAAGGATGGTGGTGTAGCCAGCCTCGAGCAACGAGCGCATCTGGGCGGCGGCGTTCTCACCGTTGTTGACGTGCTTGTGACTGTCGATGAACCCGGGCATCGCGGTCATGCCGTTGGCATCGATCACGGTGCCCACGGTCTGGGCCGGGGCGCCCGGGGCCACCGAGACGATCCGTCCGCCTCGCACCACGATCGAGCCACGCTCGATGACAGTACCGTTGGCTACGACGATCCGGGCGTTGGTGATGGTGGCGTCCTGAGCGAACACGGGCGACCAGAGCCCGAGCATCAGGACGGCGAGCCACGTCGTACGAAGAGTCAGGCGGGCGTGTCGTGTCATGTCCCTCTCCAGAGCGGCGCCGGCAGGGAGCCGCCATTCGGGAGACTCCTCCGCGCGCCCGCGAATCCCCGAATGCTACGTCGGACCGCCGACGGCTGACCAGAAGAATGCCCGGCCGGCCTGGGCTCCGGAAACGCCGAGCCTGGCCGGCAGAGACCGATGCTTCCAGGCAGAAGGAACACGAGGGGCACGGTCAGGGCGGTGCAGGGGCAGAACGGGGAGGGGCACTGCTTGGAAGGCAGGGGCAGACACGGCGGGGGCAGTGACGCCCCGGGTCAGGGGCAGCGGGGTGAGGGGCGGACACGGAGGCGCCGGGAGCCCGGAAGAGGCGCAGACAGCGGGGGCTGCTGCACGCTCTCCGGATCTCGACGAACGCGCGCGGGCGCTCGGGCGTGCGCTAGCGTCAGGCGTCGGAGCCTGGGGTATTGCTGGACCGCTGGCGGTAGTTGTTCTCCGCCTCGCCGATGAAGTGCTGAACCGCGTCCATGTAGCGCTCGGTCGATCCGAGGTGCGCCGCGTCGTAGCCGGCGTTCCGAAGGATACCGTCGAGATCACTGCGGTCGTATTCGACGCTCCAGTCCCGCGCCAGGTCCTGCAGCTGGCGCTCCAGACCCTCGAGGTCGAGCGCCTCGCGCATGAGCGCTTCGCGCTCGTTGTGCATCGGGCTCCCTTCGGGGAGCTGCTCGTACATGGGTCCACCGGGCTGACGAAGCAGGGCCTGCTGGGCTGTGGGAAGCTGGTGCGTCGTCCGCAGGGCGGTCGGTGCGGGGGCCACAGCGGGTGGGAGCGCCGCCGCCGAGCCTGGCGCCGCCGGTGCCAGCCCTGCGCCTGCCACCGCGTCCTTGATGGCGGCCGTGATGTCCGTCCTCAGCGACTCGATCAACGCGTCGAAATTGGCGGGTGCCCCTGACGTGGCCGCGCTCTTCGGCATCTGCGCCGCGAGCTGGTTCAAGGTGGCCTCAATGCGGTTCAACTCCATGCGGGTCTCCTTGCCACGCGGAGTCGCAATCGGGATGCCGCGCGGGCGAAACCCTCGCATGCGTGAATTGCGTGCCGCTGCGCAGGATCTCGCGGTGGATGCGGCTGCTGGCGTCGCCCGACCGACCTGCTATCGGCAGGGCGTCACCCGTGCGGCGGCCCGACCTCGTCCCACCGACCTCGGCAGAACCTCACCGGCGGCGTGTCAGAACTTGTCCCACCAGGCGCGCAGGCCCTGCATCAGCATGTCGATCGCGACGGTGCCGACAAACAGCGCGGTGATACGCCCGGCCACCTCGATATAGCGCTGGATGAGACGTTCACGGTGCGGCCGCACCACGTCGTGCAGCGACTTGAGGGCTGCCATCGTGCACAGGGACGCCACCACCGCGAGCAGCACGGCCACGCACGCGAGCAGGGGCTCGTGCCGCTGGCCGATCACCACGCTGGCCGAGATGGTCCCCGGGCCGATGAGCACCGGCATGGCAATGGCGCCGGCAATGTGCTCCGACTCACCGCGAAGAATCGTGATGGCGGTTGGACCCTGGAAGACGAACTGGATGCCGATGAGCAGGAACACGATGCCGCCGAAGATCTGAAAGGACGCGAAGTCGGCCTGCAACAGGCTCGAGAAGATGGCATCACCCAGCAGGGCGAATCCGCAGAACACCGCGCCGGCAATGAGTCCGGCTCTGAAGAGCACGCGCCGGAACTGCTCGCGCGGCAGCTTCTGCACGACGTCCACGAGGTAGATGATGACCAGGAAGGGGTTGAGAAGGACGAACAGCAGGCCGGTGGATTGGAGGAAATCGGTCATGGTGCTCGTGACCCGGGCGAGACACGAAGGCAGCCCGCCCGGGTATCGCCGGTCCGAAACCGTGTCGCACCAACTCGCGGATGCGAGGCCGCGCCCATGGTATCAGCCGTGTCCAGAGCCGGGCCGGCGCAGACCGGGGGTCAGGCTGTTGACCCGTCCCCACGGCCGCGCCCTGAGCGCCGTGGCGCATCCGGAGCGCCCGTCAGTTGCCGAAGATGTCGGCGAACCGGCCCTCGGCGTCCGTCTCCACCACGTTCTGAATATTCCAGCGTGCACCATCGAGGGTCCACCCGCGCAGCACGCGCGTATCCTCGTGTCCGCTCTCCGGATGAGCCTCGAAGTGTGCGGCAACCTTGCCGAACTCAGCAGGGCCTCGTGTCTGCTCCGTCGCGTCAATCATGGCCACCGGCGATGCCTGCTCGGTGTCACGACCGTCGTAGAGCACGAACATGCTGCTGTGTCCGATGCGCTCGATCCGGTAGTCGCCGGCCGGCAGCACCTTCTCACCCGTGGCGAGCTGGAACTGCATCGGGGCGGGGAAGATCACATCGTCGCCTGAGTTCTCCGGTGCCTGCGCGGATATCGTCGTGGCTGCCAGCGCCACGGCGCAGATCGCCATGAGTACGGATTGCATCGCCCATCGTGCCCGTGCCATGCGGGGCCTCCCTTCTGACGTGCACCCGCACATTCGAGTGCAACTGCACGTGAACATCGCAAGGCATGTGCCGGCGACCAGCACCGCTGGACGCCGCACAACGGCCAGAATGTCTAGTATTTGGACCTTCACTCAATAGCAACCTCGGCGTCTGGCCGGGCAATCCCTACAACGACTGTGAAGCGCGGGCACGCTCACGAGCTGGGCGTTCCATCCCGCGCTGGGGTAAGTTGGGCGACATGGGCAGCGGGACCGCTCCGACGGCACGAACACGCCACCGCCAGGTGGCAGTCGCGGCAGCGCTGGCGGGCCTGGCCCTGCTGCAGGCTGGGTGCTTCGGCGGACGTGGAGCCGACGCGGGCGAGCGCGCAGTGGAGACCGCCGAGACTGGCAACCCCGGTCAGGCAGACGCCGTCACGGCTGTCGCGGCACGCGTGCAGGCCCGTATGGAAGGCGACGCGTGGCCTGTCGGCGTGACGGACCAGGAGCGCACCGACCTGAGACGGCTCTATGCCGACGGTCGCCGACTGCTGTGGATCGACGGCACTGGTGAGCCCTCGGCCCTGTGCGGGCGCGCGCTCGAGGTGCTCGATATGGCGGAGCTGGACGGTCTCGTCTCGTCCGACTACGACACACCGCGGCTGCGGCGGCTGGCCGAGGCAGGCCCCGCCCGGACCGCCCTATCGATCGACGAGGCGGCGTCCGTCGAGCTGGACCTCAGCGTGGGCCTGCTCCGGCTCTTCCGGCACGTGCACCTGGGCCGGGTCGATCCCCGGGCGCTCGGGTTTCGACTCGAGCTGCCCGCCGAGACACACGACGTCGTCGCCGCGCTCCTGCAGGGCGTCGCCACCGGGGACCTGGGTGCCGTCGTAGACCAGCTCAGGCCACCCCTCCTGCAGTATCGCCTCCTGCGGCAGACGCTGGCCCGATACCGGGAGCTCGCCACCCGTGCGGAGCACGTCCCCCTGGGCCTGTCGGGCGCTGCCGTGAGACCAGGGGAGACCCTCGAACGCGCCGAGGCCCTGAGACGACGCCTGGTGACCCTGGGCGACCTCGCACCAGACGCGGCCGCGGCGCCCCCCGGACGCTACGACGAGCCGCTGGTGAGCGCTGTCGTCCGGTTTCAGGGTCGACACGGGCTCGCGCAGGACGGCGTGCTGGGGCCATCCACGGTGGCGGCCCTCGACGTGCCGCTGGAGCAGCGCACGCGCCAGATCGAACTGGCGCTCGAGCGCCTGCGCTGGCTGCCAGACCTGAGCGCACGCCGACTGCTCACCCTGAACATTCCGATGTTCGAACTGTGGGCCTGGGACTCGCCCGGCGAGCAACAGGTGCCGGCCCTCAACATGAGGGCCGTCGTCGGGCGCGCATTGACGACTGAGACGCCGGTCTTCATCGAGGAGATGCGGGCGGTGATCTTCCGCCCCTTCTGGAATGTTCCTGCCTCGATCCTCCGCAACGAGGTGCTGCCCGCCCTCGAAGCGGACCCCGGGTATCTCGAGCGACAGGGCATGGAGATCGTCGAGGGCCCTGGCGACACCGCTCGCGTGGCGGCGCTGTCGGCCGAGAGCCTCGAGGGCCTGCGACAGGGGCGCCTGCGCGTTCGGCAGCGTCCAGGGCCTCAGAACGCCCTCGGGCTCGTGAAGTTCGACTTTCCGAACCAGGACAACGTGTACCTGCACGGCACACCGAACACTCAGGTTTTCGCCCGCGCCCGCCGCGACTACAGCCACGGCTGCGTGCGGGTTGAAGACCCCGCTCGCCTGGCCGCATGGGTCCTGGCGGACCAGTCCGGATGGACAGTTGAGGAGATCGCCCGGGCTATGGGCGGCACCGTGACGCGGCGAGTAGAGCTGGACCGCCCGATCCAGGTCGTCCTCTTCTACACGACCGCCGCCGTGATGCCCGACTCGGGACTCGTCCGGTTCGCCGACGACATCTACGGCCGGGACGCTCGTCTCGACAAGGCGCTCTCCACGGGGCGCTGACCCTCACCCCTGGCGCGGGCGGTGAAGCGTCTTCCCACGAGGCCATGCCCGGCGACACGTCGCGCCTGTCAACGCCGGCAGCCGCCAGCCCAGTGAACGATGCGAAGCGGGGAATCGCGCCGGGAAGGATGAGAAGGGGGGAGGAGGCGCGGGAGGCGGAGGGAGCCTGAAGCGCGAGAGACGGTGCGACGAGGCCATGCCTCGCCGCACCGTTGTGGAGCGAACTACAGGTCGATGCTGCCGGTTGAGGGTCCGAGCGTTTCGAGCTCGGCTCCGGCGACCTTGCCCATCGCGACCAGCAGGTTGGCCACGGGGGTATCGGTCTCGGCCTTGATGTGGCGATTGCCCTTGAGACGACCGTTGGCGCCACCCACGATGACGGCGGGCGGGTTGTTGCGGTCGTGCACGTTGCCGTTGCCCATGCCGCTGCCCCAGTAGAGCATCGAGTGATCGAGGAGGTTCCCGTCACCGTCCGGCGTGGCCTTCAGCTTGTCGGCAAACTCCGCGAACTTCGAGATGTGGTAGAGCGCAACCTTCGCGTACTTCTCGAGCTTCTCGGGGTCGTTGCCGTGGTGCGACATCGTGTGGTGCGAATCGGGCAGACCGATGTGCGCGTAGCTCCGGCTGCTGGCCTCGTGGCCGAGCAGGAAGGTAAAGACGCGCGTGATGTCGCCCTGGAGCGCCAGGTGCATCAGGTCATACGTGACCGTCATGTGATCGTCGAAAGCCTCGGGGATGCCAATCGGCGCCTCGGGTGCATCGGTGATCGTCGCGAGACGGCTCTCCATGCGATCGAGCTGTCCTTCGACCTGACGGATGTTGCTGAGGTACTCGTCCACCAGCCGGCGGTCGGCCGCACCAAGATCACGCCGCAGCTTGGCAGTTTCCTCGGTGATGGAGTCGAGCATGCTCTGCTTCTGCTTCAGGCTCGCCATCCGCTGGGATGCCGTGCCCGTCTCACCGAAGAGCCGCTCGAAGGTCACGCGCGGATTGATGCCTACCGGCAGCGGGCTGGTGTCATCACGCCACGAGAGCGCGTTGAAGAAGGTGCAGGGGAAGCCGTCGCACGCACCGGCGGCCGTGCCCATGTCCTCCGTGCCGACCTCGATGGAGCGCAGCGGCGTGTCACCAGCCACCTTGTCGACGATGAACTGGTCCACCGTCTTCTTCGACTGGATCTTGCCGAAGGCGTCACCGCGGCCACCCTCACGGGCGCCAACGGGGCCGACGCCGTTCAGGAACGCCGCGCTGGCGCCCAGGTGGACCGACTCACCCCATGGTGCCTTCATGTTGCTGACGGCGACCAGCTGGTCGCGGAACGGCTCGAGCGGGCTCATCACCTGCTTGAAGACGAAATCCGCGCCCACGGTGTCCGGATGCCAGGTGTCGGGATAGACACCGTTCGGCAGGTAGACCGCGCCGAAACGGAACGGCCGTGCCGCCGCCCCCTGCCCCTGCGCCGCAAGCGCCGGGACCATGGCGTCCAGCATGGGGAGCGCCACCATGGCGCCGAAGGTGCCGCGCAGGAACGTGCGGCGGGAGAGATGCTTTTTCGTGATGATCATGGCTTCTTAACCCTCGCTCGGTTTAGCGCGCCTGCGCGACGCGGTTGTCAGCTTCCGCCGGCTCCAGCTTGGTGCGCATCTGGAACGGCTGGCTTTCGACGATGCCCATGACGATGGACATGAGACGGTAGTCCTGCTGAGACGCCTGCCGGACGACATTCCTGACGACCGCCATATCCGACGGCTCCACGCCGCGTCCGAGAGCATAGGTCATCATGCGCTCGGTCAGAATCGTGGCGAAGGCATCCGGACGGCTCAGGATGATGTTCCGCAGCGTCACCGGGCCACTCACCTGCGATCCGTCAGCGAGCACGCCGGCCGCATCGACCGGGCCCTCGTTGGTCGTCTCGCGCCACTGGCCGACGGCGTTGAAGTTCTCGAGTGCGAACCCGACGGGATCGATCACTCGGTGGCACGACGCACAGGTCGGGTTCCGGCGGTGCAGCTCGAGCTGCTGCCGGACGGTCCGCGGAGCCTCCCGGGTGCCGGCGCTCTCCTCGAGCGTCGGAACGGCCGGCGGGGGCGGCGGAGCGGGTGTATTCATCAGGGTGCCGAGAATGAACTTGCCCCTGATGACCGGCGAGGTCCTGGTCGCCACCGACGTGAGCGACAGCAGGCTGCCGTGACCGAGCAGACCGAAGCGGTTCTCGTCGGTCAGTTCCACCCGGCGGAAGCGCGCACCGTAGACCCCGGGAATGCCGTAGTGCTTGGCGAGCCGCTCATTGAGGAACGTGTAGTTCGCACTGAGGAGCTCCAGAGCGCTGCGGTTCTCACGGAGGATGTGGCCGAAGAACATCTCCGTCTCGCGACGGAAGCCCTTGCGGATGTTGTCATCGAAGTTCGGGAAGAGCAGCAGGTCCGGGGTCACCCGGGCTTCCAGGTTCCGGAGCTGCAGCCACTGTCCGGTGAAGTTCGCCACCATCGAGTCCGCGCGCTCGTCGGCAACCATGCGACGCACCTGGGCCTCGAGGACACCAGGATTGCGCAGCCGGCCCGCGATCGCGAGGTCGAGCAGTTCCTTGTCGGGAATGCTGCTCCAGAGGAAGAACGACAGCCGCGACGCCAGCTCGACATCGCTGACCCGGTGAGCCTGCCCCGCGCGCGCGTTGGCGGGCGAGCTCTCCACACGGTACAGGAACCAGGGGCTCGCGAGGATGCGCGTGACACCGGCGCGAATGCCGGCGTCGAAGTCACCGCCGCTCTGCCGGGCCTCCTGATAGAAGGAGAGGGGCGCCTCGACGTCACCCGCCGCAACCGGACGGCGGTAGGCGCGCTGGGCCAGATTCGTCAGAATCTGGCGGGCACAGCCGGCCTCCTCGGAAGCCGCTGACGGCGTGCAGACGAAGATCTGCTCGCGACTCCGCGTGTCGCTCACGCCGGTCACGTTGTAGGGACCTTCGACGCCCACCGTGCGCAGACGCGGCAGGCCGCCACTCATGTGCACTTCCTGGCTGTCGCGCAGCGACGGCTGCCAGACGCTCTGATCGGTGCGGACCTTGTCGCGCCAGGTGAAGGCGACATCGTGTGGACCGGCCGTGACGACGACCCTGCCCTTCATGCGCTCTTCGAGCTGCGCGATCATGGACGTGGCGTCCTTGCCGCTGGCCTCGTGGTCCTCGGGACCGCCGATCTCCTCGGTGAAGACTTCCTCACCGTCGATGAGCACGACGAACTCGTTGGGCGTGTCGAAGCCCTCGACACCGGCATAGCCGTTGAGGATGGTCCGGTTCAGGCGACCCGACAGCACGTACTCACCGTCGGCCGGGAACACGTGCTTGACGAGCAGACCACCGCGGGTCCCCAGCGGGAGACCGTCGATGTGCTGGCTCTGCGTCACCTCGAGACTGATCGGGTACTCCGTGTTGCCCGGCCGCGTGTCGGCGTTACCCACCGCCAGCGCGCTGATGCGCTGCGCAGCAATCAGGTAGCGCTCGAGCAGGAGCGGCGAGGTATTCAGAGCACTGGCGATGTTGTCGAAGCCGAAGTCGCCACCGTCGCTCGGCAGCATGTCGTTGACGTTCAGCTCGAAGCCGAACAGGTCGCGGACGGCGTTGCCGTACTCCGTCCGGTTGAGACGGTGCACGACATAGGTGCCGGGGTTATTGCGCGCCGCGGATGCGCGGTCGAGCGTGCCCGACAGCCAGTTCGTGAACGCGGCATACTGCGCCTCTTCCGGACGCGGCGTGCCGACCGGGGGCATCGCGCGCACCGCCAGCTTGCGGATGACGCGCTCCCAGGTAGCCGCCGTCGACAGCGGATCGTCGAGGCTGGCCGTTTCCAGGTTCACCGGGTCGGTGGCCGGGAAAGCGGAGCGGTTGTTGTGGCAGCCCACGCAGTAGCGATTGAGCCACTGCCGGTGCTGCTCGGCTTCACCGGCGGCCGGGGCCTGCGCCTGCGCCTGGAGCGCAGGCACGGCCACCGACGAGACCGGGCTGGTCGTCACGCCACCGACGACCGCGGCAGCGACCCACGCGAGGGTCGCTGCAATAACCAACTTCTTCATTGCGCACCTCCCTGAGCGGCCGGCGCCGCGGGCGCGTCCGCCGCAGCCGGCGGCAGACCCGAGAGTTCCCGCAGCAACGCCGCGATCTGCTCCTTGGTGGGTCGCGTGTCGGCCGGCTGATCAGGATCGCCAGCGGCGGCAGCGCCCCGGCCCCGCGCCGGCGCGGGCTTCTCGGCCAGCTGAAGCGGCGTCAGGCCCTCGACGTTCGGGTAGTTGAGGTCGGCACCCGCGGCGACGAGCGCACGGATGATGTCGAGCTCAGCGCGATTCTCGACTGCCTGGTGCAGCGGCGTGCCCTGCTCGGGACCCCACGCGTTGGGATCCGCGCCTGCCTCGAGCAGCACCTTGACGGCGTCGACCGGGTTGCGATTGGACGCCTCGCGGAACGGCGGCGGGCCGATGCGGGTGAAGCCGGGACCGGCCGCCAGCGGGGCACCACGGCCGCCGCGCATGGCGACGTAGATGGGCTGACGGTAGGCGTTGGCGTTGGCGCCACGACCGCCGCTGACGCCCTCGGGCAACTTCACTTCGTTGGGCGCCCACTCGACGTTGGCACCCTTGGCCACCAGCAGCTTCAGCGCTTCGACGTCAGCCGCAACGGCCGCGCGATAGAACGGCGTGGCGTTGTGGAAGTCGCCGCAGCACATCGAGGTGGAGTGGAGCTGACCCACGAACGGCTTGTTCGGGTCCGCACCCTTGTCGAGCAGCAGCTTCACCAGGTCCAGCGCACCGAGCTTGTTGGGGAAGTCCCAGCGCAGCAGGGAACCGTCACGCGCGCGCATGTCGGTCGTGGCGTCGTGCATATCGACGGCGAAGTAGAGCGACCCGTCGTTCGGATCAGAGCCCATCTCGATCAGCTCTGCGGCGAGGTCGAACCGGTCGTTCACGATGGCCACGATGGTGGCGGTCGCGCCGAGCAGCCCGTTGTTCTCGTCGCCGTTGGTCAGCTTGAGGTCCGCGCCGCCCCGCACCAGCTCACGGACGACTTCCGTGTGGCCATTGCGGACCGCGAACATCAGCGGCGTGAAGCCGCCCGACGGGTGATCACCGTGCTCACGCTTGGTGAGGTCGGTGGTCTTCGCCTTCAGGTTGGGATTGGCGCCAGCCTCGAGCAGGGAGCGAACCACGTCGAGGTGGCCTTCGAGCGAGGCCCACATGAGAGGGGTCTGCTGCTCGATGCCACCGGGCTGGTTCACATCCGCACCGCGAGCGGTGAGCAGACGCACGGCCTCCACACGACCCGAGCGGGCGGCCGCCATGAGCGGCGTCTCACCCTCTGGGTAGGTCGCGGTCGGGTTCGCGCCAGCGTTCAGCAGAACCTCCATCACCGCGGCATCACCGGTGCGGCTGGCCTGCAGGAGCGGCGTCACGCCGTACCGATTGGCGGCATCGACAGTCGCGCCAGCCGCCAGCAGGGCCTTCGCCATCTCGGCGTCATTGTTATAGGCGGCCCACAGCAACGCGGTTGAGCCGTCGCGCTCGGGGGAATTCACATCCACCCGCTCGGCAATCAGCTTCCGCACTGCCGCGAGATCGCCGGCCTTTGCAGCTGCAGCGACTTCGCCTGCACCCAGCAACGGATTGCCTGTCCATACAAAGGCAATCGACAGCAGCACCAGCAGCCATCCCAGCCCGTGTCGCGTGCGCTTCGTGCTCTCCCAACTCATGGCACGTCCACCTCGTAAACTAGTAATTGTCGCCTGACCACGTCATCGGCACTGTCACAGAAATGCCGCAGACCATTCTACAACTTGGAGGAAATTCTGCACACGACTCCCGCGTGCCTCGCCTCCGAGAGTGGGGAATAGTAGATCCGTTTCGGGGGCTCTGCTACAAAAATCGATCTGATCGCAACGACTTTGGCGGTCAGGAAGTGCAAAACCTGCGGTTAAATACCCGAAACAATTCGCCCAACTTTCGCCGTCTGCGCGAGTCCCGCCACCGGGCGACAGGCATCGGACGCGTGGATCCTCGCGGTGTGGCATACGCCGCCGGGCCTGGAGATGTTTCGATCGGGGCATGGGGCCCGTCCCCCGGAGGCGATCTGCGCAAGACGGGTTGCCATCCCAGCCTTCTTGGGTATCATCCGCTCGTCATGGTGAGGTGGCTTGGTCTTCCGGGGCTGGTGCTCCTGTTCCTGCAGAGTGCGCCTGCGGCCCAAGCGCAGGCCCCCGGATTGGAGCGTTTACCCTCGGCCGTCCTGCCCGTGACGCCTCCCTCCGCCAGGGTGAACGGTGAGCCGGGAGCCCTTCGCGTATCGGCCGCCTCCTGCCCTGCCCCTGTGGTGACACCGGTTCGGCAGCGCCTCGTGGATATCGCCGTACAGGAATGGGCGTTCTTCGGGTTTCGCGTCGTCGATCCGTTCGAAGTGGAAGAGGAGCCCACTGGCGGCGCCCCCCGCCCCAGGCGTCGCCCCAGGCTGGATCCCGTCGAAGCCGCCCGCGTCGCCGAGTCGATTGCCGGTTACTGGTCGGCCACATCGGATGGGGCGTGGATCATCGAGCGCCAGAACTCCGCATGGCAAGGACCTGACGGCATCGCGGCGCGGTGGCAGTATCCCTGGTCGGCCGCCTTCGTGTCGTGGGTGATGTGCGAGGGCGGGCTCGGTGGTCAGGCGCAGTTCAGGCGGGCCGTCGCCCACCACGTGTACATCGATCAGGCTATTCGCGTGCGCGACGCAGCCGGGAGTGGCGCCTACACGGCATTCGACGTCGGCGAGCGCGCGGTCGAACCAGGCGATCTCCTGTGCAGCGCGCGCCGTCCGTCCTACGACTCGCTCGCGGAGCGGCGGCAGCAGATGGGTGCAGGGGCCCGCACCCACTGCGACATCGTCGTGAAGGTCGAGGCCGCGTCCGGCCGGATCTACGCGATCGGGGGCAACGTGCGGGCATCGGTCGCGCTGAAGATGCTGCCCGCCGCCACGGTTGGCGCCATCACGAGCCCCACGAGGCCGGCGACCGGAACGCGCGGACGTCCGATATTCGCGCACCTGAAGCTCGGCGCGCCGGCCGGAGCCGACGACGCGCTCGGGCAGACGCCGACCATGCAGGCACTGGCGTGCCGACAGCCCGCGTTCCGGATGCCCGCGCAGGTCGCGCTGGTCGACATCTCCATTCCGCGACCGATCTCATGTCAGGCCGAGTAGCCGGCCGTCCCGTCTGTCCAACCGCCCACATGACCTGCCCGTGAGGTCCAGTCACCAGGAAGCGAGGAAGCGATGATTCCGGAGAGTCTCGAACCGCGTATCTACGCACTGCTGCGCATCGTGTTCGGCCTGATGTTCCTGACGTACGGGTTGCAGAAGTTCGGCATGCTGGGCGGGCAGGCGGCGCCCTTCCTGAGCTGGCCGTTCGGGATCGCAGGGGTGCTGGAGGTGCTGCTGGGCGTCCTCATCGCGGTGGGCCTGTTCGCCAAGCCGGCCGCGTTCATCGCAAGCGGCGAGATGGCGGTCGCGTATTTCATGGTGCACCAGCCGCAGGGGGCGCTTCCGGTGATGAACCAGGGCATCCCCGCGGTGCTCTTCTGCTTCGCGTTCCTCTACGTCGCCACGCGCGGCGCGGGGGCCATGAGCATCGATGGCGGCCGCGTGAGCCGCTGAGGGCAGATTCGACGCCGGCCCGTGCCGCCATCGGCTCGGGCCGGACTACCTCGTTCAGCGATAGACGACCTGAGGCAGGGCCGCTTCGATGCTGGAGCGGTTCACCTCTTCCTCTGGAGGCAGCTTCAGCGCCGAGCCCAGGTGCTGCAGGTCCTCGTCGACGACGAACCCGGGCACGACCGTCGCCACCTCGAACCCGATGTTGCCCGGCAGGCGGAAGTACAGGGACCGGAAGTACTTCCGATCGAAGATCCGACTCACCTTGTGCCCGCCGCGCTCGAGAGCGCCCTGCAGGGCGACCAGTTCCTCGTCAGACCCGATGCCCACGGCCACGTGGTGCACGGTCCCGAGACCATTGGTCGCCTCGGGTGCCGCCGGGTCGTGGAGCAGGTCGATGAAGTGCCCGGGCTCGGCCCCATTCACCGTGAGGCGCACACGACCATCCATCTCGCCCACGACGTGATACCCGAGCCACTGACGCATGAACGCCACGGTCGGCTCCGGATCCCGCACGAGCGGGCTGACGCTGAACAGGCCCCGAATCGCCAGCGCGTCATCGACCGTGTCGCGCCAGCCCACGCGGCGGTCGTGGGCTGCTTCTGTCAGCTCGAAGAGCAGGCCCGAGGGGTCGCGGAACGCGACGCAGGACTCGCCGAAGCGTGGCGCCGCTGCCTCCGTCGGGATGCCCCGCTCGGCGAGCCGGCGCGTCCAGGCCCCGAGCGATCCAGACGGCACCGAGAACGTGGTCGCCACGATCTGGCCGGCGCCTTTCACGCCCACCGCCACACCCTTGCCCTTGTACGGAAAGGTCGTCCAGAGCGTCCCGGGCGTGCCGAGATGGTTCCCGTAGTAGAAGTGGTAGACCCCGTGGTTGTCGAAGTTGACGGTCTTCTTGATCAGCCGAAGTCCCAGGGCCCCCAGGCAGAAGTCGAGATCCCGCTGCGCATCGTCGACCGTCGCGGTCACATGGTGCAGCCCCAGCAGACGAGGCAGCGTCGCATCCACAGTCATCGTGTCCTCCCGGCCGTCCGTCCCAACCACGGCCCAGGTCTGATGGCAAGGGTCGTACCGATGCGCGGGCGTGATCTGCTGGCAAGGTCGCGCCCGTGCGGGACGGCTGCCGCGGGTTCTCGCCGGGCTCCGCGAAATCCTTCGCGCCGATCGGGTCGGTCGGAAGGAGGATGGGGTCCCATCCTTCGTGGCCAGACCGCGTGCGCCCGGCATCGATGTCCTGCGGCTGGAGGCGCGTGACCCACGCTGGCCGGCGGGCGCCACTCAGGGGCGGCCCCGTGGACAGAACGGCGGGCCGCCGGTACTCTGGTGGGCACATGCGGCGCCTCGCACTGTTCCTCTGTCTCTGGGCCGCACTCGGCTGCACGGATGGTCCGACCGGGCCGACCATCCCGCTCGCGCAGGAGTTCTCGCTGGCGCCTGGCGAGACGGCTTCACTCGAGGGAACCAGTCTTTCGGTGCGCTTCCGCGGTGTGCGGAACGACTCGCGCTGTCCGGCCGACGCGGTGTGCATCCAGGGCGGCGATGCCCTGGTCCTGGTCACGGTCAAGGGCGACGGGGCCTCGCGCGACTACGATCTCCACGCGGCCACGCTGGAACCGGTGCGCCACGGGGCCTTCGAGGTCGCGCTGCTGGACCTGCAGCCGTATCCGCTTTCGTCGCGACCCATCGCCGGCTCCGACTATCGCGCCCTCCTGCGCGTCACCCGCTGGTGAACGGCGCACGTCTCGAAGACGTCATCGCACGCGTCTGGGGCTACACGTCCTTCAGACCCCTGCAGCGGGAAGCCATGGAGGCGGTCGTCGGGGGGCGCGACTCGCTCCTCGTCCTGCCGACCGGGGGTGGCAAGTCGCTCTGTTTCCAGGCGCCGGCGCTGGTCAGGCCTGGCCTGGCCGTGGTGGTCTCGCCGCTCATCTCCCTGATGAAGGATCAAGTCGACACGCTGACGGGCAACGGCGTTCCGGCGGGACTCTTCAACAGCTCGCTGACCGGCGCCGAGAAGAGCGCGGTCGTCGCAGGCCTTCGCGAGGGGCGGTATCGCCTGCTCTATGTCTCGCCCGAGCGCCTGGTCGGCGAGGGCGGGGAGAGCTTTCTCTCGTTGCTCGCCTCGTGCGGGGTCAGCTTCGTCGCGGTGGACGAGGCGCACTGCATCAGTCAATGGGGCCACGATTTCCGCCCGGAGTACCGGCAGCTGGCACGACTCCGGCATTTCCTGCCCGGCGTCAGCCTGCACGCGTTTACTGCCACGGCCACCGCGCAGGTCAGGCGCGACATCGCCGCGCAACTGGGCCTGCGTGAGCCGCTCGAACTGGTGGGGGCCTTCGATCGGCCGAACCTCCTGTACCGGGTCCTGCCCAGGGCCGTCCTCAAGCGCCAGATTCTCGACGTGCTCGCCCGGCACCGGCGTGAGGCCGGCATCATCTACTGCACGTCGAGGCGCGAAGTCGACGCGCTGGCCGCGTGGCTCTCGAGCGAGGGGATTCCGGCCAGGCCATACCATGCGGGCCTGACCGACAGCGAGCGCTCGGCCCACCAGCAGGCGTTCCTGAGCGAGCACATCGACGTGATCGTCGCGACGGTGGCCTTCGGGATGGGCATCGATCGGTCGAACGTCCGCTTCGTGGTGCATGCAGGCGCGCCGCGCTCGGTGGAGCACTATCAGCAGGAGGCGGGGCGCGCAGGACGTGACGGCCTCGAGGCCGAGTGCCTCCTGATCTACTCCTCGGCCGATTTCATGCGGTGGCGCGTCATGCTCGAGAGCTCGGGGGAACTCTCCGACGCCTCACGCTCGCTGCTGCAGCAGATGGAGCGCTACGCCGCGGGCGTGGGCTGTCGCCACCGGCACCTGGCCGAGTACTTCGGGGACCGCTATGAGACCACCGGCTGCGGCGCGTGCGATTACTGCCTTGGCGAACTCGAACCGGCCGAGACCCCGGTCACCCTGGCCCGGCAGATTCTGTCCTGCGTAGCCCGGGTCGGCCAGCGATTCGGCGCCACGCACGTCGCCAGTGTCCTGCGCGGGCACGCGAGCGATCAGGTGGTCTCGTGGGGGCACGAGCGCCTCAGCACGTTCGGCCTGCTGCCGCGCGCGTCGGTCGCGGAGCTTCGCGGTTACATCCAGCAACTGCTGGGACTCGGCCTGCTGCGTATGACCGACGACGCCTACTCGGCCCTGGCCCTGACCCCGAAGGGCCTCACACTCCTGCGGGATGAACACAGCTGCCCGGGCCTGACGCTCGCCCGGCAGCGGGCGCCCCGCCGAGACGCTCCACGCGCCGTGTCCCGGGCCGAGGCCGCCTCGTGGGACGGCGTGGATCGCGACCTCTTCGAGCGCCTGCGGGAAGTGCGCCTCGGTGAGGCCCGGCAACGTGGTGTCCCGCCCTACGTGATCTTTCACGACGCGACGCTCCGGGAAATGGCGCGCGTGCGTCCGACGACGCGCGATGCCCTCCTCTCGGTGAAGGGTGTCGGAGCGCGAAAGGCGTCGGACCTCGGAGACGCCTTCCTTGCCGTCATCCGCACCCACACGACCTGACCGACCATGCCCATCGTCACGCTCGACCACGTCTCGCACGCCTACGGACACGTCCCCCTGCTCGATGACGTCGGCCTGCAGATCGACCCCGGCGAGCGGGTCTCGATCATCGGGCGGAACGGCACGGGGAAGTCCACCCTGCTGCAGGTCGTGGGGCGCGATCTCGAACCCGATGCGGGAAGCGTCTGGCACCAGCCGGGCCTGCGCATCGGGCGTCTCACGCAGGACGTCGCGCTGCAGGACCGCCGCCGGGTGTTCGACGTGGTGGCCGACGGCCTGCCGGCAGCCACCGCCGATGACTGGCAGCAGCAGTACCGCGTGGACCAGGTGCTGTCGAGGCTCCAGCTTCCTCCGGACGTGGGCGTCGCGACGCTGTCCGGGGGCTGGAAGCGCCGCGTGCTCCTCGCCCGCGCGCTGGCGGCCGACCCGGACCTGCTGCTGCTGGACGAGCCCACCAACCACCTGGATATCGAGGCCACGGCCTGGCTGGAAGCCTTCCTGGCCGACTACGCCGGCGCGGTCCTGTTCGTCTCGCACGACCGGGTCTTCCTGCAGCGTGTCTCGACACGCATCGTCGAACTCGACCGCGGGCACCTCACGTCGTGGCCGGGCGACTACGAGGCGTTCCTGCGGGCCAAGGACGCCTGGCTCTCCACCGAGGCGACGCAGCATGCCCGGTTCGACAAGCGCCTCGCCGAAGAGGAGGCCTGGCTTCGCCAGGGGATCAAGGCCAGGCGGACCCGCGACGAAGGACGCGTCCGCGCCCTCCTGGCGATGCGCGAGGCCCGGGCTGCCCGCCGCGAGCTGACCGGCACCGTCCGCCTCGCGGCCGACACGGCCGAACGGTCGGGGCAGCTCGTGCTCGAGGCCAAGGACGTGTCGGTGTCGTTCGGCGCCAGGCGGGTGATCGCCGATGCCTCGGTGCGCATCATGCGCGGGGACCGCGTGGGCCTCATCGGGCCGAACGGCTCGGGCAAGACCACCATGCTCAGGCTGCTCATCGGCGAACTGTCGCCGGACGAGGGTGAGGTGCGCGTGGGCAGCAACGTCCAGGTGGCCTACTACGATCAGCAGCGCGAGCAGCTCGAGCCCGAACGCACTGTGTTCGACACGGTGGCGGACGGCAGCGACACCGTGACCGTCAACGGGCAGACCCGGCACGTCCACGGCTACCTGCGCGACTTCCTCTTCCCCGCCGAACGCGCGCTGTCGCCCGTGAAGGCCCTTTCGGGCGGTGAGCGCAACCGTCTGTTGCTGGCGAGGCTCTTCACCCGGCCCGCCAACCTGCTGGTGCTCGACGAGCCGACCAACGACCTCGACATCGAGACCCTGGAACTGCTCGAAGCGTTTCTCGTCGACTGGCAGGGCACACTGTTGCTCGTCAGCCACGACCGCGCGTTTCTCGACAACGTCGTGACCGGAACCCTGGCCTTCGAGGATGGAGGACGGGTGCAGGAGTACGTGGGAGGCTACTCGGACTGGCTGCGACAACAGGCCGCCGCGCCCGGGCCATCCGCGAAGGGCGCCGGGCGGCCCACGCCGACGGCGGCTACCCGCCGGACGGCGCCGGTGGCCGGAAAGCTCTCGTATCGGGAACAACAGGAGATGGAGCGCCTCCCCGCCGAGATCGAGGCGATGGAGCAGGAACTGGGCACGTTGAACGGACGGGTGGCGGCGCCCGACTTCTACCGCGAGCCAGCCGACACGATTCGCGCGACGCTGGCCCGCATCGAGACATTGCAGCAGACCATCCACGACGCGTATGCCCGATGGGACGCGCTCGACTCCCGCGTCAAGCGATAGGAACGGTGCCGGCAGGCGCAGGCGAATGGCCGGACGGTGCGGGAACCGGGGCGCCCGAGGTCAGCGTGCGCGCCAGCGGCCAGACTCCACCAGCCTGCGGGTCACGTCGTGCCGGTAGTCGAACATGCGCTGGAGCTGGCGTCGCACCAGCCAGCCCGCCACCCACCGGCCGAGCGGCGCGACGGGCAGTTCGTACTCCACCTCGTCGCGGAGACGCGTCCCGCCCTGCCCGTCGGCGATGAACCGGTGGCGGTGATACCAGCGCGCGAACGGCCCCGCGTCCTGCCGGTCCGCGAACAGGTGCGGCGGGTCGTACTCGGTGTGCACGGCCACCCATCGCACCGGCAGCGGACCCACGCGGCCAGCCAGCACGACCCGGCTCCCCGGACGCAGGGACCCGTCGGAGGCCACCACGACCAGGGGCGCCCAGGGAGGAGTCAGGGCCGTGAGCGCACCGGGACTTTCGTGAAAGGCGAACACCTCGTCGGGCGGAGCCGCCACGCGTGTTTCTTTCGTGAAGCAAACCGGCATCACGCCCATTACACTCCATCCGGCCCGCTGCGCCGCGCGAGGCCCGACACCCGATGACGCAGACCGCTCAGCGCCCGCTCGTGAACAGGCCAGGCCAGGTCCTGTTCGCCAGCCTGATCGGCACCACGATCGAGTTCTTCGACTTCTACATCTACGCCACCGCCGCCGTACTGGTCTTCCCCCGCCTGTTCTTCCCGGCGTCGGATCCGTCGGCCGCCATGCTGGCCTCGCTGGCAACGTTCGGCATCGCGTTCCTCGCCCGGCCGGTGGGGTCGGCGCTGTTCGGCCACTTCGGCGACCGCGTGGGCCGCAAGACCACGCTGGTTGCCGCACTGCTGACCATGGGCTTCTCGACGGTGGGCATCGGCCTGCTGCCGACCTACGCGTCCATCGGCGTGCTGGCGCCGGCGCTCCTGGCGCTCTGTCGGTTCGGACAGGGGCTCGGCCTTGGCGGCGAGTGGGGCGGGGCCGTCCTGCTCGCCGTCGAGAACGCGCCGGCCGGGCGCCGGGCCTGGTACGGGATGTTTCCGCAGCTTGGCGCGCCCATCGGCTTCTTCCTGTCGGGCGCGACGTTCCTGCTGCTCTCGGAACGGCTCACCGACGAGCAGTTCTTCGCCTTCGGATGGCGCATTCCCTTCCTGGCCAGCGCGGCACTGGTCGTCGTGGGGCTCTACGTGCGCCTCACCATCACCGAGACGCCGGTGTTCCAGCAGGCACAGGCGCGCGCGGAGCAGGTGGGCGTGCCGATGGCCGTCGTGCTGAGGCGCCACGGCGGAGCCCTGCTCCAGGGCATCCTCGGCTCGCTCGCGACGTTCGTGCTCTTCTACCTGATGACCGTGTTCACGCTCTCGTGGGGTACCACGGCGCTCGGCTACAGCCGGAACACGTTTCTGGTCGCCCAGCTCGTGGGCATCGTCTTCTTCGGGGTGACGATCCCGATCAGCGCGGTGATGGCCGAGCGTGGTCGGAGAGCCACGCTCATCACCGTGACAGTGGCGATCGGCGCGTTCGGGTTCGTCCTGGCGCCTCTGCTCTCGAGCGGGCTCGCCGGAGCCACGATCGCGTTGGTAGTCGGCCTGTCGCTGATGGGCCTCACGTACGGCCCCCTGGGCACGACGCTCTCGGAACTCTTTCCGACGCACGTGCGCTACACCGGCAGCTCGCTCACGTTCAACCTGGCGGGCATCTTCGGTGCGTCGCTGGCACCCTACATCGCCACGTGGCTGGCCGTGAACTTCGGCCTGCCGTACGTGGGCTACTACCTCACGGCGGCCGCGGCGCTCACGCTGGTCGGCCTGCTCGCCATGCCCGAGACCAAGGACGGCGCACTCTAAGGGGTGCGTGCAGGCGTCCCGGCTACTCGCCGCCGCGGCCAGCCGGCGCGGCGACGACCAGCGCCTCGGTCAGCCGAACCTGCAGGCTCGTGCCTGCGCCGAGCCGGATGTCCTGGCCAGGCGTTGACAGCACGACGGCCGTTCCACCGCCAGCCCCGATGGCCGAGCCGACCGCAGCGCCCTTGGCGCCACCCGTCAGGCCGCCGATGACAGCGCCGGCAGCCGCGCCGATCCCGATCGTCGCGGCATCGTCGCGTCGCGTGCCTTCGGCCTCGTAGTAGAACGGCCTCGTGCGGATTTCGTAGGTGAGCGACGGTGTCTCCAGCCTGTCGAAGCGGAGCCCCAGCTCGGCGCGCCCGCGGACCCGCCCGGAGGCCTCCGCCGCGGTCACGGCCCCGACGAGCACGCTGCCGCGCGGTGCGACGGTCACACCGTCGAACACGAGGTCGGAGGCCAGCGTCGCCCGCACGGTGTCCTGCACGCTGCTGGTATTGGAGGCGACCGTGGTGTCGAGGGCCGCATCGAGGGTCGTGCCCGCTGGCAGGACGAGTTCCCGCTGGGCAAGCGCTTCGAGCGCCTCCTCCTCCTCGACCTGCCGGGCTCCGGTAATGCGCTCACGCGGCACCTCGATCTCCGGACGTGTGCCCGTGCCGTTCAGGACGACGGTCTCGGGAGCTACGGTGGTCAGGGTGCCGGTCAGGACCTGCCCGTCCTGCAGTTCGAGCGCGACGGTGCTGCCTTCGGGCATGTCCTCGACGGGCGTCCCGCCGCCGCACGCACCGAGAGCCGCCGCGAACAGGACACTGCCCAGAAGAGCCGGGGCTGAAAACCGGGATCGCATCTATATCCTCCGCTGCCGACAAGGAGCGGCCGGACGACTGTCGTCCGGCGCAACCTGGCCAGGCCTATCGGGAGGCAAGGCGCATGCCCCGCCGATATTGGGTGTCACTGGCGGGATATCGGTCGAAGAATCAGAGGGTTGCCGCAGACTCCCGGTGGAGGCGGACCGGCCCGTCGGCCCCGGCGCCGGGTAATAGGGAAACTCTTACACGACACCGACCCGGTGGCACGCCACCTGGTGCCGCACCACCCGATGCCGCGGCCCGACCGGGCAAACGGGACGGCGCTGGCCGACTGGATGCGGCGCGGGGCGCCACCCGATGCATGGAAGGCGGCTTGCGCAAGCGGCGCGTTCAGCGCTGCTCGAGGCTCCTCTGCTCGAGGCTCAGTGGTGGCCGAGGCTCAGCGTTGGCCGAGACTCAGCGGCGCCACAGATCGGCGCGGACCAGCCCCCAGGAGTACTCACGCCGCCCGTCCAGCCTGAAGCCGTGGGCCCGCAGCAGTGCGTCCGGTGGTGTGAGCACGGAGGCTGGCAGGTTCGCGACCGCGCGGAAGAAGGCGTACATGCTGGCGTGCATGGCCCGTGCGCGCCAGCGTGCGAGGCCCCGCGCGGGGACGGCGAAGTCCACCACGAGCCAGGCCGAGCGGTCCGTGGCGGACGCGGCGAGGGCATCGACGACGCAGGCCAGTTGGGCCGGCGGGAAGCAGTCGAGGAAGAAGCACGTCACGATGGCGTCGTAGACGGCGGGCGCGGGTCGCCAGGCCGGCAGGGCGGCGTGCACCCAGTGAGGATGGGGAGGCAGATGGCCGATGCGACGGCGTGCCCGGTCGAGCATCCGCGCGCTCGCGTCCACGCACGTCAGCTCGGCGTGTGGATGCCGTTCGAGGAAGGCCTGGGCGAAGCGCCCGTGCCCTTCGCCGGCGCTCAGGACCCGCCGACACCCCGACAGGGCCGGCAGCCACGCCGTTCGCGCGCGCTGCAGGAGGGAGCCTGCGGTCACGGCCTCCATCCAGTCGTAGTGGCGGGCCAGCGGGTCGAAATTCGTCACGCCTGTCGCTGCCAGGACACACCCGCCACCGCCGCGCCCGACACATAGGCGACGACATCCCAGACGTCGCGCGTCGCCCACGGAAACAGCGGCGGTGCGAGCACCTCGGCCGCGACGGTCCACACGACGAGGACAAACGCGAGCTCGCTCCACCGCGGCATGCCGTCGTGATGCCGCCAGCCGAGCGTCCGCTCGAGCCAGAGCCACCAGGGAAGACCGAGCGGGACGAGCAGCAGGTCGGTCACGTGGCCACGCGACCACGCGGGCAGCAGGGTCGCGGGGATGCCCCAGCGTGCACAGGCATAGGCGAGAGCGGAGACCAGGCAGACGGGATCCCGCCAGTACCCGAATGGGCGGGACCGGCTCACAGGAGGGCCGCCGTCGCCAGCCCGATGCCGAGGGCGAGCAGTACGCGCAGGAGCCCGTGCAGGGCGCGGCCCACCCAGTCGGGGCGCGGAGCGCTCGGGCCGTCCGCGACCGGCTGCGGCCGGGCCCGTGCGCGCTGCCCAGGCGCGGATGTGTGCATCGGAGAGGTCTCCTGTCGATCGGCGTGGCCGAGCCGCGTCAGTACCCGGCTGGCGGCGAATCGGGTGGCGCCAGGCCGGACGGCGATCGCAGCCTCGGGCGACGACGGGCGCCCGCAGCAACTCGGCGCGCAGGGTGCAGTGCGGGACTGCTGGGAACACGTCGCGCCGATGCAGGACGATGAGCCTTCGATTGTGGCACAGTCGTGCGGTGCGGTCTGGTCGTCGTGTCGGGCGACACGGTCCGGCGGTGCCGCATGTGCTGTGACGGGACAGACTGTGGAGGGCGAACGGCGTCCACCGCCCTAAAGGCGTCTGGCAGGGCGCCGATACCCCAAGGGAGCAACTGGCACGTGTCACCTTCGCAGTTTCAACCACCAGCGCCCATCGCCAGCGGCGGGCAGTCGCCAGCCGGAGTGGCGCAGGCCACGGCCGAGCCCGTCCTGCACGTCCTGCCGCGCCATCCGCGCCAGGTGGCGTGGGCGGGCCTGGGCCTGGCGTCAACGGCGCTCGGGGCCATCGGCGCGGTGGTGCCAGGGCTGCCGACCACCGTCTTCCTGATCGTGGCGTCCTACAGCTTCACGAAGAGCTGCCCGTGGCTCGACAACTGGCTGCGGCGCAGCCGGCTCTTCGCTCCCTACGCCCGGGTGCTCGACCCGCACTACGTAATGCCTCCCACCGCGCGCGTGCGGGCGCTGGGGGCCATGTGGCTGTCGGTGAGCGGGAGCCTGCTGATGCTGCAGCTCTCGGCACGCCTGTCCCCAGTGGGAGCCGCCTGCCTCGTGGCCGCGGCCGCCGCAGGCACCGTCGCCATCCTCAGGTTCCGCCGCGGCCGGCCGGGCACGGCGTAGGGCCGCCATCGGGCCGGACACGCCCCGCCGCCCCGGCCTGCCGCCAGCGAGAGTGTCGCGAGCGGCGCTAGCGGATCTCGTCCAGCAGGATCCGTCCCTCCTTCAGCACCATCCGCACGTTGAGCACGTCGAAGATGTCCTCGAGCGGGTCACCGTCGAGCACCACGATGTCGGCCAGCTTGCCCGTTTCCAGAGTGCCGAGGTCGTCGCTGCGGCCGATGGCCGCCGCGGAGTTGCGCGTCATGATGCGAATGATGTCCTGCGGCGAGAACACCAGGAACAGCGACTTGATCTCCTGACGCAGGGTGTCGAGGGGCAGGTAGCGGGTGTCGGTGCCGAACGCGTAGGTGAGCCCCGCATTCCAGAGCAGGCGGGCATTCACCGGCCCTTGTCCCGCGCTGGAGATGGTCTCCCAGGGATACGGCAGCTCGTCACGGAAGATCGGCATGTTCTCCGTGTCGAAGAACGGCACGAAGATGCCGAGCGTGGAGATCATCGGGATGCCGGCGTCGGCGATGGTCTTCGCCTGCGCCTCGGTGAGTTGTCCGATGTGCGGCGTATGCGCGAGCACATGGGTGCCCGCCGCCACCGCGGCCAGCGTGTCCTGCACCGTCACCGCGTGCGTGAGGCTCATCAGTCCCAGGCGCCTCGATTCCTCGGCGACCAGTTGCAGGGTCCGCTGCTCCGGACCGCCTGGCGTCACGATGATCACCGTCTTGACCGCGTCGAAACCCGCGTCGGCAATGGTCTGCACGCGGGCACGGGTGGCGTCGGCCGGCACGGCCGGCGCTGGCTGCGTGGGGCGCAGCGGCGGGCGGGACACGTCGGTCCTCGCGGGATCGGCGCCGCCACGGCCCCCGCCGCCGGGTGCCGGCCCAGCCAGCGGCGCACGGGCGGCCGCGATGATGCGGGGCCCCTGCAGGTCGCCCTCGGCCGTGCGCCGTCGCAGCTCGAGGATCTGGCCCTCGGCGTCGCCGGCCGACACGACCGTCGTGAAGCCGGCGGCGATGAATTCCTGCATGGAGGCCTCGGCGCGATCGGCCATCCACTGGTCGGGGTCGCCCTGGATGATGTGGCGATGGGCGTCGATGTAGCTGGGCATGACGGTCCGGCCCTGCACGTCGATCACGAGCGCGCCGGCGGGCACGTCGGCCGCCCCCTGCGTGACGGACACGATGCGGCCATCGCGCACCACCACGGATCCCTGGTCGAGCACGCCGCCATTGCCGTCCAGGACGCGGGCGTTGGTCAGGACCACGCCCTCGGCGGGCACCTCACGCAACGCGACGGGAGCCCCGGCGGCAGGCGCGGACTCCTGGGGCGGTGCACAGCCTATGCTCACGGTGAGCGCCAGGCAGAGAATGGTTGTTCGGCTCATGGTCAGTACTCCGGAGTGGGGCGCGGCCCTCGGTCGCGGGAGGACGCTGAGTGCCAGGTTCGGTGGTGGCAGCGGGGGCCGGGGTGCCGGTCCGCTGATCCGGCTGGATTATAGGAGAGGATGCCGGTCGGGGGGCTGCCTGCCTCTCGTGCAGAGGGGTTGCACCGCCCGGGCAACGGCGCGGAGTACAGTGGAGCGCGAGAGGCATCGCTGGCCATGAGCACACTCGACTCCGACGTCCGCGGCGTCATCGTTCCATGTCCCTCCTGTGGAAAGGCCAATCGGCTCGCGTTCGCGCGGCTCGACGGACGCGCACGGTGCGGACACTGTCATGTGGACCTTCACGCACCCTCGGTGCCGGTCGCCGTCGCGACGACCGCCGCGTTCGATGCCATGGTCGGGCACTCGCAGCTGCCGGTGCTGGTGGACTTCTGGGCCGCGTGGTGTGGTCCCTGCCGGGCCGTGGCGCCACAGATCGAGATCGTCGCCCGACGCAACGCGGGGCGGCTGCTCGTGGCCAAGGTGGACACCGAGGCCGTGTCCGATCTCGCCGGACACCTGGGCATCAGGTCGATCCCGACGCTGGCGGTCTACACCGGCGGACGCGAGGCGGCACGAACGGCGGGCGCCATGGCCGCCGACGGCATCGAGGCGTTCGTGCGGCAGGCGCTGGGCTGATCGTCCCGCGTCCGCAGCTCGCTCACGCGCCGGGACGCGCCCCGGCGGGCTCCTGGAGCGCGGCCTCGCGCAGCACCCGTGAGAACGCGTCGATCGCCTGGGCGCCAGATACAGCGAACCGCCCGGCCACCACGGTGAACGGCACCCCCGATACGCCCAGGCGACGCGCCTCCTCGAGATCGTGTCGCACCTCGGACTCGTACGCATCGCTGGCCAGGGTCCGGCGACACGCCTCGGCATCCAGGCCCGCCTCCGCCCCCAGGCTCACGAGCGACTCGGCCTCGAACACCGAGCGACGCTCGGTGAAGTGCGCCCGGTAGAGCCGCTCCAGCACCGGTGGCTGCAGGCCACAATCGCGCGCCAGGAACAGGAGGCGATGGGCGTCGAGGGTGTTTCCGGTGCGGCCGCCGGCCAGGTCGTACACGAGACCGTCCTCTGCGGCCGTCGCGGTCACCCGTGCCTGCATCGCATCCACCTGCGGTCCTGGCACCCCGTACCGCGCCATGAGCGACGTGCGCAGGTCCCGCGATTCGCCCCGCGGGAGCCCGGCCTCGAGCTGGAAGGCATGGTGCACGATATCGACCGAACTCCCCAGCCCGCAGGCCTCGACGGCACGCTCGAGCCTGCGCTTGCCGATGTAGCACCACGGACAGACCACGTCCGACCAGACGTCGATGCGCATGGGTGTGATGATAGCGCGCTACAATCCGCTCTGCGGGGGCTCATGGCGCGACGCTACTGGCTGATGAAGTGCGAACCGTCGGCATACACGATCGACGATCTCGCCCGGGACGGACAGACGAGCTGGGAGGGCGTGCGCAATCATCAGGCGCGCAACTTCATGCGTGACGACATGCAGGTCGGCGACGGCGTCCTGTTCTACGCCTCCAACGCCACACCGTCCGGCGTGACGGGCCTGGCGACGGTGGCCCGCGCAGGATACCCGGATCACACGGCCTGGACCCGGACGCATCGATACTTCGACGAGAAGAGCCGGAAGGAGGCCCCCACCTGGTACATGGTGGATATCGCCTTCGTGGAGCGCTTCCCGGAGATCGTCTCTCTCGAGACGCTGAAGCAGACGCCGGGCCTGGAGGCGATGATGGTTGTCCAGAGGGGGAGCCGCCTCTCGGTGCAGCCGGCCACCAAGGCCGAGTACGACATCGTGGTGAGGCTGGGCACCAGGAGGCGCTGAGCGCGCGGAGCCACACCATGCCGACATCGGCCCGATCGAGTCACCGGCAGGCGCGCGCGTGGCCGTGCGGGCACCGCGGGCCGTTCCGGTCCGTCGCGTCGGCCGTCACTGTGGCTGTACTGCTGCTCGGAGCGTCCCTGTCGGCGCAGACCGCGGACACCCCGACCGGCGGTGCCGTCGCTGGCGAGGCCGCGGGGCCGGCCCTCGCCGGCACGGACGCCTCACGAGCCGAGATACTCCGGGGCACCTACAGCCGCCACCGCGCGAACAACGACGTCCTGCACTACGACCTGGCCGTGCGGGTGGAGCCCGATCGGCAGTACGTGTCCGGACGCAACCGCATCCGCTTCCGCATGCTGGTGGACGACACGAGGATCCAGCTCGATCTGCACGACAACCTGGCAGTGGACGGCATCCTGCTCGATGGGCGGCGTCTCGACTTCTCGCGGGAGGCCCACACGGTGTTCGTGGACTTCCGGCGGGTGCTGCGGGCGGGCGAGACCTACGAGATCGAGTTCCGCTACTCGGGCACGCCCCTCGGACAGGGTCGCTTCGGCGGCATGGCCTTCCGCCGCGATGGGGCGGGGCGGCACTGGGTCACCACCGCGAACGAGGACGAAGGCGCGAGCCTCTGGTGGCCCTGCAAGGACCAGTGGCTGGACGAGCCCGACGGCGTGGATGTGACCATCGAGGCGCCCGCCGATCTGGTCGCCGTGTCGAATGGCCGGTTGATCGAGACGCGACAGGTGGAAGGGGACTACCGCCGGTGGCACTGGCGGGTCAGCGCGCCGATCAATGCCTACAACGTCTCGCTCAACCTGGCGGCCTACACCCACATTGCCGACAGGCGGGAGGCGCTGACGCTCGACTACTACGTGATACCCGAGAACGCCGACCGGGCGCGGGCGCACTTCGCCCAGGTGTTGCCGATGCTCGACGCGTTCGAGCACTACGTCGGCCCGTTTCCCTTTCCAGAAGACGGCTACAAGCTCGTGGAGGTGCCCTACGCGGGCATGGAACACCAGAGCGCCATCGCCTACGGCAATCGATTCGCCAACGGCTATCTGGAGCGCGACTGGACCGGGGTGGGCATCAGTCCGCGCTTCGACTTCATCATCGTGCACGAGAGCGCGCACGAGTGGTTCGGCAATGCCGTCACGGCGGCCGACGTCTCGGACATGTGGATTCACGAAGGCTGGGCCACCTATCTCGAAGCGGTGTACGTCGAGCACCGGTTCGGGACCGACGACGCCCTCCGGTACGTGAACGCCCTCAAGGACAAGGTGCGCCACGATGCACCCGTCCTGACCACGCGCGGCCTGCACCGCGTGCCGCCCTCGGACATGTAC
The DNA here is from genome assembly GCA_050185275.1 of Vicinamibacterales bacterium. Lineage (GTDB taxonomy): Bacteria > Acidobacteriota > Vicinamibacteria > Vicinamibacterales > UBA2999 > JABFRY01. The sequence continues at coordinate 347,539 of JBFWZN010000003.1, read as the reverse complement.
TTCAAGGGTGCGTTGCTCCTGCACACCCTTCGCGGCGTGGTGGGCGACGACGCCCGCTGGTGGGATCTGGTGCGGGGCGTGTACGCACGCTTCCGGTACCAGACGCTGCTCACTGAAGACCTGGTCGGCTTCGTCAACGGGCAGCTGGGGCGCGATCTCACCCCGATGTTCGACCAGTACCTCCGGCACACGGCCCTCCCCACCCTGGAACTGCGCTTCGACGAGTCCGCCGGCACGGTCTCGTACCGGTGGCGCGCCGACGTCGCGGGGTTCCGGATGCCGGTGCTGGTGGGGAGGCGCGAGGCCTGGACCCGCCTGGAGGCCACCACCGAATGGCAGACGGCCCCGAACACGCTCGCCCCCGAGCGCTTCGACGTGGCCACTGACCGTTTCTACATCGATGTCGAGAAGCGCTGACCCCTCGCACGTAGGGGCTGGGACGGGGTCGGGAGTAGGATCGGGACACGATCACGTGGAGGCACAGATGACACGGGCGACCTGTTCCGCGACGCTGCTGACGGTGATGTTCCTCTGGCTGGCGCTCGGGGCGGGCGGAACGGCGCACGCGCAGGCGCCGACCCCGGCGCCCCAGCCCGTGCAGATTCCCGACGCGGCCACGGTCCTCGAAGGCATTCCGACGGTGAGGGAGGACTCGAGCGAACGACGGTCCGAGCGCCGGCTGCTCGACCCGGCCGAAGCGGCCTCGAACCGGCTGAACGTGCGAATCCGCGAGGGAAAGCTGTACTGGTCGAGCCAGGCAGACTCGCCGCTGCAGCTCGATGCCATCGACGGGTTCACGTATCTGTCGTCGCCGGCGCGCCCGGGCAGCTACATCAAGCTGACGCGGCTCAACGACCGCATCACCTACGTGGAACACCTCGACATGCCCACCGGGCAGGTCACCTACTGGGGCGAGCTGCGCATCGTGGTGGGGCGGTAGGCGGCCGCGACGGAGGACCAGGCGGCGTCGACCGCGTGACCGCGGCGATTCGCCCAGGCCCCGCCGTCCGGACGGCGGCGGGACCTGGCACGACAGGGCGGCTCACCCCAGCTGCGAGAGCATGGAGCCGGCGTCGCTCACCTCGAACTTGCCGGGCGCCTCGACGTTGACCGCCTTGACGACTCCGTCGTCCACCAGCAGCGAGAAGCGCTGGCACCTGACGCCGAGACCACGGGCCGTCAGGTCGAGTTCCAGGCCAAGCTTTCTCGTGTAGTGCGCCGAGCCGTCGGCCATCATCCGGACCTTGCCGGTGGCGTGCTGATCCCGTCCCCAGGCGCCCATGACGAAGACGTCGTTCACCGCGAAGCACCAGATTTCGTCCACGCCCTTGGCCTTGAGGGCCTCGGCATTCTGGACGTAGCCGGGCAGGTGCTGCGCCGAGCAGGTGGGGGTGTAGGCACCCGGCACGCCGAAGATCACGATCTTCTTGCCGGCTACGAGTTCCTCCACCTTGAACGTATTCGGGCCGGTCGAGCACCCCTCGCCTTCCACCTCGACGAACTCCGACAGCTCTCCGGCGGGCAGCCGGTCTCCAACCTGAATTGGCATCGCGTGTCCCCCTTTGGTCAGCGTGACATCATTTCGAAACCCCTATTGTCGTCCAACTGCCGGCGACCGCACGTCAGGGGGCATCGAGCCACACCACGGGACCCACGGGGGGAACCCACAGGTCCGCGGCCACGGGCGTATGGGCCCGACCGGTGCCGCGGGTGGGCCGATCCCGGGCCACTGCGGTAATCTTGGGATCGTGTTGAAGAAGGTCGACGATCTCCGCATCACCGGCGTCCGGCCGCTCCTGCCACCCGCCATCCTCATCGAGGAACTGCCCGTCACGGAGGACGCCTCCAACGTCGTGGCCGGCACCCGTCAGGCGGTGGCCGATGCCCTGGCCGGGCGCGATTCCCGCCTGGTGGTCGTGGTCGGCCCCTGCTCCATTCACGACCCCGGTGCCGCGCTCGAGTACGCGGAGCGCCTGCGCCCGATGGTGGAGCGGTATCGGGATCAGCTCATCGTGCTGATGCGGACGTACTTCGAGAAGCCGCGCACGTCGGTGGGCTGGAAGGGTCTCATCAATGACCCCGACATCGACGGCAGCTTTCAGATCAACAAGGGGCTGAGGCTGGCGCGACGCCTGCTGCTGGATCTCAACAACATGGGACTCCCCACCGCGTCGGAGTTCCTGGACACACAGATTCCCCAGCACATCGCGGACCTGACGTCATGGGTCGCCATCGGCGCCCGCACCACGGAGAGCCAGGTGCACCGCGAGCTGGCATCCGGCCTGTCGATGCCGGTGGGCTTCAAGAACAGCACGGACGGCAACCCCCAGACAGCGGTGGACGCGGTGCTGTCGGCGCGGTCCCCGCACCTGTTTCCGTCGGTGACCAAGCAGGGGGTGTCGGCCATCTTCTCGACCACGGGCAATGACACCTGTCACCTCATCCTGCGAGGCGGCAGCCGCACCGGCCCCAACTACGATGCCGAGAGCGTGGCGGAAGCCTGCACCCTGCTCGCCGCGAAGAAGCTCCGGGATGCGGTGATGATCGATTGCTCCCATGGCAACAGCCAGAAGGACCACCTGCGCCAGATCCCGGTCGCGGGCGCCGTGGCACGGCAAGTGGCCGCCGGATCCTGGAAAGTGTTCGGGCTCATGATCGAGAGCCACCTGGTGGAGGGCCGGCAGGACTACGTGGACCGCGCGTCGGCGGTGTACGGGCAGAGCATCACGGACGCGTGCATCTCGCTCGATCAGACCGAGCCCATCCTGGAACAACTGGCCGCGGCGCAGCAGGCACGCGGGCCCGCTGCGCCGGGCGCACCCGCCCCGCCTCGCGCCGCGACCGCAGGCTAGCGTCCCCCGGCCTGCCGAGGGCCCCTCCAGCGGGGTCGCTGGGGCCCGGCCACGCGGTGGCGGGGAGCCGCCGACCTACGGCACCCGGGCCGCGCGACGGCGCACGACCAACCCGGCCAGTCCGAGGCCGACAAGCAGGAACAGCGCCGGCTCGGGTACCGGCGGCACCCGCCCCTGCTGGAGGAAGCCTCGGATCTCTCCTCCCCCAGCGAAGGAGGTGTGGATATTGAGGTACGCCATGTTGCCGGCCAGTCCGGCGGCAAGCGCGGCCTCCGCGCCGGCCACGCTGCCGTTGGCCGTCACGAACGCCGGATTGAAACTGCTCGCCAGCGTCAGGTCGAAGGTCATGTCGTACGCGCCCGACGTGACACCGAGCGGAAATCCAGGAAACGTCGGCACTGCGCTGGCCACGCCGACAGTGCCGGGCGCTGCCACGCAGCAGTGGACGTGCGCTGCCGTCGTCGAGCCGACGAGGTCCTGGAACGCGGCCTCCACGCGCAGCGTGTGAAGGGCCGTATCGATGGTCACGGTTGCGGTGCCCGTACCGGTCGAGACCACGGGGGGATTCTCCGCGGCACCGCTCAAGACGGCGGTGTACACGATAGGTGCGGCGAGCGCGGGCGCAGCGGCGCTCAGCAGCACGAGCAGGGCGGTTCCGATCGTTCTCGTCATGAGATCCTCGATGCATCGACTGCGGGCTGAATGAACCACTCCCGCCGGAGCGGGCGGACAGCGCGGGGGGCTTGCCGCCGCGCCTGCAGCAAGGTCCGCGCCGACTGGCTCGCCACAGGTCAATCCTCTGGAAGTGGAGCGTTCCCTGGCCGCGCGATGCCACGAGCAGCCGGCGCCTCCATGAGATATCGCCTCGGATGGCAACAATAGTCGCCCTGACGCGCGCCGCGTCAGCGCGCGAATGCCACGGGCAACTCGGAGAGCGGCACCACCGTGGGTGTTCCGCTCTCGCCCCGCAGCTTCCGCACCACGAGGTCCAGCTCGGCGGGGGCGTGCCGCTCCACGCGGGCAACCCCGATGTCGCCGTCACGCGCGCGCCCGGCCCGGACGGCGGTGGCCCACGCGTCCTCCAGGACGGCGCGCAGCAGGTCCAGGTCCGTCGTGTGGTCCACGATCAGCACGACCCGGTCGGGCGGCAGGCGCAGCAGCAGCTGCTCGAGTTCGAAGACGCAGCCCCGGTTGGCGGACGACAGGCTGCGGACGTCCATCACGACGGCGTCGCTCGCGTCGATGAGCAGGCCGATGGCCGCCTGCCACGTGTGGTCCCTGCAGTACACGTCGTTCACGCGGTACCGGCCGTCCGGATCGGGAGCCAGGTCGAGCAGGGATACCCGCTGCGCGGCGGCCTCGAGCTTCGACACGTAGCGCTCGTCGAGCCGCCCGCCGAGGAACGACAGCATGTCGCCGGGATCGAGCGTGCGCCCGGCCAGATCGGTTCCTCCAATGAGCTGCACGGGCCCCAGGAAGCGCCAGCGCTGCGCCACGCGGTCGAACAGGGTCTCGGTACGGGCGTCGTGACCGAAGACACGCAGGAGCAGAAGACGCGACGGCACAGGGGGCAGGGCGGCCGGCCACAGGCGCAGTGTGATCCACACGGTGCCCCGGTACAGCACGAAGCCGGCAGCCCCGACGGCTAGCGCCGTGGCACCGAGACTGACCGACAGCGTGGCCGTGCGCTCGGCGATGACCACCAGCCACAGGCAATCGGCCGTCAGCTGGGTGTCGCTGAACCACTTCGCCTCGTAGGCCGACGCCAGCCGACCCAGCCCGGCCCAGACCAGCAGGCCCACGGGCAGGCTGGCAAGGAGGAAGAGCGCGTAGTAGACGACGTTCACGTTGCTCAGCACCGCCATATCGAGCAGGGTGCTCCGGAGGGCGGGCACGTCGAAGGCCGCCACGACCACGTCGCGAAACGCCACGGCCGCGAAACCGAAGACGAGCGTGGAGGTCAGCACGAGCGGAATGACCGCGCGCACGCGTCGCCACATGACGAACGCGGCGAGCAGGAGCGGCACCCACGCGCTGTAGATCAGGCTCACACTCGCCCAGAACGGATTGGTCACGATGGCCATGTCGGGCGCGCCGCGCATCAACTGCACCACGAGCGTCACGATGGCCACCGCGGCGACCCCGCCGCCCAGGTATGCCGCCCAGGCCCGGACAGCGAGCCGCCGGTCATACACGAGGACCAGGATCAGGGTGGGCACGAGCGGCCACGCCTCGCGCCAGATCATCGACGCATAGGTGGCGGGTATCCGCAACATGCCCTCGTCGCTGAGGATGATCACGGCGAAGAACACGGCCTGCATCAGCGCGCCCGTCACGTAGGCGGTGAGCACACGCGGTCCGGCATGGCGACCGGGAGATCCGTCAGGGGGCTGTCTCCCCGACGCTGGCGCGAGCGTGTGAACGGCCGCGCGCAGACGGCGGGGCACGACGGCCGGCGCGCCCTGGTCGGTCGCGGCCGTCGTCGCTGCACGGTCCGGCTCCCCCGCCGGTCGGAACGACGACGCGCGAGGAGCGACGGTGACGTCTGTCACGGTGCCGGTGGTGGCGTGAGCGCCGGGACGTGGCGCTGGCGGCGCCGCGTCCGAGGCCTGGCGCATCAGCGCATGCACGCGTCGCCGGTACCAGCGCACCGCAATCCACGACAGGAAGGCGGCATCGAGAACCGACACCGCGAAGATGTAGGCGAGCTTGCCCGAGATGAGGGCGTCCATGCGCGCAGGCGACGCGGACCGCCGCGTGGCGGAGCGCAGTATACTCGGCGCGCGGTCCCTAGCCATGTCGCTCGGCAGCACGTCCGGATCGGGACGATTCCGCTCGGCGCTCGTGGTGGTGGGCCTCACCCTGACGGTCGCATCGACCTATGTGGTCATCGAGCTCGTCGCCGTCGGGTCGATGACCTGGATGCTCGGACGCCCCGACGTGATGGGCACGCTCCTGCTCTCCGAAGCCACCCGCACCTCCACGACCTGCGACGCGCCCCCCGTCGGGAACACGCCGCCGGCGGCGGGGCCTCCGCTGGCAGCCCGTCAGGCCAGCTGGCAACTCGGCCTGCGCCTCGGCATGGACGCCGTGGGGCGGCAGTACACGGACCCGGCCTCCGACGCCCTCCTCGAGGGCGTGCGCGGGATGCGCGACATCGCGACGCTGCTGGCCGTACCGGCACCCGAGGTCTTCGTCCCTCAGCAGCTTGCCAACGCGAACACGGAGTTCGTGGCATTCGTGGAAGCCGATGCCAGCCGGACGGGCCGGCAGGTGGCTGCCCTGCACGGGACCGAGGCCTGCAGGCTCTACAAGCTCGGGGCATTCTGGGGTTACGCGTCTCTCGTGCGGCCGGCGCTGGCGGGCAACCGGGCCATCTTCGCCGCGGAGCTGCAGCATTACGCATCGCGCACGGGCCTCCCGGCCTCGCTGTGGACACCGATGCTCGCCGCCTCGTCCGCCGACGCCTCGCAGGAGGCCATTGCCCGCGAGACCGTGGCGATCACCATGCAAGTGAACGACGCGCTCCTCCAGGGAGGCAACCGTGCGCCGTAGCGTCGGTCTGGCGGCCGCGCCGAACGCCCCGGGGTTCGCGTTCTTCGACACTCCCGTCGGCCGCTGCGCGCTGGTGTGGACAGCCGCCGGGGTGACGGGCCTGCTGCTGCCGTCGCGGTCGGTCGCGGCGACGCGGGCGCAGGTCGTGACCCGGCACCCGGGGGCCATCGAAGCCGGGCCGCCCCCAGCCATCGCGACGGTCATGGCCCTGGTGGGAGCGCTGTTGCGCGGTGAGCCCGCCGATCTCTCGGCGGTGCTGCTGGACCTCCAGTCCGTGCCGCCGTTCCACCGCCGGGTCTACGAAGTGGCGCGCACCATCCCGCGTGGTGCCACACTCACCTACGGGGAGGTGGCCGCCCGTGTCGGCGTGCCGGGATCGGCCCGCGCGGTCGGGCAGGCACTGGGGCGCAATCCGGTGCCCGTGATCGTACCGTGTCACCGGGTGCTCGCCGCCGGCGGGCGCATCGGCGGCTTCTCCGCGCCGGGCGGGGCCGCAACCAAGCAACGCCTGCTCGCCATCGAGGGACATCCGGGGCCCGGCGGGCTGTTCGCCGGTGACAGCCCCCTCCCGTTCGAGGCCACCGTCGCCGTGGATCACCTGCGCACGGTGGATGCGCGCATGCGGCGCCTGGTGGACCGCGTGGGCCCGTTGGGCCTGCAGGTGGAGCCCGCGCAGAGCCTGTTTGCCGCGCTGGCGGAATCCATCGTGTATCAACAGCTCAACGGCCGCGCGGCGGCCACGATCTTCGGCCGCCTCCGCGCGCTGTTCCCGAGAGGCCGGCAGGGATTCAGGCCCGAGCTCGTGCTCCGCGTCCCCGACGAGGACCTGCGGGCAGCGGGTCTGTCGCAGGCCAAGCGGCTGGCGCTTCAGGACCTGGCGCGACGCTGTGCAGCGGGAGAGCTGCCGACCATCGCCGAGGCCGCCCTGCTCGACGACGAAACGCTCGTCGAACGCCTCACCCTGGTACGCGGCATCGGACGGTGGACGGTGGAGATGCTGCTGATCTTCAGGCTGGGTCGGCCCGACGTGCTGCCGGTGGACGACTACGGGGTGCGCAAGGGCTTTGCTGTGGCCTACGGCAGGCCCGAACTCCCGTCGCGCGACGAGCTGCGTGCGCGAGGGGCTCGGTGGGCGCCCTTCCGGACGGCCGCCAGCTGGTACTTGTGGCGCGCCGCCGACGCGCCGCCGACGTGACGCCATCGTAACGCCGTCGTCCTGACGCCGTCCCCAGGACGCCGCCACCAGGCCGGTGCGAGCGGACGCGTCAGGCGCGGCCGGCGAACTCCCGCGTCTCGGTGTGGACCTTCACCTTCTCGCCTTCCTTGATGAAGAGCGGCACCTTGATTTCGAGCCCCGTCTCGAGCCGGGCCACCTTGGTGGCGCCGCCACTGGCCGTGTCGCCGCGGACGCCGGGCTCGGTGTAGGCCACCGTCAGCTCCACGTGGGGCGGGAACTGCAGGCCGATCGGATTGCCGTTGTATTTCTGCATCTGGACGAGCAGGTTGTCCACGAGCAGCTCACGATCGTCGCCCACGACGTCATTGCCGAGGGTGAGCGTCTCGAAACTCTCCTGATCCATGAAGTGGAATCCGTCGCCGTCGGCGTACAGGAACGTCGCATCGATGACGGCCAGATCGGGCTCGGCAAACTTCTCACCTGCCTTGAACGTCCGGTCGAAGACGGCGCGGGTGAGAAGGTTCCGCATCTTGAGGCGGACCAGCGTCTGGCCCCCGCGGGCAGTGGGTTTGGAGACATCCACGTCCAGGCAGTGATAGGGAGCTCCTTCGAATTCGAAGAAGGACTTGCGCTTGATGTCGATTGCTTCGATGAGGGCGGCCATGTCCCCCCATTGTAGCGGGACGGCGATCGGGCACAATGGAGCCTCAGGACAGACAGCCAGTGCACGAACAGAAGGAACACGAAGGGCCGGACCTCGGGGCGCGGGCCGAGCAGCTCTCGCGGGAGCTGCGCAACTTCGAGGAGATTGCCCGGTACCTGGTCCCGCTCGCCGGAGAAGTGCCCCGCCTGCGCGGTGTGGACGTCTGGGGCGGCACCCTGCCCCTGAACGGGACGATTGGCGGCGACCACATCATCTACGTCGACTTCAAGCGGCGGTTCGATCTCGACGCCCGGATGGCGCAGACGCTGGAACTCGGACGCACCGATATCGCCGAGAACCTGGAACGCTGCCGGCACAAGGCCGGTCTCGTGCTGATCGACGTGGCTGGCCACCGGGTCACCGACGGGCTGCTCGCGGCCATGCTGCACCAGGCGCTGCTCACCGGGGCGCTGTACGAGCTGGACATCTCTGGACAGGTGACACGACGCCTGTTCGAGAACCTCAACACGCGGTTCTACCAGTCGTCCGGCGCCAACAAGCTGATCTCGATGATCTACGGGGAGATCTCCGAGGATGCCCGGTTCCGGTTCCTCTCGGCCGCGCACCCGTTTCCCGTCGTGTTCTCGCAGCACCACGACCGCTTCATGGAGATCGACCCGCAGGTGTGCCTGTCGTTCCCGCCCCTCGGCCTCGTGCCGTCGCTCGACGCCATCGACCGCCAGACGACCGGGACGAGCAGCCTTGGTTTCAAGGAGCGCTACGAGATCAACGAGTGGCAGCTGATGGGCGCTGGAGACATCCTCCTCATGCACTCGGACGGGCTGTCGGACCACCGGGGGCCCGCTGGCGCGTACTTCCCGGACCGGCTCGAGCAACGCATTCGGGGGGTCAAGCACCTGGGTGCCCGGGCCATCTACGAGGCGGTCCGCGACGACCTGCTCGCGTTCGGCCCCCCGTCCGACGACATCTCGCTCGTCGTCATCAAACTCGCATGACACACACATCCTGCTCACGACGCCGGGAACGACACCGCCAGGGGCGACCGCACGCCAGCCGTCCCCCCGGTGCACCTCGGACAGGGGTGCTGGCAGGGCCGCTGGCAGGGCCGTTGACAGGGCTGCTGCCGAAGGCGCTGGCGGGCGCGCTCGGCGTGTGCCTCCTGGGCCTGCTGGCTTGCGGCGGCCCGCCCGCGCCCGCGCCAGTGGCCGCACCCGAGGCCCCGCAGGGACCAGAGGGCAGCGCCTTCTGGCGTGTGCCGGCCACGCCGCCAGACGGGGCACAGCGGGGGGACATCCTGCACGTGCAGCCCCGTCCCGACGTGCCGGACGACGCGCGAGGCTGGAACGTCGTGTACGTGACCGAGGCCGCCACGGGTGCGCTCACCTACGTGTCCGGCGAGGTGTACGCGCCGCTCGCGGCCGGCCCGGCCGAGCGGCCGCTCGCGATCTGGAACCACGGGACGGCGGGCAGCCAGGACTCGTGTGCACCGTCGCGCAACCCCCTGGCCGAGCGTGGCGCGCGGCCCGGTGGCCCACTCACGACGGACGCCGACAGCCGCGTACCGGCGCTGATGGCACTGCTCGCGCGCGGATACGTGGTGGCCATGAGCGACTACCAGGGCCTGGGCACCCCGGGCGCCACCGAGTACCTGAACGGACCCACGCAGGCGATGGCCTCGCTCGATGCCGCGCGCGCGGCACGCACGCTCGTGGCGGGCACGGGCGCATCCGTCGTGATGTACGGATTCTCGCAGGGCGGGCAGACGTCGCTGTGGGCCGCCCATCTGGCGCCCGACTACGCGCCGGACCTGCGCCTGCTCGGGGTGGCCGCGATCGCCCCGGCCGCTCGGCATCTCGATCTCTCGCTCTACGATCTCGACATCCCGCAGAACGCGGGCTACTTCATCTCGAGGATGGCGGGGCTCGCCGTCGGCCATCCCGACCTGCGACTGCGCGACGTCCTGACACCGGTGGGGCTCGAGTTGCTCGACGCCCAGACGTGGGACTGCTTCGCCATCTTCGATGCCGCCGCCGCACTCGACGAGCCCTACGCGCGGCCCGCGGCGCTCGAGCCCGGTGAGCCGTGGCGGGCGCGACTCGAACAGAACGACGCGTTCCTCCCCATTCCCGCGACGATTCCCGTCCTCGTCGATCAGGGCGACCGCGACGTGGACGTGCCCGTACACCTCACCCGCGCCCTGGTCGCCGACCTGTGCGCCGCCGGCAGCCTCGTCGAGTACCGCCAGCACCCCGACGTGAACCACATGGACATGAACGACCTCGCGGCACCCCTGATGGCCGACTGGTTCGATGCCCGATTCCGCGGCGACGCGCCCGGCAGCACGTGTCCGCCGGCCACGCCCTGAGGACGCCATGCGACCCTGGCGCTCGAAACCCGACACCGCTACCGCTCCGCCGCCCGCGGACCAGCCCCTGCGCACAGCGCTCGCGGAGGTGCAGGCCGATATCGCGGCGCTCCGGGAGGTGGTGACGGCGCTGACCGAACGGGCCGAACGCGCGGAACGGCTGGCCTCACAGGCGCAGTCGGCCATGCGCCTGAACGAAGAGGCGCGGCACGTCTTCGATCGCCTCGCGGACAAGCTGGATGCGGGGAAGATCGGTGCCCATCTCGCCCAGGCCATCGCGCGCACGCCGGTCGTGGAGGATCCGTTTCCGCACATGGTCGTCGAGGACCTGCTGCCGGAACCCTTCTACCAGCTGCTGTGCCGCACGATCCCGCCGGCGGTCTTCTTTGGCGATCGTGATCCCATCAAGCAGAACCTGCGCATGCCGGTCGAGTTCGCGCCGGAACTCACGCTGCGGGTCTGGCGGTTCTTCGACCAGGACATCGCAGCCGGCCTCGTGCGTTCGCTGGTGAGCGAACGGCTGGCGCCCTGGATCCGCGCACAGGTCGTGTCGCTGTTCGGCGAGGCGCTGGCGGACGACGTGCTCGCCTTGCCGCAGGGTTCACACGGCGGACGACTGATGCTCAGGCGCCCGGGCTACCACCTGGCGCCGCACCGCGACCCCAAGCGCGTCTTCGTCACGTGCCTCTTCTACCTGCCCGGCAAGCGCGACCTGCCCTTCGGCACGCAGCTTCACGCCGTCGACGGCGATGGCGAAGCGCCATACGCGAAGACCTACTACCCGGAGGAGACAGGCGGGCGGTGCCGGCTGGTCCGCGACGTGCCGTGCCGCCACAACTCGGCGTTGTTCATGGTCAACGGCACCGGCGCCCACGGCGCCTCGATCCCGGCAGACGCCACGCCACCCACGCTGGAGCGACACAGCTACCAGTTCTACGTGGGACCGACGAGCGGCCTCGACGCGTTGGTCGCGCGACTGCCGGAGGATCGACGCGCGCGGTGGGCGTGAGGCGCCCGGGACCCGGCGCTCACGGAACGGCCGGCTGCGGGGGCTCGATGAGCAGCGACGGTTCCGGCGGCAGCGACCGGTAGAGGGCGCTGGCGTCCTCGGCGGCCATCGTGAGGCGGAGGCGCACGCTGTCGCGGCTCGATGCACGCAGCACGGACACGACGTCCTCCAGACGCATGCGCAGGCGCGTGGTCAGGCGCTCCCAGAGCGACGCGGACGCATCCGGCGCCTGCACGATCTCCAGCGCGAGTCCTCCCTCGAACCGTACGAGATAGCGGGCCGGCACCTCGATCGCCTCTTCCGCGGTGGGTGGAAGGCCCTCGGGCACATCGGCCACCGCTGCCGTCTCTGCCTCCGCGCTGCCGGCGGCGTCCCCGGCGGCGTCGCCAGTTTCGGCGCCCTCAGTGGCACGCTCGGGCTCGGACTCGGGCACGATGAGATTCAGTTCTTCGATCGGACGGCCAGGCACGAGCGCGCCTTTCGTCCACGCCAGGTCGCGCCACCCGGCGGGAGGCGCGGCCTCACTGAAGAACTGCCGACCGGTTCCCACCTCCAGAGCCGTGACGGGCACGCGCACCAGCGTGGCACCAGCGAACATCAGCCGCAGGTCTGGCGTGTCGGGCGCGAGGACGAGGTAGAACGTCTCGCTCTTGGCCAGGGCCAGCTGGCGCTCCAGCCACGCCACGTCGGTCTCGAGCCGGGCCACCTCGCGCACGCGATCGGGCGGGGGCTCGGCCCGCTCGCGCGTGGCGCGGCCGCCTCCCTGGGCGCCGACCGACACCGGCAGGGCAACGGTCGCCAGGACGCAGGCAAGGACCCACGCCATCCCTGCGCCGGCGTGTGCGCGGTGGCAACCAGCCCTCCGGATGTTCATCATCACCGTCTGTTCGAAGCGTTCAGCGTTCGACCGTGGTCAACCGCGCTGGCCTGTGTCGATCTGGTGCGCCAGCAGCGTCGTCCACCGTCAGTAGATATAGATGGACGTGCCCACCTGGGTGGACGCGTAGAGCGTCCGCAGGTCGTCGCGTCCGAGCCTGATGCAGCCGTGCGAGACACTGCGCCCGAGCAGCCGCTCGTAGAGCGTGCCGTGAATCAGATAGCCGTTGCCGAAGTTCAGGGCAAACTCGCCGAGCGCGCCATACTCGAGCCGGTCGGCCGGGTTCGACGGCACGGGCTTGCCTTCCTCGATGAAGGCCCAGTCGGGTTTTCGCCAGACGGGATTCTTGATCTTCGACAGCACGCGGAACTGTCCCCGGGGTGTCGAGAACGTCCACTCGCGGGCTCCGCTGGGATCCTGCAGCCTCGCCCCGGAACCCGCGGAGCAGACGGCCAGCATGAGCGTCTGGTCCTCGGCTCGCAGCGACAGGCGATTGTGCGTACGGTCCACCACGATGTAGCGACCCTTCGGGGCCGTCCGCGCCAGCTGCGTCCGCAGCGACCGCTGGCGGCGTACCAGCGTCGTGCGCTGCCGTTCCAGCGTGCGCTGGTCGATCTCGGCCACCGCGGCCTCGGCGGCGTCGGGCGTCGCGACCTCCGACACGGTGTCGGGAATCGGGCCGTACCCGTACCCGGTCCCGGAGGCGGCCACGCCGGCAGCCACCGCGCCAATTGCGCAGAGAACGATCACGGCGCGCGCGCGCAGAGACCGCCGGGAGCCGCCGGCAGCCGGTGCCGGTGGAGGCCCCACGGGCGGAACGGGAGTGGTGCGATCGGTCATTCCTCGACCTCGATCGCCCGCATTTCTCCGAGGAGCTGCTGGGCGGACGTAGGACCCTCGGCGCCCACGATGGTCACAGGGGTCGTGTGTGCCACGCGGGAAAACAGGGCGTCCATCTCGGTGTTGGTGAGCGCGACGCATCCCCGCGTCCAGTCGATGCCGCGCCCACCCTCGCCGTGGATCTCGATCAGCCCGCCGATCGAGGCCGTTCGGGAGACGGCTCCCGCACGACGTGCCGCCGCGAAGGTGCGGCGGTCCTCCGCGTTGGGATAGTCGAGCAGCAGCGCCTTGTAGTAGGCCGTCGCGCCACGCGCCTTCTTCGCCACGATGCGGTATCGTCCTTCCGGAATGGCGCCGTCGCCAGCGACGGCCTTGCGCGCCGTCCAGTTGGGGCTGAGGTCCACGGTGTACCGCGCGGCGACCCGCCCGCCATCATAGAGCGTGAGTCGATGGTCGGCCTTCGACACCACGATGGCCGCCCCGCCCGTGCGGCGCGACCACGCCACCGTCTCCTGGACCCAGGTGGTCCACTCGCGCAGCTGGGCCGCATCGGTGTACCGGCCCGCGGCCACGGCTACCTTCGCACCGACCTGGTCGGCCAGCGCCTGCGCCGACTCGGCCCGGACCAGGGCCAGCTCGAACTCGCCGCTGCGCTCGTGCCGCCTGGCCTCGTCGAGCACCAGGCGTGAGCGGGACGCCCGCGTGCGCTGACCCGCCGCCAGGTGCAGAAACGGTGCGAGCTGCGTGACACGCGAGACCGACTGCTCCGCGCCGGCAATGGCTTCGGCGGCCGCGACCTGCGCCTCGGCGGCACGGTGCCTGGCGGCGTCAGCGGCCTCGAGGGCGGCGATCCGCAGGGCATCGAGATCGCGATCGGCGGCGGCAATGTCGCCGAACGGCCAGAGAAAGACAGTACCGGCCCGGTAGACGGAGGCCACCGCCGTGCGGCGGGCCGACTCCAGCGCCGTCCAGGCCTCGGGAGACCAGCGCGCCACGTCGAGTGCCGACGCGGCCGCGACCTCCCGCAGGATCTCGCCCCGGCGCCGGGAGAGCCTGAACAGCTCGTCGTCCGCCGTCCGGCGAATCGCGTACACGGCGCCGGCTCCGGTCAGCACCAGGATGAGGCATGCCCAGGGGAGCCAGCGCCGCATGTCGGTTCTATCGGTCGGCAGGACGCGCGACTAGCGCCCGCCGCGCAGGGCCTGCGCCTGCTCGACGGCGCTCTTCACCTGCGACGCCGCCAGGGCAGCCGCCTCGGCCTTGGCACGGGCCTCGGCGAAGTTGCCGGCCGCCAGCGCCGTATCGGCTTCCGCCATCGAGGCGGCCACCGCGGCCAGGTCCGCCTTCATGGCCGCGATGTCGGCCGCGGAGCCCTTGCCGGTGGGCGCCGTCTCCAGCATCTGCTGGGCCTCGGTGATGGCGATCTTCGCGTCCGCCACCAGTTGGGTCGACTCCTGCTGCATGCGCTCGCGGCCGGCCGCAGCCGCCTGCTGCACTTCGTCGGCACGGGACTGCGCGGCGGCAGCCAGCTCGGCCGCACGTGTGTAGGAGCGCGTCACCGAGAACTTGGCCTGCTGGGCCGCGAGTTCGGCGTCGAGTTCAGCCTGCGCATCCTTGGCGGCCTGCAGGGCCTCGGGTGCATAGGTGGCGGCGTCTGCGGCCTCGGCAGCGGCGAGGGCAGACGTGGCGGCGTCCACCGCTTCGGTCGGCGGCTGGCTGCAGGCGGCGAGTGAGAGGGCGACGAAAGAGCCGAGCAGGGCGGACGTCAGTGACTGGCGCATGGTGTTCTCGATGCCTCGCTACACGGAAAGTGCGCCTGGCCGTCTCCCGTTCGTGGCAAGACACCGCCTGAGGCGCGTGATGCCGCCTTCTCAGCAAGCACGCTGCCACGCCTGCTCGGGTCGATGCCACGAAGACGCTGCGCCTCCAGCTGCCCAGGCTGCGATCGCGCAATATATTGATACACCAGCACTTCCATTGTGAACACTCGTCCTCGCAGGGCCGCCAGGAGGGGCGGCGCCGCAGCCGTCCCGCCCACGCCGCGCTCGTCCCGCTTCACGTGTTCGGCATGGTGATACCGATCGAAATCGGAATGGATCACCCGATCGTGTCCGGACGCCCCACGTGCGGCTCCTTGAACTGCTCTTTCCGCAATCCGTGCCGCCGCATCATCGCGTAGACCGAGCGCGCGTTGAGGCCGGCACGCCGGGCCGCCTCGCCGACGCGGCCGCGGGTCGTCGTGAGGAGTGCCGCGAGGTACTCCCGTTCGAAGGCGACGACCATGGCGTCACGGGCTTCGAGGAACGGCCGGTCGACAGCCGCGGCGACGTCGTCCGGCCAGCCACGGCGCACGACCGACGGCCGCACGCCGGCTATGGCCTCGGGCAGATCGTGCAGGTCGATCGCCGGTCCGGTCGCGAGCAGGACGGCGCGCTCCACCACGTTGATGAGTTCCCGGACGTTGCCGGGCCAGGCATAGGCCACCAGCGCCGCGAGCGCGCTCGGCGTCACCGCCGTCACGTGCTTCTTGAGCGCGAACGAGAAGTGGCGCAGGTAACTGTCGACGAGTGCCGGGATGTCTTCGCCGCGTTCGCGCAGCGGCGGCAACGTGAGCGCCACGACGGCGAGCCGGTAGTAGAGGTCCATGCGGAAGCGACCGGCCGTGATCTCGGCCGCGAGGTCGCGGTTGGTGGCCGCCATGATGCGCACGTCCACGCGGATGGCGCGTTCGCCCCCGACTCGCACCAGGCGCCGCTCCTCGAGCACCCGGAGCAGCTTCACCTGCAGGTGGGTCGGCACGTCGCCGATTTCGTCGAGAAACAGCGTGCCCTGGTGGGCGAGTTCGAAGTACCCGCGCCGCGCCCGCGTGGCACCCGTGAAGGCGCCCTCCTCGTGTCCGAACAGCTCGCTCTCGAGGAGGTGCTCCGGCAGCGCGCCGCAGTTGACCGGGATGAAGGGACCGGCGCTGCGGGGCCCCTCCGCGTGGATCGCCCGGGCCAGCCATTCCTTGCCGCTGCCGGTCTCCCCTAGGATGAGCAGTGTGCTGTGGGTCGGGACGACACGGCGCGCCACGCGCATGAACTGCTGCATGGCGCCGCTCGTGTAGACGAAGTCGCTGAGGGTCGTTCGCTCCTGTGGCGCCTCCGCGCGGTGGCGGGAGTCGTCACGCCGGCGGTCGAGCAGGGTGTGCACGGTCTGCCCGAGCACGGCATCGGACAGGCCCTGCCAGAGCACGGCCATGCAGCCGGCGCCCAGCAGGCGGGCCCGCTCCTCGGCATTCTCGGTCGGGCGAAGGACGATGACCTCGGGATGCTCGGGGAGGCTGCGGATCGACGCGACGAGGGGCTCGGGTGGGTCAGGCAGGAGCGGCGGCGCCACGAAGACGACGTCGTAGTCCTCGTGTGTCAGGCGCTCCCAGAGACTCTGGCGGGACGTGAGCGCGGTCGTCTCCACACCCTGCCGGCGAAGGAGCTGGTCGAGCCGGCGCCGGAGGTCGGCTGACGGAACCGCGAGCAGGGCCCTGATGAGCACGGTGTGAGCGAAACGAGCATAGCAGATCCGCTTTTTTCGGTATCTATCGCCCGAATACGACGACTTCGAGCTGGGCAAGGGGCGGGAAGGGCTTCGAACTGGGCCGGTAACTGACGGTCCCGTCCGGACGGCTCGCCGGCACCGGACGTGCTGGAGGGGGGCCATGACCGAGCCGCCTGATTCCACGCCACCGCCCCGCGCGCCGGGAGCCTCGCGTCCGGCGCCGTCCGCTCCGCCGGCTCCGACGGTGCCCCCGCCCAGATTCGAACCGCCCCGGCCCCGCCGCTGACTCCTTAGCCCAGTGGACGGCACCTGGCGGGCCCGGTGTCCTGCCGCGGTGGCGACCTGGTCACACCGGGGTGGGACAGGCAGGCGCCTCCAGGGACCGCGTCCGGGGAGCACCGGCCGCCTGCGGGTAGGCGCAGCGGTACTCAGTGCATGGACTCGCGCGCGTCGGCCAGCTCGAGCATCCGGTAGTCCGGGAAACGCTCGTCCGGGTCCTGCAGCATTCCTTCGTCGATGCCCAGGGTGAGCTGCTCGATCGTGGAGGTGACCCGCCGGCCCGACTCGCGCAGGACGAACCGCTGCGGCAGCAGGAGCTCGTCGCTCCACCAGATCTCCTCGAGCGGCGCCTCGGACGCCGTGGCCGCGTGGTGCGTGAACGACCACCCGGCGACGTGCGCCGAGCCTTGCCCTGCCGGCAGCGCCTCCACCTGTGCCGGATCGATACGCATCGTCACCACGTCGAGCCAGCCGCGCAGCCCCTGCGTGATGCGCAGGTCCGTCTCGTCGTAGACGAGGATCGTCTTCGTCGCGTGGTCGGTGAGGTAGCCGCTCACCCGTCGCGGGTCCACCGGATTGCGGCGGAACAACCACTCCTTCTCGATGTCGTCGGACGCCAGCCAGACACGGTCGCGCGTCCGGGCCACGCGCTGCGAGGACCGCACGGGCGCTCCGGCGGGTGTGGCGGGGACGTCATCGGTCGCCGCGGTCACGATGCGGAACGTGAGCGGCGGAAGCGTCTCCGCGTGCGGAGGCAGCGCCGGCGGGTCAGGAATCACCGGCGGCGCGGGCGAGTTACGCGCCGGCTCGACGAATCCCGCGGGGTCGAGCTCCAGGGCGTCGCCCGCCGTTGGCTGCTCCGTGCCCATCAGGACCCCCAGCCAGAGCGCGCTGCCCAGCCCGCCCGCCGCCACGATGGCGGCCACAATCGTTCTGCTCTTCATGTGTCTCTCCAGACGCCTTCACGCGGTGTCGTACAGACGCAGGCGGAACCGGCCCGGGACGGCCGATTCCGCCTGTCGTACCCGAATACGCGAGGCGCTCTACAGCCCGAGGGCCTTGGCCATCACCCGATGGATGAAGGTGTTCTTGACCGTCCCCTTCACCATCTCCGCGCCGGGGCCCACCGCGTAGATGGCCACTTCCTCACCCGAGTGGGTCTCCGATCCCATCGGGACCGCCGACTCCTGGAAGTACGCCTCGTGGGCGGGACCGTCCGGAATCACGCCGCCACGGCCGGGAAACTGGTCGACGCGCGGGTCGACGCGGACGCCGGACCGATAGCCGGGGCCGTTCAGGTAACCCAGCACCGTGTAGGGCACGCCGTTGGCGTCGGTGCTCGGGGACACGTGGCTGTTGCCGTCCACGTCATAAACGAGGTCGAGGATGCCGTTGCCGGCGGGCGCTGCGAAGCCCGGATCGAACGACGCCACCGGGTAGGGCAGTTCGTTCAGCGGGCGCATCGGGTAGCCGGCGATGTTGAACACGTGGCTGTGGTCGGCGGACACGATCACGAGCGTGTCGCGCAGGTTCACCGCGCGGAGGGCCGCGCCAATCGCCTCGTCGAACTCCTCGGTGTCGGTGAGCGCCCGGAAGGCGTTCCCCTCGTGGTGGGCGTGGTCGATACGCCCCGACTCGACCGCCAGGAAGTAGCCGACGTCGGGACGATTCTGACCCGACGTGTACTGGCCGCGACGGAGCAGGTCGATGGCCTTGAGCGTCATGTCGGTGAGGCTCGGCTCGCCACCGGCATCGCTCGGGCGGTCGTACTCGTACTCCATGTGGCTGCGCTCGAAGAGGCCGATGACCGGCAGGCTCTTGCGGGGCAGGGCGTCGAAGCCCGCCTTGTTCCACACGTACTGGTAGCCGGCCGCCTGGAACTCGGCCCGCAGGTCGCGCCCGTCGCCGCGGCTGCCGCGGCCACCTTCCTCGTCGGTCACCGTGTTCGGCACGAAGAACTGACGGCCGCCGCCGAAGATCACGTCGATCCCGTCGCGCAGCTGCCGGTTGTAGGTGGCATCGCCGGGCAGCGCCTGGAGGGCAATCGCGTTCTCGTCGTTGCGGTCGTTGATGTGGGCGTAGGTTGCGGCCGGGGTCGCGTGCGTGATGCGCGCCGTGGAGACCACGCCCACGCGCATGGACATGCGCTTGGCCTGCTCGAGCATCGTCCGCAGCGCGCGGCCGTCCCCGTCACCGTTGAAGTCGTCGTACTCGGTCGTGTCATCGAGCCCGAGCACGCCGGCGTTCGTGTTCCGGCCGGTCATCATCGCCGTCATGGTCGGCGCGCTGTCCGGGGTGATGGCGTCGGCCGAGTACGTCCGCGAGAGCGCGGTGTTCGGGAACTGGTCCACGACCAGATTGCCGTCCACACCCACCGAGTAGACGCGGGTCGCCGTGACGGTCGACACGCCCATACCGTCGCCGATGAACAGGATGACGTTCTTGGCCAGGCGGCCCTGGTTACCGTTCTGGGCCTCGACCCTCTGCTCCGTGGTCAGGCCGGTACCGAACAGGCCGAACGCCGCGGCGCCGGCGATACCCACTGCTGCAAGCTGCTTCATGCGCATTCCGTGACTCCCCCTGAGACTCCGCACGTCCGGTGCCCGGACGAACGGGACCACTCACCGGACGACTGTGACCACTCAACGGTAGCCAGCCCGGGTGTGCGGGACGTGAAGCTGAGGCAACGATTCGGTAAGGAGCCGACCGACGCGGCAGGAGGGGAGGAGCCCGCCGGAAGTCAGGCGGGAAGCGCGCGCTGCGTCAGGGCGTGTGATTGACCTCGACCGGTTCGAGCGTCCGCTTCAGCCACGAGACCACCATCTCGTTGACCGTCGCGACCTCGATGAGGAAGGAGTCGTGCCCGTGCGGCGCCTCGAGCACGGCGAGTTCGCCGCGCGGGATGCCGCGGGCCAGCTCCCGCTGCTCCTCGAGCGGATACAGCACGTCGCTGTCGATGCCGATGACGAGGGCCGGCTGGGCGATGCGCCCGAGCACCTCGCGGTACTCGCCTCGACCCCGTGAGACGTCGTGTGTGTCCATCGACTCGGTGAGGCGGACGTAGCAGTTGGCGTCGAACCGCTCGACGAGCTTGGTGCCCTGGTGGTGGAGGTAGGTCTCCATCGCGTAGGGTGCGGTGTCGTCGCCTCCCCGAACACGGCCGAAGCGGTCCTCGAACGACGTGAACGACCGGTAGGAGATCATCGCGATCATCCGCGCGACGCCCAGTCCCGCCACGGGGCCCTGCCCGGCGCGGTAGCGGCCACCCTGCCAGGCCGGATCGCGGTAGATGGCCTGCCGCTGCACCTCGCTCCAGGCGATACACCACGCGGAGTGACGTCCACCCACCCCGATGGGCACGATGCCCTGCACGAAATCGTCCTGAAAGGCCCATTCGAGCGCCTGCATGCCGCCCATGGAGCCACCGATCGCGTACAGCACGCGACGGATGCCGAGCCGGTCGAGCAGCATGCGGTGCAGGGCCACCGTGTCGCGCACGGTGGGCACGGGAAAGTCGGGGCCGTACGGCTTGCCGCTGTCCGGGTTCACCGACAGCGGCGACAGGGTGCCGTAGGGCGACCCGATGGCGTTCGCGCAGACGATGAAGTGCCGGGTGGGGTCGAGCGCGCGCCCCTCACCGAACAGCGCCGGCCACCAGTCGTGGGCATCGGACGTGCTGGTGAGGGAGTGGCAGACCAGGACCGCATTGTCGCCGGCCGCGTTGAGCGATCCCCACGTGTGGTACGCGACCGGCACGTCGCGCAGCCGGACGCCACTTTCGAAGAGGAACTCCGGGAAGATGGCGGCCTGCTGCGTCATGCGGGTGCGATGGTGAACCGGTCCCAGGCGTCCGGGCTACTTCGCGGCGGCCAGCCCCCGGTCCACGTCCTCGAGGATGTCGTCGATGTGCTCGATGCCCACCGAGAGGCGCACCAGTTCCGGCGTGATCCCGCCGGCCTTCTGCTGTTCGGCGGTCAGCTGCGAGTGCGTCGTGGTTGCGGGGTGGATAGCCAAGCTCTTGGCGTCACCCACATTGGCGAGGTGGCTGAACAGCGTGAGACCCTCGATGAACTTCGTGCCGGCCGTCGCGCCACCCTTGATGCCGAACACGACCATCGGGCCACCCATGCCGTTCAGGTACTTCTGGTTGTGGCCGTGCGCCGGGTCCCCGGGCAGCCCCGGGTAGCGCACCCACTCCACCTGTGGGTGGTGCTCGAGGTGGGCTGCCACCTTCCGGGCATTGGCGCAGTGGCGCTCCATCCGCAGGTGCAGCGTCTCGATGCCCTGAAGGAACATCCACGCGTTGTCGGGACTGATGCAGGCGCCGAGGTTGCGCATCGGGATGACCCGCATCCGGATGATGTAGGCCACCGGCGCGAGCATGTCCGGCAGGTCGTGGGCCCAGCGGACCCCGTGATAGCTCGGGTCAGGAGCGGTCATCAGGGGAAACTTGTCGCTCTTCCAGTCGAACCGGCCGGCATCCACCACGATGCCGCCGATGCCGGTGCCGTGGCCCCCCATCCACTTGGTGAGCGAGTTGATCACGATGTCGGCGCCGAAGTCGATCGACCGCTGGAGCACCGGCGTCGTGAACGTGGCGTCCACGATGAGCGGCAGGCCGTGGGCATGCGCCATCTGCGCGATGGCCTCGATGTCGGCGATGTCCCCCGCCGGGTTCGAGAGTGTCTCGCAGAAGATCGCCTTGGTCTTCGGCGTGATCGCGGCGGCGAAGTGGTCGGGGTTGGAGGGATCGACGAAGCGCGCCGTGATCCCGAACTGCGGGAGGATGTCGTTGAACATCGTGAACGTGCCGCCATACAGGTTGTTGGCGGACACGATCTCGTCACCGGCCCTGCAGATGTTGTTGATCGAATTGAAGATGGCTGCCGTGCCGGAGGCGTGCGCCAGCGCCGCCGCGCCGCCTTCGAGTGCCGCCACGCGCTGCTCCAGGGCATCCTGGGTGGGGTTCATCAAGCGCGTGTAGATGTTGCCCAGTTCGCGGAGCGCGAACAGGTTGGCGGCGTGTTCGG
This sequence comes from Vicinamibacterales bacterium, assembly GCA_050185275.1. GTDB lineage: Bacteria > Acidobacteriota > Vicinamibacteria > Vicinamibacterales > UBA2999 > JABFRY01. The sequence continues at coordinate 325,357 of JBFWZN010000003.1, read as the reverse complement.
TGCTCTTGAAGACGTACGAACTGGTCCGGTAGATGGGGATCGCGCGCGCGTTGGTGACCGGATCCGGCTGGGTGCCGGCGTGGAGGCATTGCGTCTCGAGCTTCACAGCGATTCTCCCCCGACTCGCACAGGAGTCGATATCTCGGGTTCAGGCATTCCTGGACGAAGGATCGGCCGGAACGCCGCGTCCCACGACTGGGAGGCGGCCCGGCCGACCGGCGCCCGGGTCGCGGCGATGTCGAGCATCGCCGGCAGGACCGCGCGCACCGACGCTCGTGCCGGACGCCTGGGTTGCCGCGAGACGAAGAATCGGGGGTCGCTGCAGTCCGGATGGATGCCGTCCGACGCGTCACGTCGCGTCGGCGGCATCCTACGTCGCCGGGATGAGCATGTAAAGGCCAGGCCCTTCGGGCCCTGCAGGGACGTGGGTCCGTGTCAGCCCGCCCGGCCCGCGCGGGTCGGGACGCCCGTGGGGGCTGCCGCGTCGGGCTGATGCCGCAGCGTGCGGCCATACTCGGGCAAGGCCGTCTCGGCGCCGCCCCGCGTGGCCTCGAAGGGCAGCTGGTAGCGGTCGGCGAACTCGTGGAGGTACGGATTGCGGCCGGGCAGGTAGTGGGGCACTTCACCCTGCGGCCGGTTCACCTCCACGACGCTTTGGCACGGGTAGGGCTGCATCTCGCCGTGGGGATTGAACTGGAAGCCGTTGGTCTTGATCAGCGGCTCGGTGAGGTAGGCGGGGTCCTCGACCATGGAGATGTGCGTCAGGTAGTCGCCGTGGCGGATGAAGCGCTCGGTCATGGTCGCCTGGTCGCTCAGCGCGAGGCCATTGCGCCGCATCCAGCCCGCCTTCAGATGGGTGGTCTTGACGACGAGGGTGTCGCCCTCCCACTCGCCGGTCGAGAAGCCCTGCCAGGTGTGCGCCGCGTAGTCGGGCGGATGTGGGCGGCCGTCCAGCCAGATCGTCCGTAGCTGGTGCTGCCACTGGATCAGCGTGTGGAGCGCCACCATCTGCTGGGTGGCCTCGTCCCACTCCGGCCAGATCCGCAGCAGCCCCACGCCCCGGAACCCGTACGTGGACGGATGCGGCTTGCACTGGTGCTCCGGCAGGGTCAGCAGCGACGACTCCCAGGAGTCGGCCCGCAGCCGTGCGGCATCGTTGATCGGCAGGCCGAGATAGTCGCCGATCTCGGGCCCGGGGATTCGTTCGTCCCGGTCTTCGGTGAACAGCGGATCCCAGTGACCGCTCAAGTCGATCTGCGCGTGTGCCGGCTGCGCGCACAGCAGCATGCCTGCCAGCAGGGATGCGAGCATCCCGCTTGTCGCCGTCTTCGTCGTCCCACTCCTCATCACACACCTCGTTCCTCGAACCCGCGCCAGCCGCCAGAGCGCCGGGGCCACCAGGCCCCGGCACCTGTCTCACCCACGCTCCGCCGGCAGCGCCAGGAAGAGCCTGGACCCGCGCCGATTCACCAGCATGCGGGCCGGCACGTCGGTGGCCTCTGCAAGGGCGCGCCGCACGTCGGACACGTCCGCAACCGGCTGCCCGTTGAGTTGCTCGATGACGTCGCCGGCTTCCACCCCCGCGTCCGCCGCGCGTCCGGAGGGGTCAACCGCGGCCACGACCACGCCACGGTCCACGTCGATGCCCATCCCGCGGGCGACATCGGGCGTCAGCGGCCGCAGCGTCATGCCGTAGCGGCCCGCCGGCGCGCCAGACGGCGTGGCGTCGGCATCCGCCTGCTGTCCCGGGCGCTCCGCGAGCGTGACCGCAACCGACCGTTCGCGCCCCTCGCGCAGCACCGTCAGTTGCACGCGGGCCCCCGGCCCGAGCGGCGCCACGGCGTTCCGCAGGTCGTTGCCCCCGGCAACGGTCCGGCCGTCCAGCGCGAGGACGATGTCGCCCACCGCGAGACCGGCGCGTGCCGCCGGGCTGCCCTCATCGACGCCGGTGACGACCGCGCCGGTGGTCTCGTGGAGACCGAAGCTCGCGGCGAGGTCCGGCGTCATCTCCTGCACCGTGACACCGAGCATGCCGCGCCGGACCGTCCCGGTCTCGCGGAGCTGCGCCATCACGTCGCTGGCCATGTTCGAGGGGATCGCGAAGCCGATCCCGATGCTGTAGCCGACCGGGGAAAGGATCTGCGAGTTGATGCCCACCAGGGCGCCGTTGGTATCGACGAGGGCGCCGCCCGAGTTGCCCTGATTGATGGGCGCGTCGGTCTGGATGAAGTCCTCGAACGCTCCCTCGCTGGCGCCCGTGGTCCGCCCCGTGGCGCTCACGATGCCCATCGTCACCGTCTGGCCCACCCCGAGGGGGTTGCCGATGGCCAGCACCACGTCGCCGACGCGCACGCGATCGGAATCGGCCAGGGGCAGGCTCACCAGGTTGGTGGCGTCGATGCGCAGCAGTGCGAGGTCCGTGGGCTCGTCGCTGCCCACGACGGTGGCGTCGAAGGTGCGGCGGTCGCTCAGCTCGACCTGCAGCCGGTCGGCGTGTTCGACCACGTGGTAGTTGGTGAGGATGTAGCCGTCGGGATCGACCACCACGCCTGAACCCAGCCCGCGCTGCCTGCGCGGCTGCGCCCGCTCGGGCCCGAAGCGCTCGGGTCCGAAGAACGGAGCGAGCGACCCGAGTGGCCCGAGGTCGGCGGGCTGCACGGACCGTTGCGAGCGAATGGTGACGACGGCGGGGGCAACCTGGTCCACCAGGTCGGCGTAAGACGCCGGCGCGTCGGCGCCGACGACGGAGGCCGTGTTGCCCGACGCTGTGCTGCCGGACGCGGTGTGTGCCGATGCCGTGACAGCCGAGGCGGCCTCGATGCGCGGCTCGTGTGCGTACCACGCGCCGGCAATGACCGCCCCGAGAACGGCCGCGCCAAGGGTCCCGGCAATGCGGGCACCCGCCTGGCGCATGCCGTGCGGAAGGGAACGCGGTCGACGCGGTGGCGGGCTCTGCGGAAGATCAAGTGGTGACATGGTTCTCTGAAGTCCTCCTGCCAGACACATTTCAAGCCACGTGCCGGCGACGGGCCACAGCGCGCGGCCCTCGGAGGCCGAAATTCCCTCAGAAATCGCACATCTCCGATCCACTGCGCGTGCAGGAGCGCCACACGGCGCCAATACGCCACGGCTCGCGGACGAGCATCGGGCGGCGCACACCGCCGTGCGGACCCTGCAGCAGCGCCGAATACGGGGCGAGCGGCCGGCATCCGGGCGACCGACCCGATGGGCGATGGCCGTGCGACCTCCGGCATGCACGATGCTTCGAGGAAGGGGCGGTTCGTGGTGTACTGCCCGCAGGCCGCACGCATGAGCCGATTGTTCGCGTTCCTCGACCGGTCACTCGAGACGAAGTTCGTCCTGGCGAGCGCGGTGTCGGTCGCCGCCGTCATCGGGCTGCTCACCGCTGTCGGCCTCGAGTTCGCCGAGCGGCGCCTCGACGACGACCTCCGCCAGACGGCCCGCGTGACGGCCATCGCCATCGCCGATGACATCCAGCTCCGCCAGGCGGTGTTCGACCCGCGGGTGGTCGGCACCACGCTGCACGACTTCCTGACGGCGGCGCCCTCGCTGCGCAGCATCAGCGTGTACCGCGAGGGGCCGCGCGGTTCGGTGCTGGTGGTCGGGACCTCGACCGCCTCGTCCGGGCGCGACTCCCTGGTGGACCGGGCCCTGGCCCGGGGTGATGCGCTGGACGAGGACCGCGCTGGCGGCATCACCGCGGCGGTCGCACCCATCCGCCGGGGCAACCAGGTGGTGGGAGCGGTCCTCGTCACGGTGTCCCTGAGCCCGGTCAGCCAGATGCAGCGCCAGGGTCGGCTCTTCGCGGCCGGCTTCGCCGCCGTGTCTGTGCTGGGCATCGCCGGGCTGGTGCAGCTACTCTCGCGGCGACTCGTGCACGCGCCGCTGCGGGCGGTGGTGGACACGGTCGAGGAGGCCAGGGCCGGCGATCTGTCGGTACGTGCACCGGTCGCGCGCGAGGACGAGATCGGCCAGGTGGCACTCGGCCTCAACGAGATGCTGGCGGAGCTCGAGGGACTTCATGCGTCGATGCAGAGCCGTATCGATGCCGCGACGCGGGAGCTGCAGGCGCGCAACGACCAGATCGTCCGCTCGTACGACGGGATGCTGGCGCTGCGGGAGGCCCTGGCGCGGTCGCAGGCCCTCGCCACGGTGGGGCAGACCCTGGCGGACGTCGCCCACCAGATCGGTACGCCGCTCAACGTCGCCTCGGCCCACGTCCAGCTGCTTCGTCAGGAGCCGCTGGACCCGGCGGCCGCTCGGCGCCTGCGCATCGTCGAGGAACAGCTCGAGCGGGTCACCGCCAGCGTCCGCGACCTGCTGGACCGGGCGCGGCCCACGTCCTCCATCCGCGCCATCGACGTCGGCACCATGCTGGACCGGCTGGCGGACGGGCTCGGCGTGCGGGCGCGGGAGGGCGGCGTGCGCGTGTCGGTCGACGCGCCGGCCGGCCTGCCGACGGTGATGGCCGACCCCAACCGGCTGGAAATGGCGCTGATGAACCTGATGACGAATGCCATCGACGCGATGCCGGACGGTGGCGAGCTCCGCGTGCGCGCCAGCGATGTCGGCGGGTCGGTCCGCGTCGAGGTGGAGGACACCGGCGTGGGCATTCCGGAGGCCATCCACGACCGCATCTTCGAGCCGTGGGTCACGACCAAGCCGCCAGGACAGGGCACGGGCCTGGGCCTCGGCATCACCCGCGACGTGGTCACGCAGGCGGGCGGCACCATTGCGTTCGACAGCCGGCCGGGCCACGGCACCACGTTCGCGCTGACCTTGCCCGGGCACCGGGACGAGACACCTTCATGAGCGAACGTGCGCGCATCCTCGTGGTGGACGACGACCCTGAGACGTGCCAGCTGCTGCGCGAGCTGATCGCGGCGCCCGACCGTGACGTGACGGAGGCCACGAGCGCTGGCGATGCGATGCGGGCCCTGCAGGCGCAACCGTTCGATCTGGTCATCTCCGACATCAACCTGAACGCGCGGGAAACCGGCCTGGACGTGCTGAAGGCGGCGCGCGACCGGACCCCGACGACCCAGGTCGTGCTGATCAGCGGGTTCGGGACGCTCGATACCGCGATCCAGGCCGTCCGGGCCGGCGCGTTCGACTACATCAGCAAGCCGTTCAACATCGGCGAGGTGAAGGCCGCCGTCGCCCGGGCACTGGCACGCAGTCACGAGCCACCCCTGCCGCCGCCACCCGCGGACGGCGTGCAGACCGGCATGCTCGGACGGTCGGCCGGGATGCTGGCGGTCTACAAGCAGATCGCCTACGCGGCCGACTCGTGGGCGCCGGTCCTCATCACAGGCGAGAGTGGCACCGGCAAGGAGCTGGTGGCGCGGGCCATCCACCGGCACAGCCGCCGCGCCGGGCGGTCGTTTGTCGCCATCAATTGCGGCGCACTCGCCGAGAGCCTGCTCGAGTCGGAGCTGTTCGGACACGCGCGCGGCGCCTTCACGGGGGCCGTCGCGGACCACAAGGGTCTCTTCGAGCAGGCGCAGGGAGGCACCGTGCTCCTCGACGAGATCGGGGACACCACGCCCGCCGTGCAGGTGAAGCTCCTCCGCGTGCTGCAGGAGCACGAGGTGCGTCCGGTGGGCGGCAGCCGACAGGTCCCGGTGGACGTGCGCGTGATGGCGGCCACCAACGTGGACCTCGAACGCGCCGTGGCGGAACACCGGTTCAGGCAGGACCTCTACTACCGCTTGAGCGTGATCCGTATCGAGGTGCCGCCGCTCAGGGAACGCCGGGCCGACATCCCTCTGCTGGTCGAGCAGTTCCTCCGGGCGGCTTCCGCGCGGCACGGCCGGACGGTGGCCATCACGCCGGCAGCCGTGGAGGCGCTCACCAGCCACGAGTGGCCTGGCAACGTCCGGGAGCTCGAGCACACGATCGAGCGCCTGGTGGTCTTCAGCCAGGGCACCATCGACGTGCGCGACCTGCCGCAGGGCGTGGCGCCGGCCACCGGTGTCGGCCCGCGTCTGTTCGAGGACCTGCCGACGCTCGACGAGCTGGAGCGACGCTACGTACTGCACGTGCTGAGGGCCGTGGGCGGCAACCGGTCGCGCGCCGCTGAAGCGCTCGGCGTGGACCGCCGGACGCTTTACCGCATGGCGGATCGCTTCGGTATCGATCTGAAGGACGAGGGCGGGACGGGGGACGGCCCCTGACACCGTGAGTGGGCTTTCGGCCCGGTAGCGCGACACCCGGCCGTGCGTTGTCCCCGCCCCGGATTCCCACTGTCGTCACGCGGCCGACGTCCGCTGGTAACATGCGCGCGGGACACTCGGGAGTCCGGGTGTCCGCCCCCTGCGCGTGCCGTGTCGGCCGAGGGGCTGCTGCCCCACCCATTCCGTGAGGTCCGACATGCGTACTCTGGCTCCGTCCCGTCCGCGCGCGTCCGCGTTCCACCCGACGTCGTGGCAGGCCTTCCTCCTCGTGATGGCCCTGTTCGGGATCCTGGCCCTGCCGCAGCCACCGGTGCAGGCCGTCACGGCCGACCTCTTCTTCTCCGAGTACGTGGAGGGCTCAGGCGTCAACAAGGCGCTCGAGATCTACAACGGCACCGGCGGTCCCGTGGATCTTGCGGCCGCAGGCTACAACGTCCAGATGTACTTCAACGGCAGCACGACGGCCGGCCTCACCATCAACCTGTCGGGCGTCGTGGCGGACGGTGACGTGTTCGTGCTGGCGCAGACGACCGCGGCGGCGGCCATCCTGGCACAGGCCGACCAGACGAACGGCGCGGGCTGGTTCAACGGCGACGATGCGGTCGTCCTTCGGCGCGGGGCGACCATCGTGGACGTGATCGGCGAGATCGGCGTGGACCCCGGTACGGAGTGGGGCACGGGTCTCGCCAGCACCCAGGACAACACGCTCAGGCGCCTCGATACGCTGTGCGCGGGCCACACCACGGGCGGCGCGTTCGCGCCAGGCACGGAATGGAACGGCTTTGCGACCGACACGTTCGATGGGCTCGGCAGCCACCTCGCCCTCTGCGACGGGGGCGCGGTGGACGATGGCCCATCGGTGACGGCCACGCTGCCGGCCGACGGCACGCTCGACGCGCCAACCGGCACGAACCTGACCGTGACGTTCAGCGAGAACGTCGCCGTCGGCGCCACCGCGTTCTCCCTCACCTGCAACGTGTCCGGCGCGAAGACATTTGCCCTCTCGGGTGGCCCGCTGACGTTCACGCTGGATCCGGACACCGACTTCGTCCCCGGCGACAGCTGCACGCTCACGGTGACCGCGTCCGAGGTACAGGACCTCGATGCGATCGACCCACCCGACACGATGGCGGGCGACGTGACAGTCTCGTTCTCCACGGTCGATGCCTGCACGCTGCCCTACACCCCGACCTACGAGATTCAGGGCAGCGGCGCCACCGCGGCCATCGTGGGCGCCGTCTCGTCGCTCGGCGTCGTGGTCGGCGACTACGAGCAGCCCTTCGGGTCCGGGAACCTGCGCGGGTTCTACATCCAGGACCCCACCGGAGACGGAGACCCGGCCACCTCCGATGGCCTGTTCGTGTTCGGGGGCGACAACAACCGGGTCAGTCTCGGCGATCTGGTCCGCGTCACCGGTACCGCCGGCGAGTTCCAGGGCCAGACCCAGATCAGCGCGTCGTCGGTGGCGCACTGCGGCCTGGGCCACGTGACGCCCACCGATGTCACGCTGCCGTTTGCCTCACCCGATGCCGCGGAACGCTACGAGGGGATGCTCGTGCGCCTGCCCCAGACACTCTCCGTGACCGAGCACTTCCAGCTCGGACGCTTCGGCCAGGTGGTCCTCTCCTCGGGCGACCGCCTGCGCCAGCCCACCGACGTGCTGGAACCCGGCCCGGCGGCCGCGGCGCTGCAGGCGGCCAACGACCTCAATCAGCTGATCCTCGACGACGACACGAACCTGCAGAATCCCGACCCCATCGCCTTCGGACGCGACGGCCTGGCGCTCTCGGCCGACAACACCCTGCGGGGAGGGGACACCACGACCGGCGCCATCGGGGTGATGACGTTCACCTGGGCGGGCAACAGCGCCAGCGGCAACGCGTACCGCGTGCGCCCGCTCGGCGCACTCGGTGGCCACGTCCGTTTCGAGGCGGGTAACCCTCGCCCCGCGGCCGCGCCGGACCGCGAAGGGTCGGTGCGGGTCGCGAGCATGAACGTCCTGAACTTCTTCAACACGTTCGCCGGCTGCACGGGCGGCGTGGGCGGCGCCGTAATGGACTGCCGGGGCGCAGAGGACGTGTTCGAACTGGAGCGCCAGACGGTGAAGACCGTGGCGGCCATCCTGGGCGCCGACGCGGACGTGGTGGGGCTCCTGGAGATCGAGAACGATGGCTACGGACCCGCGAGCGCCATCCGGTACCTGGTGGACGAGCTGAACCTGGCCACGGCCCCGGGCACGTGGGCGTTCATCGATGCCGACCAGCTTACGGGCGAGGTAAACGCACTCGGCACCGACGCCATCAAGGTCGGCCTGCTCTACAGGCCGGCGGCCGTGCGGCCCGTGGGTACGACCGCGGCCCTGAACTCGGTGGCGTTCGTCAACGCGGGCGACTCGGGCCCGCGCAACCGGCCGGCCCTGGCTCAGGCCTTCGTGGACCTGTCCACCGGAGGGCGCGTCGTGGTCGCCGTCAACCACCTCAAGAGCAAGGGCAGCGCGTGCGACGTACCCGATGCGGGGGACGGGCAGGGCGAATGCAACGTGGTGCGGACCACGAGCGCCGGCCTGCTGGCGGCCTGGCTGGCGGGGGATCCCACGCGGACCGGCGACACCGATGCGCTGGTCATGGGCGACCTGAACGCGTACGGGCGCGAGGATCCGGTGGTGGCACTCGAGGACGCCGGGTTCACGAACCTGGCACCGCTCTTTCCGGTGCCCGGCTCGTTCTCCTACGTGTTCGACGGCCAGTGGGGCTCGCTCGACCACGCCCTGGCGGCCGTGTCACTGCTGCCGCAGGTGGCGCGGGTGCATCACTGGCTCATCAACGCCGACGAGCCCGGCGTGCTCGACTACAACACCAACTTCAAGAGCGTCGGGCAGCAGGTGACGCTGTTTGCGGCCGATCGTTTTCGCGCGTCGGACCACAACCCGCTCCTCATCGATCTGGCGCTCACGGCGGAGCGCTGCGACGCGGATGCCGATGGCGACGTGGATGCGGCGGACCTGTCTGCGATCCGGGCCGCGAACCGTCAGCCGGCGAACGGCCCCCACGACCCGCGGGACGGCAACGGCGACGGCACGATCAATATCGCGGACCTGCGGTACTGCCAGGGTCGATGACGGGACCGCTCAGCGGCGCTCAGTGAGGCTCAGGGGCGCCAGGCCAGCAGGAAGGCCCGGCGCTCCTCGATGAACTCGCGCAGGCTCTCGCGCGGGCCGTCGATGGACTCCTCGAACGCCTGGGTGCTGTACAGCTTCCGGGTGTCGAGGCGGACGTCGTCGGCGATGAGCGCGCGCCACTGTTCGACACGAGGGCCGAGGGTCTCCCAGTCGAGCCAGCGGCTGGCGACCTCGTTCACGTACCCGAGGTACCGCTCGCGCAGGGCGGGAACGGCGAGCAGGCGGGACCGGAGCGGCTTGGTCTCGTCGTCGAGGCCGACGAGCGGGTCGAGGTCGACGCCGCCGCCACGACCGAAGCCCCCGGGGCCGAAGCGCCCGCGCCCTTCGTCCATGAGCGCCTCGTTGATGTCGTAGGGGATCACCCGGAAGCGGCCGTCCTCCCCGAGGTAGAGGCTGTAGTCGCTCGCCCTGGTCCAGTAGCCATCGCTGTTGACGAGCGCCACCTCGAGGGCCAGGAAGCGAAGGACGCCGTCGATGTCGAGCAGGGGCGACAGCTCGGCCTCCAGGCGGTCGAGCGGCGTGGTGTTCAGCACGCGGAACATGCCAACGAGCGCGTTCCACGACTTGTCGGAGTCCTTCGTCTTGATCTCGTAGAGCCGCTTGTAGACCGCGTGGTCGTCGCCCAGGTACTCCATTCCGGCGCGGCCGTTGGGGCGCCCCGGCACCTTCCAGCGCGCACCCTCCGTCGTGTCGTAGTGCTCGCGCAGGAAGTCCTTGTTGAACTGTTGGGCGTTGACGTACACGCCCCAGTACTCCCCGTTGATCACGACCCGCACCCAGTTCATCTTCGGCGCGGGCAGGAACTGGCGGGCAATCTCCGCGTAGAGCACGCCGCGCAGGAGCGAGGGGTCGCCGTTGGCGTTCAGCAGGTTGACCGTGCGGTAGCCGAGGAGCGACTGGTCCTCGTCCGCGAAGTCGAACGCGAGGTTCAACGAGCGCTTGGCGCCGTCCGACACCATGCGGTACGAGGAGTTGCCGCGGAAGTGCACGCCCACCTCGGGATAGGCCTTTCCGTCCACGACGATGCGGGCGGGCACGTCCACGTCCGTGCCGTAGAACGTCGCCAGCTCCTGTTCCCAGTCGTCCGACTCGAACGTGAGGAAGATCGTACGCAGCGTGGTGAGGTCGTAGAGGGGCGCGTTGCCGTAGTGCCGCACCGTGTCGGGGTCGAGCTGCGTCGGCGAGCCTGCGGACTGGCTGCCGGCGCCGCCGCCGAAGCCGAATCGGCCGCGGCGACCACGCGGCTGGGTGCCGCCGGCGGTGAGCCACTCGCGGGCGGCGGCGCGCTCGGTGCTGTCGAGCCGGCCGTTGCCGTCCCCATCGAACTGCTCGACCACGGCCACATCCTGGTCCATGCCGCGGCCGAAGCCACCGAGCCGCGGGGGAGGCCCCTGGAATGCCAGGACGCGGGCGCCGGGCGACCGCACCGGTGGGGTCGGAGCCTGCGCGCCTCCCGTGCCCTGCACGGACAGTCCCAGCACGAGGGCCACGGCCGTACCGCGCGCCACACGCGACCAGAACGGGCGCTCGGGCTCAGGTTCCAGGGCCGGCTCCGTGCCGGCTGGCGCGCCGTCGATGCCCAGGATGCTCATCTCTCGTCTCCCATGCTGGAGAGCGGGGCGGGAAGGCCACGCGCCGGCACGACGGATTCCGCCAGGCGGAGCGCGTCAACGCTCACACGATACTTCGACATCTTGACCGGGGCCAGTCCCACATCCTCGACCAGCCGGCGAAACAGCGCGGGCACATGGTCCCGGTACTTGAGCTCGAGCACCAGCGCCTCGAGCACCTTCGCACCGGGCTCGCCGGCGAAGGCCAGGGTGTCCACCGCCACCGCGCGCAGGTCCGCGTCGAGCGTGAGCCTGGCCACACCGGACCCGTTGGCGGGGAAGCTCCGCGCCATGCGGTGATACGAGATCCTGACGACCGGAGACATGCCGCGCGCGCGGATGCGGCGGGCGAACCAGTGCCCGGCCCAGCCGTGTTCCCGCCCATCGCGCCCCGACCCGACACGACCTTCCCCGGCGTGTCCCGGTGGAGCCTGTCCCGCCAAAGCCTGTCCCGGCCCGGCCGGCCCGAGGGCATCGCGGGCCAGCTCGTCGAGTGCCTCGAACGCCACGGCCGTGCGCCGCTTCACGAGCAGGCCGGGTCGTCGCAGCTTGCGCTCCAGAAATACCGTGCCCGCCTCGTCGTACCGGCGGACGCGGTACTTCGCCCGCCCGTAGGACCCGTGGCCCTCGTAGGTATCGAAGCCCGGTGTGTCGAAGTACACGGTCGTCGTGCGGTACTCGTCGCCGTGCGGCCCGGCCCCGTGGGGGTCGGCCACCAGGTGCGTGCGTGCCCACGCCCTGACGTCGTCGGCGGCCGACGGAGGGAGCAGGAACTTGAGCTCGTACGCGAAAGGGCGCGCTTCCCGGCTGTCCACGAACATCGCTACCTGTATACGCCATGTAACGGCCGGCCGTAGCGGGTCTGGAGGGCCTTTCACATATTTTTCATGGCGACCGGCCGTGCGCCGGATGCTGCCGACCCGTCCCGGTCGCGCCGCGGCACCGTCGAGCGCCACGCAGGGGCCGGGGCCCGCCGCGCGCCCGCGGGGCACCTGACGGGGCCGGGCACCGAGGGGTCAGGGCACGCGAAACAAGACGTAGGCGTCGTTCTGTGCCACGAGGGGCAGTGGAATCGACGCCGGGTGCGGCCAGTCGCGCCTGACGAGCACGTGCGTCCACCCTTCGCGGGCCGCGAGCCCGGCCAGATCCGCGTCCCAGGCCGGTTGCTGCAGGCGGCGCTGCCTGTCGCGACGGGCGGCGGTCACGGCGAAGCGGTCGTTGGTGGCGTCCACGAAGTAGGCATGATGGCCGAACACGGCCGGAATCTGCATCTGCAGCTCGGCGCGGTTGAAGCCGTTGGCCGGGTACCGCGTGTCGTTGGTGGCGATGAGCGCGCCCGACACCGGTACCTCGCGCAGGAGCGGTGCGATGTCGCGGTTGTCCGCCATCTCGTAGCCCACCCTCGGATCCAGCGCGACGGCCACCGCGGCATTGGCCTGCGCGAGGGCGAAAAACGCGGCGTAGAGCCCCCACGCCCCGAACAGGACGCGCCGCCTGCGGGTCGTCAGGTGCGGGGCAGCGTCGGCCAGCACGGCCAGCACCGCCACGAGGGTGAGATAGGGCACGAGGGCATACGTGGGATCGATGCTCGAGCGGATCGACTCGTTGTCCACCGCACCCCGCGTGTACTTCACGATGTTGACCAGGACCAGCGGCGCGGCCGGCACGACGAACCAGCGGCCCCACCGCCACACGTGCCCGTCACCGGGCGGCAGCGCTCCGAGGGTGCGGCGGCGCCAGCCGACCAGCACCAAGGCGAGTGCGGCCATTGCCAGCCAGTGGAACGTGGCGAGGTAGTCGGTCGCCAGCTGCCAGAGCCCTCGCACCGTTCCGCGCAGGGTGGCTTCACCAAGGGCGCCGGCCGCCCGGCGGATCACGGGCGCGGACAGGTCCGACAGGTGCGCCAGCGGCGACAGCACGAGCCCACCTGCCGTGTCGCCCGAGGCCAGCCCCAACGCACGCACCAGCGCCAGCGCCGCCACGAGCGTGCCGATGCCCGGCAGCAGCGGACGCCACGAGCGGGCCTCGAGCGCCTGCCAGAGCAGATAAGCGCCCAGGCCAGCGCCCACGCCCAGGAAGAACGACATCTTGAACGCCGGCAGCATCGCCAGCGCCACCAGTGCCGGCGCACGAAGGCCCGTGGACCGGCCGGTCACCAGGGCCACGGCCACCAGCAGCGCGGCGAACACACCGAAGTGGGTGAGCACGTGCTCGATGTCGAAGAGGTCCGGCAGGCGGGGCGCCCCGAAGTCGATCCGGCCCGCGAGCAGATCGAACACGGCGCGCACCTCGCGGACGTCGGGCGGAAACCGTGAGAACACCGCGAGCAGGCCGGCCGTGACCCAGAGCGGCGCCCGCCCCCCCAGTCGCCGGCCGAATTGCCACGCCACGGCCACGGTGCCCAGCTTGTAGAGCGGGTAGAGCACGCCGAGATACGCGGCGTGCGGCGCAAGGCCCGACACGCGGGACAGCACGGCCGCGGCCGCCTGCCCGCCGAATTGGTACACACGCGGCTCCGCGTACACGCCGAGCGACGGGACGGGATAGGTGGCCGACTGCACCATGCTCCAGACGTGGCTCAGGTGATACGGATTGTCCGCATTGAAGAACACCGCAGGAAACGGGCCGCGGCCCATGAGCGCGGCGTAGACGAACGCGGGCAGCACCCCGAGCACACAGAGCCCCAGCGCCAGCACGGCGTCCGCACGCGCACGGGGACGCGGGGACGCGGCGGCCGCACTCGGGCTGGAGCCATCCGCGTGGTCTCCGCGCTCCTGGCGGGCACGCGACAGCCACGCGCCGTACAGGCCGGCGCCGTAGAGGGCCAGCCCCGTCCAGGGCGGCGCACCCTGCGCGGCCGCCACGAGCACCGCGAGTCCCGGCAGCGAGACGCCGATGGCCACATGGATCAGGACGAGCGAGTACTGCGTCCGTTCGCCAGGTGGCGCGAGCACCTGGACGAGCGGAAGCGTCGTCGCCACCACGTAGAGGGCCGCCAGCAGGGCGGGCAGCACCGGCTGGTCGAGTGCCAGGACCACATAGGCCAGACCGGCCAGGCCGACATGCAGGACGCGGTTGTGCATCGCTCGGGAAATGGTGGGATCGCCCGACGCATCATACAAGCGGGTTGACCGTCCGCCGGATTCGGATTCAAGATGCGAGCTTGTCCGTCCCTCTCACCAGACGCCTGAAGATCGCGCGGGTCGCGCTCATGCGCCGGCTCGCCGCCGCGCTCAGCGAGTGGAGTCTCGAGTGCGCGCGGCTGGCGGAAGGCACCGTACCGGCCGACGCACAGACCACCAAGTCCTCAGGCTCGAGCAAGCCACGAGCCGCGTGGACGGCGCTGCTCTCACACCTCGACTCACCCGATCTCGCCACCCGCATGCTCGACAGCGGAGTCCTCGGCGACGACCTCCCGCGCGCGCAGGGCATTCCCGCGGGGCGCCGCATCCTGGTGCTCGCCGCGCACCAGGACGACGAGATCATCGGCGCCGGCGGCACGTTCCTGCTGTGCCGCATGGCGGGCGCCACCTTTCGGGTGATGTACTCGACCGACGGCGCGACGCGTCTCGGTCCCGAGGACCCCGCCGACGTCGCCCGCTGGCGCCGGGATGAGGCGACGGCCGTCTGGACCTCGCTCGCAGGCGTGGAACCGGTGTTCCTGGACTATCCGAGCCGGACGCAGGGGATTCCCGCCGAAGGCGGCGCCCGTCTGGCCGCCGAGATCCAGACCTTCGACCCGGATACGATCTTCCTGCCGGTCTTTTTCGAACAGCCGACCGAGCATCGCCGCGTCAACGACCTGCTGCTCGCTGCGCACCGGATCCGGCCGATCGGCAAGCGCGTCGAGGTCTGGGGCTACCAGATCACGACCCGCCTGCCGGGCAACCGCGTGGTGGACGTGACGCAGGTGTGGAAGCGCAAGTACGCGCTGAACGCCCGCTGGGCCACGCAGAACGCGTATCGTGACTACGCCTACCTCGCGATGGGCCGTGACATCTCCAACTCCTACTACCTGAAGGGCGCGAAGTACCCCAGGCGCGCCAAGGCGCACGCCGAACTCTTTCTCGCGTTCGACGCCCGTGCCTACCTGGAGATGGCCACCACGTTCAGCGATGTCGGGCGTATCGGCTCCGGCGTGGAGGCGGAACAAGGCGCCGCGCGGGCTGCCGCTGGCCTTGCGGCCGGGGGCGCTGCCAGTGGCGTCGCTGCCGGTGGCGTCGCTGCCGGTGCTGCCGCAGCCGGTCGTGTCGCCGCCAGTACCGCCGATGGGGGAGATGTCGCGGATGCCGGCGATGTCATGGACCTGACCGCGACGGCTGCGGGGGTCCGGGCCGCGGCACCGCCCCCGCCCGACTTCTTCGTCATCGGCATGCAGAAGAGCGGCTCCTACTGGCTCACGGCGCTGCTCGACGCGCACCCGGCCATCCGGTGCTTCCCGCCCCGGCCCGGACGCGCCGATGGGACCGGCGAAGCCCACCTGTTCGACATCCTGGCCAGGCTCGACACCGACTTCGCGGGGTTCCGGAAGTCCATGAAGGGCAAGCTGGATGGCTACTTCGCCGACATCGTGCCGGCTCGCGCCCCGGCCACCGCCGGGGAGCGCGACCTGCTGGTCGACCGCCTGCGCGCACGCTTCAACCGCTACTGCGACGAACAGCGCGCGAAGTCCGGAAAGCCCTTGGTCGGGGAGAAGACAACCGAGACGGTGCACTACCCCGCCCTGGTGGACACGCTGTACCCGGGCATCCGCAAGGTCTGCATCCTGCGGGACCCGCGGGACCGCGCCGTCTCGTTCTTCTTCCACCAGCAACGGAAGGGACGGACGGCGTCCGGCGCACAGATGTCGGATGACCTCGCGCGCGAGTACGTAGCCCGCGTGCGGCAGGACTACGAAGGCCTGGTGGCGATGCCGGGCCCCTTGCACGTGCTCACGTACGAGCGCCTGTCAACCGACCCGCTCGGCACCGTGACGGCGCTGCTCACCTTCCTGGGCGTGGACGCGTCGCCCGACACCGTGGCACGCGTGGTGGCGGCCGGGGCCTTCGAAACCCTCGCGGGCCGCGCCACGGGCGAGGCGGACCCCGGGAATCACTTCCGGCAGGGACGCCCCGGCGACTGGCGCAACCACCTGTCACTCGACATGGCGCGATGGATGCCGCTCGCGCTCGAGGACGTCACGCGAGCTGTGGAAGAGAAGACGGGGCTCGACCTCTACGACTACCGCAGCGTGGGGACACCGGCTGATCCAGGGGCTGTGCCCCCGGACGCGTCTGTCGACGGACGCGACCGCGCGCAGCCCTGAGCGCCCCGCGACGCGGGCGCCCGCCTGGCCGGGGAGTCGAACCATTCCCCGCGTGCGCGCCGGCACAGCAGCGTCCTCGCCGCGACGACACCCTCAGGCGCTGGACTGCTCCCCGGTGCCAGTGCCGCTGCCAGTGCCGGTGCCGCGCCGCCGCAACAGGACCCCTGCGAGCGCGAGTGCCCCCAGGCTGACGCCCGCGCCCACACGCAGCGACACGGGTTCGAAGGTGAAGCGCACGGTGTGCCGTCCGGCTGGCACCACCACGCCCTGCAGCGCGAAGTCCACGCGGCGCACGGGCAGTTCGCGCGTGCCGGTGCGCGCGCGCCAGCCTGGGTAGAACATCTCGCTCAACACCAGCATGCCGCCGCCGTCAGACTCGACGTCGACCTGGATGATGCCGTCCTCGATCGTGGAGGCCGACACCCGGGATCGGCCTCTGGCGAAGCGCGGCGCCCCCTCGCCTGGCGGCACCAGGACCTCCGCACGCGGATCCCACGGCTGCCCATCCGGCAGCTGCGAGTGCCGCAGCGCGTCGAGCGCGTCCTCGTCCCCCAGTTCGGCCACGCGCGTGGCCAGCCAGGCGCGCGGCATGGCCCGCAGGTTCTCGTAGATGGTGAACCCGAGTTCGCCGGGCGCCTCCTCGTCGAGCGCCCGATCCGTCTGCCTCGAGGTGTACACGTGCGACAGCCGCCGCCATCGGCGTGGCTCTTCCAGGAAGAGCGGTCCGGGCGCGAGGGGCCGGGCCCGCCCATCCGAGCCCACGACGGTGATCCGCTCGACGGTAGTCCACCCCGGCAGGTCGAAGCCGGTCAGGCGCAGGCGCGCACCCAGGACCGGGCGCGCAGGCACGAGGCGGACGCGCACGGTATCCGGTGCGAGATCCGGATCGTCGAAGGTGGAGACGCGTTGATGCTTCGCACGGGCCAGCACGTCGGGGTTGCTCAGTTCCCGGTCGGAGAGGTCCCGCCCGAGCACGAGCGGCAGGGCATCGACCGAGCCGTCCGGCCCGAGCAGCTCCACGCGTGCGGCCACGCCGTCCTGCGGGGCATCCTCGCCGCAGCGCATCTGCAGGACGAGCGTCACCTCCGCGACGGCGATCTCGGCCGGCAGCGCCAGTTCCCGTGTCCGCTCGAACGTTCTGACGCAGCCCGGGTACTCGATGGGAATCGACAGCGGTGTGCGCGCGAACGGGAGTCCCTCCCGCTCGAACGGCGCCGCCTCGGAGAAGTCGTCGTCCCGCACCACGAGGTACCGGACGGCGAGCAGGTCGAGCGCGCGGTCTTCGAACGCGAGCGTGCTGACCCGCACGTCGCCATTGCCACCCATCAGCGCCAGGCGCGCGAGACGGTCGAACGTGATGGGGCTGTAGCCGCCGGCGATGGGAATGCCCCACACCTTCGCGAAGCCTGCCGGCACGAGCGCATCGCGCGTGGTCCCGCCGAAGGCCAGGAGGCGCTGGCCCGAGTCGCCCAGGGCGTCGGCCAGGGCCCGGGCGTGGACCGAGGGCGCCAGAGCCGACGTCGCCACCGTGACGGGCCTGATGCCGAGCCACGTGAGCGGATAGATGGCACCCGTCAGCAGGTCGGCCGCCAGCACGCAGGCGAGGCACGCACCCGCGGCCGCGCGTGGCGCACGCCCGAACCAGACGACCCCGGCCACCGCCATGGGCAGCAGCACCAGGACGCGCCAGACGCCGGGATCCCACACCGGCAGGCGCCCCGTCAGGATGCCCGGCTCGAACCCGACGATGCCCGGCTGGACGCCGAGCACCACGGCACCGGCCAGCACCACGACCACGAGGCCCGCGCAGGCGCGCCATGCCAGCCCCCGAGCGCGCGCGTCACGCTCCAAGGTGGCCACACCCACCGCCGCGAACGTCGCCACGGCGAACGCAAAGAGGAAGAGCATGCGCGGCGCGACCCGGAACTGATTCACGACAGGCAGGCGATACAGCAGGTCGGCCACCGGCGTCGCGTCGCCCGCGCCGACGCAGAGCACGCAGACGGCGATGGCGACCCAGACGCGCGTGCGCCAGCTGCGCCAGGAGGCTGCGATGCCGACGCCTGCCAGCACCAGCGCCACGAGCCCCACGTGCAGCGGGGCCTCGCGCCCGTTGTGCACGATGGAGGGAAAGATCACGCCCAGCATCTGCGCCGGGGTGTGCGACTGGGCGATGAAGGCCTCGAACCGCACGACCGTGCGCGTGACGTGCGGCACGACTTCAAGGAACGGGATGGCCTTGATGCCGCTCAGCAGGCCTCCGAGCGCGAACATCGCGGCGAAGCCGGCGAACCAGCGCAGGCGCTTGCCCGTGGCCAGGCCGCCGACGAGGCCGTGCACGGCCACGGCTGCGGCCACGTAGAGCACCGGCTGCGGGTGGCCGGCAAGGAAGCAGCAGGCCAGAGCCACGGCCCCGACCGCGACCCAGCGTCCGGAGAGGCGCTCGAGCAGGTGGTCCGTGGCCAGCAGCACGAGCGGCAGCCACGCGAAGGCGTGCACGAAGTTGATGTGCGCCTGTCGTTCGAGCATGGCCTCGGAGAGGCCGAAGGCCACAGCGGCCACGATGGCGGCCTTGTGCGATCCGGTGAGGCGCCACGCGAAGGCGTGGGTGAAGGAGGCCGCGAGGACGTACCCGGCGATGACGTAGCCGTTCCACCAGCCGAGCACGCGCGCGAACAGGAACTGCACGGGGTACTGCACGGCGACGCTCGTGTCGGCGAACGTGGGCAGGCCGGCGAGCAGACTGCTGGTCCAGGCCGTCGGCGCGGCCAGGAACATGGGCAGGAACCAGTCGTAGAGATCCGACTCGGAGAGCTGCTGGTCGCCTGTGAGGAGGTGCCCGAACACCCAGCCGAAGAGCAGCGTGTAGCCGGCGACGACGAGCAGCGCGTGGCGAAGGACCGCGGTCCGGGCGCGCATCGGCCGTCAGTATTGCACAGCGGAAACACGTGGCGGCGCGCCGGCGTGACGCGAGACAGGCGTGTCATCGACGCGTCCTGCGGCGCTGGTTCCCGCGTCGCGGCCGCCCGAGGCCGGGCGTCAGTGCACCGTCTCGTCGCGTGCCTCCCCGGCATCATCGGTCCGCTCGAGGCGCCAGTCCGGGTCGGCCGGCTCGTCGTCCTCGCCCCAGAGCGCACGTCGCCGGGCACGCTGGCGCATGCGCGCTGCGAAGGCAATGGCCGCGAGCAGCATGATGAACACCCACGCCGCGGACGGACCGGTGACGATCGGCAGCAGCACGGCCCAGCGCCGGTAGCCGCTCCACGCCCGCTCCGTCGCCACCTCCACCGTCTCGCCCGCCACCTCCAGGAACGCACGCTCGAACGAGGCGCCCTGTGCGATGCGCCCCGCGATCTCCCCGGGCGCATTCGCGCCGTGGCGGCGGCGCAGGTCGTCCACCAGCGCGGTGGCCAGCAGGTACGCGCGCTCGGAGTCGGGGCGCGCGCCGGTGGAAAAGAGGCGCGTGACGTCGGCCACGGCGGGACGATCGATGGCGGCGAGCGCCAGGCGGAACTGGCTGGTCACACCCCACCCGGTCTCGACGGATGTGGCCACCCCTTCGTGAAACCAGCGCGGCACACCCGAGCCACCCGCCGCGGCATCGAGTGCCAGGTGCGCGATCTCGTGGCGGACCACCGACTCGAGCGAGTCGTAGGGATAGGCGATGACGCGGTCGGGAAAGACGACGACGTCGGACGGCGGAAGCGCCACGCCGACGACCCACGGCGGCACCCGGCGGGCCCAGGGGTCGCCCTCGGGGACGAGCGTCACGCGCACGAGGCCGGGCACCGCCAGGCCGGCCCCCGCCAGGGCGCGCTCCAGGCCGGGCCGGTCCACGGCCCGCACCCGCGCGGCCACGGCGGCCAGCGCAGGGGGAGCGTCCACCTGCAGGTCGAGCGCCGGCGCGGGAGACGGGCCCCACGCGAGCGCGCCTGCCAGCGCGAGCAGCACCAGCCGGGCACGTCCTAACACCCCCGCAGCGTACCTGCAAACGACAGGCGACGGCTCGAACTCGCACAGCTCCCCGCAGGCCCGGCAGGGCCTCCAGGCCCGCGAGGCCGCGATGTTCCTGGTGAGTGGCGGGGGGCGTGGCCCAGCCGGTGCCAGGGCGGACCAGCCGGCGCCCGGCCCGCGGTCGGCCCCTGCTCGCTGCGCCCATGCGTCGGATGAGTTCTAGAATGCCGCGTGACGCTCGATAGGCTGACGCCGTCCGATCCGGGGATCCCGCTCCACACGCGCACCCCGAGGCATCTCGCACAGGCCGTCCTGCTCGCGGCCTGCGCCGTTCTGGCGACAGCGTGTGGGCCGCCTGCCGCCGAGGAGGCGCGCCCGGGCCCGCCCGACGGAGCCCCGCCGGCGGCGCAGCTCGTGGAGCAGACCTACACGACGATGGGCACCGAACTCCATCTGCGTGCCTGGACCACCGACGCCGTGGTGGCAGGGGAGGCGTTCGAGGCCGTCTTCACGGAGTTCGACCGGCTCGATACGCTGCTGAGCGTCTGGCGCGAGGGGAGCGACGTGGTGCGCCTGAACCTGGCCGCCGGACGACAACCGGTGCGCGTGAGCGCGGACACCCTCGAGGTGCTGCAGCTCGCCCGGCAGCTCAGCGAGTGGACGGACGGCAAGTTCGACGTGACGTTCGGGGCACTCTCAGGACTGTGGAAGTTCGACCACGACCAGGACGATCGCATTCCCTCCAGAGCCGAAGTGGCGCGCCGGCTGCCGCTCATCGACTATCGGGCGCTCGTGCTCGACGAGGCGGCGGGCACCGCCTTCCTCGCGCGCCCCGGCATGAGCGTCCATCTCGGTGGCATCGGGAAGGGCTATGCGCTGGACCGCGGGGCGGCCCTCCTGCGGGCGCGGGGCATCGACGACTTCCTCATCCAGTCCGGCGGCGATCTCTATGCCGGCGGCCTGCGCGACGGGGCCCCGTGGCGTCTGGGCATCCGCGACCCGCGCGGCCCCGAGGACCAGGTCTTTGCGAGGCTCGACGTGTCCGACGCGACCTTCAGCACCTCGGGCGACTACGAGCGCGCGTTCCTCGAGAACGGCCGCCGGTACCACCACATCATCGACCCCGATACCGGCGAACCCGCGCAGGGATGCCGGAGCGTCACGATCGTGGCACGACAGGCGGCCATCGCGGATGCCCTCTCGACGGGAGTCTTCCTGCTGGGACCGACCCGTGGCTTGGCGCTCGTGGAGCGCCTGCCGGACGTGGACGCGGTGATCGTGACGGACAGGAACGAGGTGCTGGTGTCGAGCGGCCTCAGCGACCGACTGGTACGACTGGCACCGCCGACCGACGCGCCATGACATCGGCCTTGCGCTGGATGATGAGCCAGTGCGGACATTTCTGAGTGTTGTTGTAGAGCACTTCGCAGTCGTCGCAGCGGACACACTCGGTGCGGATGATCTTCGGCCCCTGGATCGCGCCCCACTCGCAGGTCTTCTGGCAGATGCGACAGGTGTTGCACTCCGACCAGCGCTTGATGCGGAAGACCGTGAGCGGAGCCGACACCAGGCCCAGGAACGCCCCCACCGGACAGAGGAACCGGCAATAGACGTTGCGGACGAACACGGTGGCCACCAGGAGCGCCCCGAGCGCCACCCAGAGCATGGTGCTCGCCTGGAACGTGAACATCCAGAACGGCTCCACGTAGCGGTAGATCGAAATGTCGTCGGTCGCGAAGAAATAGGCGAGGGTGACGGCGAGCAGCCCGAACTTCACGCGTGAGGCGTGACGCTCGACCGACTTCGGGACGTCCACACGGAAGCGCGCCGGGACGATCCGGTCCATCAGCTGCGTGAGCGCACCAAAGGCGCAGAACCGCCCGCAGTACAGGCGCCCCCAGAGGATCGTGGAGGCGAGCGTGAACCCCGCGAAGAGGTACCACGCCATGCTGTACTGGAACACGGGCAGGTTGAGCGAGAGGAAGCTGTAGACGTTGACGATCGAGATGAGCTGGCTCTTGTAGATCCCCATATAGAGGACCGCGGCCACCAGCGTCACCACCTTCAGGCGCTCGCTCTTGCGGAAGAAGCTGACCATCGCCAGCGTGGTGAACGCCGCGAAGAGCAGCATGTCGGGCAGCTGCCTCTGCGCGAGTTCCGCGAGCGTGGGCTCGAGTTCCTCCTCGTCGTCGAACCCCCAGGGGTCTGCCTCGTCCGCGAGCGCATCGGCGTCATCGGCCAACGCCTCATCCACCGGCGTGCCACCGTCCAGCGAGTCGGCAGCGGGCGCGGCGCCAGTAGTGGTGCCGCCAGCAGCAGTGTCGCCGGCAGAAGGCTCGTCAGCGAGAGTGCCGTCGGCCGGATTCCGGTCTGCGTCTGCGGCAGGGCCGGGCTCGGCCGCCCCGGCCTGTCCGGCAGGTGGAACCGGGGCAGACATGTCCTGTGCTGCCGAGGTCGGCGCAACGGCAACGAGCGCCAGCAGCAGCCAGACCCGCAGGGCCAGCCGCATTACCGCGCGGCCGCCGACGGAGGCGTCAGCAGTTGCCGCGCAACACGCCTGGCGCTGTTCCGAATGGCACGGGTCGCGCTGGTGAT
The DNA here is from genome assembly GCA_050185275.1 of Vicinamibacterales bacterium. GTDB lineage: Bacteria > Acidobacteriota > Vicinamibacteria > Vicinamibacterales > UBA2999 > JABFRY01. The sequence goes on along the minus strand of JBFWZN010000003.1, from coordinate 302,518 downwards.
GCTGATCGTCGCCCTGGACACCGCGTCGATGTCGCGCCCGACGCGGAAGGCGTCGCGGATGTCCTTGCCCTGGAACTGGGCTGCGAACTCGGGACGGTCGATCGAGAAATCGCCGTAGGGCTCCTTGTGCTCGACGACGATGACGCCGGCCAGCACACCCTTGGTATCGAGCCCGACCAGCATCTTGATGGGCCCGTCGTAGGCACGCTCCAGAGGCTCGAGCTCGGTGGTCCAGAAGGCCATACCGGTCACGGTATCGCCCTGGTACACCTTGAAGTGCGGCGGCGTGCCGCCCTTGGGATCGAAACGGGTGGCACTCGGGAACAAGCGCTTCAGCTGCTGCTGCAGCTGCGCATCGATGGCATCCTGGCCGCCGAGGACGAGTCCCGTGCCAAGTACGAATGAGAGCGTAAGCAGCAGTGGTTTCATGGCAATCAGCTGGGAATTATCACGTGGGCCTCGCGGGGGGTCAAGCGACCCCTTCCCTTGGCCCGTGAACCCGGCGCACGGGGGTCAACCCGACGCGGCACGGGATGCTAGAGTAACCGGAACTCATATGCGAGGAACCACCGACATGCGCCTCTTTCAGCCATTTTCGACGCTTGCCGTGGCCGCTGCCCTCGTGCTCGGGGTGGCCCACTGGGCCGGGGCCCAGACCCTGAGCCAGACGCAGATCCGTGAACTGATGGTGAACACGACCTCGGCGCACTGCGAATTTTCTCTGATGGCGGTCGGCACCTGGTCCAGGACCGGCGAGCCGACGGCCGAGGTGAAGCCGGCCACCCTGACCGCCGACTTCCTCGAGGTGGACACGTCCGACGGCACCGCCTCGATCGAGACGGACTTCGGGGTGCAGTTCATCATTGCCCGGCAGTCGCAGGGCTACCTGCATTTCCTGTACGTCGCCAGCACCGGCCCTGTTTACACGACCACCATCTTCGACCGGCCGGCCGGAGAGGGACGCTATCTCGCGACGCACTCGCGGCACGAGTTCACGCAGGTGTCATTGCCAGGATTCACCTCACGACCAGAGCAGTACTACGGCTGGTGCGAGATGACGCAGTAGCAGGCGGCACCGGCACGACGGGCACCACTGGCACGTCCGGCCGCGATCGCGTTAGTCTGTGCCTCGAAGGAGGTCACACATGAGATCGCAGACGCCCATTCGGCTAGGCGTGGCGGTCGCCGTGGGTATCACCGGCATCGCCCTCACGTCCGCCGTCCTTTCCGCGCAGGCCCAACCCGACCCGTCCGGCTCCGAGGCGCTCGTCTCCGAGCGCATCGTCGCCACCACAGCCAACCTCGCGGCGGGCTCCAACGTGGAGCTGCGCGTTGAACTGAAGCGCTGGTCCACCGAGGACGAGCGCGCCGACATCCTGTCGGCCGCCCGCGAAGGGCCCGAGGCCCTGCAGCAGGCGCTGAGAGACACCGACACGCTGGGCCTGGCGTTCACGGGCGACAGCGCGGTCGGCTACTTCATCCGCTACGCCTTCCGGCAGGAGCTGCCGGGTGGGGGACACCGCGTGGTGCTCGCCACCGAGCCTCGGCTCGGCTCCCGCCTCGCCAGGCCCTGGCGGGCGGCCGCCGACGGCCCCGACTACCCCTTCTCCGTCATCGAGCTGCGTCTCGACCGCAACGGCCGCGGCACCGGCAGCATGTCGTTTGCCGCGCAGGTCGTGGTGGATGAACCCGCCGGCACCGTCGGTCTGCAGGGCTTCGACACGGCCCCGGTGCTGCTCAACGGCGCGACGATGGAGCAGGTCGGCGGGTCTGGACGAACCTACTGACCTGTCGATCCGAGCGGCGCCTGACGCCGTCAGGCACCTCACAGGAACCAGCCCTGCGCGGACGGCAGGGCTGGCCTTCGGCTCTGGGCACCGTGCGGATTTCGACCCCGACGAGAGGCGCTTCATGACGACAGACATCGATCGGGTTCGCACGCGCAGCGCCCGGTGCATCGCTGCCGTGGCGCTCACGCTTGGGATGATCGTGGCGGCGTGTGGCGCGCCGGGGCCGGAGCTGCAGTTAGCGCTCGCAGGGGATCCCGTCCAGTCGCCCCTGGTCTTTCACGGCAACTGTTTCGCGGGCTGGACGATCGCGCTCGAGGTGGAAATCCGGGAAACCCGGGGCAGCGACGTGCGGCTCACAGGCCTGAGTTTCGAGGTGCGCACGGCCGACGGCCGGCGCGTCGGCGGCGAGGCGCTGGACGAAGGGAGCCTCGCGGACCGGTACAGCGCCGACCGGCTCGACATTCGGGGCGGAACCGCCCGTGCCTTCGTCGTCTCGGTCATCAGCGACGACCCGCTCGAAGGCGCACTCGTGGTGAGCGGCGCAGTCACGGGCACGCACGCGGACGGCATCGTCCAGCAGGCCTACTCGCTGTCGGGGCAGGTCGCACCGCCGCCAGCCTCGGGCCTGCCCGACGGGGGCGCCTGCGCGCCGGGCTGAGTCCCGTCCTGGCGGCGCGATCGCGTAACATTCCCCGACGAGCGCGCCGTGCGCCCACCCCCGACATCAGGAGTAGTGCCCCAATGATCCAGCCCTTCCCCCGCCGCCGGCTCGCACAGGCGCTCTGCGGTCTGGCCATCTCGACCCTCGTGGCATGCGGGGGGGGCGACCGCGCACCCGAGCCACCGGCCGAGGCCTACCGCGACGAGCTGCCGCCGCCGGCAGAGCCCATGGTCGTGAACGCGCCATCGGTGGGCCGGCACGGCGGGCGCTTCGTGCTGGGCGTCACCACGAGCCCCAAGACCTTCAACGCCCTGATGGCGAACGAGGCGAGCTCCACCGACATCACGCAGCTGCTCTACATGGGGCTGGCGTCGTTCGACAACGGCACCCAGGAGGACCGGCCGGCGCTTGCGAAGAGCTGGGAGGTGGCCGACGACCAGGTCACCTGGACGTTCCATCTCCGCCGCGGCGCCGCGTTCTCGGATGGCCACCCGATCACCGCCGAGGACGTGCTCTTCAGCTTCGAGGTGGCCTACGACGCGACGCTCCATCCGTCGGTGCAGGACATCCTGGTGATGAACGGCCAGCAGTTTGAAGTGTCGGCGCCCGACGACTACACGGTCGTGATCCGGACGCCCAGCCCCAACGGCATGCTCGTGCCCCTGGCCAGCGCGGTGTCGATCATGCCCAAGCACGTGCTCGAGCCGGCGCTGCGGGACGGCAGTTTCGCGTCGGCCTACTCGGTGAGCACGCCACCGGAGCAGCTCGTGACAAGCGGACCGTGGCGCCTGGGGCAGCAGGTGGCCGGTGAACGGACGGTGCTCACCCGCAACCCCTACTGGTTCGGCGTGGACGCCGAGGGTCAGCGGCTGCCCTACCTCGACGAGGTGGTCTTCCTGGTCGTGCCGGACCAGGACGCGCTCGACCTGAAGTTCCGGTCGGGCGAGGTGGATGGGCTCGACAATCCGAAGCCGGAGAACTACGCCTGGTACGAGGACAATCAGGCGGCCGGTGGCTTCACGGTCCACGACCTGGGCCCCGGGCTCAGCACCAACTTCTTCTGGTTCAACCTGAACAAGGTGCACGAGGCCGGTGGCGGGCGGCGCGTGGGCGAGCCCCGCGTGGACCCGGTCAAGTACGCCTGGTTCAGCAACCCGGTGTTCCGCCGGGCGGTCTCGATGGCCATCGACCGCGACTCGATGATTCCCAGCATCTTCTTCGGCGACGCCGTGAAGAACTGGTCCACGACCGGGCCCGGGAACCGCCGGTGGTACAACCCCGACCTGGTGCACTACGACTACAACCCGGAGGAAGCCAAGCGCCTCCTCGCGGGGCTCGGCTGGCGTGACCGCGACGGTGACGGCTTCCTCGAGGACCAGCGGGGCAACACCATCGCCTTCTCGATCAAGACCAACAGCGACAACCGGCTGCGGGTGTCGATGGCCAACTTCATCCGCGACGACCTCGCCAGCGTCGGCATCCGCGCGACGCTCGTGCCCGTGGACTTCAACACGCTCGTCACCAACATCCGCGACGACTACGACTACGAGGTCGGCCTGCTGGGCCTGCAGACGGGCGTGCCGCCCGACCCGGGCATGGGCCAAAACGTGTGGCGGTCATCGGGCCGCACGCACTACTGGCACATCGGCCAGCCCACCCCGGATACGCCCGAGGAAGCCCGCATCGATGCATTGATGGACGAGGTGGTGGGCACGATCGACATGGAGGCTCGCCTGCGCGCCTGGCGGGAGGTGCAGACGATCGTCAACGACCAGGGCTGGTTCATCTGGCTGCCGACGATCAACGTGAAGGTGCCGGTACGCAACGGCTTCGGCAACATGGCGCCCAACGTCATCCCGCACCGGCTGCTCTGGAACATCGACCGGGTCTACGTCGAATCCGCCGCGCAGAGCCGCTAGCCGCAGGCCACCCGTCAGCCCATGCGCACGTACATCCTGCGGAGACTGCTGCAGCTCGTGCCGCTGCTGTTCGGCGTCTCCGCCCTGACGTTCCTGCTGCTGCAGCTCGCGCCAGGCGACTTCCTGAACCAGATGGCCGAGAATCCGGCCATCTCGGCCGAGACGATCGAGGCCATGCGCCGCAACTTCGGCCTCGACCGTCCGTGGTACGTGCAGTACGGCCTCTACGTCCGGAACATCGTCCTGCACTTCGACTTCGGCGAATCCTTCTCGCGCCACCAGCCGGTCTTCGAGGTCATCAGCGAAGGTCTGGGCAACACGCTGATCCTGGCCACCGCCGCGGCCGTCGTCACCTGGGGCCTCGCCGTGCCGCTCGGCATCCTGGCCGCCGTGCGGCAGTACTCGTGGGTGGACAAGGTGCTGTCACTCGTGGCGTTCGTCTGGCTGTCGGTCCCCGAGATCCTGTCGGGCCTGCTGCTGCTCATGCTGGCGGCGCGCACCGGCTGGTTTCCGGTGGGCGGCATGCGGTCGATCGACTACGACGACATGACGCTGGCGGGCAAGGCGCTGGATCTGGCCTGGCACCTCGCGCTGCCGGCCCTGGTCGTGGGGCTGGTGCCGCTGGCCGGCCGGATGCGGCAGATGCGCGGGAACCTGCTCGACGTGCTGCGGCTCGACTTCGTCACCACCGCCCGGTCGAAGGGCCTCGACGAACGCGTGGTCATCTACAAGCACGCCCTGCGCAACGCGCTCAACCCGATGATCACGCTGTTCGGGTACACGCTCGGTGCGCTGGTCTCGGGCTCGTTCATCGCCGAGATCATCTTCTCGTGGCCGGGCCTCGGACGGCTCACGCTCGATGCCATCCTCACGCAGGACCAGTACCTCGTGATGGGCTCGGTCCTGATGGCGTCGGTGGTGCTCGTGCTCGGCAACCTCGTCGCCGACCTCCTGCTGGCCATCGCGGACCCGCGCATCACGTATGACTGAACCGGCCATCGGTCCCCGCGCGCTGGCCGGGCCTGCCGACACCACCATCGAGACGCAGCCGCCGCAGTCGCCGGCGCGCATCTTCTGGCGGCAGTTCAGCAAGAGCCCGCTGGCCGTTGCCGGAGGCGCCGTGCTGGTGCTCTTCTATCTCCTCGCTGTGCTCGCGCCCTTCGTGGCGCCGTACTCCCAGGAGGAGATGGACCGGCAGCGCTACTTCCACCCGCCGCAGGCGCTGCGCTGGGGCGGAGCATCGGGCGTGTCGCTCCGACCGTTCGTCCGGCCGACCACGCTGAGCGACCCCCGCAACTTCGGCTACTCGGAAGACGCCGCCGAGGCGCCCGTGCGGTTCTTCGTCCGCGGGGCACCCTACACGCTGCTCGGGCTCGTCGAGAGCGACGTGCACCTCTTCGGGGTGGACGCCCCCGCGCGCATCTACCTGCTCGGCACCGACTCGTTCGGCCGTGACGTCTTCTCGCGCCTGCTCTACGGCGCACAGATCTCGCTGACGGTCGGCGTGGTGGGCATTGCCATCTCGTTCACGCTGGGTCTGCTGCTCGGCGGCATCTCGGGCTACTTCGGCGGGTTCGTGGATACCGTCATCATGCGCACGACCGACCTGCTGCTCAGCATCCCGTCGTTGTACCTGATCGTGGCGCTGCGGGCGGTGTTTCCCATCGAGCTGCCGAGCCAGCAGGTGTACCTCGGTATCGTGGCCATCCTGGCGTTCATCGGCTGGGCCGGCCTGGCACGGGTCATTCGCGGACTCGTGCTGTCGATCAGGAAGAACGAGTTCGTGACCGCGGCAGAGGCCCTGGGCGTGGGGCGGTTCCAGATCATCTGGCGGCACATCCTGCCGAACACGATGTCGTTCGTCATCGTCGCGGCCACCGTGTCGATTCCCGGCTACATCCTGGGCGAGGTGGTGCTCTCGTTCCTGGGGGTCGGCGTGCAGGAGCCGGCGGCCTCGTGGGGCAACATGCTCAACCAGGCACGGAGCATCCGGGCGCTCACCTCGTTTCCCTGGCTGCTCTACGTGCCCGGCGCCGCGATCTTCCTCACCGTGATGGCGTTCAACTTCCTGGGCGACGGCCTGCGCGACGCGCTCGACCCACGGCGCGTCAGCGGAGGGCGCACGTGAGCGAGCCCCTGCTGGAGGTGCGCGACCTGCGCACCTACTTCCACACCGACGATGCGCTGATTCGAGCGGTGGACGGCGTGTCGTACGACGTGTCGGCAGGAGAGACGCTCGCCGTGGTGGGGGAGTCGGGCAGCGGCAAGAGCGTGACCGCCCTGTCGATCCTCAGGCTGGTGGCCGACCCGCCGGGGCGCATCGAGGGAGGCGAGATCCGCTTCAGGGGCCGCAATCTGCTGGAGCTGAGCCCGGCCGACATGCGCGCGATCCGCGGACGGGAGATCTCGATGATCTTCCAGGAACCGATGACGGCACTCAATCCGGTGTTCAGCTGCGGAGAACAGATCGTCGAGACGCTGGTGCGGCACGAGCGCCTGGACCGCACGGCGGCGCGTCGTCGCGCCATCGAAATGCTCGACCTGGTGGGCATCGCCGCGCCAGACCAGCGCGTGGACGAGTATCCGCACCAGCTGTCTGGCGGCATGCGCCAGCGCGTGATGATCGCCATGGCACTGGCGTGCCGGCCGGCCGTGCTGATTGCCGACGAGCCGACGACGGCCCTCGACGTGACGATCCAGGCGCAGATCCTCGAGCTGCTCACGTCCCTGCAGCGCGAACTGGGCATGGCGGTGATTCTCATCACCCACGACCTGGGCGTCGTGGCCGAGACGGCGACGCGCGTGGCCGTGATGTACGCCGGCCAGGTCGTCGAGTACTGTGACGTTCGCTCGGCATTCCGGCAGCCGCTGCACCCCTACACCGCGGGTCTGCAGGCGTCGCTCCCCAAGCTCGGCGTCCGTCAGGACGCGCTGCGGGTCATTCCCGGCAACGTCCCCAACCCGGCGCATTTTCCGGAGGGCTGCCGCTTCCATCCACGCTGCCCGGTGGCGACGACGGCCTGCCTGGCCCCTCCGCCTCTGCGCGCGTTCGCGGGCGGGCACCTGGCGCGGTGTGTTCGCGCCGACGAGATCGCGGCCGGCACGCTCGATCCCCTGGGCGAGGCACGCGGGTGAGCGGGCAACCCACGCCGGGTGCACCGCTGCTCGAGGTGCAGGGCCTCAAGAAGTACTTCCCCATCCGCCGCGGGCTCCTGGGCCGCACCGTCGGCCACGTGAAGGCCGTGGACGACGTGTCGTTCACGATCCAGGAGGGCGAGGTGCTCGGCCTGGTGGGCGAGAGCGGCTGCGGGAAGACCACGACCGGCCGGTCGATCCTGCGGCTGGTCGAACCCACCGCGGGCAGCGTGCGCTTCGAGGGTCGCGAGATCGTCGGCCTGCCGCGGCGGGAACTGCGGGCACTGCGGCGACGGATGCAGATCATCTTCCAGGACCCCTACTCGAGCCTCAACCCACGCCTCACCGTGGGCAGCACGCTCGAGGAAGCGCTGCGCGTGCATGGGCTCGCCAGGGGCCGCGCGGCCCGGGAGCGCGTCGCGGAACTGCTGCAGCTGGTCGGCCTCGCACCCGGCCACGCCGCGCGGTATCCGCACGAGTTCTCGGGAGGACAACGCCAGCGCATCGGCATCGCACGGGCGTTGGCCGTTGGTCCGCGGCTCATCGTGGCCGACGAACCGGTGTCGGCGCTCGACGTGTCCATCCAGGCGCAGATCATCAACCTGCTGAAGGACCTGCAGCGGCGGATGCAGCTCACGTTCCTGTTCGTGGCGCACGACCTGTCGGTCGTCGAACACGTGAGCGACCGGGTGGCGGTGATGTATCTGGGCCGGATTGTCGAGCTGGCGACCAGCGCCGCGCTCTACGCGTCGCCGCGCCATCCCTACACCGTGTCGCTGCTGTCGGCGATCCCCGTGCCAGACCCCGACCGCGCTCACCGACGCATCGTGCTGGCGGGTGACGTGCCGAGCCCGGCGCCCCCCCCGTCAGGCTGTCACTTCCATCCCCGGTGCTTCATGGCCCGTCCGGAGTGCGCGGTGGAGTCGCCCGCGTTGCGCGAGATGGCGCCGGGACACTGGTCCGCATGTCACTTTGCCGAAGCGGTCGCGGGTGCGCGCGCAGACATCGGCGGGATCCGGGCGTCCAGCCAGCGGGCCAGCGTCGACGGTTCCACGAACGCGACGTAGCTGCCAATCATCATCCAGCTGAACGGGCCGACTTCCAATAGCAGCCAGACCCCGAGGTGCATGGCCACGCCGCGGACTCTCCTCTGACTAGGGGTAGCGTGGAAGACTCTGCGGCCGGCCGAACCCTCACTCCAGCCAAGCCGTTTCAGCAAGTTCGGGGCGCCAGCCGGCACGGCGGCCACGCGACGGATCAGTCGGCGAGGCCGGCCTCGGATACGACGCGGACCAGCGAGAGCGGATCGACGGCCAGCGATTCCAGGCGGACCGCCCAGTGCACATGCGGCCCCGTGACCCGGCCGGTGGCCCCGGCCTCCCCCAGCACGTCGCCGCGCGCGACCATGTCACCAACCGCCACCTGCATCTTCGAGAAGTGCGCGAAGAGCGAGAAGAGGCCGGCCCCGTGGTCCACGATCACGGTGTTGCCGGAGAAATACAGGTCCTCGGCGAGGACGATCTCCCCGGCGTTGGGGGCGCGAACGGGCGTGCCGGTGGTGGCGCGGAAGTCGGCGCCGGCGTGGCGGGTCCCGGGCTGGCCGTTGAGCACGGTGAGCCGCCCGAAACTGCTCGTGGACTGACCCGGCACCGGAAGCTCGAACGCACCGCTCCACAGGCGCTCGGGACGGTAAGTCGCAAAGGCGCTCGCCAGACGCCTGGCATCGCGCGCGATGCGCTCGGCCTGCCCGGCGGGCGGATTGGCGAAGCGCTCCTCGACGGTGAGCCGACGGGTCGCATACCGCCGGGCCTCCACCACCAGCGAAACCGCTGTCGCCGAGGTCCGGCCGTCCGCGTCCGAGACGCGCACGTCCACGGCATGGGTGCCGGCACGGGTGCCGATCGGCACGCCCACGAAGCCCTGCCAGCGCCGACCGTCACTGCCGGTGGGCCAGAAACGGACCTGACGCTCGAAGGCCGTGCCGGTCACCGACGACAGAGGCGCTTCGGCGTCCACCACGAGCAGCGTCACCTCGCCCGTGGGCACCGGCGACACGACCGCCGACGCCTCGACGGCCGGCCGGGACGCCTGGGCCTGCGCCTGGGCCTGCAACTGGGCCGACACGGTGAGCGACACAGTGAGCGACAGCGTAACGACGGTGGCTGCTGCAACGAGCGGAACCGCGCATCGGGATGGGAGGATTCGCATCACGGGCCACAGTGTACGACCCGGGCGCGGGCACGCCAACCCTGGGGCACCCACTCGCCACGCCAACCACGGATGGGCTTGCACACCGTTTGGTCCATTCGCTGCCGCGGCGTTGTGGGCGTCGCCGCCCGCTGCCAGACTGCCTGAGCCCCTGATGTCAGTTGTATTACCGTGCGGCCGCGACGCCCGTCGCGGAGCCGTGCCCATTCCGTCACCCCTGTGATGCCATCCAGCGAATCGCCGAAGAACCGTCGCTTCATGGAGCAGGCGGACCAGCGCAGGCGTGTGGTCGCGCGCCTGCTGGCCCTGCTCACACTCGTGTCGGGCGGCTACTACCTCGTGTGGGCCTTCCGCGCCCTCAACCCCGCCTACCCTGTCATCGGCGCGATCTTCCTTGCCGCCGAGATCTGCTCGCTGGCCCTGTTCGCGGTGGCGACCACCGGCGTGTGGCGCCTGCGCTTCAAGCCGGAGACGGGCCTCGCCATCGAGCATCCCTGGACCGTGGACGTGTTGGTGCCGACCTACGGCGAACCCATCGAGACGCTCCGCGCAACGCTGGAGGCTGCCAGTCGCATCCGCTGGACGGGCGCCTTGACGGTGTACGTGCTCGACGACGCCGGATCGGCGGACGTCGAGGCCCTCGCCACGGAGTGGGGATGCCGCTATCTGTCCAGGCGCCGGGCAGGCGTGCCGCAGCGGGACGCCAAGGCGGGGAACCTCAACTTCGGCCTCGCACATGCCACCGGGGACCTGGTGCTCGTGCTCGACGCCGACCAGCGGGCCTTCCCGCAGATCCTCGAGGCGCTGGCGGGCTACATGCGCTTCGATCGGGTGGCGTTCGTGCAGTCGCAGCAGTCGTTCACGGTGCCACGGGAAGACCCCTTCTACAGCAACGACCGCGTCTTCTACGAGGCCGTGCAACTGGGCCTGGACGGCGGGGACGCGGCGATCTCGTGCGGGTCCGGCGTGCTCTATCGCCGCGCAGCGCTCGACGACATCGGCGGCTTCGCCACGTGGAACCTGCTCGAGGACCTCACGACCTCCTACACGCTGCACGCGGCGGGCTGGAAGTCGTTCTACTACCCGCACGCGCTCTCGGTGGGGCTCGCGCCCACGGATATCTGGGGCGTGTACCAGCAGCGCGGGCAGTGGGCCTTCGACACGATGCGCCTCATGCTGTGGGACAACCCGCTGTTCAAGCGCTCGCTCGGGTGGTTCCCCCGCGTCACCTACCTGATCATCGGCCTGTCGTACGCATGCGCCGCGTTCGTCTTTCCCTTCTTCTTCCTGATCCCGATCTGGAGCTATCTCACCGGCGGCAACGTCCTGAATCGCCCGGAGCTGGAGTTCGCCCTGGTCCGCAGCGCGTACTTCGTCTGCATGACGCTGGCGATGCAGTTCCTCTTCCGCTTCCGTCAGCCGGGCAAGCAGTTCCAGATGCTCACGGGCCTGTTCCCGATCTATGCACGCGGCATCGTCCGGGCGTTCTTCTATCCCAAGGGCCGCAAGCCGGAGTACCGCCCCAACAACCGCCCGCGGCAACGCCCCGTGCGCCCACGCGTGCTGGCCGTGCTGCCGCAGGTGCTGGTGCTGGCTGGCAACGGCCTGCTGCCCTTCTACGCCACCGTGAGCGGCCGCGTGCCGGGTCGCCTGATTGCCGCCAACATCGCCATCTCGACACTCGCCATCTGGTCGTTGCTGCCGGTCGTCCTCGCGGCGCTGCGCCACGGCGGCGCCAGTCGTGTGGTGGCCGCCGAGAGCGCAGGCCTCGTGCGTCCGCACCGGCTGGGCCGCACGGTGCTCGTGAGTGCCTGGCTGGTCGTGACCGTCGGCTTCCTCTGGGTGCAGCAGCCGGGATTCTGGCGCTCGCCGTACCTGCGCTACGAGCAGGCCCGGCAACTGGAGACCACCGGCCAGACCGCCGAAGCCATCGCCGAAGTGGGGCGCGCCGTGGCTGACGACCCCGCCAACGCCGGCTACCAGTCCTACAAGGGGTACCTCGAACTCGCGGCGGGTCGCGCGCCGGAGGCCGAACGCAGCTTCCGGGACGCCGCGTCCCTTGCGCCGGGCATGCCCGACGTGCAGCTGGGACTCGCCGACAGCCTGGGCCGCCAGGGACGGCAGGCCGAGGTGCGCGCGCTGCTCGGCGGACTCGACGCGTCCACGCTCACCGAGGCGCAGCGGTACCGGCGGAGCGAGGCGCTGGCGGCGGCCGGCGACGTCACGGGTGCCCTCAGCGACCGGGCCCTCATCGACGGCCTCGCGGGCGTGGATCGCCTGAGCGCCGCGCTCGCGTGGGCAATGACGGCCCGGGACTGGCCCCTCGCCGTCTCACTGGCCGATCGGATCCTCGACACACAGCCCACCGACGCGCTGCGGGCGAACACGCTCCGCCGACAGGGTGTGGCCCTGCGTGCCCTCGATCGCCGACAAGAGGCCCTCGCGGCATTCGAGCAGGCTCCGGACGCCGAGAACCTGCGCACCCGGGCCGAGCTGCTGCTGCAGCTCGAACGCTTCGATGACGCGGTGCCGCGCCTCGAGGAGCTGGTGGCCGCGGATGCCAGCGTGGGCGTCCTCGGACAACTGGCGTGGGCGCTCGAACAGGCCGGGCGCCCGGACGAGGCCATCGAGGTCCACCGGCGGGCGCTGGCGGTGAACGACGCGCCCGACACGCGCGTGCGCCTGGCCGGGCTGCTCATGATGCGACAGCGGCACGGCGAGGCGCGAGACGTGCTCGCGGAACTGCCGGTGGCGGCGGTCACGCCGGCCGTCGCGCGTCAGCAGGCGCAGGCGGCCCTCTGGAGCGGCCGACTGGAGGAGGCGGAACGGCTCCTCGGCCGGCTCGTCGTACGCACCGCCCAGGACACGGCACTCGAGGCCGACCTTGCCGCGCGCTACGCGCTGGCCGGTCGCACCGACGCCGCCAGTCGGGTCTACCGCCGTCTCGTCGACACCGATCGGGCTGACGAACGCACCCTGCTACGATTCGTGGACCTGCTCAACGGAGAGGGTCGCGTCGGCGAAGCCCTGGCCGTGCTGCGCGCGCACACCGGCAGCGAGGCGCTGCAACTCCGCCAGTGGCGGACAGCCGCGTGGGCCGGAGCGTGGGACCTGGCGACCGGATTCCTGCGCGCCTGGGTAGAGACCCATCCCGACGATGCGGAGGCGTGGCGGGCACTGGCGGAAGCCGGGCGGCAGACCGGAGACGTGACCGTCGAGGGCCTGGCGCTCGCGGCCGTCCTGCGGCTGGAGCCGACCGATCTCGGGGCCGTGGTGCGGCAGGCGCAGCTGTTCGAACAGGCCGGCCGGCTCGAAGACGCCGCCGCCGGCTACGCGCGCGCCGCGCAGGCGGCCGATGCCCCAGCCGAGACGCTGCGCACGCTCGGCTACGTGCTCGAACGCCTGGGACGGCGGGCCGAGGCGGTCGAGGCGTACGAGCAGGCATGGGCACGAGGTGCCAGGCAGGACGCGGCCCTCGCGTTGACGATTGCACGCGGGCACCGCGAGCTTGGTGCCCTTCCGCGCGCCCTGGACTGGTACGCCCGCTTCGCCGAGACGACGCCCGAACAGGATCTCCGGCGCGATGCGCTCGTGGAGCGTGCGATGGTCGCTGTCGCCGCGGGCAACGGCGCCGAGGCACGCCGTTCCCTGGCCGAGGCGGTGGGCACGGCACCCATGGATGCAGGCGCGCTCGCGCTGGCCGCCGCAGCCGAGAGCGCCGACGGCCAGCCGGCGCGGGCGGTGGAATACCTGGAACAACTGGCCGGAGTTCGTCCGCTGACACCGGACGAGGAGCGCTGGCTCGCCTCGCAGTACCGGCTCGCTGGCGATGCCGAGCGCGCGCTCGCGGCGTGGGAGCGGGTGCGCATCGTGAGGCCCGACGACCCGGACGTGCTCGAGGCGGTGGGCGACCTGCTGGCGCCCACCAGCCCCGAGCGGTCGGCCGAGACGCTTGCGCGGGCGTGGGAGCAGCGCACCTCGCCAGAGCTGTCGCTCAAGGCGGCGCGGGCCATGGCGTCCGTGGGTCGGTACGAGGAGGCGGCAACCTTCTACCTGTGGCTGCTCGACACGCGTGCGCCCGACGGCCTGCGCGTCGAGATGGCACGGACGCTCCTCGCGTCGGGCGATCTCGCCCTGGCCGAACAGCTCGCACGCGACGCGGCTGTGAGCGGAACGGAGCAAGGCCTGGCCGCGGACGTCGTCCTCGCACAGGCCCTGCACCTGCAGGGCAAGGTGCGGGAGGCTGCGGCCATCGCCAATCGCCTCCCGTGGGACGCGCCACCCGATGCCGACTCCGCGGGCCTGCTCGCCTCGCTGGCCTTCGCGCGCGACGAGCACCTCCGCAGCGCCGACCTGCGCGCGCTGGCGCTGGCGCGTGGAACCACCACTCCCGGCGATGAAGCCTACTGGCGCGCCCGGTCGCGCGCCAGCCGGGGCGACTTCGCCAGGGCCGCCGCCGACCTGACACGTGCCACCGCTGGCGGTGCGCCCCCGCGCCTGGTGGACCTCGAGCGGCGCGCGGTGTCGCAGGCCACGGGCCCGGTGGCCACGGTGCCGCTCCAGGCACTCGGCGACTCGAACGGCGTGTCCCTCGCGCAGGGGGGTACCACGTGGCGGTGGTGGCCGGCCCGGGCCCTGCCCCTCGATTTCTCGGCGGGCGCCGGACGCCTCGCGCAGGACGACCGCTCGTACACGCGGACGCTCGCCTCGATGGCGACCACCAACGCCCTGGTGACGCCGCGGCTCGGCATCGACGCCGCCATTGGCGCGGAGCGCTATGCCGGTACCGGCGTCGGTCCCGGCACTGCGGCTGGCACTGCGGCGGGCACTGTGGCGGGCACTGTGGCCAGCACTGTGGCCAGCACCGTGGCGGGCACTGTGGCTGGCACCGTGGCGGGCGCTGGGACTGGCGTGGAAACTGGCACTGAAGCTGGCTCGGGTGCTGCCACCATCACCACGGCCAGGTTGGGTGGCCGGTACGCGCTGCAAGACCACACGTCGATCTTCCTGGGCGTGGAGCGCGCCTCCCTCTGGTCCACGCAGGACCGGCGTGAACCCCGCAGCTTCACCCGTGTGCTGCGCCTCGAGGCCCTGGGTCCGGCGTTCGCGGTCACCCGTACATCGGCTTCCGTGGACGCGCGCGTCGCCATCGACGGCCAGGTGCAGGTGCAGCTGGATCACGGCCGGTACCAGGACGGCAACCGCGCCGTCTCCGTCTACGGGCACTACCAGCACACGCTCACCAATCGCACGGGCACGTGGACCGCCCTGCGACCGAACGTCTACTGGGAGTCGTTCCGCGAGATGTCCGACCGCTACTTCAGCCCGGGCCAGTTCGTGTCGGTCGGCACCATGTGGCACACGATTCGTACCGCCGGCCCATGGCGGCTCGAGGGTGAGATCAACCCGAAGGTGGCGTGGTTCGCGTCGCGCGCGGGGCTTGCCGCACACGGTCTGCTGGATGTCAGCCGTACGGTGGGTCCGCTCGTGGCCGGGGGCGGGGCGTTCCTGACCTGGGACCAGCGCACGGGCTACTCGTCGTGGCGCGTGTCCGGCCAGGTGGGCGTTCGGCTGGCGCGGTAGACGGCGGGGTGCGTCCGGCGCTGCGCAGGCTGATGCGGGACGGGGCGGCCCGCGCGTAACGACGACAGGTCGCGGTCGCCCGGACCGGAACCGGGCGCTCTCGCACGTCCACGGTTCCTGCCCGGGCGACCCCGCCCTGTCGTCGGCGCCCGCGGCCATCGGCACACGCCGATCGCCATCGTGGCGGACGGCTGGCGAGTCGCGCACGGCAGCGCCAGCCGCGCCGCTCGGAGATGGGCCCCGCAGGAACCGTGGACGGCGTCAGAGCCCGGTTCCGGCGGGGCCCAGCCCCGGCCGGCGCCTCATCGCCCCCATCGACGTGCGGCCGCGTGGTGCCACCACCGGCTGGGACGCCGGCCATCTACGCGGGGAAGAGCGCGTGCTCGATGGCCTCGATGAGCGCGTGCACCGCGATCATGTGCACCTCCTGGATGCGGTCGGCGGTCTCGCCCGGGACCACGAGGCACGCGTCGCACAACGGCCGCAGGCGGCCGCCGTCGCGGCCCAGGAGCCCGACCACCTCGAGTCCCGACGCGCGGGCCGTCTCGGCCGCCGCCACGACGTTGGCACTGTTGCCGGAGGTCGAGAAGATCAGCAGCACGTCGCCCGGGCGCCCCCATGCCTCCACGCCGCGCGCGAAGACCTGGTCGAACCCGTAGTCGTTGGCCACGCAGGTGAGATGGCCCGGGTCGCTCATGGCGAGTGCCGCCAGCGCGCGCCGGTCGCGGCGGAACCGGCCCGACAGCTCCTCGGCGAAGTGCATCGCCTCGCACATCGAGCCCCCGTTGCCACACGTGAGCACGCGGCCGCCGCGCGCAAGGCCGGACGTCAGGCGGACCGCCAGCGCGGCCAGCGTACCGTGGGCCCGTTCGTGGGCCACCAGCCACTCCGAGGCGCGCATCGCGTCGCCGAGGCTCTTTTCGATCGTCTCCGCTGACATGTGGTCGGACTCTACCTCAAGTTGCGCTGCGTCGCGGCCGGGGCGTGTCGTGCTTCCGGGGCCGGCGCGCGCCGGCCGGACGGTGGCTGTGGGGTCGCAGCCGTGTCGCGGGCCGCTCGCCCGAGTGGGCACCAGGCTCGACGTCAGGCCGGCAGCCCGGGCGTGGCCCCCGCGGGAACCCGCTCGATGTCGGGGTACTCGGGGCTGACGCGGATGCAGGCCACGAAGTGTCCCGGCCGCACCTCGGCCAGCGCGGGCTGCACCTGCGCGCAGGCACCCACCGCGTAGCGGCATCGCGTCCTGAAACGGCAGCCGGACGGGGGATTCACCGGCGAGGGCACCTCGCCTTCGAGCACGATGCGCCGCCTCGTCCCCTCCACCACCGGATCGGGAACCGGCACGGCCGAGATGAGCGCCTGCGTGTAGGGCATGAGCGGCTGGTCGTAGAGCGCGGTGGCCTCGGCCAGCTCCACGATGCGCCCCAGGTACATCACCGCCACGCGATCGGAGGTGTGCCGCACGGCCCGGAGATCGTGCGAGATGAACAGGTAGGTGAGCTGGCGCTCCCGCTGGAGCCGCTCGAGCAGGTTGATGATCTGCGCCTGAATGGACACGTCGAGCGCGGAGATCGGCTCGTCCGCCACGATGAACTCGGGGTTCGCGGCCAGGGCCCGCGCAATGCCGATGCGCTGCTGCTGGCCTCCCGAGAACTCGTGCGGATAGCGGTTGATGAAGCGTTCGCTCAGGCCCACCACCGACATCAGCTCGCGGATCCGCTCGCGCGTGGCGGCGCCCGTCGCCAGGTGGAAGGTCTCGATCGGCTCGGCGATGATCTGGCCGACGCTCATGCGGGGATCGAGCGACGCATACGGGTCCTGGAAGATCATCTGCATGCGGCGTCGCGCCCGGCGCAGATCGGCCGCGGACAGCGCGGTCACGTCGATCCCGTCGAAACGCACGGTTCCGCCGGTGGGTTCCACCAGGCGCAGCAGCGCGCGGCCGAGGGTGGTCTTGCCGCAGCCGGACTCCCCGACCAGGCCGAGCGTCTCCCCCGCGCGGATGTCGAGCGACACCCCGTCCACGCTCTTCACGACGCGCGCCACGGGACTCCCGCCGGTGAGCCGGTCCCAGATCGTGCCGCCCCCGAGCGGGAAGTGCACCTCGAGAGCACGGGCGGACACGAGCACGCCAGCCTGTGCCGCGTCGTGTGCGCGTGCGGCTCCGCCGGCTGGGTGTGTCGGAAGCCCCTGGCTCATGGCGCCTGGAACAGCTCGTTGGCGAAGTGGCACCGCGACTCGCGCTCGGCGGTGAGCCGCACCAGGGGCGGGGGCGTCGAGCGGCACACGGCCTCGGCCCGTTCGCACCGGGGCGCGAAGGCGCAGCCGGCGGTCGCCTCGGCGAGGTCGGGCGGCAGGCCGGGAATCTGGTAGAGCTCGGCGCCCTTGGCCTGCAGCGGATTCGGCACCGAGAGCAGCAGGCCTCGCGTGTACGGGTTGGCGGGGCGGGCGAACAGCTCGCGGGTCGGGGCACTCTCGAACAGGCGGCCGGCGTACATCACCAGGATGCGGTCGGCCATGCCCGCCACCACGCCCAGATCGTGCGTAATGAGCACCACGCTCGTGCCGGTGTCGGCCTTGAGTTGAGACACGAGCTCCAGGATCTGCGCCTGGATGGTCACGTCGAGCGCCGTGGTCGGCTCGTCGGCGATGAGCAGCTCGGGTCGGCACGAGAGCGCCATCGAGATCATCACGCGCTGGCGCATGCCGCCGGAGAACTGGTGCGGATAGTCGTCGATGCGACCCTCCGCATCGGGAATGCCCACCGTCTCGAGCATCCGGATGGCGTGCGCGCGCGCGTCTGCCCGCGAATGTCCCAGGTGGAGCCGCGTCACCTCCGTCATCTGCGTGGAGATGCGCAGAAACGGGTTGAGCGCGGTCATCGGATCCTGGAAGACCATCGCGATGCGCCGGCCGCGAATCCGGCGCATGGCGTCGTCGCCGAGCTGCAGCAGGTCCTGCCCGTCGAACACGATCCGGCCCGCCACGATGCGGCCCGGCGGGCGCGGCACCAGTCCCATCACCGACAGGCTGGTCACCGACTTGCCGGAGCCCGACTCGCCGACGATGCCCACCGTCTCGCCGCGACGCACCTCGAAGCTCAGGCCGTCCACGGCCCGCACGACGCGTTCGTCCTCGTCGAACCACGTCGCCAGGCCCTCGACCGACAGGAGCGGCGCCTCGGCCATCGGCTAGGACTTCCTCATCTGCGGATCGAGCGCGTCGCGGAGACCGTCGCCGATGAAGTTCAGCGAGAAGAGCGTGATCCCCATCGTGGCACCCGGGCAGATGAGCTGCCACGGAAAGACCGCCAGGTTCTGGACGCCCTCCGCGGCGAGGCTCCCCCACGAGGCGAGCGGCGCCTGCACACCCAGGCCGAGGAACGACAGGAAGGCCTCGAGGAGCATCACCGAGGGGATGGTGAGCGTGGCGTAGACCACCACGGGCCCCAGGGCGTTCGGCACCAGGTGCCTCGCGACGATGCGCGTGGCCCGCACGCCCGTGGCCCGGGCCGCCAGGACGAACTCCTGGTTCTTGAGCGAGAGCACCTGCCCGCGGACGATCCGCGCCATCGTCAGCCACGACACCGCGCCGAGCGAGACGAACAGCAGCACGAGCTGCCCGAGTGGCGACTGGCCGCCGAAGAGGGCGAGCAGCACGATGACGATCATCATGTAGGGCACGGCGTAGAGCACGTCCACCACGCGCATCATCGCCTCGTCCACGCGCCCCCCCACGTAGCCCGCCGTCGCCCCGTACGCCACGCCGATCACCAGCGAGACCACCGTCGAGATGATTCCCACCATCAGGGAGATGCGGCCGCCGAGGAGCACCCGCGCCAGGATGTCGCGCCCCAGGATGTCGGTCCCCATGGGGTGTTCCCAGGAGAATCGTCCGTCCACACCCGTGAACGGCGGCAGGGCCCGGATGCGCGACCGGTCCGCGGGGATCGAGTCGTAGGTATTGCCGGTGGTCCACTCGATGATCGCGGGCCCGACGAGCGACGCGGTCAGCACGATGGCCACGACCACGAGACCGAAGACGGCCAGCCGGTTCCGGAGGAGCCGCCGGCGGGCATCGCGCCAGAGCGACGTCCCGGCCACGGGTGCGTCAGGCGCGGGTGCGTCAGGCGCGGGTGCGTCCGACGCGGGGGCGATGGGGGGCGGCGCGTCAGTACCGGACACGGGGATCCACGAAGGCGTAGGCCACGTCGACCAGCAGGTTGAAGACCAGCACGGCGATGGACGTGAAGGCCACGATGCCGATGATGAGGGGCTCGTCGCGGTTCAGATTGGCGTTGATGAAGTAGTTGCCGAGGCCGGGCAGCGCGAAGATCCGCTCGACGACCACCGCACCCGTGATGAGGAACGCCAGCGCGGGCCCCGAGAAGGACACGACGGGGAGGAGCCCCCCGCGCACGGCGTGCCGGAGAAGGACGGTGCGTTCGGGCAGGCCCTTCGCCCGCGCCGTGCGGATGTAGTTGGAGCGAAGCACTTCGAGCATGCCGGAGCGGGCGAGCCGTGCGACGTAGGCCATGTACACCGCCGACAGCGTCACGACCGGCAGGATCAGGTTGATGCCGAAGCCATTCCAGCGGGCGGGCGGCAACCAGTACCACGACAGCGCGAACACCAGCACCAGCACGGGGCCGAGCACGAAGTTGGGCAGCGAGATGCCCACCATCGCCGCCGTCATCGACGCGTAGTCGAGGCGCGAGTTCTGTCGCAGGGCGGCCAGGATGCCGGCGGCGACGCCCACGACGAGCGCCAGCAGATACGAGAGGGCGCCGAGCAGCGCCGAGACCGGGAGCGCCGAGGCCAGGATGCCGTTGACCGGCTGCCCGATGTAGTGCAGGGAGATGCCGAAGTCGCCCGCCGCGACGCTGCCCAGCATGCGGCCGTACTGCACGTACCAGGGGCGATCGAGGCCGTACCGCTGGCGGAGGTTCTGCTCGATCGCCGGCGGAATCGGCTTCTCCCCGGTGTAGAAGTTGCCGGGCGCGAGGCGGATGAGCCCCCACGTGAGGGACACCACCACGAGCACCATCGGCACGGTGACGAACAGCCGGCGCAGGATGAATCGCAGCATAAGGGCCGGGAGGCGGCGCGCGATCAGCGCGGCGTCGGGTCCTCCAGGTCCCACTTCGACGGGTCGTGCTCGATGTACACGAACTTCCAGGCGTGCATCGTCACCGGGTTCGCGAACAAGCCCTTCACGTATGGCTTCTTCACCCAGTTGGTCGCCATGGTCAGCAGCGGCACGATGGGCTGGGCGGCGAGAAGGTAGGCCTCGGCGTCCGCGAGACGCGCGTAGCGCGCGGCGGGATCGCCCTCACGATTGGCCGCATCCAGCATCGCCGCGTACCGGGGGTCGAACCATCCCGTGCCGTTGTTGCCCGCAGGGGTGGAAAAGAGTTCGAGGAACGTGAACGGATCGAGGTAGTCGCCCGCCCAGCCGCCGCGGGCCAGGCCGCTGTAGTCGCGGTCGTTGCGCACGGTGAGGAACGTCCGGAACTCCAGGTTCCGGAGGGGGACGGTGAGCCCGAGGTTCTGCTTCCACTGCGCCTGGACGAACTCGGCGAGCTGGCGGTTGGTCTCGGCGGTGTTGTAGGTGAGCGCCACGTCGGCGATGGGAAACGTGGACGGATCCCACGCACCATCGAGGCCCGCGTAACCGGCCTCGGCGAGCAGCGCCCGCGCGCGGTCCGGGTCGAAGGGATCCCCCGTGGGCTGAGGGTAGCCGGGGAAGATGCCCTCCGGCGTGAACCCGCTGAGCGGCTTCGCCGTGCGTCGGTACTGCGCGAGCGCCACCTTGTCCACCGCCATGTTGAATGCCTTGCGGACCCGGATGTCGTCCATCGGCGGGCGCTCGACGTTGAACAGGAGGTACTCCACGGAGGCCTCGGGCGCGTCCATGTAGTCCTTGTACGGCCTGATCGTGTCCACCCAGGCGGCCGGCACGGTGTGGTTGTAGAGCGCGTCCACCTCGCCGGCCTTGTACAGGTTGAGCATCGTGGTGACGTCCTCGAGCGTGTAGAAGGAGATGCGGTCGAGCCGCACCTCGTCCCAGTAGCCCGGGTTCCTCACCACGTTGATTTCGTTGTAGGGGAGCCAGCGCTCGAGCAGGAAGGCGCCCGAGGTCACGATGTGCGCCGGGTCGGTCCACCGCTCGCCCCAGGTCTCGATGGCCTGGCGCGGGACGGGCCGGAAGAACTGGTGGGCGACGAGGCCCAGGAAGTAGGGCACCGGCAGCGCCATCCGCACGCGCACGGTGTGGGCGTCGTCGGCAACGACCCCCACGTCCTCGGGCTGCACGGGGACGAAGTCCAGGGCAGGCGCACCGTCGGCGAGCCCCGGCAGCCGGGCGAGCACGTCTCCACGAACCTCCGCGTCAGCGGGCAGGGTGAGGCGGACGCGCGGATTGGCGGGGTCGGGCACGAAGGCACCGGTCGCCCGCTCGCGGGCGAAGACGGCCCCTTCGTTGTAGGCCTGGGCGTTCTCGATCCCGTAGGCGAGGTAGGCGTTGCGGGAGGCCAGCGCCGGCGACAGGCCACGGCGCAGGGAGTAGACGACGTCGTCAGCGGTGATGGGCGTCCCGTCGGACCAGCGGGCGTCGGTGCGGAGGTGGAACGTGAACTCGGTGCTGTCGCCGTTGACGTCCCACCGTTCGGCGAGGGCCGGAATGGGCTCGCCCGTGCGGGGCGCGTATTCGGTGAGGCCGTCGAAGAGGGAGAGGATGATGCGCGCCTCGGGCTGTCCGGTGGCCACCTGCGGGTCGAGGGACTCGGGCTCCGAGCCCGAGATGTAGCGCAGGGTCTGCCCCTCGGGTGGCGCCACCTTTCCGAAGTACGGGCCGTCGCCGCCGGGCCCGGCGCAGGCCGACAGTGCCAGCGACGACAGCGCCAGCACCGACAGGGCCAGCACCGACAGCCCCAGCCACGACGGTGCGCGGGACTGGAGCCCGAAGAGGGCGCGGGGCACGCAGAACCTCGTAGCCATGGTTTCGGGGCCAGCCTAGCGCATTTGACGCCACCCCGCCACAGGCCTGTACGCAGCGAGAGCCGCCACGAGGCGGCTCCCGGCACCCACCGACGCGGCAACGGCTCAGCGGGTGATGATGCCCGTCGGCAGCGGATCCTCGACGATCACGTTCGGCGAGGTGTGCAGCCCGCGCGACAGGTAGTCGGTGAGCGTGAGGCCGAACAGGATGATGAGGAAGAAGAACGCGGTGCCGACGAACATTTTCGTCAGCGTGCTGCTGTACTTCACGTGCATGAAGAACAGGATGACGAGCGTCGCCTTCAGGATGGCGATGGCGATGGCCACGGGGAAGTTGAGCGGCCCCAGGTTGAGGAACGCCACGCCGACGGTGACGGCCGTCAGCACCATGAGGCCGAGGAAGATCCCGATGTAGCTGCTGACCGGAGATACGTGTCCAGACATTGGCGTTACCCGAGCTGGCCCGCGCGGTCCACCAGGTACAGCAGCGGGAACAGGAAGATCCAGACGATGTCCACGAAGTGCCAGTACAGCCCGGTCATCTCGACCGGCGTGGACCACTCGCGGGAGAACCGCTCGTTGTGCGCCAGCCACGCCACCCAGGCGAGGATGCCGAACCCGATGATCATGTGGAGCGCGTGCAGCCCCGTCATGGCGAAGTACAGCGACAGGAAGATCTCGACCTGGTTCGCGTGCGGGCCTTCGAACACGAAGTTGGCGCCGGGCACGTGGTTGAGTTCGAACTTGTGCTCGTACTCGAAGAACTTGATGACCAGGAAGGTCAGGCCCAGGATCATCGTGAGGATGGTCCAGCGGAAGGCCCCCTTGTTGGAGCCCACCTGGGCCGACCGCACCGCCAGCGCCATGGTCAGGCTGCTGCCGATGAGCACCACGGTGTTGATGCCGCCGAGCAGGATGTCGAGCTCGCGGCTGCCCTCGGCCCAGGCCTCCGGATACCAGATGCGGTAGACCATGTAGGCGGTGAACAGCCCGCCGAAGAACATGACTTCCTGCACCAGGAAGAACCACATGCCGAGCGTCGACGCCTCGTGCTGCTGGTCGAGCGACTCGAAGTGATGCTGCTGGGCAGCGTGGTGGTGCAGGGCGTCGTGCCCGTGCGCCACGGCGTGAGCGGGAGCGGCCACCTCAGACAACTTTGATCTCCCTGTGCGCGTAGTTGTATGCCGGCTCCGTGACGATCGGGGTCTCCACGAAGTTCTCGGGCAATGGCGGCGACTGCGTCGTCCACTCGAGCCCGGTGGCGTGCCAGGGGTTGTCGCCGGCCAGGGCGCCGTTCTTGAGCGACCAGAGCAGGGTCACCACCGCCAGCAGGTATCCGATGCCCAGGATCCCCGCGCCCCCCGTCGAGAGGACGTTCAGCATCTCCCACTCGGGCGGATACATGTGGTAGCGGCGCGGCATCCCCATGTAGCCCAGGATGAACTGCGGGAAGAACGTGAGGTTGAAGCCGATGAAGATCAGCGCCGCGCCGACCTTCGCCAGCCCGTCCGAGTACATCCGGCCCGTCATCTTCGGCCACCAGAAGTGCAGGCCCGCCAGGTATCCCATGATGGCGCCGCCCACCATGATGTAGTGGAAGTGCGCCACGACGAAGTAGGTGTCGTGGATGTGCACGTCGGTGCCGAGCGAGGCGAGGAAGAGGCCCGTGAGGCCGCCGATGAGGAAGAGGCCGAGGAAGCCGTAGACGTACATCATCGGCGCCTTGAACCAGATGGCGCCCCGGTAGAGCGTCGCCGTCCAGTTGAACGTCTTCACCGCCGAGGGGATGGCCACCGCGAACGTCAGGAACGAGAACACCATCGCCGAGTAGGGCGAGATGCCGGCCACGAACATGTGGTGCGCCCACACCAGGAACCCGAAGACGGCGATCGACAGGCTCGAGAAGGCCACGAACGAGTACCCGAATACCGTCTTCCGCGAGAAGCAGGCGATGCACTCGCTGATGGCGCCCATCGGGGGCAGGATCATGATGTAGACGGCCGGGTGCGAGTAGAACCAGAACAGGTGCTGGAACAACACCGGGTCGCCACCGAGCGTGGGGTCGAAGATGCCGAGGCCCAGGCCGCGCTCCATCGCCACCATCAGCACCGTGATGGCCACGACGGGCGTTCCGAGGATCTGCACGAGGCTCGTGGCGTAGAGGGCCCACACGAACAGCGGCAGGCGGAACCAGGTCAGCCCCGGAGCGCGCATCCGGTGGATGGTGACCATGAAGTTGACGCCGGTCAGGATCGACGAGAAGCCGGTGATGAACACGCCGACGCCCGCCGCCATGACGTTGGAGTTGGAGGCGGTCGTGCTGTAGGGCGTATAGAACGTCCAGCCCGTGTCCACGCCGCCCATCACCATCGCGAAGGCGGTGAAGATGAAGCCGATGACGAAGACGTACCAGCTCAGCAGGTTGAGCTTGGGAAACGCCACGTCCTTGGCGCCGAGCTGCAGCGGCAGCACGAAGTTGCCCAGGATCGCCGGCACGGCGGGAATGAGGACGAAGAACACCATCGCGACGCCGTGCATCGTGAAGATGCGGTTGTAGAGATCCGACGTCACCATGTCGCCCGGCGGGGTCAGCAACTCGAGCCGGATGAGTCCGGCGAACACGCCGCCCAGCGCGAATGCGATGGACACGACGACCAGGTAGAGCAGGCCGATGCGCTTGTGGTCCTTGGTCAGGAGCCACGACGCCAGGCCGTGCGTGACGTTGAGATAGGTGGTGGTTGGTTGCGTCGTCATTGGTTCTTTCCACGGACGCCTGCGCGGCGCCTCGAGACCCGTCGTCCCGTCGTCCCCGTTACTCCGGCTCTCCGGCCTCGGCCGGCAGGCTCGCCGAGGCCCCTTCGCTGGACGGACCCGTCCGCAGCGACTTGATGTACTCGATCAGCCCGACCATGCCGTCCTCGTCCACGAGGCCCTGGAAGGTCGGCATGATGGGGGTGTAGCCGGCAACGACGCGCATCTGCGAGTTGAGGATCGACTCGCGGAGGTAGCCTTCGTCGACCGTCGCCGTCGTGCCGTTCGCCAGCTGGACCTCGGAGCCGAACAGGCCATGGAGGGCCGGCCCCCGGCCGTTGCCGTCGTTCAGGTGGCACGACTGGCACGAGAGGCTCTCGTAGAGCGCCTGCCCCTGCGCCGCCAGCGACGACTCCTGGCTGGTGTCGAGCCAGGCCTGATAGGCGGTCTCTTCCATCACGATGACGCGGCCGATCATGCCGGCGTGCTTGGTGCCGCAGTACTCCGCGCAGAAGAGGTGATACTCGCCGGTCTGGGTTGCCGTGAACCAGATGGTGGAATACCGGCCGGGAATGGCGTCGGCCTTCACCCGGAAGGCGGGAATGAAGAGGTCGTGCAGGACGTCCTCGGAGGTGAAGGTCACCTTCACCGGGCGCCCCACCGGCACGTGGAGCTCGTTGATCTCGCGCTGGCCGCTCGGATGCTGGAACTTCCACATCCACCGCTTGCCCACCGAGTACACCTGCATCGCCTGGTCGGGCGGACGCACGATGTCGAAGTAGACGTTGGTGGACCAGGCGAAGATGAAGATCGCGATCACGAAGGGCACGGCCGTCCAGAACAGTTCCAGCGGGATCGACCCGTGGATGGGCGCGCCGACCGCGTAGGGATCGTCGGTGTGGTACTTGAAGGCGAAGTAGACCACCAGCACCGTCACGAGCAAGGCGAAGAACGCCGTGACCGCCACGATGAAGAAGTACAGGTTGTCTACCCTCGGCGCCAGCGTCGAGGCCTGTTCGGGAAGGAACGAAATGCCAGATTGCATAATCGGGGCTCAGGGCCGGACTCGGGGCCTCGGGGGCCTCAGGCGCGGCCCTCCACCGGCGCGCGCAACTCGCGGCGCCGCATCAGCACAATGAAACCAGCCACCAGGGCGATCGTCAGCAGTCCGCCGAGTCGCACCATGTTCATCACCACCACGCCGTAGCGACCCGACGCCGGATCGTAGTGGTAGCAGTAGAGAAGGATGTCGTCCACGAGCGAGCCGATCTTGCCCTCGCCGGACTCGACCAGCGCCATGCGCATCTCCTTGGCGGAGTACTCGATCCCGTAGAAGTACCGGGAGAGCCGTCCCTGCGGCGTCACCACGAGCACGCCGCTCACATGGGCGTACTGCTCGATGCGCTCGTCCCAGCTGTAGGTGAAGCCGGCCGCGTCGGTCACCCGACGGATCTGGTCCTCGTCGCCTGTGAGGAAGTGCCAGCCGGCCGCGGTGCCCTCCGCCTCCCAGTGCTCGAGGTGCTCCTGCTTCTTGACGGCGGCATCCGCCGGCGTGTCGCGGGGGTCGAAGCTGACGAGCACGACCTCGAAGTCCTCGCCCGGCACGAACGGCGTCACGCTCAAGGTGGTCGAGATGCCGTTCATGACCTGCATGCACAGCATCGGGCAGTTGTAATACACGAAGGCAAGGAGCACCGGCTTTCGCCCGAAGTACTCGCCGAGCCGCACGGTACGGCCCGTCTCGTCGCGGAAGGTCGCATCGAGCGGCAGCTGCGCATCGAGGCGCTGCTCGAACGTCACGCCTTCCAGCTGGGCCGGAAGGGCCGGTGAGGGCATGCCGGGCGCGATCCCGATGCTGCCCGTCATCCCCGGAGGCGCCTGCTGCGCCGTGGCCAGGGCTGGCGCCCCGAGGAGCGCCAGGGCCGCCATCGCACACGTCCACCCGCGCGCCGACGCACGAAACACCCGTCGCACTTCGAGGGACGTCATGACTACTGCCTCCTTCGTACCATGGTCGCGCCGGCGCTGGCGTCGGCGGGCATCAGGCCCGGCGTCTCGGAGGCCTGCTCCAGCGCAGGGAGGCCCCGCTCGACGACGAGCCGCATGGCCTCCTCGATGGGAATCCGCACGGTGCCGGCCTCGCGATCCACCCAGCCGTAGCCCTCGAGCTGCTCGTTCTCGAGGATCCGGTGCTCCGTGATATCCCGGAGCGGGACGCCCTGCAGGCGCGGCAGGGCGGGCAGGCGCATGCCGTCCTCCACCGCCACCGGGAAGCGCCGCTGGCCCTGCCCCTCGGTGCGGTCCGAGGACAGCCAGCTGAAGACGAAACCCATGCCGAAGTGCACGAGCACGGTCGCCACCGCGAGCCAGATCCCGAGCTTGACGATGGGCCGGACGGCTGCGTCGGTGTACTCGTGCTGCGCCCCCGCGGGGGTCTCGCGGTAGCCGTCGTCGGGCGACGCGTGGCTGCCGATGTCGTGGTGCGCCATCAATGGCCTCCCGTGCTCTCGAGCGCGTCCTGCAGGTACGGGTCGCGGATGGGCAGCAGCGGCCGCTGGCGGAGCTGGGTGAAGAACATCCACACCCAGATGCCACCGATGCCGACCGGCGCCGCGATGTCGAGCCAGTGCAGGAAGAAGCCGCCCTCGTGCTCACCCGCCTCCATGTGGAGGTTCATGCCCGCCGCGTCGAACTCGGGCGACACCAGGAAATAGAGGTCGATGAACCGCATGACCAGCAGCCCGATGGCCACGATCACGAGGCGGTTCGACGCCCGCTTCAGGTCGCGCGACAGCAGAAGCGAGAAGGGCAGGATGAACTGGCACAGGATGAGGAACAGGGCCACGTACTGCCACCCGTGCGTGGTACGGGTGATGTAGTACGGGATCTCCTCGACCAGGTTCGCCGCGTAGATGAGCAGGTACTGCGAGAACTGAAAGTAAGCCCACAGCATGACGAAGGCGAGCGTGAGCTTGCCGAAGTCGTGGAAGTGGTTCGCCTTGAGCACGTCGTTCATCGGGGCGCGCTTCGACAGGAAGGCGGCGATGAGGATGACGAAGGCGAGCGCCGACAGGCCCTGGCCTCCCATGAAGATGAAGCCGTAGAGCGTGGAGAACCAGTGCGGGTTGATCGACATCACCCAGTCCACGGCCGCAGCCGTGATGGTGAGCGCGTAGAACACCAGCCCGCCGCCGCTCAGGCGCTGCATCTTGCGCGTGACGGCGGTGTCCCCTTCGTCCTGCGCCTTGGACCAGCGGCTGAGGAACAGCGCGATCAGGTTCCAGCCGAGGAAGTAGAACGCGGCGCGCAGCAGGAAGAACGGCGTGTTCAGGTACGCTGCCTTGTGCTGGAGGATCTCGTCGGCGGCGACGTGCTCGGGATGCGTCCACGGGTAGAGCGTGGTCATGCCCAGCCAGACGGGCACGAACAGTACCGTCATGAGGGGCAGCGTGCGGCTGGCCGCCTCGAACACCCGACGCACCACCATGCCCCAGGAGCCGCCCGAGAGGTGGTGGATCATCATCAGCCCCATCGAGCCGAGCGAGACGCCCAGCCACAGCAGATAGGCGATGAGCCAGGCGCGGAAGAACTGCTCACGCGCCACGGCGAAGCCGACGGCGCAGACGGCGAGGCCCACGAGGCCCGCGATGAGCGCCGTGGTGCGGCGGGCATCGATGTCCGCCGGGGGCGCGTAGGAGGTGTCCGCCATGACTAAGGCTCCTGCCCGGCGGGGGCACCGGCCGGCTGATTGAGTGCGGCCCGGCGATCGGCCGGCACGTCGTCGATGGTGGCGTGTCGACTGAGCTGGAGCGCCCGGAGATAGGCGGCAATCGCCCAGCGGTCCGCCACCGGCACCTGCGCGGCGTAGTCCTGCATCGCACCGAAGCCGTTGGTCATCACATCGAAGAAATAGCCCACGGGCGCCGAACGCAGGCGCTCCTCGTGGAACGAGGGTGGCATGCGGAAGCCGCGCTGCACGACCATGCCGTCGCCCTCGCCGGTCCGACCGTGGCAGGGCGAGCAGAACACGTCGAAGCGCTCACGACCGCGCTCGACGACCTCAGTCGTCACCGGCATCGGGAAGACGTTCGTGAGCTGGCCGCCCACCTTGCCCGCATACAGATGGTCGTCCTCGCGCAGCATGCCGCGGGCCACGGTGCCCGGCACCGGCGTCCGCGACGCGCGGGCATCGCCGAAGAAGGCGCTGTACTCGAGCGGCTCGTAGCGCGGGTTGTCGTGCATGTCCTGGCGGCAGGCGGCCAGGCCGACACACGAGGCCACGACGAGCAGGGTGGCGCACGCCTGACGGGAGACGTTACGAGGCAACTTCGCTGACTCCTAGCGGGTGGAGGCCTTCAAGGAACGTCCGGGTGGCCTCCCGGTCGTACCGGGGATCGGTTGACTCGATGCACAGGAAGAACCGGTCGCGCGACGCCCTGGCGAACTCCGGCACGTTGAACACCGGGTGATACGGCTGCGGCAGCTGGTTGAGCACGAACATCCCGATCACGGCGGACAGCGCCGCGCCAAGGATGGTCGTCTCGAAGGTCACCGGGATGAACTGCGGCCAGCTGTGGAACGGCCGTCCGCCGATGACCATCGGATACGCGATGACCGACGACCAGTACTCGAGCGAGTAGCCGCCCAGGCCGCCGAGGATGCCGCCGGTCAGGACGATGAGCGGCAGCTTGGTCTTCTTGATGCCCAGCGCCGCGTCCACCTCGGGGATGGGCATTGGCGAGTAGGCGTCCATCTGCGTGTAGCCCTGGAGGCGCGCGCGGTTGGCCGCCTCCACGAGGGCCGTGGGGTTGTCGAACTCGGCCATCAGGCCGTGAACCGCCGGGACGTCGTGCACGTGTGCCATCACCTCACCCGTGATGTTCCGTCCGCAGCTTGGCCTCGGGCACGATCGTTCGCATCTCGAAGATCGAGATGGCCGGGAGGAAGCGGATGAACAGGAAGAACAACGCCATGAACAGGCCGATGGTCCCGGCGTACATGCCCCAGTCCCAGCGGGTCGGATAGAACATGTCCCAGGACGAGGGCAGGAAGTCGCGGTGGAGGCTCGTCACGATGATGACGAAGCGCTCGAGCCACATCCCGACGTTCACGAGCAGCGAGAGCACGAACAGCAGGGCCACGTTGTCGCGCACCTTCCTGAACCAGAACAACTGGATCATGGCGGCGTTGATGGCGATGAGCGACCAGTAGAACGTGCCGTAGGGCCCGCCCATCCGGTTGGCCATCATGTATTCCTCGTACGGGTTCGCGCTGTACCAGGCGAAGAACGCCTCGTTGGCGTACCCGTAGGCCACGATCATGCCGGTGGCGAGCATCACCTTCGTCATGTTGTGGATGTGACGCATGGTGATGAAGCCTTCGAGGCCGTAGGCCTTCCGCATCGGGATGGCCAGGGTCATGACCATGGCGAAGCCCGAGTAGATGGCGCCGGCGACGAAGTAGGGCGGGAAGATCGTGGCATGCCACCCGGGCAGCTGCGAGACCGCGAAGTCGAAGCTCACGACCGTGTGGACCGAGAGCACCAGCGGGGTGGACAGGCCGGCCAGCAGCAGGTAGGCCGTCTCGTACCGGTGCCAGTGTCGCGCAGACCCGCGCCAGCCGAGCGAGAGCACCCCGAAAATCATCTTCTTGACCTTCGAGTCGGCCCTGTCGCGCAGCGTGGCCAGGTCGGGCACGAGGCCCACGAACCAGAAGAGCGCGGACACCGTGCCGTAGGTGGACACGGCGAACACGTCCCAGATGAGCGGGCTGCGGAACTGCGGCCACAGGCCCATCGTGTTCGGATACGGGAAGAGCCAGTAGATCGCCAGCCAGGGCCGGCCGGTGTGCAGCAGCGGGAACATGGCCGCGCAGGCGACCGCGAACAGCGTCATCGCCTCGGCGAACCGGTTGATCGAGGTGCGCCACTGCTGCCGGAACAGCAGCAGGATGGCGGAAATCAGCGTGCCGGCGTGGCCGATGCCGATCCACCAGACGAAGTTGATGATGTCGAACGCCCACCCGACGGGCACGTTGTTGCCCCAGATGCCGATGCCCGTCAGCAGGAGCTTGCCGATGGTCAGGTTCAGGACCATCAGCAGGATGAACGCGATCAGGAAGCCCAGGAACCACCCGATCGAGGTGCGGCGCGTCAGGACGATGTTGCTGATCGTGTCGGTGACCGATGCGAACGTATGTCCCGGCTCGATGACCGGGGGCGTCGGGCGCTCGTCCACGGAATGCTGGAGCGTGTCAGCCATCAGTTCTCACCTTCTTCGCCCTCGGCTCGCGAGCCGGCCGGCTCGAGATCCGTATTCGGATTCCGCACGATGGCGAGGTAGGTCGTGCGCGGACGGTTGTTCAGCTCCGCGAGGAGCGAGTAGTTCAGCGAGCTGGCCTTCAACCGCGACACGCGGCTCTCCGGATCGTTGATGTTGCCGAAGACGATGGCGTCGGTCGGGCACGCGCCCTGGCAGGCCGTCACGATCTCGCCGTCCCGGATCTCGCGGTCTTCCAGCTTCGCGGCGACGCGGGCGTGATTGATCCGCTGCACGCAGTAGGTGCACTTCTCCATCACGCCGCGGCTGCGGACGGTGACGTCCGGATTGCGCTGCAGCTTGAGGCTCGGCGTCTCGAAGTCCTGGTAGAGCAGGAAGTTGAAGCGGCGCACCTTGTAGGGGCAGTTGTTCGAGCAGTAGCGCGTCCCGACGCAGCGGTTGTAGACCATGTCGTTCAGGCCTTCGTCGCTGTGCACCGTGGCCGCCACCGGGCACACCACCTCGCAGGGCGCGTTTTCGCACTGCTGGCACGGCATCGGCTGGTGGTAGGTGTCGGGGTTGTCGAGCGGTCCGGTGTAGTAGCGGTCCACGCGGAGCCAGTGCATCTCGCGCCCGTTCAGCACCTGGTCCTTGCCGACGACCGGGACGTTGTTCTCGGACTGGCAGGCCACCACGCAGGCGTTGCAGCCGGTGCAGACCCCCTGGTCGATGGCCATGCCCCAGGCATAGCCCTCGTACTGGCGCGTGGGGAAGATGCTGAGGCCGGTGAGGGGCTGATGCTCCTCCTTCAACGCGAACTGCGGATCCGCCTCGAACTCCTCGCGTGTGGCGACGCGCACCAGGTTCCGGCCCTCGAGTGACCAGTGGTCCTGCGTGGACGCGAGTTCGTACCGGTCGTCCACCTTCACGAGCTCCACACCCGACAGCGTGTCGAGCGCCGTCGACGTGCGCAGCACGTTCACGTTGAAGCCGGTGCCGTTGCCGACCCGGCCGGCGCGGTCGCGACCATAGCCCAGGTGCAGTGTCACGACGTCGGAGGCCTGTCCCGGGGCGAGCCACACGGGAATGCGCAGCGACCGCTCGCCCTGGCGCAGCTCCACCATGTCTCCGCTGATCAGGTTGAGACGGGCCGCGGTCGCCGGAGCGATGAGGGCCGCGTTGTCCCACGTGAGGCGCGTGTGCGCCTTCGGCAGTTCCTGGAGCCACGCGTTGTTCGAGAAGCGGCCGTCGAAGACGCTCGGATCGGGCCTGAACACCACCTGCAGCCCCTCGGCCGCGGCGGCGCCGGCGCCGGCCGCGGGCAGCGTGCCCTGCAGCGCGACTTCACGCGGCGGGAAGGCCGTGTCGCGGATGAAGCCGTCGTGGAGCCACTGGCGCCACGCGCGATCGAAGTCAGACAGGAGCGGCGTCGGGGCGGGCGCGATGGGCGCCGCGCCGGCACCCGCGGGGCCACCCTGTGCCGCAGCAGCGGGTTCGGGCGTGGCCGCACCGTTCTGAGCCGCCTCGCTCCCGGCCGGTGCCGCAGGGGCCAGCGGACCGGCAGGCATCTGCAGCGCAGGCAGCGCGGGGGCGGCCGTCGACAGACCGGTTCGCTGCGCCCACTGTTCGCGCACGATGTCGTAGCTCGAACGCGGCCCCTCACCGAGGAGCACGGCCAGCACTTCGTGCGCGGAGCGCCCGTTGTAGAGCGGCGCGATGAGCGGCTGCACGATGGTGACGGTGCCGTCCTCGGCCCGCGCGTCGCTCCAGGCTTCGAGGAAATGCGTCTCCGGCAGGATCCAGTGGCTGAGCGCGCTGGTCTCGTCCTCGTAGAGACCCAGCCGGACCCGCAGCGGCACCTGCTGCATGGCGTCCGCGAACTGCAGGTCGGAGGGCGCCGAGTAGACCGGGTTGCCCCCGAGAACCACGAGCAGATCGACCGAGCCGGCGTTCATGTCGGCTACGAGCGTCCGCAGGTCGTCGAGCTGGTTGGTGGGCTGCTCGTCGGGACGCTGCGTGTAGACGACGGTGGCGCCCACGTTGCCGAGCGCCGCGTTCATCGCGTGCGCGAGCGCGTGGACGGCCGGCGGCTGCTCGGCGCCCGCAATCACCAGGCTGCGGCCGCGGCTGGCCTGCAGGTCGGCCACGAGCGGCTGAAGCCACGCCTGTGCCTCTTCGGGCGGGTTGCCGCCCACGCCCGCGACGCCCAGCTGTCCGGCGACGGCCCGGGCAAACGTCTCGATCTCCGACGCCCGCAGGGGCAGGCGATGGTCGGCGCGGGTGCCGGTGCTCGTCGCCGTGCTCTCGACGGCATAGAGGCGGTTGAGCATCGCCGGATCGCCGTCGATGCGCCGGCGCGACGCGAAGGCGCGTGCGTGCCGGAGCCGGCCGGGCCCCGAGCAGAGGAAGTCCGAATCGAGCGACAGGATGACGTCCGCCCGCTCCACGGTGTACTGCGGGCTCACGTAGTCGCCGAACGCCAGCCGGCTGCCCTCGCGGGCGTTGTGGTCGCCGACGGGCTCCCACTGCACCCACCGGGCCTGCGGCAGGCGCGTCAGCAACGCGCGAATCTGGGCCGCCAGCGTCGGGGACACGACGGTCTCGGTGAGGATGCGGAGCCCGGCGCCGTCGCGTGCTGCTTGCGCGGCCATCACGGTCCGCATGGCGGTGGCGAACTGCGCGAAGTCGCGAATCTCGCCGGAGCTCGTGACGATCTGCGCGCGGTCCGGGTCGTACAGGCCGAGAATCGCCGCCTGGGCGAACACGTCGGTGCCGCCGCCGCCGGGATGCTCGGGGTTGCCCTCGATCTTCGTGGGCCGCCCCTCGTGGCTCTCGATGAGCAGCCCCATCGCCGAGCCGGCAAACGGCATGGCGGTCGCGTAGAACAGGGGCTTGCCCGGCACCAGTTCTTCGGGCTGCCGCACGTAGGGTACGAGCAGCTCGTCGGGCTGGCGCGTGCACGCAGTGACGCCGGCCAGGGCGAGCGATGCGCCCATGAGCTTGAGGAAGCCGCGACGCCCCACCGGGTCGAGCCACTCGGAGGCGTTCTGCGGAAACTCGCGATGGAGGAACTCCTTGAACGCGGGCGTTTCGGCGACCGCCTCGAGGCTCCGCCAATACTCGCGTCCGCGCGTACCCTCCAGGCGGGCGCGCAGCGCCGCCAGGTCCGTCTGTGCGTTCATGTCGGAAGTCATCGGTGACACGTGGAGCAGTTGGTGTTGGGCTGGACCCCGTACTCGGCCACGAGTTGCGGGCCGATCACCGACTGCGGCACCGGTGGGCGATAGCCCATGGTGTAGATCTCGCTGCGGGGACGCACGAACTGTTCGGGCGCCCGGTGACACGCAAGGCACCACTCCATCTGCAGCGAGTTCTGCTGCAGCATCAGGGGCATCTGGTCGACCCGGCCGTGGCAGGTCTCACAGCCCATGCCCTTCTTCACGTGCACGCTGTGATTGAAGTACACGAAGTCCGGCATGTCGTGGACGCGCGTCCAGTTGAGCGCCCGGTCGTCCCGGAAGCTCGAACGCACCGGCTCCAGGAACGGGCTGCTGGCCCAGATCTGGGAGTGGCAGTTCATGCAGGTCTTGGTCGGCGGGATACCCGCGAAGGCCGATGTCTCCACCGAGGTGTGACAGTACCGGCAGTCCAGGCCGACCGTCTGCACGTGGTGCTGATGGCTGAACTGGACGGGTTGCTCCACGTACTCGCTCTGCCGTGTGGCATAGCCGGAACGTGCGAAGAGCATGGCCAGACCGAGGACGGTTCCCGCGAGAACGAGGACCCCGAGAATGCTGAGCCTCGCGAGGGAGTTTGCGCTGCGCTGAAAGATCTGCATCAGTGTTGAACCGGCTCGCCCGCACTGGCGGGCCTGTGCCCGTGAGGCGTGGCTCCGTAATCGCCTATCGGACGGAGTGGTTCCGAGTATGAGCTTGGAAATCCTTGTACCACAGTTGTGAAAAAAGGATCAAGCGGTGCGCTACAATGCGCGGCGATCATGAGCGAGAGGAAATACCGCCAGCGCGGGTACCAGGACGGCGGCCGGGACGAACGGCCCCGGGCCCCCGCGCGGCCGCCCCCCGAGCCCGGCGCCCCGGCCGGGGCGCGGCGCCTGTCCCAGGACGGGCACAAGGCCGTCAACCTCCCCGGGTACCGGCGGGTGGTGAAGTGCTCGCAGTGCGGGCACGTGGTGCTCGAGGACGTGGGCCTCGCCAGTCGCTGCAACCGGTGCAGCACCGACCTCCATTCCTGCTCGCAGTGCGAATCGTTCGACCCGGGGAGCCGCTTCGAGTGCATGCAGACGATTCCGGCCCGGGTGACGCCCAAGAACGTCCGCAACGAATGCACCCTCTACTCGGCGCGCACCGTCGTAGAACGTGAGACCACGACGCCGCGGAACAACGACGCCCGGAAGGCATTCGACGACCTCTTCAATATCTAGCCATGAGCCTCCTTTCCGAACAGGACCGGCAGACCGTCAAGGCGCACCTGGGTGCGATCACCCATCCGGTGACACTGTTGTTCTTCACCCAGGCCATCGCAGCCCCCGAAACGGCCCTGATTACGCGCCAGATCCTCGATGAGGTGGCCGACCTCAGCGAGCTGATCTCCGTGGAGGAGGTCAACTTCGTGCTGGAGCGCGAGCGCGCCGCCACCTTCGGGATCGACGGGGTGCCGGCGGTCGTCCTGCTGCGGGACGGCGAAGACGCGCGCCTGCGGTTTCTCGGGGCCCCGGCCGGGTACGAGTTCATGTCGCTCGTGGAGGCCGTCATCCTTGCCGGGACGGCTGATTCCGGTCTATCGCCCGAAAGCCGAACCCTGATGGCCGAGCACGTCGTGGGCCCGATGGACATCCAGGTGTTCGTCACGCCGACGTGCCCGCACTGCCCGCGGGCCGTGGCCCTGGCGTACCGGATGGCGGTCGAAAGCCCGCACGTGCGGGCCACGTGTGTCGAGGCCACCGAGTTCATGGATTTGTCGCGGCGGTTCAACGTGACGGGCGTCCCCAAGACGGTGATCAACGGCACCATCGAGCTGATGGGCGCCATGCCGGAGCCGGTGTTCGTAAGGGGTGCGCTCGGCCTGCCCGAGGACGCCGCTCCGCCCGACGCGCCCCCGGCCGCGACGTCCTGACGCGCAGCCTGACACCACCGCGGACAATCCGGCCGCGGTCACAACCCTCGAGCTCTCGAGCGCCCGACCCGCGCGTCCTTGCGGCACGTGTCGCGGCTCCATGTCAGCGTCTTCCGGACGTAAATCGCGTTGCGCCGCCTCAACCAGCGTCGTACGATGGCCCGCCTTGTCCCGCGAGCAACGATTCCAGTTCGACCGCGCGTATATCGACAGGCTGACGGCCGGCGATCCGGACACCGAGCAGCATTTCACCCGGTACTTCGGGCAGCTCCTCACCATCAAGCTCCGCTCGCGGCTGCGTTCGCCTGCGCTCATCGAGGACGCCCGCCAGGAGACCTTCGCCCGCGTCCTGCTCACGCTGCGCCGCAAGGGGGGCGTGACGTCGGCCGAGGGCTTCGGCGCCTTCGTCAACTCGGTCTGCAACAACGTGCTCTTCGAGGCCTACCGATCGGAGGGCCGGGTGACGCCCCTCGACGAGGACAACCACGCCGAACCTGCGGACCCGGCGGGCAGTGCCGAGGAGTCGGTACTCGAGGACGAGTCGCGGGCGCGGGTGCACCGCGCCCTGGCGACGCTGCCCCAACGCGAGCGCGACCTCATCCGCTGGCTGTTCTTTGAGGAGCGGGATAAAGACGAGATCTGCGCCGAGCTCAACGTCGATCGCAACTATCTGCGCGTGCTGCTCCACCGCGCCAAGGCCCGGTTCAGGGCCAGCCTGGCCTCGGGGGACGAAACGCCAGGGGTCTGACGCGCACCACTCGAAAGAGCGACCATGAACCACGAGCAGGCGATCGCATCGTTGGCACCAGAGCGGTATCTTCTTGGTGAAATGACAGAACTCGAGAAGCACGAGTTCGAAGAGCACTACTTCGACTGTGCCGAGTGCGCGGATGACGTGCGCGCGGGCGAGCTCATGCGAGAGCATTCTGGGTCTGGTGCACTAGCGCAAGGCGTGATTGCGATGCCGCAGAGAGCGGTTGGTTCTGTCGTTCAACAGAACTCAGCAGGCCGGCAGGTTTCGGGAGTCCGGCGGGTACTCCCCTGGGCGGTGGCCGCCGGCTTGGCGCTCGTGGCAAGTTATCAGTCGTTCGTGGCCGTGCCGGCGCTGCGGGACGCGATGGCGCCCCAGGCCCTGGCCCCAGTCGCCCTGCGGCCGGCGTCGCGAGGCGCGGCGCCCGAGGTGCCCGTCGGTGCCGGACAGGCGTTCCTGCTCGTGTCGGCCGATGTCCAGATCCAGCCCCAGACAGCCTTCCTCTGGTACGAACTTCTCGGTCCTGCGCGCACTGCGGTAATATCCAGCCGCGCAGCCCTCCCCTCACCGGGTGCGCCTCTGCTGCTCCTGCTTCCTGTGGACGCGCTGCCGGAGGCCGGCCAGTACACCTTGCTCGTCCGGGACACCGACGCCAACGGCGTGGTTCTGGGCGAGTACAGCTTCGTCGCGTCGTTCTGACGAACGGCGCCGGACGCCGGGAGTTCAATGGAACCTGCACGACGCTTCGTGTTCAACGGGCATGCCTCGGCCCTGGGCGGGCAGCTCTACAAGGTGAGGAACAAGCCGGCCGCACTGGTCATCGAGGTCGACGGGGCGAGCGCGCTCGGCCCGACCGGTGGTCGCTCGGTGGCCACCATCCCTGGCCGCGAGTACGCGGACGTCGTTCGCTTCGGGGGAGGCCGGACACGGGCCGAAGGCCTGTTCGACGACCCGAAGAAGGCGTTTGCCGTCGGCAGCAAGGGCGTACAGGACGAACTCACGTCCTCCACCCGCGTCAGCGCCGAACTGCGCGACCTGCAGGTCGGCCGCGACCCGGTGGTGACGATTGGACTCCTGCGTGCGTCGCTGTCCGGTCGCAGCCCGGACGGCAGTGGCGAGCCCTCGGTGGTGCCC
This sequence comes from Vicinamibacterales bacterium, assembly GCA_050185275.1. Classification (GTDB taxonomy): domain Bacteria; phylum Acidobacteriota; class Vicinamibacteria; order Vicinamibacterales; family UBA2999; genus JABFRY01. The sequence continues at coordinate 264,201 of JBFWZN010000003.1, read as the reverse complement.
GGCAAGGACACCACCATCGAGGGCGTGAAGGTCGGCGACTTCGGGCTGACCGTGACGCTCAACCTGCGGCCGTTCCAGAAGTACGACACGCGGTCCAAGCTCGTCGCGGCGATCGACGATACGCGGCAGGTGAAACTGCTCGATCGGCAGCTGCTGATGCGCGGTGCCGCGGGCGCGCGAAAAGCGCGACTCCGCCTGGAGAACCGCAACCTGATCTACGGCACGATCGTGCGCGAGATCCACTGGACGAGGAAGCCGTATCCCGGCGCCGAGATCGAGGGACACGGCGTGACCATCCCCAACTTCGGCCGCATCGTCTTCGGCGAGATCATCATCACGGCCGAGTCCCGCCGCCTGACCATGGCCCGGTTTCAGCTCGGATCACCCGATGACGGCTACGGCGACGGCGCCGACGTCGGCTGCAACGGGTCGTGGGCCTGAGACGGCTGCCGGCCGCGCTCCTGATGAGCGTGGCCACCTTGTGCTGGTCTGCGTGCGCCCCCTCCGAGACGGCCGAGTCCCTGCATGACTCGGCCGTTCGTGCGTTCAGGGACGGCGCCCTCGATGCCGCCCTCGCGACGGCCGACCGCGGACTGGCGCTCGCGGACGGGGAGGACGCGACGGAGGGCGCGCTGCAACTGCTGCGCGCCGAAATCCTGCTGCAGCGCCCCGACCCCGACCTCGCCTCCGTTGCGCTCGAGACGGCACGCGTCAACAGCCCGCGCCTGCGCGCCCGGCGCGAATACCTGCGCGCCCGCCTGCTCGCCCTGCGCCGCGCATTCGATGAGGCCGCGCTGGCCCTGGACGAGGCCAGCACGCTGGCCGAGGCAGCCGGGACCGGGACCGATGACGTCGCCGTCGACATCCGTACCCTGCAGGGCGAAATCCTGTTCCGCCTGCGGCGGCCCGCCGAGGCCGAGGCTGCGCTCGTCGAGGGGCGGGCGATCGCCGAGCGATCCGGCTACGAGTTCGGCCTGGCCGGCACACTCATGAACCTGGGCATGGTGCGTACGGCCCGCGGACGCTTCGACGAGGCGCTGCCCTACTTCGAGCGCGTGCTGGCCATGGACGCGCTCGGCTCGACCACCCGGTACGCGGCGGCCCTCAGCAACGCCGCCATGAGCTACGCGCGCCTGGGAGAATTCACCCGCGCGGTGGCGGCGCAGGAACGCGCCGTACAACTCCACGAGCGCGGCCAGGCACGCCGGTTCCTCGAACAGGCCCTCGGGGAACTCGGGAGCACGCACCTGCTGCGCGGCTCGTACGACGAAGGCATTCCCTACCTCCAGCGGGCCCTCGACATGGCCACCGGCGAGACGCCGTCGCCGGATGCCGCGCTCTGGGCCGGCAACCTGGCCTCGGCCTACATCGAGCTCGAACAGTGGGACGAGGCCGAACGTCATACGCGCGAGATGGAGCGGCTGGCAGGCACTCCACGCACCGAGCCCTTGCGCATCCTCAACCTCGCCAAGATCGCCGAGGGCCGGGGACAGGACGAGGCGGCGGCACGCCTGTACACCGACTCGCTCGAGGCCGGGCGGGACGACCCGGCGGCGCAGTGGCCCGCCGAGGCCGGGCTCGGGCGGCTGGCTTTCCGGGGGGGCCGCACGGCCGACGCCAACCGCCACTTCGAGCGGGCGCTCGACGTCATCGAGCGTACGCGGTCCGACCTGCTCCAGACGGACTATCGGGTCTCGCTGCTGACACGTCTCATCCGTTTCTACCGCGAGTACGTGGACGTGCTGCTCGAGCAGGGACGCGTGGAACAGGCGCTGCTCGTCACCGATTCGAGCCGGGCCCGGGTGCTCGCCGAGCGCCACGGCATGGCCACGCCCGGACGGGTCACGGCTGTGGATGTACGCCGGGCCGCGCGGCGCCTCGATGCGGTGATCGTGTCGTACTGGCTCGGTCCTGAGCGGTCCCTGGTGTGGGTGACGGACGCGGCGGGCGTGCACGTCGAGGTGTTGCCAGGCGCACCCGTGATCGAGGCACTGGTCGAGGCGCACCAGGACCAGCTGGTGACCACACTGGCGGATGTGGCGCGGGTGCCGAACTCGCCAGGCGAGCAGCTGTATGCCGCCGTCGTGGCCCCAATCGCGAAGTGGCTGCCCCGGGCCGACGTCCGACTCGTGATCGTCGGGGACGGTGCGCTCAACCGCCTGAATTTCGAAACCCTGCCCGTGCCCGGTCCCGAACCTCGCTACTTCATCGAGGACGCGCTCATCGCCCGCGCTCCCTCGCTCGCAGTCCTGGCCGGGCCGGCGGCCGACCGCGGGGAGCGGGGCCGCGGCGAGCGGGTTCTGCTCGTGGGCGACGCCGAGGCGGTGGACCCCGCATTCCCGGCCTTGCAGTTCGCCTCGGCCGAGATCAGCGCGATCTCCCGCCTGTACGCGGACGCGGCGACCGTCGTGCGCGGACCGGCCGCCTCGCCGGCCGCGTATCTCGCGGCGGGCGCGGAGATGTACGACATCATTCACTTCGCAGCGCACGCCACGGCCAACCTGGAGAGCCCGCTCGACTCGGCCGTGGTCCTGTCGCAGGGCGCGTCCGGTTACAAGCTCTACGCGCGCGACATCGCCGAGCAGCAGCTCTCCGCCAACCTGGTGACGGTCTCGGCGTGCCGCAGCGCCGGTGAGCGCACCTACTCGGGTGAGGGCCTCGTGGGCTTCGCCTGGGCGTTCATGCGTGCCGGGGCCAGGCGGGTCGTTGCCGGGCTCTGGGACGTGGACGATCGCTCGACCGCACAGCTGATGGGCGACATGTACACGCAGCTGGCAGCGGGCGACACGCCGGCGGTGGCGCTGAGGGATGCCAAGCTCGCGATGCTGGCCCGCGGCGGCGTGACGGCCAAGCCCTACTACTGGGGCCCCTTCGAGCTATTCATCGGCGCCTCCGTCACGCCCTGACACTCTGCAGCATCTCTGCAGCGCGCCCCTGCCGCATCTCGGCGGCATCCCTGCGGCATCCTTGCGTGAAGCCCCGAAGCGCGGCTCATGGTCCTCACGCCCGCCCGACGAATCGTTCCTCTCCGCCCGCAGGGTGAGCCCGTTGCTGGCAGACGACGTGGTGCGGGCTGAAAGACCGTGCGACCGCAGGACGCCGAATGGTTGAGTGGTGATTTTGCCAACGACCTGAGGCGATCTTTCACGGACCCGGGCCCGCGAAGAGCCTGCATCCCCACAGACGCCCGCATTCTTCCCGTGGACCTGCCGGGCACGAACGTTGCCTGCACGGAGCCGGGGCAGGAGCCCCGTTGCTCGACGGGACCGACACCGGTCCCGCACGCCGGCCGCCTCGCGAGGGCCGACGCCACCTCTGGAGGAACGAGATGCGACACCACCCGCTCGTGAGGCTCGCCGTGCTGGCCGTGGTACTCACAGGCCTCGCCGCGACCGCCGAAGCGCAGAACGACGGCACCCGCACGATCCTCCGCCTCAACACCCCGGCCCGGTTCTACGCCCCGGTGCGCGACCTGGCGGCCGTGCGGCAGATGGCCGCCAACCCACGGGCCCAGCAGGGCCTGACGGCCGTGCTGGGCGACGCCGGCCTGGCGTCGCTGGAGCCGCGCATCCGGGAGATCCTGTCGGCGGCGGATCCGGCCACGCTGCGCGAAGTGGACTTCCCGGTGGGCGGGACCATGCAGTGGATGGCCATCCGTCAGCGCGGGGGAGCCCCGGCCCTGATGCGTACGCTGCGGTGGGGCGGGCAGCGTCCTTTCCGCGCCTACCAGTTCACCGTGGACGACATGAATCGCACCTACACCTTCATCCTGCCGGTGGACTGCGGCAACCTCGCACTGGTGTCGGACGAGCCGAGCCGGGAAGCCGCGCGGGTCGCGGCGGCTGATGCCGAGGCCAGGGCCGCCGAGGCCACGCGTCAGGCCGAGGAGCAAGCGCGTGCCACCGCTGCACGCGAGGAGGCCCAGCGCGCCGAGGCCGCCCGACAGGAGCAGGCGGCGGCCACTGAGGCCGCACGGCAGGCCGAAGCCAACAGGACTGAGGCCGCACGGCAGGCCGAAGCCGACAGGACCGAGGCCGCACGGCAGGCCGAAGCCGACAGGACTGAGGCTGCACGGCAGGCCGGCGCACAGGCGCCCGCCGACACGACTCCGCAACAGCAGGCCCGCGCGGCAGGGCAGCCGGCAACGGCCGACGGCGCACGCCAGCCTGGAGCCGCCGCACAGGCGGGGCAGGATGCGGACGCGATCAACGACGACGCACGCGCACGGCTCGACTGGTTCGCGGCCGGGTTCTTCGGCAAGGAGCGGCGTGTGCGGGACGACCTGGTGGGCGGCGAATGCGCTCCGCTCTTCGGCGTGAAGTTCGGGCCCGACATCCGGCTCACCGACACGGTGCGCTTCGCGCCCGCGGTGGGCGTGGCCATCAACACGGAGACCGGCGACCATTCCAGCGTGTTCGCCGAAGCGGAAGTCCGGCGCGAGTTCGCACGGGGCTTCATCGGCGGCGGCGCGGGCGTCTGGGACTTCAACCACACCGACACGGTGGCGCCGTCGCTGCTCGTGGACTTCGGCGTGCTGCTCAACGAAGCGGCCAGCGGCAACCGGCTCTATTTCACGACCGAGGGCCGTCTGTTCCTGGACGCGGCCGACGACATCCAGAACAACTACCAGTTCTGGGGCGGCATCCGGTACATCTGGCGGTAGCCGGTCGCCTTCTCGGCGCTCTGCGGAGCGCAGCCACCTCGCGGTGCGGGTCCGACACCGGGTCGGGCCCGCGCACGTCGCCGCGCTGGCGGTGCCGCGCTGACGGTGCCGCGCTGATAGTGCCGCGCGTTCCCACCCAACCGCCGCACGGCCACGCGCCCGCCCTCATCGCCAGCGCGGACGCCCACCCGCCTGCACGCGCGCCCATCAGCCGGCACGCGCCCACACCTGCACACCGCCGCCTGCAATCGACCGTCTCGCGCCTCAGGTGCCGTTGTACACTGCGAGGCGGTCTCGTCGGACCGCACACCTTCTGGAGGACAGACGACTGATGCGACACCTGTCGATGCGCTGCACGTACGCGATCGTGCTCCTGCTCAGCCTCGCCGCTTCGGCCACGGCTCAGAACGACGGCTTCCGGACCGCCACCCGCATGGGCGGCGCCACCCGGTTCCATGCGCCCGTCCGCGATCTCGCGGCCGTGCGGCAGATGTTGCAGGAACCTCGCAGCCGGGAAGGCCTGGCCACGGTGCTCGAGGAGGCGGGTCTCGGCTCGCTCACGCCCCGGGTCACCGAGGTGCTCTCGACGGCCGTGCCGGGCGTGCTGCGCGAGACGACCATTCCCGTGGGCGCCACGTGGCAGTGGATGGCCCTGCGGCGCAACGGCCAGGCGGGCATCGTCCGGCAGATCCGCTGGGGTGGCCAGCAGATGCTCGAGGCGTTCGAGTTCGTGGTGGACGACCTGAACCGCACCTACACGTTCGTCCTCATCGAGGAGTGCGGCAACCTCGCCCTCGTGTCGGACGTGCCCAGCCTCGAGGCCGTACGCCAGGCACAGCTCGCCGAGCAGGAGCGGCTGGCTGCCGCCGAACGTGAGCGCGCCACCGCAGCGGCCGCCGCCGCGGAGGCCGCGGCCCGGGCCGAGCGCGATCGGGCGGATGCCGAGCGGGCCGCCGCCGCCGCACGCGCCGAACAGGAACGCCTGGCACAGGAGCGCGCGGCCGAGGAGGCCCGGCTCGAAGCCGAGCGCCAGGCCGAAGCCGCCCGCGTCGCGGCACTGGAGCGCGCGAAGATCGACTGGTTCGCGGCCGGCTTCTTCGGCAAGGAGCGCCGTGTGCGCAACGACCTGGTCGGCGGCGAGTGCGACCCGATCTTCGGCGTCAAGTTCGGTCCCGACATCCGGCTCACCGACACCGTGCGCTTCGCACCGGCGATCGGCGTGACGATCAACACCGACAACGGCGACAACTCGAGCCTGTTCGCCGAAGCCGAGATCAGGCGCGAGTTCGCCAGGGCCTTCATCGGCGGTGGCGCCGGCGTGTGGGACTTCAACCACAGCGACACCGTGGCGCCGTCGCTGCTCGTGGACTTCGGCCTGCTGCTCAACGAGGCCGCCAGCGGCAACAAGCTCTACTTCACGACCGAGGGCCGGATGTTCCTGAACGCAGCCGATGACATCCGGAACAACTACCAGTTCTGGGGCGGCCTCCGCTACATCTGGCGGTAGATTCGGTCCCCACTGGCCCGCCCGTACCGGACGGGCGGCACCTCGCGGGCGTCACGTCGCACCACGGCGTGACGCCCGTCGTCATGTACGCGCGTCGCACGTCCTGGCGCACCGCCTGGCGCCAGGGCTGCCGCTGCCTTCCGAGTCCCCCGTCAGGCGGCGGGGTTTCGACGGTTGACACGCCTCACCCGCGCGCCTACGCTTCGCGCATCCCTGAGGAGCGTCACATGCCCATATCGATCCGCCACCTGCTCGCTGGCCTTGCCGTGGCCGTCGTGCTGGCCCATCCGTCGGTCGTCTCCGCGCAAGCCAACCTGGTCGGGTACTGGGGTCCCCTCTACGACGAGGACTGGCTCGAACGGATTCCGGGCCCGGACGTGGGCGACTATGCAGGACTCCCCATCAGCGAGGCAGCCCGCACACGCGCCGAGGCCTGGGACGCCTCGCTCCTCACGCTGCCCGAGCACCAGTGCAAGCCGCACCCGTCCACGTACGGATTCCGGGGCGTCGGGCAACTCCGGATCTGGGAAGACCGCGACCCGGCCTCGCAGCGGCTCATCGCGCTGCACACACACATCCAGTGGCAGGAGCAGCATCGGGTCATCTGGATGGACGGCCGCCCGCACCCCTCTGAATTCGAGCCCCACACCTGGCAGGGATTCTCCACCGGACACTTCGAAGGCGACACGCTGGTGGTCCGCACCACCCACCTCAAGGCGGGTTGGATCCGGCGCAACGGGCTGCCCCTGAGCGACCGGGCCACGCTGACCGAACGCTTCGTGCGGCACGAGGACGTCCTGACGCACGTCTCGATGATCGAGGATCCCGTGTACCTGACGGAGCCGCTCATCAAGACCAACGGCTTCGAGTGGCTGCCCAACGGGCGGATGGAGCCCTATCCCTGCAGGCCGGCAGACGAAGTTCCGCGCGAGGCGGGCGACGTGCCGCATCACCTGCCGGGCAACAATCCGTACGAACGGGAGTTTGCGGCCCGGCATGGACTGCCGGTCGAGGCCGCCGCGGGTGGCGCGGAGACGGCGCTGCCCGAGTTCATGATGCGGTTGCCCTCCCTGCCCAAGGCCACGATGGCGCCGGTGTCCGCGCTGCCAGAGGGGGTGCGGGAATGACGCGCCTCAGGACGCGCGCGGGTCTGGCCGCGGGAGCCCTCCTCACGGGCGTGCTCGGCGCGGTCGTCGGCCTTGCGCAGCAGGGGATCGACTTCGACCGGGTCACCGTCCGGTCGTTCAAGGTCCAGGACAACGTGTTCATGCTCGTGGGCGCAGGGAGCAACGTGACCGTGCAGATCGGGGACGACGGCGTGCTGGTCGTCGACACGCAGTTCGCGCCGATGGCGGACAAGCTCCTGGCCGAGATCGCGCGCCTCTCGGGCGGCAAGCCGATCCGCTACGTGATCAACACCCACGTGCACGGCGATCACACAGGTGGCAACGCGCGTTTCCGGGAGGCGGGCAACGCCATCGTGGCCGGCAACGTCGCCTTCGAGATTGGCGGCAATGCCGGCGCCCTGATCCTGGCGCACGAGAACGTGCAGCATCGCATGGTGGCCCTCCAGCCCGGCGAAGCGGCACCGCCCGCCGGCTCCCTGCCGACCGACACGTTCTTCGACGCGTCGGACGAGGTCTACTTCAACGGCGAGGCCGTCGAACTGCTGCACCAGCCCGCCGCGCACACCGACGGAGACATCCTCGTCCACTTCCGCAGGTCGGACGTCGTCAGCACGGGCGACATCTACAACAACACCGGGTATCCCTTCATCGACATCGCGCGCGGTGGCACGATCAACGGCATCGTGGACGGCCTGAACCGCATCGTGCAGATCACCGTGCCGCGCGACAAGCAGGAGGGCGGCACCATGGTGATCCCCGGCCACGGGCGCATCGCCGACGAGGCCGACGTGGTGGAGTATCGCGACATGATCACGATCATCCGCGACCGCGTACAGGACATGGTGGACAAGGGCCTCTCGCTGGATGCGGTGAAGGCCGCGCGCCCCACCTCCGACTACGACGGCCGCTACGGCTCGACATCGGGATTCTGGACGACGGACATGTTCGTCGAAGCCGTGTACCGCACGCTCGGAGGACGCCCATGACTGCCCACGCACGGGTTCCCGTACATCGCCTGCGCCTGGCGCTCGCGTACATGCTGATCGTGGCCGCAGGCGCCATGCCGGGGGCGCAGGGCCCGCCCCCACCGGACGGGCCGCCGGCAAGCCCCCGCGACGCCGCGCCACTGGACCTGACCGGCACCTGGGTGTCGATCGTCAACGAAGACTGGCGATGGCGGATGGTGACCGCGCCAAAGGGCGACTTCCAGGGCATCCCCCTCAACGACGAAGGCACGCGCGTCGCCAATGCGTGGGACCCCGCCACCGACGGCTCGTGCCAGGCGTTCGGCGCAGCGGCGCTGCTGCGCATGCCGACCCGCCTGCGGATCGCGTGGCAGGACGAGCAGACGCTGACGATCGAGACCGACAACGGACGCCAGACCAGGACGTTCCGGTTCGACGGCGCGCCCCCTCGCGGCCGGGCCACGCTTCAGGGCCATTCGGTCGCCAGCTGGGCCCGTAACATGGGCGCCTCCAATCCGTTCGGCATCGACCCTCCGGGAGGTCCGCCACCGGCGGCAGGCGGCGCGCTGAAGGTGGTGACCACCAATCTCTCGGGGGGCTGGTTGCGACGCAACGGCGTGCCCTACAGCGGCCGCGCCACCGTCACCGAGTACTTCGACCGCTTTCCGTCGCCCGACGGCACCGACTGGTTCGTGGTCACCACGATCGTGGTGGATCCCACCTATCTCAACGGCCGCTTCGTGACCAGCACGCACTACAGGCGTGAGCCCGACGACTCGAAGTGGAACCCGCGCGCCTGCCGGAACTAGGACCCTCGGCACTGGCGCGAGCGCGGCATGCGCAGGAGACGACGATGAGCAGCATTCGAGTTCTGGTGGGTACGCGCAAGGGCGCGTTCGTCCTCACGTCGGACGGCGCGCGCAAGACGTGGCAGGTGGACGGGCCACACTTCGGCGGGTGGGAGATCTACCACGTGAAGGGCTCGCCGGTGGATCCCAACCGGGTGTACGCCTCGCAGTCGAGCGGCTGGTTCGGACAGCTGATTCAGCGCTCGAACGACGGGGGGCGCAGCTGGGAGCCGGTGGGCAACGCCTTCGCGTACGAGGGCGAGACCGGCACCCACCAGTGGTACGACGGCACGCCGCATCCATGGGAGTTCAAGCGGGTGTGGCACCTCGAGCCCTCGCTGACCCAGGCCGACGTGGTGTACGCGGGCGCGGAGGATGCGGCGATCTTCCGGTCGGGCGACGGCGGCGCGAGCTGGCGGGAACTGCCTGGCCTGCGCAGCCACGACTCGGGATCGCGGTGGCAGCCCGGGGCCGGCGGCATGTGCCTGCACACGATCTTGCAGGATCCGGCGGACCCGACGCGCCTCTTCGTGGCCATCTCGGCGGCCGGCGCGTTCCGGACCGACGACGGCGGCTCGACGTGGAAACCCATCAACCGGGGCCTTCGCTCGCAGTACATCCCCGAACCGACGGCCGAGGTCGGCCACTGCGTGCACCGCATCGCGCTCAACGCGGCACGGCCCGACGTGCTCTTCATGCAGAAGCACTGGGACGTCATGCGGAGCGACGATGCCGGCGACTCGTGGACGGAAGTGAGCGGCAACCTGCCGACCGACTTCGGCTTCGTCGTGGACGTGCACGCGCACGAGCCGGAGACGGTCTACGTGATTCCGATCAAGAGCGACTCGGAGCACTATCCGCCTGACGGCAAGCTGCGCGTGTACCGCAGCCGTACGGGTGGCCACGAGTGGGAGGCGCTGACCGAGGGGCTGCCGCAGCGCGACTGCTACGTGAACGTGCTGCGGAGCGCCATGGCGGTGGACACGCTGGACACCTGCGGCATCTACTTCGGCACGACCGGCGGCCAGGTGTACGGCTCGCCCGACGGCGGAAATACCTGGTCGGCCATCGTCCGCGACCTGCCGGCCGTGCTGTCGGTCGAGGTGCAGACCCTGCCATGATCCGCGTGGAGCTGCCGGCGCACCTGCGGACGCTGGCCGGCGTGGATGGGGAGGTGCGGGTGCACGTGGCGGGCGCCGTCACGCAGCGGGCCGTGCTCGACGCGCTCGAAGCCACCTACCCGGTGCTCCGCGGCACGATTCGCGACCACGGCACCCTGGCACGACGACCGTTCCTGCGGTTCTTCGCCTGCGAGCAGGACCTCTCGCACGCGGGCCCGGACGCGCCGCTGCCGGCCGCGGTCGGCGCGGGCCGCGAACCGTTCCTGATCGTGGGCGCTCTGGCGGGCGGCTGACGCGCCGCGAGGGACATCGCTGCGGACGACGGGGGCAGACCCGCCGGCGCGCGTGACATGCGCACTGCGCGAGGATGGGCGGCAGGCGCGGACGGTCGGTGTGCATCGCGGGCGCGCCAGCTCCTACAATACGTCTGCGATGTTCCACTCCCTCGCCCCGCCTGACGCCTGTGCCGCGTCGCGACGGCAGCCTCGATGACCCCGCCCCCTGGCGCGAGCGTGCCACGGTCCATCGGCATCGTGGGCTCCGGGGCCATGGCCCGTGCGCTCGGCCGACTCCTGCACGAGCGCGGATGGCCCGTCGTGGCCGTGGCTGGACGTTCGCGGGCGCGCAGCGCCGAGGCGGCAGCCTTCATCGGGAACGGGACGGCCGTCGAGGTCGAGGCCCTGCCGGCTCTCACTGACCACATCCTCATCGCCGTGACCGACGATGCCGTGTCCCAGGTGGCCGCGGTGCTGGCCGCGGCCGGCCTGTCGAGCGGCCTCGCCCTGCACACCTCCGGTGCGCACGGGCCGGAGGCGCTGCACCCGCTGCGCGCGGCCGGTGTGGCGTGCGGCGTCCTGCACCCAATGCAGACGGTGCCGCGCCCGGAACTCGGCGCGCGGAGCCTGCCCGGGGCCACCTATGGCATCGCGGGCGACGCGCCCGCGCTCGCCTGGGCGCGCGCCCTCGTGCAGGCACTCGAAGGGCAGCCGCTGCGGGTGGCCGACGACGGGTTCGCCGCGTACCATGCGGCGGCCGTGATGGGCGGCAACGCGCTCGTCGCGGTGCTCGACGTCGCGGTGGCGCTGATGGCGGGCGCCGGCGTGGCGCCCGGCGACGCGCGCCGGGCGCTGGCCCCGCTGGCGCGGGCCACGCTCGAGAACGTGCTCGCGGTGGGCTCGGCCGACGCGCTGACCGGCCCGGTCTCTCGCGGCGACGCGGGCACGGTGAGCGCGCACCTGCGCGCGACGGCGTCCCTCACCTCGAGCGAAGCCGCGCTCTACCGCGCGGCCAGTCATCACCTGCTGGAGCTGGCCGTGAGGCGCGGCCTCCCGGCCGAGCGTGCGGACGCGGTGCGATCGGCGCTCGCGTCCGGAGGAGCCCTGTGACCGACGTCGTCCCCGTGCGTATCCCCTCCCTGGCCGACATGAAGCGCCAGGGCACACGGATCTCCATGCTCACCGCCTACGATGCCACGATGGCCGCCCTGCTGGACCGCGCGGGCATCGACGTGCTGCTCGTTGGCGACTCGCTCGGCACCGTCATCCTCGGCCTCGAGACGACGCTCCCCGTCACGCTCGACGCGGTGGTGCACCACACGAAGGCCGTCAGCCGCGGCACACGGCGTGCCCTGGTCGTGGCCGACATGCCGTTTCTCACCTACCAGGTGAACGCGGACGAAGCCGTGCGTCATGCCGGGCGCCTGCTGCAGGAGGGTGGCGCGGCCGCCGTGAAGCTCGAAGGGGGCGCCCCGGTCGTACCGGTCGTCAGGCGGCTGGTGGACGTCGGCATTCCCGTGATGGGACACCTGGGCCTGCAGCCGCAGTCGGTGCACCAGCTGGGCGGCTACCGGCGTCGTGCCTACGGTCCGCGCGAGTCGGAGCAGTTGATGGCCGACGCGGCCGCGCTCGAGGCCGCCGGCGCCTGCGCGGTGGTCCTCGAGGTGGTGCCGCCGGATCTGGCGGCGCAGGTCACGGCGCAGCTGACGGTGCCGACCATCGGCATCGGCGCAGGCCCGCACTGCGACGGCCAGGTGCTCGTGAGCTACGACATGCTCGGGCTCTTCGACCGGTTCGTCCCGCCGTTCGTCCGGCAGTACGCCCAGCTGGCGGGCACCGTCACCGATGCGGCCCGCCAGTTCGCCGACGACGTGCGGGAGGGACGCTTCCCGGCTGCCGCGGCACCGGCCGCAGCGCCCGCTGCCAGGCGTCGTGCGGGGCGACGTCTGAGACGATGACCCACGTGGACCGGGTCGCCGACCTGCGACAGACCCTCGCACGTGCCCGCCACGACGGCCGGCGCATCGGCTTCGTTCCCACGATGGGCGCGCTGCACGCGGGCCACGCCCGCCTCATCGCCCGCGCGCGCGACGAGTGCGACACGGTCGTCGTGAGCCTGTTCGTGAACCCGCTCCAGTTCGACCGGGCCGACGACCTGGAGCGCTACCCGCGCACGCTCGAGGCCGACACGGCCCTGTGCGCCTCGCTCGGCACCGACGTGCTCTTCGTTCCGGCAGCGGGAGAGATGTACCCGACCGAGCCCGTGTGCCGCATCGACGTGGGACGCCTGGGTACGCACCTGTGCGGTGCCAGGCGGCCTGGCCACTTCAACGGCGTGGCCGTCGTGGTGATGAAGCTGTTCCAGATGATCGCGCCCGACCGAGCGTATTTCGGGGAGAAGGACGCCCAGCAGCTCGGCATCATCCGTCGGCTGGTGCAGGACTTCGACGTGCCGGTGGAGGTCGTGGGCGTGCCCACCGTCCGCGAAGCCGACGGACTGGCCTTGAGCTCCAGGAATCGGCACTTGAGCGCCGACGAGCGCCTGCGTGCGCCGGCCCTGCACCGTGCCCTGCTCGAGGCCGCCCGCCTGATCGACAGCGGGCTCACCGACGCGGGAGCGATCGTGGCCGCGGCGCGCGCCGGGGTTCCGGAGGACGAGGGCCTGCGGGTAGAGTACCTGGACATCGTCGACCCCGACGAGCTGCAACCCGTCCCGCAGATCACCGGGCCGGTGCTCGTGGCCGGGGCCCTCTGGGTGGGCCACACGAGGCTCATCGACAACCTCTCGTGCACGCCGCCGGCCGCCAGACCATGAAGCTGCGAACCCTCTGCAAGTCGAAGATCCACCACGCCGTCGTCACCGGTGCAGACCTGCACTATGCGGGCAGCATCGGGATCGACAGGACGCTGCTCGACCTCACCGACATCCTGCCCGGAGAACAGGTGGCGGTCTGGAACGTCAACAACGGCCAGCGCGTGGAGACGTATGCCATCCCGCTCCCGGCCGGGTCCGGGGACGTCGTGGTCAACGGCGCCGCCGCCCGGCACTTCCACGCGGGCGACACGATCATCGTCGCAGCGTTCTGCCTCACCGACGAGCCGGTCGAGGCGAAGATGATCGTGGTGGATGACGCCAACCGCTTCGTGGAGTGGCTGCCGGATCACGACGCCGTGGCCCTCGCCGATTTCACGTCCTGAGCAAACGGAGGAGTTCCATGCGGTGCATCGTGTTGACCCTTCTTGCCGTGCTGGTGTCTGTGGTACCAGGGGCGGCACAAACAGGTCTCGACTCCCTGCAGGACGAGGCCGTCGCGTGGCTGCAGGCCTACGTGCGCATCGACACCACCAACCCGCCCGGCAACGAGATCGCCGGGGCACGCTTCTTCGCGGCCATCTTCGAGGCCGAGGGGATCGACTACGAGATCGTCGAGTCGGCGCCAGGCCGCGGCAACATCTGGGCGCGTCTCGAGGGCGGGGACGAGCCGGGGCTGATCCTGCTGCACCACATGGACGTCGTGCCCGCGGATCCCGCCGCGTGGGACACCAACCCGCTCTCGGGCGAGATCCGTGACGGGCTGATCTACGGTCGCGGCACCATCGACACCAAGTCGCTGGGCATCATGCACCTGGCCGCGTTCCTCTCGCTGCACCGCTCCGGTGCCACGCTCGACCGCGACGTCGTCTTCATGGCCACGGCCGACGAGGAGGCCGGCGGGTCCTTCGGTGTCGGCTGGCTCGTCGAGAACCGGCCGGAGCTCTTCGAGGGCGTGGGCTACGTGCTGAACGAGGGCGGTCGTGGCAGCGTCAGCCCCGGAGGCGGCACGAGCCTGAGCATCGAGGTGACCCAGAAGGTGCCGTACTGGCTTCGGCTGACCGCGCGCGGCGAGCCCGGGCACGGATCACGGCCGGCGCCCTCCTACGCGGTGGCCGCTCTCATCGCCGCGCTCGAGCGCCTGCGCGAGCACGAGTTCGAAGCGCGGGTCCTTCCCGCTGTCGATGAATACTTCCGGGGCATCGCCGCCGCCCAGGCGCCGCGGTGGCGCCAGCATTTCGCCAACATGAACGCGGCCATCAGGACACCGGGCGTCCTGGAGGACCTGCATCGCGAACTGCCGGCCATGCATTCACTGGTTCGCAACACCTGCGCGATGACACGCCTGAACGCGAGCGACAAGATCAACGTCGTGCCCACGGTGGCCTGGGCCGAGATCGACTGCCGGCTCCTGCCGGACCAGAACCCGGACGCATTCCTGGCCGAGCTGGGGCAGGTCCTGGGCAACGAGATCGAAGTCGAGACCTTGATGGGCTTCACGCCGGCCGTCTCATCGGCCGACACCCCTCTTTATCGCGCCATCATGGCGGTTTCGCGGCAGCACGTCCCACAGGCGGTGGTGGCCTCCGCGGTCAGTACGGGCTTCACCGACAGCCACTTCATGCGCGATCTCGGCATCACGGCCTACGGCTATGCGCCGGTGGCCCTGCCGGAGGCCGACGCCGGAGGGGCGCACGGCAACAACGAACGGATCTCGGTCGAGAACGTCCGACGGGGCGTGGCCATGATGCGTGACATCCTGCTCGATTTCGCCGGGCGCTGACACGGCACGCGAGGTGCGTGCCGGTCTCGCGCGCCGGCGCCTCGCTCAGCGACGAACCTGGAAGTTCGACACCGTCACGTCCGTCTCGTGGTTGATGCGGGCGCCCACCTGCCCGTCGGTGACGGCGGTGGCACCGCTCTTCGGCGTCGTGTGGACCACGGTGCCGTTGACCACGTAGTTGATGGCATCGGCGGCCACGCGCACTTCGAGGTTGTTCACCGACTGGCCGTTGGCGCCGGGCCGCACGACCGCGGCGTGAGGCGTCCTGCCCTGCACGTTCGACGTCTGGTCGCCGTTCCGGTGCCTGATCTGGAACGAGCCGTTCTGCGCCACCATGAAGTACACGTACTGCTGGTTGGGCGCACCCAGGTTGCTGCCACCGAACACGAGCCCGTAGTAGTTGGTGTGGCTGCTCGGCGTGTTGAGCGTGAAGGTGCCCGACAGCGTGTACGCCCCCGTGGCGGACTGGCCCGGCATCCAGAACGTGCCTGCCGGCCCGCCGCTCGACCGGAAGCCGCCGGCGCCCATGCCCGTGAACTCGATGTTCGGCGTGGTGTCCGGATCCGAGGCGTCACGGCTTTCGTCGATGCGCACCTGCCAGTCCTGGGCGGACGTGACGGCGGGCGCGACGAGGGTGAGGGCGAAGGCGAACAGGACAGACCATCGAAGCATCAGGCATACCTCCAATATGGGGCGTGTCGGCAGGAACCGACAGGGGACTCGCGGCAGGATAGCCCATCCTGCCGCGAGCCGTGACCTGGGCTGTCACACCCTGCGCCGACAATCGACGTCGGAGCCCCGATGGATCAGCACAACCAGCGCAACCAGCACCGCCAGCACAGCCAGCACCGGCCGCACAGCCAGCCCGGCGCATCTCTCCAGCCCAGCCGGCCCGTCGAGGCCATCCAGCCCGACCTGTTCGATGCTGCATGCGACCTCTGCCGCCCGTTCGCGCCGCGTCGCGGGCGGCGTGGGCGCCAGCGGGCTCCGGTCGTCGCCTGCTTCAGGTGCCATGCCCGGGCGCGAGCCGACGAGCACTTGCATTCGCAGCCGTCCGAGGCGCACGACCGTGCGCCGGCCGGCTCACCGTTTGGCCCGTCGCCGTCGGCCCGCCAGATGGCGCATCGGCAGCGGATGCTGGCACACCTGCGCCGCAGCGCGTCCCGCTCGCCAACGGCACGAGCCGCGGCTGGCGGCTCGGGGGCCTGAGGGCCGGCCGGGGCCACGGACGCCCCGGGCCGTCTGACATAATGCGCGCATGCGCAGGTTCGACCACCCCCGCGCAAGCGCGCTGGTCTTCCTGGCCGCGGCCGTCCTGATCTGGACCGGGGTCTGGGCCGCGTTCCTGCACGCGGCTCCGGGCGAAGCCCCGGCATCGGTCAGTGCTGGCTCCGGGGCCAGCTTCAGTGCCGGCTCCGGGGCCAGCTTCAGTGCCGGCTCCGGGGCCAGCTTCAGTGCCGGATCCAGGGCCAGTTCCAGGGCCAGTTCCGGGGCTGGCGCCGGGGCCATGGCCGGCGCCAGCGCGCTGGCGCCGGCATCCACCGACGCACAGGCCCAGGCCGACACGGCCTCGTCGTCGCCGGGCTCGGCCGAGTCGCGGGCCGTCGCCTACCTCGCCGTGGAGGTCCCCCGCTGGCGCGAGGCGCACCCCTGCTACTCCTGCCACAACAACGGCGACGGCACGCGCGCGCTGCTGGCCGCGTCGCGGCTGGGCCTTGTCGAGGCCGCACGGTTCGCCGGGTCGATCGACTGGCTCCGGACCCCGGAGCAGTGGGTGCTCAATGCGGACGATGGCGGCGTGAAGGACCTGCCGCTGGCGCGCATCCAGTTCGCCTCCGCGCTGCGCGTGCTCGTCGAGGCCGAGCCCGACCAGCAGCCGGCGCTCGAGCGCGCGGCCGCCCTCGTCATCGCGGATCAGCAGGCGGACGGCTCATGGCCCATCAACACGAGCGCGACCATCGGCTCGCCTGCGGGTTACGGACCGGCGCTGGCCACAGCCATGGCCAGGCAACTGCTCGTGGCCGTGCCGACCCCGGATGCGAGGCAGGCCCTTGCGCGGGCAGACGCGTGGTTCCGGGCCGCAGAGCCGGCCTCGGTGCTCGACGCGTCGGCCGTGCTGCTCGGTCTCGGCACCGCGGACGACGCGCCGGCCTCGGCCACCCGCGCGCGCAGCCTCACGGTGCTCCGGCAGGGGCAGGCCCCCGACGGCGGATGGGGTCCTTACACGACGTCGCCCTCGGAGCCCTTCGACACGGCGCTGGCGGTCCTCGCGCTCGAGCCGCTGCTCGCCCGGCCGGCGCTGGCCGCTCCGGTCTACGACACGGAGACGCTCCGCAGCGTGATCGCGCAGGGACGGGCGTATCTGAGGGGCAGCCAGTACACCGACGGGAGCTGGACGGAGACCACGCGCCCCTCGGGGCAGGAGAGCTACGCGCAGCGCATCTCCACGACCGCATGGGCCCTGGTGGCGCTGCTCGGCGGCGATTGACCTGGACCTCGCCGGCCTCGGTGCTGCGCTCCCATGTAGGAGATGGGTTCTAGCGGATCTCGAAGGGCCGCGTGATCGTCTGCGGGTTCGGGTCGTCGTCCACCGTGTCGAAGGTGTCCACCTCGAACGCCCGCCCAACCTGGTTGCCCGCCAGATCCTCGAGGATGTCGAGCGCAAGCAGCTGGTAGGTGCCAGGCTCCCACGGCTCGCTCGGCGTGAAACGCCACTCCGTCTCGCCCTCGGCCACCTCCGCCTCGCCGTTCACCACCTCGCCGTCGCGACGGATCCCGAGGGCCCGCATCAGCAGGCCGTGATCGAGCGGTTCGCCGAACCTCACCCGCACCGGCTCGCGGCCCGCCCGGGGAGGCGCGGCAATCTGCCACCGCTGCGGATCCACGGGCTGGGTGTCGGCCGGGCCCGTACGGAACGTCCGGCGGTACTCCTCGCGCAGCGGGAGCCCGTGTTCATCCAGCCAGTCACGCCCGATGACGAGCGTCACCGTCCGCCCGGGCGTGAACGCCCGCCCCATCTCGCGGTTGGGCAGGATGCCGTCCTTGACGCGACCCGGATCGAAGAACACCGTGAACCGGGTGTGATCGGGACTCCAGAACTGGTAGTCGAGCGGCAGGACGGCACCGGGAATCTCACGCCCGGTATCGTCGAGGAGATGGATGTACTCCACGCCGCTCTTGCGCCCCATGGGACCCGAGAACTCGACGTACATCCGGAGCACGTTCTCCGGAATCTCGTCCCCGGTCGGATAGATGCGCGACACCACCGTCGTGGGCTCGGTGTGCTCGGCGGGCCGGCCCACCGAGGCCGTCACGAGATCGAGGCCGTCCGGTGCGCCAGGCACCGCCGACGGATCGAAGGCCACCGCGTACTGGCGGCCCGCATCGAAGGGAAACTCCGGCGTGAAGCGCACCACCGTGCCCTCGACCGCGTAGCGCCCCAGCATCGGCGGCGCCTCCGCGCTCACCGACACCTTCAGCAGGCGGCGCCACTCGTCGTCGGTGAAGGCGGCACGTGCCAGCGTCCCGAGAGCATCGCCCGAGAGGCCGCGCACCTCGACCGCCTCGTCGCCCAGCACGATGGTTGGTTCGTCCGCGACGACGGCGCCCCCGCACGCCAGCAGGCACAGCGCCAGCAGACACGGGGCTAGCAGACACGGGGCCAGCAGACGCTGGGCCGGCCGACGCGGAGCCAGCCGACACCGGGTCACCACCGCCGCCAGCCAGGACGCCCGCGGCGCACGGGACGCCTGGTCGCGACACACCGGGCGAAACGGGGGGTGCCCGGCAAGGCACCCGCCGCTCGGTGCGGTCATCTGGCAGTGACGCCGGAATGGCGACAGGCCTGTGCTCATTGCAGGCCCGAGGCGGAACGCGCGTCCAGTCGCCGGTACGCAGAAGGGCTCGTCATCGTGCGCGGAGCACTACGGGAGCGGGACGACCTGCAGATCCATGGCGCCCGAGGAGGAGCGGGCCACGACGATGGCATTGCGATCGTCCAGCTTGTCGAGCTGCTCCACGCCCTGCATGCTCTGGATCGTCTCGTAGGCGATGCCGCCGGTCTCGGTATCCACCGGGGTGGTGATCGCTGCCGCCGTCGCGAAGTCCTTCGTCGGGATCTTCATGACGCCGCGGCTGTTGTTGGCGGTCAGCAGGAACTGGTCGGCGCCCTTGGTGTACACGATCATGTCGAGGACGCGATTGCCGGCGCCCATCTCGGCGATGGTCGTGCCGCGCACCTTCTCGCCCGGCTTGAGGTTGGCGATGGGGAACTTCACGAGCGGCGTGCAGGTGTAGCCCGCCACCAGGTGCGACTGGTTGTTGATGGTGAAGGGCACGAAGGCGTTCACCGGAGACCGCGTCTCGAGCTGACGATGGTTGCCGTGATAGATCTCCACGCTGGTGCCCTCGTCCACGCGCGCGAACGGGTAGGGGATGGCGCGGAGCTTCGACGCGAACTCCTCGTTCGAGAGGCCCGCCACCCAGAGGCGGCCGTCGGCAAAGGCCATGTCGGTGACGACGCTGGCGCGCGGGTTCCGGCGGTCGCCAGGGTTGGCGGCCGGCGGGTTGGGCAGGTCCACCTTCTGGAAGGCGAGGCCGGCCAGGCGCACCATCTCGATCTGTGCGTTGCCGTCCACGCGGAAGAGCGCAGGCGCCGCGCCGGCCCCCTGGCCACGCATCACCGAGACGAAGGCGTTCCTGGAGCGCGGGTGCACGGCCAGGTCCGTGATGCTGATGGACCGGGCGTCGGTGCCGAGCAGCGCGGCCAGTTTCTGGTCGAGCGCATCGGTGCCCTTGGCGCCCTGCGCGGCGCCGGACGCGGCCGCCCCGAGATCGAGGGCGAAGACCGCCGCGGCCTGGTTGTCGGCGGCGAATAGCGTCCCGTCGGGACCGAAGGTCAGGGGACCAATCGAGGCCATGGAGGGTCCGCCGCCCGGCGACTGGGCCCCGACGGGTGTCCAGGGCGCCCACCAGGTGACCGCCGCTGCGATGACGACGACGCCGAGCAATCGGGGCAGGAAGCGCATGTGTCTCTCCTTCTGTCCTGTGTGTCGGTGGCTGATCGCGTCGGCGACGCGGGGCCGGGCTCGCTCCGAAGGGCACACCGTACCCCCCGAGGAACGGGGTGTCAACCAACGCTGGCACCGGGGCGGCTGAGCCGGTGGCCGACACGCGCACGGGAAGGGATCGATTCCCCGTGGAGCATCGTTCTCCCACGGCGTCGCGCCGGAGGACCGCGCCACCTGACACGGCCGCAGCAGCGAGAGCGACGGGACGAGTAAGGCTGGGTGGCCAGGGCGCGGACGACGCGCCCCGGCCTGACGGGTCAGCGACGCGCGGAGGGCGCCTGTCGGCGCAGCGCCTCGATGGTCTTCTGATACTCGGGATAGAGCGTCTCGGCCCCGCCGCGCGTGACCTCGAACGGCAGCCCGAACCGGTTCGCGAACTCCTCGTGCCGGGTTCCGATGGGCCAGCTGGGCACCCAGCCGGTGGACTTGTCGCCGAGTTCGTCCACCGTCTCGAACGGGATGGCCGCGCCGACGTGCTGGCCCAGCCGCTGCGAGAATTCGCTCGTCCGCACCATCGGCTCGTCCAGGTAGACCGGATCGTCCACGAACGAGATGTGCGACAGCAGCGTGCCGTGGCGTGTGAAGTACTCGACCATCACGCCGCGGTAGCTCGAGGGCGGGCCGTTCCGGTTCACGAACGCGGTCTTCATGTGCGTGGTGGTCACCTTCAGCTTGTTGTCCACCCACTCACCGGTCGAGAAGCCGGCAAACGTGTGCTCGGCGTAGCGGGACGGGTGCGGGCGTCCATCCATCCAGATGACGCGGTCCGCCCGGCCGAAGAACCCCTCGAGCGTGTAGGCGATGAGCTGTCCCGTGACCGGGTGCACCACCTTGTCGATCCGCAGGTTGGGCTGGGGCCCGCGCATCGAGTACTGCGCCGGGTGCGGCTTGGCCTGCTGCTCGGGCTGGGACAGCACCGACGCGTCCCACGACTCGGCCTTGCGTCTGGCCGCGGCGTTGAGGGGGATGCCGGTGTAGTCGCCCAGTTCGGCGCCAGGCCCCCGGTGGTCCTGATCCTCCTGGTTGTCGCGGCCCCACTCGCCGGCGATGTCCACCGACTGCGCGACGGCCGGTGCCACGAAGACTGCCGCCATCAGGGCGGTCAAGGCCAACGAAACGATGCCTCCGCGTCTCTGCTGTGTCCTCATCGTGCCGCTCCCGCCGTCAGGTCCCTGTAAATCGCGTCCACGAACATCTCGCCGGTCCACTCGGGCACGGAATACAGCCCGTCGTAGTCGAGTGTCGGCTGCTGCGCCTTGATCTGCGCGAGCGTCATTTTCGCGTCGATCCCCCGCTTCACGCGGTCGTGGATGATGGTGATCATGTCGCGGTACTCCACGACGTCGGCCTCGTTGAGGATGCGGCCGTGGCCGGGAATGACGCGGGTGCCGCCCTGCTGGTTGAAGCGCGGTACGGTGAGATCGATCACCTGGTTCATGCCCGCCAGGATGCCCTGGATACTGCCGCCTCGGGAGGCGTCGATCATCGGGTAGCGGAACGTGTCGATGACGTCGCCGGCCACCACCACGTCCGAGCGACGGAAGAAGACGAGCATGTCGGCGTCGGTGTGCGCGGTCGGCACGTGGATCATCTCGATCGGCTCGTCGTTGAACCACATCGTCTTGCGCGCGGTGAAGAAGGTGTTGCTGGGCCACAGCTCGAACGGCTCGCCGGGCGTCTCACCCGTGGGCGCGCTCATCCGGTTCAGCAGGTTCTCGTGCGAGAACACGATGGCGCCGGCCTGCCGCTGCGGGCCGTTGCCGCCGCCGGCGCCCGCCACGGCCGACCCTGGGCCGGCCAGGCCCTGCCGGTTGACGGTGGGGTTCTGGCCTTCGTTCCCGAGCACGGCATTGCCGCCGTAGTGCAGGGGATCGGCGGTCGTATCCACGATGTAGCTGATCGGCATGCGTGTGAGCAGCCGCACGGCCTGCAGGACGTGCTCGGCCATCTCGGGCGGCCCGGCATCCACCAGCAGGACGCCTTCGGAGCCGACCTGCAGGGTGACGTTGGTCGGCCCTCCAACCAGGGCATAAACGTTGCCCTCTATCGGAAAGAGTTCCAGGGGGTTGCCCTCGGGCAGGGGAATGGTGCGGTTGGCAGCCCGCGGCGTCTCCATGCTCCTGGACTGGATCAGCAGGTCTGCCATGTCGCGCTGCAGCCCGGGCTGCTGGGCACCGAGCGGTTGCAGGGAGAGGAGTCCGGACGCGAGCGCCGTGCAGACAACGAGCAGTACCCGGATGCGTGTCATGGTCACCGCCGGAATGTCAGATGGACGAGTGCCTGGGACCGACAAATGTGCAGTATGCGGGCGGAGTCTACCGGGGCTTGAGGGGGGGGTCAAGCAGTTCATCCGGGTCGCGGTGCCGACGCGCGCCGCCGCTGCGCATCGTGTTCCATACCGGCACGGGCGCGGAGCCCGCACGTCGTACCGCACCGGCGTGCGACACCGATGCGCCCGCAGCTCGCGCCAGTCTCGGATCGGGGAGCCTTCTGGCCCGTTCCTCCGGCGCGACGACGTGGGAAAACGCTGTCATGTCGTGCGCAAGTCGGACCGGGCCAGAGGGCTACACCGACCGAGAATCGGGTCAGGGGCCTTGTCGCAGGAACACGTCGCCGTTGAAGGTGCGCAGTTCGAACTCAGCCCCGCCGCCGTTCACGGTGCCGTACTGCACCCGGTTGATCTCGACGCGGAACCGGCGAGGGTCGCGGCGGGCCCGGTCCGTGGCCGGCGGCGCCTCCGTCATCTGGACGTCGAAGTCCGTGAACACGTCGCCGTGGTCGCTCCTGAGCTCGAGATTGGCGCGTACCGCCGCCGGGAGCGTCACGTCCACATTCCCGTTCAGCGACGTGAACGCCATGGGCTGACCCGCGGTGACGCTGGTGAGGGTGGCCTGCACACCGCCGTTGAGGGAGTGCGCGACGACGGAGCCGCCGACGCCGGACAGCGTCACCCGCCCGTTGAGACTGTTTACTTCCAGTTCGCCGGTGACGGCCTCCACCGTCACGTCGCCGCCCATCGTCGAGACTTCGAGGTTCGTCCTCGTCGGCACCTCGATGACGAGCGCCACCGGCTGCCCGGGAAGGGCCCCGTTGATGGTCATCCGGTTCTCGCGCTCCTCGACGGCGAACCCGGCGCCCGGGGTGAGGCGCCGCATGCCCGGGGGCGCCTCCGACGGCCGGCGCAGCCGCGCGCCCTCACGCGGCGTCGCCTCGATGCGGACATCCTGCCGGGCGGTGCCCCGGATGGTCACCGTCCCCTCCATGAGCCCCACTTCGAGGAGGCCGGGACGCGAGGGGTCGCTGAAGCTCACCGTGAGGTCTTCGGTGCGCGGAGCCTGCTGGGCGCCAGCCGTCGACGCGAGCGCCACGCCCAGCGCGAGGACTGCGGCCATGGCGGCCGCCGCGACGCGCGGGACCGGGGACACGACAGGAGCGGACGCCGGCAGGCTACGGACACGGGTTCGAGATGCGCAGGTCGTCATCATGTGCCTCAGCGCGCCGCGCGGTGGACCCGCACGTCGCCGTTCAAGGTGTTTGCGGTGAGTGCCGATCCGCCGCCCCCGATGCGCACGGAGGTACGCCGGTCCGACCGGAAGGAGAACGTGCCGTTACGACGCCGTTCCGACGCGGCGGCATCCGTCGGCAGGACGGTCGTGTCGAAGTCGGTGAAGACGTCCCCGCTGAACGTCGTGAGGTGCAGGTCGGCCGCCGTCGTGGCCGGCAGCGTCAGGTCCACGTTGCCGTTCACGGTGGTGAAGGCCGAGGGGCCCGTGGGAGCGGTCGCGAACGCGATGTCCAGCGGTCCGTTCACCGTGCGCGCCTCGCCAGCCCCGGCGATGCCGATCATCGAGACGGGGCCGTTGACGTTTCGTACCTCGAACGTGCCCGCCGTGCCCCGAACACGGATGTCCTCACCGTTGACGGTGCAGAGCCGAAGGGCCGTGCCCCGCGGCACTCGAATGACGATGTCCGCAGTCACGCGGTAGCGCTCCCTGGCGTCCACGTCGCGGCGTCCACGGGACGGCTCGCCGCAGGTGAATCCGCCCGACCGGACGACGAGGCCCACCGTGGCGGCCTCGTCGGACACGTCGAGGCGCGCGTCCTCACGTGCCTCGCGCAGGGCCGCGGCCGTCTCGGCCTCGTAGGTCACCGCCGCGTCCAGCTGGACGCTGGTGCCGTCGTAGCCGTCCACGTGAATGGACCCGTGGAACGTGCGCACCTCCAGCACGTGGGGCCCTGTTCCGGCGAATCGCAGCGTGCGCGACACCGTGGCGCGCTCGACCTCGGTGAAGCGCGGGGCGGCCAGCGCCAGGACCATGTCGGAACACCCCGACGGCACGAGCGCCGAGACCACCGTCCAGACCAGTCCGAACCAGAAGGCCAGTGTGCTCATCGGATCACCCCAGTCGTTCGAGGCCCCACGCCGCCCGTTCCCGCACGGAGGCGTCGAGGGCCGGGTCCTCTGACAAACGCCGCAGCACGGGCACCGCCGTCCGGGCGTCCACTTCGACCACGAAGTCGATCATGGCCAGCTGCACCAGCGGGGACGTCTGTCGGGCGAGCGCGTCCACCGCGCCCTGCCGCACCGGCGCGCGGTCGCCAAACCGCGCGAGCGCGTCCACCGCAGCCAGACGGACGTTGACGTTCGGATCGCGGACGAGCGTGTCGAGCAAGGCCGACACCACGGCGTCGCCGGGCTCGTCGAGGCGGTCGGTCCAACCCACGCCCTTGAGCCGCTCGCTCGCGGACTGCTGCTGGAGCAGCGACAGCGTCACCAGCTCGCGTGTCTCGCGCAGTTCCTGCCGCAGTGCGGCCATTTCGGCGTCCGGCCGCACGGGCGACGTCACCTGTCGGCCCAACCAGACGCCACAGGCCAGCAGCACCGCCGCGGCAGCCACCTGCAGCCAGGGCCACGCGGCACGCACGGAGGCAGCGGCGTCGCCCGGGCGCGCACCGAACCGCTGGCCCACGGCCGATGAAGGCCGTGCCTGTACAGGGGGCCAGACGGCGGAGGCCGCGTCGGGGGCGCGACGGGACGCGTGGTCGGATGCGCCGGGGAGCACGTCGCCGCCTGCGACCGCACGTGGACCGACCACTTCGAGGACCGCATCGCGCCCGGCGTCGGAGGCGTCGTTGTACCCGGCGTCGGTCACACCCTCCGCGGCCGCCGCCACCGCCACCGCCTGTGCCATCCGCGCCCGCAGACGCACGGAGTCCGGCACGTCGGCCGGCAGCGTCCCGAGCATCTGCCACACGGAGCCGAGGGATCCGCGTTCCCGTGCGCAGCTGGCGCAGCCCCGGACGTGCGCATCGAATGCGGCCGCCACAGGAGGCGCGAGGGTACCGGCTAGATGGTCGGCAAGCCGCTCGTGGACTTCTGCACATTCCATAGGGACCTCTCGTCGGGCAGCCGCACGAACACGTCGCGCAGTTCCCGGATGGCGCGGTGGAGCCGCACTTTCACCACGCCGACGTCGACGCCGAGGATCTCGGCGATCTGTTCGTGTTTCATCGCGCGAAAGCGCGCGAGCACGATGAGCTCGCGCTGGTCGTCGCGCAGCAACGCGAGCGCCTTCCGCAGGCGCGCATGATTACGGGCGAGTTCGAGCTGATGCGCTGGGCCTGCGAAACCGTCCGGTCGATCGAGCACGTCGTCGGGAAGGGCCGTGGCCGCCGGGCGCCGGCGAAAGTAGTCGGCCCGCAGGTTCCTCGCAATGCGGAAGAGCCAGGTCTCGAAGCAGCCGCCGTCGCGGTACGTGGAGCGGTACTTGAGGACGCGCAGGAAGACGTCCTGCACCAGATCTTCGGCCGCCGCACGGTCGCCCGTCATGCGGCTGAGGAAGTCGAACAGCGCGACATGATGTCGCTCGAACAGCGGACCCAGCTGCGTCAGGTCGCCGTCGCGCACGGCCAGCATGAGGACTTCGTCTGTCACGGTCTGCCGGCTGGGAAAACCGTGCACGGACGAAAAGGTTACAGCGCCCGCGTCAGAGCGGATGCCATATGGCCGTCGAGCTCTGGCGTATCAGAGCAGCGTCGGTCAGGGCAGCGCCGGTCGGGACGTGCCGGTCAGGGCAGGAGCGGGCGAGGTCCGCGGCCGGTCAGGGCAGGCGCGTGGGCAACAACGGCAGGACGGGTGGGAGCGACCGACTTCTGATCTGCGGAGGAGGGCCGGAGATCCTGCCGAGGAAGACCTCCCACTCCTGCTGCCGCAGGCCGTCGGCAAGCGGGTGCCGCCACTCTTCCAGGATCGTGCCGGACATGCGGTCCTCGGCGACCGACACCACGTTCCACGACGACCGGACAGTGGAACCACTTGGCGCGGTCCAGAACGCCGTGAACTCCAGGCGGCCATCGGCCTGGATCTGGACCGGCACTTGTGCGAAGTCGTCCCCGATATAGATGCTGGGCGTCGCCAGCACGGTGCCCAGTGACTGAACGAGGCCCAGGCCGACGCCGTATCTCGTGCCCAGCGGATCAGTGGGGCAGAGCCCTGCCCATCCTCCTGTCGCCTCCACGCAGCGCAGGAGCGTCTGCGAACCCGTCCACTGCCCCCCGTAGACGGGATAGACACGGACGACCTGCTGGCCCTGGTGGCCCTGGCTCACCACGTAGATGGTGGCAGACCCATTGTTCAGCGCCGTAATCGTGCCGTCGGTGGTCACCGACGCGACGGTGGTGTTATCCGAGAGCCAGCCCGTGGTGATGGCGCTCGACGTTCCGTCGCTCAGGCGCAGGGAGGCCGTCGCCCGTGCGGTGTCGCCGGCCACGAGTTCCGTGGAGCTGAGGACGACCGACACGCTGGTGGGAGTCGGCGAGGGGCCCGTCGCATCACCACCACCGCACGCCAGCGTGACGAGGACGAGGAAGACCGGGAGGGCAGGAGGCACGGTGCGCATGATCGGGACTCATTGCGGCAGACAGCGTCTGGCGACGGCCAGTACGGTGCCGACTGGTGCGCATTCTCGTGAGCCGAACCTGGCTCCGCAAGATCAATGCGGCCGACGGCACAACGTCCGGGGCTTTCGTCGGGCACGCGCCTACAGACGGCTCATCTCCCGGTAGCGACAGAGCGCGTTGGCCAGCGTCATCTGCCGCGGCGTCCGGCACTCCGGGGCGAACAGGTGCGGGCTCGCGACGAGGAACACCGCGCACTGGGCGCGGGAGGTGGCCACGTTGAGTCGATGGCGGCTGTAGAGGAACTCGAGCCCTCGCGGCGCGTCCTCGGGACGCGAGGTGGCCATGGTGTAGATGACCACCGGCGCCTGCTGCCCCTGAAACTTGTCGACCGTCCCCACGCGGACACCGGTGCCCGCCAGGGCGTCGCTCACCCGGCTCACGTGCGCGTTGTAGGGCGCCACGACCAGGATGTCCGCCGCGGTGAGGGGCGCGGCGGCGCCGCGCTCGTTCACCCACGACGACCCGGGCGAGACGAGCCTGGCCACCAACGTGCTCACGGCCCCCGCCTCTTCATCCGACGCATTCCGGTTGCCCTCGTGTGGCACCTCGACGCACCAGAGGCCGGCACCCTCGACCGGACCGCCGGTGAGCCGCTGCTGGTCGAGTCCCGCTTTCGGATGCAGGCGCCGTTCGTAGAACAGCTCCGAGGTGAACGCGCAGATCGCGGGCGCGAGCCGCCAGGTCTCGGGCAGGAAGATGCCCCGGTCTGGCGGCATGGTGAGGGCTCCGCCGAGCACGTGCTGCAGCACGGAGACACCGACGCCTGCGGGGTGGGCGCCCTTCGTCGGCTGTTCGAGCTGCTGGGGATCGCCCAGCAGCACGAGGCTGTCGGTGGCGCGCGTCACGGCCACGGCATTGGCGAGCGACACCTGCCCGGCCTCGTCCACCACGAGCACGTCCACGCTGCCAGCCGCCTCGGGCCTCGCCCACACCCACGCGGTGGCGCCCAGCACCTGGACCGTCCCGCTCCGGAGCAGTGCCAGCGCTTCTTCGTTCTGGGTGGTCTCGAGCACCGGGCCGTCCGGCGCGCTGGCCCCGTTGCTGCGCCCGGCGTCGTCAGCCTCCCTGGTCTTCTGAGCCACGGATATGCGTTGCCCTTCGCGTGCAGCCGCCTCCGCCACCGCATCGAGGAGATTGCGGATCACGGCATGGCTCGGGCCGGTCACACCCACCCGCCGGCCCTGTCGTACCAGTTCCCCGATCATGCGCGCGCCGGTGAAGGTCTTGCCCGCACCGGGTGGCCCCTGGACGGCCAGCACCGTCTGGTCCAGCCGACCGACGATGCGCACGGCCACGTCGGCAGCGCCCCCGGCTTCGGAAGCCTCGCTCGCGTTGAAGGCAAACGGTGCCCCGCGCAGGACTGGTGGCGCCGCGAGCAACAGACGCGCGGCAAGCGTCCCGTCCTCGTCGGGTGCATCGGCCGTTCGTTCACCGACCGCAAGGAGCGCGTCCTCGAGGTCCGTGGTCGACACGTGGTCGTGCGCGAAGGCCGCCGCGGGATGCACGTCGGCGACCTTCTTCGACTTGCGCACGTCGAGCGTGCGGGCGTCGCGCTCGACGCGCAGCACCTTCCCGAACACGGTGCCGTCCGACAGCTTCAGCGTCTGGTCACCGCGAATCTCCATCTCCTGGGCCGGGTAGCGGTAGCGGTCCACCACGGAGCCCGTCGGCTTGCCGGAGGTCTTGTGGAGGACCATCTGGACCCGGCCGGCAAACTCCAGGCCGGCCACCGCACCAGGCTCGTCGAACAGCTCTTCTGGCAGCATCTCGAGCAGGCGGTAGTACTCCCACCAGCCCGCCTTGGCCTCGCGCCAGTGGAAGTCGAGCAGGTAGGCCAGGCGCCAACGGGCCTGCTCCTGCGGCGTGCGCACGGCGGCGTCGTCCGGTACACCCCGCAGGAGCCGGCCACGCAGCGCCTCCACACGCTGCTGGCGTTCGCTCAGTGGCTCCGAGGGTTCCGCGCTGACCGGCACGGGCCTGGGCACGTCGGTGCCCCTGGTCACGAGTGCCGCACGCTGGTGCTCCAGCCAGTCGCGCAGCGCGAGCGTGGAACGGCAGTCATCGGCGTTGTAGCCCTGGACGGCCTCGAGACATGTGGCCGGTACGGTTGCGATGCCGCCGAACTCGAGCGCCTGCTCGACCACGCGGAGATCCCGGCTGGCCTCGGCCAGCGGCACCTCGCGCGCGAAGTCGTAGAGCGGCTCCAGGTGCTTGATCGAGTAGCGCTCGACACCGGCGCGCACCCCCTGCCGCACGACTTGGTACAGGTCCACGAAGCGCCCGCCGCGGAGCAGGCGGTCCACGTCGGCTTCCGATGTGGCGTAGCGGCACGAGAGGCGCTTGAAGGCCGAGGGCTCGTACGGCGCGTAGTGATACACGTGCATGCCGGGATCGCGCGCCCACGCCGCCATGATGCGCGCCATCACGGTCTCGAAGGCCACGCGCTCCTCGTGCTCGGTCGTTGCCCAGTACGCGTGGTACATGGGCCTGCCGCCGGCCACGTCCACCAGCCCAAAGAGGTACTCGCGCCCGCCGTCGCCGACGAACGGGTCGCCCTCGAGATCCAGGAACAGGTCGCCCGGCGAGGGGGGCGGCAACAGGCAGAGCCCCGTGCCCGGTGTCACGGGGAGCACGTGCTCGCTCACCGGGCGCCCCTCCTGGCGCGCCCGCCACTGCACGCGGGCCTGCTCCCGCATCCGCTCCAGCGCCTCCACCGCGCCGCGTGCAGGCGTGAAGGGCAGGGGAAGTGGCAGCGCCGCCAGCCCCTCGAGCGTCGAGACATCGTGGGCCTCGAGTTCACGCCGCTGCGTACGGGAGATGCCGGCCACAAGTGACAGGTGATCGTCGGCGTGCCGCTTCCGGCTGCAGGCGCTCGACCACGGGCAGACCTCGCAGTGGTCCACGGGGTCGGGGTAGTGGGCAGCGGCGAGCGCCTCCTCGTCCAGGCCGACCGCGGCTTCGAGCCGCGCGCGAATCAGCCGCACGTACGCCGCATAGTCGTTGACCGCGAACGCGTGCACTGCGTAGTCGGACGCGGCGCCGGACGCCCCGGACGCTCCCGGCGCCACCACCAGGAAGCGCACTGGCGCGTACTGCTGCACGTGCTCCAACATGGCGCAGTAGAGGCCGAGTTGCAGGATGGTGCCGCCCGTGGTCTCGCGCGCCAGCTTGGTGTCGGCCACCTCGTAGGCCCACGGCCCGAACACGCTCTCGCCCTCGGTGCGCAGCAGCACGTCCGGCCGGCCGTACCAGGAACTGTCCCCGAGCGCGCCCTGCACCACGACGTCGGTCCCGCTGGCGAGCGCGGCGAGTGTCTGCGCCACCGCGTCCGCCCTGTCGCGCACGTCGGCCAGGTCCACCACTCGCTCCGCGCGCAGCGAGCCCACGTAGCGACGCTCGTGCTCGAGGCCGCGCGCGAGCAGGGCGGCCAGGACCGGGTCGTCGAACCGCGGCCGCCGCCGTCGCCCGCGCGCCTCACCCAGCTCCAGGGCCGTACGGTGCCGGCAGTTGAGGAAGTTCGAGAGGTCCGTCGCGGACAGTACGAGTTGGCCGTCGATGCTGCGCATGTCGTACCTCGTGCACTCTCAGGCCCCCGCCGGGCGCTGCCGGCGACGCCAGGCGCGCCGCGCGGCCGCCACGAGCCTGGACCACAGCGGCCCCGGCACACCGCCGGGCTCGACGACGTCCACATCGAGGTACCCGAACGAGCGTCCCGAGCGATCTGGCGCATCGTATCGTCCTTCGATCGTGTCCACCCACAACGACACCATCCCGCCGCCCGTGCGCGGATCGATCCCGAGGGCACGAGCCGTGCCCATGTCGAAGCGCCCGCGGCCGAGCAGGCCCGAACCCTCGGCCCATGGAAGCGCACTGCGCGCGTCCTCGCCGTGCACTGCCAGGCGGTAGTCCACGAGCGGCGCCTCGAATCGCCCATCCATCGTCGATCCGTCCGGCAGCTCCAGGCGAAACGATGCCGTGAGGAGTCCGCCGTCGCCGTAGATGTAGCGCGTCGCGGCCACCGCCTCCCCTGCCGCGTGCGGTGTCGCGTGCGGTGCGGTGTCCTCTGTCGCCGCCCGTGCGGCGCCTTGTACGCCCTCCTGTGCCGCAGCCGGCGTGTCCGACTCGGCCCGCACGTCCAGCAGGGAGCCGCTGCGCAGGAGGAAGTAGCCGTCCTGCACGGTGACGCCCGCGGCGGGATGCTCCGCTGCCGGACCCAGACGCTGGACGACGGAGACGCCCGAGGCGCCGAAGTAGAAGTCGCACGGGTCCGACGCCTCGAACGACAGGACGCGCGGGCCCTGAACCCTGCGGCCGGACCCTGTCGCCAGCGAGGCCGCAGAGAGCCCCCATCCGGAGAGCAGGTCGGCGAGAGAAGGATCTGGCGCCAGCCTGGGCTCGAACGGTACCTGGTCGCTGCGTGTCGAGATCGCCGGCGGCGAGTCCCGCGTGGCCACTACGACCCCACCAGCGGCGCGGGAGCAGGCCAGAAGACAGGCACGGGAGCAGGCAGCGGAGCAGGCACTGACGCAGCGGCGAGAACGACTGTACGCATCGACATGAAATCACCTCCTGCGGGGGAGCAGGCACGAGGAACGAGGCGCGCCACCACCGTGATTGGCGCACGACGACACCGTAGCAACCGGCTGTGGGCGGCCACAATGGAACGGGTGTCCTACTCGGCCTGGGGCCTCAACGGGCGGTTCGGCGTCGCACGCCGGACCGGGCCTCCGGCGTGCGATGCCGAATCGCGAGCTTCGGCGACTGGTCATACAGGGTCGCCACGCAGGGGCGAAGAGCCGTCGTATGACCCGTGCTGTCAGGGGTGTCGCCGATGCTGGACGTGTCGCGGGACGACCAGGCGCACCGACGTGCGCTGGCGGCCGACGAGCGGCAGACAGGAGACGGCAGTGGGCAGACCCCGACGCGCGTATCTCGCCCCCAGGCAGTTCGAGATCGCGGATCTCGTGGCACGGGGGCGCACGAACAAGGAGATCGC
The DNA here is from genome assembly GCA_050185275.1 of Vicinamibacterales bacterium. Lineage (GTDB taxonomy): Bacteria > Acidobacteriota > Vicinamibacteria > Vicinamibacterales > UBA2999 > JABFRY01. Next base: position 232,075 of record JBFWZN010000003.1, on the reverse strand, counting down.
GCTCGCGCTCAACATCAGCGCGCACACGGTCCGGAACACGCTGCTCACCATCTTCGAGCGGCTCGGCGTGGACAACCGCGTGCGCCTCGCCCGCATGGTGACGCTGGGCCAGGTGACGCGCGTGGAGGAGCCGCTCGCGTGGCAGCCGCCGCTCCCCTACGAGGACGAACCGGACATCGAACGCGTGCGACGCCGGGCCGGGTGATCACGGCGTGGTAGGATCGCGTCCTGCCTTGGGTGCCCACGAGGGCGTAACGGGGAAGTCCGGTGAGAATCCGGCGCGGTCCCGCCACTGTGAGTGAAGGCGCGTCGCTTCGAGCAACCACTCGGCTGAGCAGCCGGGGAAGGTGAAGCGGCCAGCGGACGAACGAGTCGTCCGCTACCTTCCGAGCCAGGAGACCTACCCAGGGGTTTCTGCGGTCGGCTTTCTGCGACGACAGAGAGCGTGCACTGGAACCTCGGCTCCGGCCGTCCTTCCGCGTACTCTCCATCCATCGTTGCCGCAGGCCACCGCGCTGCTCGCGGAGGCTGTTCATGACCTGTCGTCCAACCCGCCGTTGGTCCGTGCGCTCGTCCGTCACGGTGCGTCTCTCGGCTTTCCTCACACCGTCGGCCACGTCGCTGGCCCCAGCACCTGGCTTGGCTCCGGCCTCGCGGCACACGTCGCGCGTGGCAGCGTTTGCCCGGCTCGTCGCCCTGGCGCCGGCAGCCGTGGCCCGCGCCACAGGCTCCGGCCCCATGGCCCGTGCGGCGCGCATGGTCATCGCCGTGCTGCTGCTCACGCCGATGCACGTCGGCGTGGCATGGGCGGCGCAGGCACCGACCACGCCCGAGGGCGTGGCCGCCTCGATCACTGGTGAGGTCGTGGACGATACCGGTCTCGCCCTCCCAGGAGCGCGCGTCTCGGTGCTCGATCCGGAGGGTCGGCCGCTGCGCGTGACGGTGACGAGCAACACGGGCGCGTTCTCGCTGGCCGTTCCCACCGGGAGTGATCTCACCGTCGTGGCGCAACTCCCGTCGTTCCTCGACGCGTCGGTGCCCGTGCCGCCGCCCGGCAACGGCCCGCGGCAGCCGGTGCGCCTCGTGCTGCGCACGGGCGGCTTCGCCGAACAGGTGGTCGTCACCGCGCGACGGGTGGAAGGGCGCGCGGCGGAGACCGCCCAGCGTGTAGAGGTGATCACCGAGGCCGACGTCGAGCGCACGGTGGCCGCCGACGTCGCCGACGTGTTGAAGAAGAACGCCGGCGTGGACGTCATCCAGTTCAGCGGCGCGCTCTCGGGCATCGGCATCCGCGGCTTCCGGCCGCAGTTCTCCGGCATCAACAAGCGGTCGCTGCTGCTGGTGGACGGACGCCCGTCGGGTGTCACCAACCTCGCGACGCTGTTCGCGACCGACGTGGAGCGCATCGAGGTGCTCAAGGGCGCGGCGTCGGCCCTCTACGGCTCCTCGGCCATGGGCGGCGTGGTGAACGTGATCACCCGCGAGTCGCGCGGACCCGTGGCCGCCTCGGCACGCCTGGGCGGCGGCAGCTTCGGGACATCGGACGTGTCGGGCCGCGTGGGCGGCGCGCTCACCGCACGCGTCGATGCGGACCTCGCGGGCAGTGCGGTCCACCAGCGCAACGACTTCCGCATGGGCAACGGCGAGGTGCGCCCGGCCACCAGTTTCGGGACGTGGGAGGGCACCGGACGCGTTAGCGCGTCGCTGGGCGCCGTGCGTGGTGAACTGCGTGCATCCGGATACCTGGGACGGAACATCCTGACGCCGGGCGATCTCGCCTCCGGCCTCCTGTCGCAGGGCAGCAAGGACCTGGACCGGTCGAGCCTCGACGCCCGCCTTCGCGGCATCGCGGGTGGTCACGCGCTGTCGGTCACGACGTACCGGACCCGCGAGCGCAGCGACACCTCCAATGTCACGAGCTTCGATCCCTCCGACGCGCCCTTCCTGCCCTACCTCGCCTTCGAGAGCGACCAGGCGTGGAGCGGCCTGCAGCTGCGCGACGCGTGGAGCGTCTCACGGGCGAGCAGCCTCGTGATCGGGCTCGACTACGAGCAGGTGAGCGCGGAGGGCCGCAACTACACGCGGACGGGTGACCGCTCGGCGCCGTTCTCGGCCGACGCGCGCAAGCGCTCAACCGGGCTCTATGCCGAGCACACGTGGCGGGCCGCCGGAGGCGCCACTGTCGTCGCGCTCGGCGGCAGGCTCGACCACATCGCCACCGAAACGGTGGACACGCCGCTCAAGACCAACTTCACGCCGTCGGAGGCCGCCTTCGTCGTGTTCAGCCCGAGCGCGGGCGTGACGCAGGCGCTCGGACGCGACGTGCGGCTGCACGCCTCGCTCGGCCGGGCGTTCATACCCGCCGAGGCCAGCCAGCTCACCGGCTTCACCACCAGCGTGTTCGGCGGTCGGACGCAGATCACGCAGGGCAACCCCGACCTGCGCCCCGAGCGGAGCACGTCGTTCGACGCCGGCCTGGCCTGGGCGTCCGGCACCTCGCGCCTCGACGTCACGCTGTTTCACACGCGCGTGAGCGACCGCTTCATCTCGAACATCGTCATCAGCGACCCGCCACCACCCGCGCCCGTGGTCGTATCGGTGGCCAACGGCCTCGGCGCCCGCATCACCGGCGTGGAGTTCGAGGCGGGAACGCGCGTGGGTGGCCATGTGGGCCTCTTCGCCAACACGACGCACTACCTGACGAGGACCGAAGAACTCGCCGACGGCCGCGACCGCGACATCCTCAACGTGGCGCGGAACACCGTGCGTGCCGGCGTGGACCTGGACGTCGGCGCGCTGAGCACTCGCGTCACGGGCCGCTACGTGCAGGGGCGGAAGGACAACGACTTCAACCTCCCGGGTTTCCCGGTTGTGGCCAACGACGACTTCACCGTCGTGGACGCCAGCGCGACGTACCGGCTGACCCGCGGCCACGCGCTCGTGGTGCAGGTGAACAACCTGTTCGACACCGACTACTACGAGGTGCTCGGATACCCGCTGCAGGGGGCGTCGTTCAAGGCGTTCTACCGCTTCGGGCTGTAGGCGCATCGTCCGCGCGCGGGTGTCGAGAGGGGCCGAGGCCCGAGGCTTCGGCCCCTACGTGCTCAGGTAGAATGCGCCGCACGGCATGGCTGACCTGGGCACCCCACCCCTCGTGCCGCGCGTGCTTCCAGTGCGCGTGCTCGTGGCGCTGGGGCCACTGTTCGTCCTCCTCGTATGGGCCCTCGCCGGCCGGTGGGGCACCGCCGACGCCGAGGCCAGGGCTTGGCTGTGGGTCGTCGCCGCGCTCGGCGTCGCAGCGCTCGTCCCGGTGCCAGGAACTGGCATTTCCGCAGCGTCTTTGGTGACGCGCCTCCGCTGGTGGGGTTGGCTCGCCGTCGCCGGCCTGCTGGCCACGACATGACGCGGCACGCCGGACGCGCCAGCCAGCTCGCACGCATCGGCACCACCGCGCTCCTTGCGGGAGTGGCCCTCCTGCTGGTTCTGCACGCCGCCGGCTGGCTGGCGGCGGCGGTGACGGTGGCCCGGGTGGACACCTGGTATGTGCCGCGGGCGCAGTCGGCCATCGTCCTTGCCCTCGGGCTCTGGCTCCTGCGCGCGACAGCGTCACGGCGGCGCGCGCGGCGAGCCGCAACGCTCGGCACGCTCGCCCTGTGTGCCGCGGCTTTCCTTGTCGCACCTCTTCCAGAGCGGTTCGCGGGCCAGGTGATCATGCCGGGCGGTGTGGACACGGCAGCCACACGTGCGGCCTTCGAAGCGCGGTTCCCCGCAGGCGCCGTCAACTTCCACTCGCACCTGGGCGATGTATTCATGCGCGGTCTCGACGACTGGTTTGGCGGAACCGGTACCTCGCCTGCTGCTGCCTACAACGCGGTGTCACGACTGGCCGGGTGGGTCTACCTGCTGGAACTGGGCCTTGCGGCGGCGTGGCACCGGTGGTCGCGGCAGGCGTGCCGCTACGTGGCGCTCGCACTGGCGCTACCGCTGCCCGTGCTCTTCTTCGGCTACTGGGAACTCGGCTATCTCGCCGTGGCCGCAGGCGTCGTGCCGCTGCTGGCGCTGGCGCGAGGGCGAACCGCGCATCGACACGCGGGCCGGGGCGCGGAGCAGGCTCCAAGGCGTGCGGACGGTCCGGCAGAGGTCGTTGAGGAGCGGGCACACCCTGCAGCCGCCGCCTCGTCCTCGGCGGTCGCCACGGAAGGGCGTCTGCACCAGGCACCCGGCATGGTGCGCGCGGCTGTCACGCACGGCGTCAGTGATGACGCCGCCGTCCCGGTCCTGACGGCCGGCTTCCTGCAGGGCATCCACGCAGCCTGCCATGGCTTCGGCCTGCTGGGGCTGGCCGGCGGCGCGCTGGCGGCCACCTCGGGCCCAGGCTCCGCACGCCAGCGGGTGACGCGCGCCCTCACGTTCGCCTCCTCCGGCGTGGCCTGGTACCTCGGCTGGGTGTTCCTCTACATCACCGTGGCCGGCTGGTCGGTGCAGTGGTCGCGGGAACTCGGCTACCGCCCGCTCGTTACGGCGCTGGAATTCGACCACCGGCTCGCGATGCCACTGCTCTCGCTCGACGGGCTGGCTGAGTTCGGGGTGTTCAGCGCGCTCGGGGGCGTGCCGCTGCTCGCGCTGGCGTACGTCGTGGTGCCGCGTGCCCGCCTGATCCCTGCGGTCCTGTACGCGTTACCCGGCCTGCTGTTCCTCGTGCGCTGGTGGCCGGTGAGCGCGCCGTTCAATCTCGATCTGCTGCTGTCGGTCTTTCCCGGCGTCTTCGCCGCGCTGTGGGCGCTCGGTCCGTCGCGGCGCGCCGCGTGGGTGGCCTTCGGCACCTGTGCGGCCCTGCACGCCATGATGTGGACCGCGGTCGGCAACTCCCTGTTCAACCGCGTCTTGCTGGGGGAGCCATGAAGGCGGGCTCGCGAACGGGAATCCTCCACGCGGTCTCGACAGCGGGTCAGGTGGTACTGGTGACGCTCGGCCTGGCGTGGGCCGCGCTCGAAGCGCCGGCCCCCGTGGTGAACGTCCGCTGGCAGGAGGATGTGACGCCCGCCGCGCGCCGGGACGCCGAACGGAGCCTGCACCTGGCCCGTGGCGAGGAGGCCGACGGCACCTGGCGCTACGAGCTGGCGTCGCCACGTGCGTCCACGATTGCCGCCATCGTCGCGCACCCAGGCGTGGAGGACACCCACAACATCGATCGCGGCACGGCGAGCCTGAGCCCTGAGGCCGGGCGAGGCACGCTGCGCGTGTGGTGGTCCGGACCGTTCGTCGGGGAGCGCGGCCGGCTGCAGTTCCGCGTCCTCTTCGGCCTGATTGGCGCGGTGACGCTGGCCTGCGCCTGGCGTGCGCGCGCGCGACGGTGAGGCCCGATCCGTGCGGCGCTCGCGTGTCGGCGTCGCCCTTCGGATCGGGCCTCCGGTTCGACGGCGCGGGAAAGCGGTGCTCCAGGACGTCGTCTATCGATTCTCGGCTTGGGTCCCGGTCACCCAAGCCTCGGTCTCTCCCTTGCGCACCGCTTTCCAGACTGCCGCTGTCGCGCCGCTCACAAGTCGGCCCGATCCGAAGGGCGACGCCGGCACGCACACTCCACACACCACTCAGCGACGCGAGCCGCGAGCTGCTCCGCAGGCCGGCCCAGGGCGCTGCGAAGCTCGCCGTCAGCGCCCCTCCGCAGGCGTCCCGGCCGGGCACGGCAGGCCCCACCGCGGGTCTGTCGCCAGCGGCAGCAGGTCGGAACGCACCAGCACCCGGTAGCCGCCGTCCGGTGCCTGGTCGCTCCCGAACGCAGACGTCCCCACCAGCGTGTAGGCCTCGGCCAGGTACGCGTCCACGAGGCTGTAGCTCGAGGCGAAACCCGGGTCCACCACCGCGAGGGGCACGGGCTCGGCGCGGAGCCGCTCCACGATGGTCTCCTGATCCGAGACGCTCGACCAGTGCGCGCCGAAGAAGACCGGCATGCCCCCGGCGAATCCGTGATCCGCCAGGTAGGAGAGCTGCGGCACGAACCACGTGGCCAGCACCCGGCTGCCCGCGGGCGTGCACGCGCGCACGTAGGCCACCATGTCGGCGACGGGACCCACCTCGCGGAACACAGCAGGGTCTGGAGGAGACGTCAGCAGGCCGGCCATCCGCGCCACGCGGTTCTCCAGCGCCTGGGGCAGCGTCCGGATGCGGGACACGAGGCGGCTGCCGCCTGCGAGGACCACCACCAGCACCAGCAGGCCCGCTACCGCCATTGCCATGGCGTTGAGCCGGCGGGGAGACTGCGGATGCGTGTGCTCGCCCGCCTGCCCGCTCTCGACGGAGCGCGCCATCGTGCCCGACAGCAGCCACGCGGCAAGTACCACGAGCAGCGGCATGGCGGCGCCTATCCGCGCATCCACCGGATCGCGCAGGATGAACACCACCACGCACGCGGCAAGCGCCACGAGCGACAGGATCCTGGCGCGTTCGTTCGCGGTGGCGCTGGCCGGGCCCGTCACGGCGTCTGCCAATCCCCCGGACGCAGCCCTCAACTCCGGCATCAACGGTTTCCCGACTGCGTGTCCGACGCCCGCCTGCGCGTCCGCTACGAAACGCGGGCCTCGCCGGAAGAGCCCCAGGCGGAGGACGGCTGTCACCATGGATGCGACGAGCGCGTAGTAAAGCAGCGCGGCAACTGCCGCCGGCTGAAGCAATCCAGCGAGACCGTCGACACCCTGCGGCGGAAGCGGCGGCAGCGAGAGTAGCTCGCTGCGCGCGCCCTCAGTCGCGGCATAGGTCGTCACCTGCCTCGCCACCTCGGACAGCGGCACGAAGGACGCCAGCACCAGCAGGGCGGGCACCACGATGACGGCGGCACCGGCCGCCAGCAGCGCCACGCGGTGAGCCAGCACCTTGGGCTCACGGTGATGCACGGCCCCAAGCGCCACGAGCGTGAGCACAGCCAGGAAGAGCCCGTTGTCGTAGCGACACAGACCCGCGAGGCCGGCGACCACGCCAGCGGCCACGAGCGTGCGGACACGCGCCTCGTCCACGTAGCGCCAGGCCAGCGTGAGCCCGGCGGTGTAGAACAGCACCTTGTCCCAGTCGTAGTAGCGCGGGGGCACGAGCAGGCACAGGGCCGTCGCACCCAGGGCGAGCGGCACGGACCCGCTCACGCGCCGCACGAGGCCGAAGGTGAGCATCATCGCCACGCCGATGGCCACGCTCGTGAGCAGCGCCTCTCCCAGGAGGCTCCCGCGTGTCAGCCACTGCGCCGCCGCCGAGGCGTACAGCGTGAGGAAGTAGCCGGGGTCGAAGAAGTCGGCGAAGGGGCGAGCGCCGTGCACCAGGATCTGGCGCGCCCGCGAGAGGCGGTCGAAGTGATCGTCGAGAAACCGGACGTTGAGGAGGAGCCAGAGGGTCGAAACGCCGAAGACCAGCGTGTCCGCGACCCAGGCAATGCGCAGGCGCCCCCAGCCGCCGGACGTAGCCGACAGGCCGCGGCGGGGGGAACCTTGCGCGGGCGGACCGGCGGGAATCTCGCGTTCGTAGTGGCTCAGGGCGAAGCGATGCTACACCGAACGAGAGAGGACAGGCCTGCGCGGGAATGGGCCGTGCTGGCCACCGAAGCCCGCCGGGGGCACCGCCGCTGACACCGAGCTGATCTATCGTTCTGTTCGGGCGAGAAAGGCGCTGCCGGCCGCCGGCCGCGCGGGTTGCTGCACTCGCTGTGTGCTGGACAGGCACCCCATGCAACCGGCTTGCGCAAGGGAGGATTCGTGCGTCAAACGTCGCTCTCCACACGCGTCTCGGCACGGCCCGTACTCCAACAGCTCCTCGCCCTCCTCCTCGCGCTCGTGGCCGGCGCCTGCGGCGGCGGGGACGACCGCGGGCTCATCGAGCTGAGCGTGGGCATCGACAACCGCTCGATCACCAAGATCCCGTATTTCATCGCCTGGGACGAAGGCCTGTTCGAGAAGCACGGGCTGCAGGTGGAGTTCGTGCTGCCGGCCCTCGAGGGCGAGGACGACGTGGAAGTGCTGGACCACTTCGGCTGGCCGCGACGCCTGGCGCGGCGCCTCGGCTTGGAGCGGCGTGAAGTGGGCGTGTTCACGCAGGGCGGCACGCCGATGATGCTCACGGCCATCGAGGAGGCGCCGGCGCCGCACCGTGTGGCGATCGGCGCCACCGACTGCGCGGTGCGCAGTCACCTGATCGGGCGACGGGACCTGCGCATCAGCGCTCTCGACGAGCTGAAGTCCATGCGCATTGGCGCGTCGGCGCGCGTTTCCACCATGGGCTTTGCCGCCTTCCTCTTCGCTGAGCGCATGGGATGGGATATCGAGCGCGACATCGAGCTTGTGGTGATCCGCGACGGGAGCCTGCGCGACCTCGACGACGGGAAGGCGGATGCAATGTTCCTGTCGGAGGTCCACTGGGCCGAGGCCGTGGAGCAGGGCTATCCGATCCTGCTCGACACGGGCGAGTGGAACGAGCCGCTGGCGGGCAATAGCGTGGTGGTGTCGCCCGAGTGGCTGGAGGATCCGGAGCACAGAGAGGCGGCGAAGCGCCTGCTGATGGCCCTGGCCGAAGCCACCGCTCTCTTTCACCGCGATCGCGCGAGGGCCGTTGACGTGCTCGCCAGGTGGAGCGGCCTGGACCGGTCGCGGGCCGACCGTGTGTACGAGCGTGGAAAGTGGCTGCCGGTGGTGCCGGCGCCGTGCGTGGAAGGCTTCAGGCGAACCCTGGCGCTGCACGACTCGCCGGCCGTCCGCCAGCACCAGGCCGAGGAGTTCTACGACGACAGCATCGTGCGGGAGATCGAGGCGTCGGGCTTCTTCGAGACGCTTCGCTGACGCTCAGGCGTCTCCCGCACCACGCCGAGCGCTACTTGCGCTTCAGGTAACCCCGGGCCAGCCAGGCGCCCGCAGCAGCCGCCCCTGCGGCGAGGAGGGTTCCCGTTGCCGGCTCCGGGACGGCCACGGGCACCTGCGCCGCCATCGCGGGCGCCGCGGCCACACCGACCAGGACGGCCGCGACCATCATCATCAACGCGCTCTTGACCATTCGCATCAACCTCTCTGGGAGACCACGGCTCTCTGGGACCACAGCGGCGCGACAGCCGCGCCAGCGGCTGACCAGCATCCGCAAGCCAGGTGCCAGCAGAATCGCTGACCGGTGCCTGCAGGCAACACGAACTCGCGCAATCACTTGTCGCGAATCCCGTCTCGCAGGTGGGCAGAGGCCGGCGGGCGATGTCTCCGCCTGCGGCGACATTCTCCTTCTCGTCGGCAGTCTTCCTCGCGAGGGTTTCCCGGGAGCTCCTGGGGTGAGCCCGTGCGCGCAGTTCCCTGCGTGGGCTCGAGGATCGCTTACGCGAGCACTGCACATGCCGGGCACCGCCAACGCACGAACGGCTCACGCGTGGGCGGCGTCCTCGGTAGACCGGCGGTGCTCGGCCGGGCCGTCACGCCTGGCAATGTTGCGGATGGTGTTGATCAGGCCCACGTGGGAGAAGGCCTGGGGGAAGTTGCCCACGAGGCGCTGCTGGGCGGGATCGTACTGCTCGCTCAGGAGGCCCAGGTCGTTGCACAAGGCGAGGACGCGCGCCAGCGTCTGCTCGGCCTCGTCGTAGCGTCCCTGCAGCGCGTAGTTGTCGGCGAGCCAGCAGGTACAGGCGAGAAAGCACCCCTCGCCCGGGGGCAGGCCATCGATGCGGTGGCTGCGCTCATCCATCGCGTAGCGCTGCACGAAGCCGTCGGACATGAGCTCACGCGCCACCGCATCCACGGTGCCGCGCGCACGCGGGTCCTCGGGCGGCAGGAAGCCGACGAGGGGCAGCATCAGCAGGCTGGCATCCAGCTCGCGCGAGCCGTAGAACTGCGTGAACGTGCCGCGCGTGCCGTCGTAGCCGCGAGTGCACACGTCGTGGTGCACCTCGTCGCGCAACCGACGCCAGCGGTCCACGGGCCCGGCCAGGCCCCACTTCTCCGCATCCTGTACCGCGCGGTCGAAGGCCACCCACGCCATCACCTTCGAATGCGTGAAGTCCCGGCGCGGGCCGCGCACCTCCCAGATGCCGTGGTCCGGCTCGCGCCATACCGACTCGAGACGATCCAGCAGCGCGCGCTGCAGCGCCCAGACGTCGGCGTCGGCCCCGATGCCGCTGCGCCGTGCCAGGTGCAACACATCCATCACTTCGCCGAACACGTCGAGCTGGATCTGGCCGGCGGCCCCGTTGCCGATGCGGACCGGGGCGGCCCCTTCGTAGCCAGGCAGCCATGGCAGCTCGAGTTCGGTGAGCCGCCGTTCGCCCGTACAGCCGTACATGATCTGCAGGTCGGCCGGGTCGCCGGCCACGGCGCGGAGCAGCCACGACCGCCACGCGGCGGCCTCCTCGGTGTAGCCGCCACCCATCAGCGCGTAGAGGGTGAAGGTAGCATCGCGGAGCCAGCAGTAGCGATAGTCCCAGTTGCGCACGCCGCCGAGGCGTTCGGGCAGCGACGTCGTCGCCGCCGCCACGATGCCGCCGGACGGCGCGAAGGTGAGCGCCTTCAGCGTGACGAGCGAACGGATCACGGCGTCGCGCCAGGGGCCCTGGTAGCTGCAGCGATCAGCCCACGCCTGCCACCAGCGGGTCGTCTCTTCCAGCGCGCGGTCCGGATCCACGGGCTGTGGGGGCGGTTCGTGAGACGGGTGCCACACGAGCGAGAACGATCGCCGGTCGCCCGCGCGGAGCGTGAACGCGCTTCGCAGGACGGAGCCGTCGTGCTCGACCGGCACGTCGGCGTGAAGGGAAACGGCGTCGGGGCCCCCGATCGCATGCAGGACGCCCTGGCCGTCCTGGATCCACGGCTCGATGTACGCGTAGTCGAACCGCACGGCCAGCTCCATCTGCATGTCCACCGAGCCGCCAAGGCCTTCGACCACGCGGATGAGATCTGGCTCGTGCTCCCGCACGGGCATGAAGTCGGTGACGCGCACCGCTCCCTCGCCGGTCTCGAACTCGTGCTCGAGGACGAGCGAGTCGCCCCGGTACTGCCGCCGCGTGGCCGCGATTCCGGACGCGGGGCCGAGCCGCCATCGGCCATGCGTGGGGTCCCCGAGAAGGGCGGAGAAGCACGCCCGCGCATCGAAGCGGGGCAGGCAGAGCCAGTCGATCGACCCATCACGTCCCACGAGCGCCGCGGTCTGCAGGTCGCCGATCAGCCCGTAGTCTTCAATCGGCAGCGGCACCCGCCGTCTCCCTCCGTGGCGCCCCGGCCGGCCGAGAGCCCCGCACCAGCGCCGCGAGGCCACCGGTCAGGGCCACGGCCACCGCCGCGACCGCGGCACGATGCCGCGTGAGCCACAACTGCGCGCTGAAGCCGCGTGCACGCGCACTGAAACGGCCCTCGATGCCGAAGTCCTGCTCCGCGTCCACCGGAGCCCACAGGTTGTGCGGACGCGCCTCGTCCTCGGGCTCACTCGTCTGCTGCGCCTCGTAGCCGTGGCGGCTCAGGTACCAATCCGCCACGCCTGGGGCGATCTTGTTGCCGACGATCGCCTGCACGCTCGGCCAGCCCACCATCACCTCACGGCGGTCCTGGCCGCTGGCCCACACGATGGCGGATGCCGCGACCTCGGGCGAGAAGATGGGCGGCACGGGCTGGGCGCGGCCGTGGAGCCGGCTCTTCACCCAGTTGAACTGCGGGGTGTTGAGGGCCGGCAACTGCACCATCGTGAGCCGGACGCCGCTCTTGTCGTGCAGAAGCTCGCAGCGGAGCGAGTCGCAGAAGCCCTGCACCGCGTGCTTGGCGCCGCAGTAGGCCGACTGGAGCGGAATGCCGCGATAGGCGAGCGCGGATCCCACCTGTACGATGGCGCCGCGATTCCGGGGCCGCATGCGGCGGAGGGCCGACAGCGTGCCGTGGACGACGCCGAGATAGGTGACCGCCGTCACGCGGGCGTACTCGTCGGCGGTCATCGAGGCCACCGGGGAGAACACGCTCGCCATTGCGTTGTTGACCCAGATGTCGATGGGGCCGAAGGCCTCTTCGAGCGCGGTCGCCGCGGCCTCGACGTCGGCGGCGCTCGCGACATCGGCCTCGAGCATCAGGGCGTGCCCTCCAGCCGCCTCCACGTCCCGGCGCGCGGCCTCGAGCCCGGCCCGTCCCCGCGCGAGCAGGCCGATGCGCGCACCCCGTCGGGCGAACGCGATGCTGGTGGCGCGCCCCACCCCCGCGGACGCGCCGGTGATCATGACGGTCGGTGGGTGACGTTTGTGGTTCATCGGCGCTCTTCCTGCGCTCCGGGTGGCCCGCCGTGATGCATGCCCGGCTGCGGATGCGGCCGCGCGCCCGGCGAGTTGGGCGATGCGCCGGTGGCCGTCCGCAGGCGCCGGCCGCGCGGCCTGAGGATCGCCCGCGCGGGCGCGCCGTCTGCGGCCCCGCGCGCGGCGGCGTTGACGGCACCGTGGCTGACGGCACCGTCGCCGGCTGGCGCGTCAGCCTGAGCGTCGCTGCCCTCCGTGGGTGCGCCCGGCGCCGTCACACCGGCGATGCGCAGGGGCAGGCACACCAGCTCGTAGCGGCCGGCCGCCGCGCTGGACAAGTCGAGGCCCTCGATGATCCACACGCCGGCCTCGAGCAGCGCGCGGTGCGTGAGGGCCGGGTCGTCGTCGGCTGCGGAGATCGACAGGTAATCGATGCCCACGCACGACGGCCGACGGTCTGCCAGCCAGAGGGCCGCGTCCGGCGTGAGATGCACGAAGTCGGCGCGAAACGGCTCCCGATACCAGGGACGGTCGGAGTTGCGTGTGCGAATCAGGAGGCGTTCGCCACGCGCAATGCGCAGCGCCTGGAGCGCATCGGCATTCACCACGTGGGGATCCTGGACGTGCACCACGCGGGCGGGACCGGTGAGGGCGTCGAACGGCAGGTCGGCGATGCCGGCCCCACCGGCCACGAAATGCGCGGGCGCATCCACGTGGGTGCCGCTGTGGGCGCTCATGTCGAGACGTGACACGTTCGCGCCGTCGCGGGCGAGCGACTGCACGCGCTCGATGCGCACCGGCGGATCGCCGGGCCAGTGCGGCATGCCGCTCAGCAGCGGCACCGAGATGTCGATCCACTCATGCGACGCGCGCGCGGACGCCAGCCCCATGCGCCGGCTTCCTGCAAGGCCCTCGCCGGTACGGCCCTTGCCACGGTCGAGGGTGCGACTCGACGCAGGGACGCAAGGAGAGAGATATGACCAGACGACTATCGGCCACGCTCGTGTGCTTCGCTCTCGCGGGCACGTTCGGCGTGCCGGCGGCGGGGGACGCGGCGCAGCCCGAGACACAGCAGCAGAGTCGGCAGCAGACCCAGCAGCAGACGCCGGATCCGCTCTCGCAACCCGACGATACGTGGATCAGCCTCGAAGGCATGGTCGATGCCGTGGAGTCGAACGGATTCAGGCTCGACTACGGCGAAGGCACCGTGACGATCGAGATGCCCACCGGCATGGCGGAGCAGGAGGGGCTGGCTTCGGGTCAGGCGGTCATCGTCTCGGGGATGATCACCGACGACCTCGTCCGCATGACCGCCATCGAAGCCGAGAGCGTGTGGGTGGAGCCGCTGGGCCGTTTCGTGTTCCAGACCGACGATGCGCGTGAGGGCCGGGTGCCCATCACGGTCGTCCCAGGCCAGGTGGTACGGGCACGGGCGGTCGTGCAGGGCACGGTGACGGCGGTGGACGAGGGGGTCTTCACGCTCAACACGGGCGACCAGGCCATTCGCGTCAACACGAGCGAGCTCTCCTACAACCCGCTCGACAACCAGGGCTACCAGCGCATCCGCGTCGGTGATCGCGTGCGCGTCACGGGGGCCATCGCGTTCCAGAACCCCAACCGTGGGCGCGAACTCTTTGCGAACCAGCTGTTCACGGTGGCCGGCGGTCCCATGAACTGACCAGGCGTTGGCTCGGCGGGGCCCGCCGGGCCGTCGCGACTCTGGAGAGGCCTCACCGAAGGGCTCTTGAGGTGCAGTTCGTACAACGACCCTGCGGATCCTACACGCCCGCCACGAGGCGGTCGGTGTACCGATTGGCGCGTGGTTGGTGGTGCGCCAACTGGCGCGTGACGCGAGATGTCGCGCCAAGGCTCCCGCGCGGGTTCCACGCGCGGGCGAACGACGGGCCACGGCGCAGCGCGTTCTGCTGCCCCCGTGGCCGGGTGTGCTCCTTGCACCCAGCCGCGTCGTGCAGTGGAAACAGGTTCACGAACAGGGAGGCCAGCGCACGTTCGTGGTGGTGCTGGCCGCGGGTGACGACGTCATGGGCTCGCTGCTGGCCTTCGCGCGCGAGCAGCACCTGCGGGCGAGCAGCCTCACCGCCATCGGCGCACTGGAGCGCGTGACGGTGGCGTTCTTCGACTGGCAGACCAAGGCCTACCAGCACATCCCACTCGATGAACAGGTGGAGGTGCTTTCGCTCGTGGGCGACATCGGCGAGCACGACGGGCAGGCCGCCGTGCACGCGCACATCGTCGTCGGTCGTCGTGACGGCACCACCAGGGGCGGCCACCTCGTCGAGGCTACGGCCAGACCCACGCTCGAAGTGGTGATCGTGGACTCGCCGGCCCATCTGTCCAGGCGCTTCGATCCCGGCACGGGGCTCAACCTGATCCGCTTTACGTGACTCGTCGGGAAGGGAGGCCACATGGCAGCGACGGCGGCGGACGTCCTCATCGACACCTTGATCGAGTGGGGCGTGGACGTGGTGTTCGGTCTTCCGGGCGACGGCATCAACGGCCTGATGGAGTCGCTCCGCACGCACCAGGACCGGATCCGGTTCATCCAGGTGCGGCACGAAGAGAGCGCCGCCTTCATGGCGTGCGGGTACGCCAAGTTCACGGGCCGCCTCGGAGTGTGCCTGGCCACGTCGGGCCCCGGCGGCCTGCACCTGCTCAACGGCCTCTACGATGCGAAGCTCGACGGACAGCCCGTCCTCGCCATCACGGGCCACCACTTCCACGATCTCATCGACACCTTCGCGCAGCAGGACGTGAATCTCGACCGCGTGTTCAGCGACGTGGCCGTGTACAGCACGCGTGTGATGGGGCCGGCGCACGTCCGCAACGTCACCGAACTGGCCTGCCGTGCGGCCGTCAGCCGACAGGGCGTGGCGCACATCAACTTCCCGGTGGATCTGCAGGACGCCACCGTCGATGACGGTCTTCGCT
Source organism: Vicinamibacterales bacterium (assembly GCA_050185275.1). Lineage (GTDB taxonomy): Bacteria > Acidobacteriota > Vicinamibacteria > Vicinamibacterales > UBA2999 > JABFRY01. The sequence goes on along the minus strand of JBFWZN010000003.1, from coordinate 216,915 downwards.
CACCCCGCAACGTGGAGGGCCACACCTCCGACGCGCGGGGCCGCGGCACCACGGTGCCGCCGGAGCACGAACTACGGCGCGCCGCCGCCATCCTCAACGACTGCGAGCGCGTTGCCATCCTCGCCGGCCGGGGCGCACTGGGCGCCACCGACGAACTCGAGGCCGCCGCAGACCTGCTGGGCGCGCCGATCGTGAAGGCGCTGCTCGGCAAGGCCGCCGTCCCCGACGACAGCCCGTTCACCACCGGGGGCATCGGACTGCTCGGCACGCGCCCCTCGCAGGAGGCGTTCGAGCGGTGCGACGGCCTCCTCATCGTGGGCTCGTCGTTCCCCTACATCGAGTTCCTGCCCAAGCCCGGCCAGGCGCGCGGCGTCCAGATCGACCGCGATCCGCTGCGACTGGGCCTGCGCTATCCCGTGGAAGCGGGCCTCGTGGGCGACGCGGCCGATTCGCTCCGGGCCCTGCTTCCACACCTCGAGCCCAAGTCCAACCGCGGCTTCCTCGAAGAGGCGCAAGCCGGCATGAAGGCGTGGCGGGACCTGATGGAGGAGCGATCCTCGCGCATGGACATGCCGATGAAGCCGCAGGTGGTGGCCGCCGAACTCGGGCGGCGGCTGCGCGACGACGCCATCGTAAGTTGCGACAGCGGGACCATCGCCACGTGGTGGGCCAGGCACATCCCCGAGCGCCGCGGCCAGATGCATTCGCTCTCGGGTACGCTCGCCACGATGGCGCCGGGCCTGCCGTACGCCATCGCGGCGCAGGTGGCCTACCCGGAGCGCCAGTGCGTGGCGTTCGTCGGTGACGGGGGCCTGTCGATGCTCATGGCCGAGCTCGCCACGTGCGCGAAGTACCGCCTGCCGGTCAAGGTGATCGTCATCAAGAACAACACGCTCGGGCAGATCAAGTGGGAGCAGATGGTGTTCCTGGGCAATCCCGAGTACGGCTGCGAGCTCGAGGCCATCGACTTCGCGGGGGTGGCCCGCGCGTGCGGGGCCGTGGGCTTCTCGGTGGACGATCCCGCGCGGTGCGGCGCCGTGCTCGATCAGGCGTTCGCGACCGATGGGCCCGTGCTCGTCGAGGCGGTGGTGGATCCGTACGAGCCGCCGCTCCCCCCGAAGATCACGTTCGATCAGGCACGAAAGTTCGCCGAGTCGCTCGTGAAGGGCACACCCAACCGTCGGCAGATCATGACGACCATCCTGGGCGATCGCATCCGCGAGCTGGTCTAGCAGCCATGACGCGGTACCTGGAGGCGCCGATCGACCGCGTGGAAGCGGAAGCGTTCCGCATCCCCACGGACACGCCCGAGGCGGACGGCACGTTCGCGTGGACCTCGACGACCCTCGTCGTGGTGGAGGTGTACGCGGCCGGCCATCTGGGGCTCGGCTACACCTACGGCGCGTCCGCGGGCGCCGAACTGGTGCGGGACGTGCTGGCTCCGGTGGTCGTGGGTGAGGACGCCTTCAGCCCGCCCGCCTGCTGGAACGGCATGGTGCGCGCCGTGCGCAACCTGGGACGACCCGGCGTGGCCGCCACGGCGATCTCGGCGGTGGACGTGGCGCTGTGGGACCTGAAGGCGCGGCTGCTGGACGTGCCGCTCGTGCGCCTGTTCGGCGGCGTCCGCGAAGCCGTGGACGCGTACGGAAGCGGCGGCTTCACGTCGTACTCGGTGTCGCGCCTCCAGGAACAGCTCGCGGGCTGGGCCGCGCAGGGCTTCGGCCGCGTGAAGCTCAAGGTGGACGCCGACCTGCCTGCCACCCTCACCCGCGTGCGTGCCGCCCGCGACGCCGTCGGGAAGCAGGTGGAACTCTTCATCGACGCCAACGGGGCGTGCACGCGCACGGGCGCGCTGGCCATGGCCGACGCGGTGGCTCCTTTCGGCGTCACGTGGTTCGAGGAACCGGTCTCCTCCGACGACATTGCCGGCCTGCGCCTGGTGCGCGACCGCGCGCCGGCGGGAATGGCGATTGCCGCCGGGGAATACGCCTGGGACCTGCCCGCGTTCGCCCGCCTCGTGAACGGGGGCGCGGTGGACGTCCTGCAGGCCGATGCCACCCGGTGCGGCGGCTTCACCCCCTTCTTCCGTGCCGCGGCACTCGCCGAAGCCGCGCACCTGCCGCTCTCGGCCCACACCGCGCCGAGCCTGCACCTCGCCGCGTGCTGCGCTGTGCCGCCCGCGGTGCACGTCGAGTACTTCTTCGACCACGCGCGAATCGAGCAGCTGTTGTTCGACGGTGCACCCGTGCCGGCGCGCGGCATGCTCCGACCCGATCTGTCGCGCCCGGGCCTGGGACTCATCTTCAAGCGGCCCGACGCCGCCAGGTACGCCGCGTGAGCCGTCGCACCCGGCTGCGCGTGCTCGGCCAGCCGGCCTGGAACCCGCAGGACCCGCGCCACGCCGTGAACCAGCGACAGTCAGGGGCCTCAGGGACAGCCGCGCCTCCACCGTCGCACAGCGCGAGCCCCGCGGATGGTCGGCACACGGCCCGCCCGGAGGCGCTCAGCCAGTCGCTGCACCAGTCGCTCAATGCGGCGCTGCGCGAGGCGGTGGACGGTGAGATCCGGTTCGACGCCGGTGCCCGTGCGCTCTATGGAACCACCGGCTCCAACTACCGGCAGGTGCCCATTGGCGTGGTCGTGCCACGAACGGTGGAGGCGCTGGCGGCCGGACTCGACGTGTGCCGCCGGTTCGGGGTGCCGGTGCTGCCGCGCGGCGGCGGTACGAGCCTGGCGGGACAGACCTGCAATGTCGCGGTGGTGTTCGACACGTCGAAGTACCTCACCGCGATTCATGCCATCGACCCACGCGCGCGCACGGCCCGTGTCGAGCCGGGCGTGGTGCTCGACCGCCTGCGCGAGGCCGCGGCACCGCACGGTCTCACCTTCGGGCCCGATCCGTCCACGCACGGCTGGTGCACGCTCGGCGGCATGATCGGCAACAACTCCTGCGGCGTGCACTCGGTGACGGCCGGCCGCACGGCCGACAACGTGGAGTCGCTCGAGATCGTGACCGGCGACGGCATCCGGATGCACGTGGGCGCCACCTCCGACGCCGAGTACGAGCGCATCGTCCGGGCGGGAGGCCGCCCGGGAGACATCTACGCGGCGCTCCGCCGTCTGCGGGATCGCTACGCGGACATGATCCGCGCCCGCTACCCGGAGATACCGCGCCGGGTGTCGGGCTACGGCCTCGATCAGCTGCTGCCCGAGCATGGCTTTCACGTGGCGCGGGCGCTCGTGGGCACCGAGGGCACGTGCGTGACCGTGCTCGAGGCCACGCTCCGCCTCGTCCATCGACCGCAGGCGCACGCGCTCCTCGTCCTGGCATTCGACGATGTGTTCGCCGCCGCCGATGCGGTGCCCGCCGTCCTCGACACGGCGCCCGCCGCCGTCGAGGGCATCGACAGCCAGCTGGTGGACGACGCGCGACGCCAGCACCTGCACCGGCACGCGCTGTCGCTGCTGCCCGACGGCGGCGGGTGGCTGCTGGTCGAGTACGGCGCCGCGAGCATCGAGGCCGCACGGCACAAGGCCGAGGAGGCGCGACGACACCTCTCGGCGGCGGTGTCGAGCACTGGTGCCACGGTGCTGGACGATGCCCGGCAGCACGACATGTGGCTCGTGCGCGAGTCGGGCCTGGGCGCCACGGCGCACGTGCCGGGCCGGCCGCTCACCTGGGAAGGCTGGGAGGATGCGGCCGTCCCGCCCGCGGCGCTCGGCGCCTACCTTCGAGCGTTCAGGGCCCTGCTGGACCGCTTCGGGTATCACGGCGATCTGTACGGCCACTTCGGCGACGGGTGCGTCCATACCCGCATCGACTTCGACTTCAGGACGCCGGAGGGACGACGCGCGTACCGCCGATTCATCGGGGAAGCCGCCGACCTGGTGGTGCGCTACGGCGGGTCCCTCTCGGGCGAGCACGGCGACGGGCAGTCGCGCGCGGCACTCCTGCCGAAGATGTTCGGCCCGGCGCTCGTCGAGGCCTTCCGCCAGTTCAAGCACATCTGGGATCCGGACGGGCGCATGAACCCGGGCAAGAAGGTGGACGCCTATGCACCGGACGCCAACCTCCGGCTCGCCAGTCCCGAACCATCAGAGGCACCCCACACGCAGTTTGCCTATCCCGCCGACGACGGCGACTTTCCAAAGGCGATCCTGCGATGCGTGGGCGTCGGCGCGTGCCGCAAGACCGACACCGGCACGATGTGCCCCAGCTACATGGTGACGCGCGACGAGGAGCATGCCACGCGCGGCCGATCGCGCCTCCTCTGGGAGATGCTGCGGGGCGACGTGGTGCAGGGCGGCTGGCGCAACGAGCCCGTCCGCGGCGCCCTCGACCTGTGCCTGGCTTGCAAGGGCTGCAAGGGCGAGTGCCCGGTGAGCGTGGACATGGCGACCTGGAAGGCCGAGTTCCTGTCCCACTACTACGAGGGGCGCTGGCGTCCACGATCGGCGTATGCGTTCGGCCTCGTGGCGCGGTGGGCCCGCGTGGGCTCGCGCCTGCCCTGGACGAGCGGCCTGATCGCCCGCAGTCCGGTGAGCGGGGCCCTCCTCAAGCGCCTGGCGGGCATTGGTGCCGACCGGCGCATTCCAGCGTTCGCGGCCGGTACGTTCCGGGAGCGCTTCGCCCGGCGCCGCGCGCCCAGCGACGCGTCGCGCCCGCGGGTCGTGCTGTGGCCCGATACCTTCAACGATCACTTCGAACCCTGGACGGCGGAGGCCGCCGTGGAGGTGCTCGAGGAGGTGGGGGGCTACCGCGTGGAGGTGCCGGCCGGCGCCTTCTGCTGCGGACGTCCGCTCTACGACTTCGGCATGCTCGAGACGGCGCGGCGCTGGCTGGCGCACACCATGGACGTGCTCGAGCCGGCCCGCCGCGACCGGCTGCCCATCGTGGTGCTGGAGCCGAGCTGCGCCAGCGTGTTCACCGACGAACTCGGCAACCTCTTTCCCGACGACCCGCGGGCCGCGCAGATTGCCTCGCAGGTCACCACGCTGGGACAGCTCCTCGAATCGCGCCCGCCGCCGTCGCTGCCTCGCCTGGACGGGCACGCCGTGCTGCACGGGCACTGCCACCGCAAGGCGCTGGGAGACACCGACGACGACGTGCGCCTGCTCGGCCGCATCGGCATCGACACCGAAGTGCTCGACTCGGGCTGCTGCGGCATGGCGGGTGCGTTCGGCTTCGAGGCGCACCACGTGGACCTCTCGCGCGCCATCGGCGAGCGCGTGCTGCTGCCGCGCGTGCGGCACGCCAGGCCCACGACGATCGTGATGGCCGACGGGTTCAGCTGCCGCGAGCAGGTGGCGCAGGAGACGGGGCGCCGCGCGCTGCACCTGGCGGAAGTCCTGCAGCTGGCGCGGCATCCCGAATGGCTCGTCCCGGGACACCCGCCGGAGCGGGCCTTCGACGCGCGGCGACGGCCGCCGCGGCTACCCGGTGCGGGCGAAGCGGGCCTGCTCGGTGTCGCCGCGCTCGCGCTGGTGGCAGGAGGGGTCGGCCTGGCGCGAGCGCTCGGCTCGCGCGACAAGGACTAGTACGGTGTGCCCGACGGTGGGGCGCGCGGGCCCGTCGGCCCGGCCCTCCGCTCGACGGGCCAGCGCGCTCCACCGGGCGCACACCGCGTCAGGGTTGCTTGAACAGGCACCAGGTCGTCATGCACCGGGCGCCCTGCACGTTGGTCGTCTTGATCGGGTCGGCCAGCCGGGCGCCCAGGCGCTCCGTCCAGTGGAGCAGCACGGCGTCGCTCACCACGTAGCGGTCGGATCCGTCCGGCAGCCGCGTCCGCCGACCGGCGGCGTCGGCAAAGCCGTCGAGCCCCGTCACCGACGCCAGGCGCGCGAAGAACAAACCGCCGGCCGCCAGCACCCGCCACGCCTCGCTGACCATGCGCCCGAAGTGTGGCGTGTCCTCGGCGAAGTGCAGCACCGCGCTGCTGATCACCACGTCGAAGCGCCCGTCCTCCCACGGCAGCGCATCAGCCTCGCCCACCACGAAGCGGTCGGGCGGCGCCGACGGCTCGACCTCGCGGGCTGCCGCCAGGAGGCGATCGACGGATGCGCGGCTCCGGTCGAGGCCATGACAGTCATAGCCCCGCCGGAGCAAATAGTGGAGGTTGCGTCCGTCGCCACACCCGACGTCGAGCACCCGCCGGCGCGTGTCGAAGCGCCCGCGCGCCAGCTGGTCGAAAAGATAGATGTCGATCTCGCCGAACAGTTCCCCGATCTCGGCCCGCGGCAGCATGAGTGCGGACGAATCCCCTGTCAGCGCAACGTCGCGGCGATCGTGATCGTGGGCACGCTGGCCAAGGCCTTGGAGACGGGACAGTTCTGCTTCGAGAAGGCCACCTTCTCGTTGAAGACATCGACCGACACGCCGGGCACCTCGGCCACGGTCATCAGCTCGATCTTCTCGATGGCGGGCCCGGCGCCCAGGTACACGGTGGCGGTGGTCTCGATACGGGTGGGCGGATGGCCGGCGCTCGTGAGCTGCGCCGCCAGGAACATCGAGAAGCAGCCGGCGTGCGCCGCTCCGATCAGTTCCTCCGGGTTGGTGCCGCTGGCGGCGCCCTCGAACCGGGACACGAACGTGAAAGGCGCACTGAAGTGTCCTGTCCCTCCGGCCATGGAGCCGGAGCCTTCCTTGAGCGTGCCCGTCCAGGTTGCCTGCGCGGTCGATACGGCCATGTGAGTACTCACCTTTCGCTGAAGGGACGAACGTGCGGGTCCGTGTGCTCCAGCAGGGTACACGAAGCGTCGGGCGCGGCGCGTTACCGGACCCGGCGCCCGCGCGCGATCACGACCGCAGGGTGCCGGACCACGTTCATGTGCACCAGCGGATCGCCCGCCACGGCAATTACGTCGGCCACCTGGCCAGGCGCCACCACTCCCACTTCGCCCCCGCGACCGAGGGCCGCCGCCGGGACCGCTGTCGCGCGACGGATCACCTCGAGTGGCTCGATGCCGAGGACCCGCACCCAGGCATCCATCTCCTGCCAGAGCGCCTGCGCGTGGAAGTTGCCGGCGAGCCCGGCATCGCTGCCCACCAGGAACTCGACGCCCGCATCACGCAACTGCCGCACCTTCCGGACGATGGCCTCGCGGTTGGCCGGCTCGGCCGCGAAGCCGGCCACCGCCGTGCGGACGTCGGCCGCGACGTCGGGCGGCAGCCCCTCGTAGGCTTCGGACGCGTCGAGCAACTCCCGGTCGCGCGCCATGTCGGCGCCGCGCAGGGCGAGCCCCACCGTGAGCGTCCAGTAGAGGGGCGGGCCGGACACCACACGCGCGCGGATGGCCGCCAGCAGGTCTGGGGGGTACCCGGCATCGTCGTCGCCGGTCAGGCCCACGTGCTCGAACTCGTCCACGCCGCCCTCGAGGCCCATCCTGATCTCGGCGTTGCTGCGGCCGTGCGCGGCCACGATGACGCCACGCGCGTGCGCCGCGTCCGTGATGGCGCGGATGTCGGCCACGGTCATGCCCTCGGCGTTGGTGATCTTCAGCGCGTCCACGCCGGCATCGATGAGCGCGTTGGCGACGCGAGCGGCATCCTCCGGGTCTGCCACCGCACGCCTGTAGAAGCGCGCCCACTCGGGAAAGCTCCGATTGAGCTGCGGACCGGCCGCGTACACCGTGGGCCCTTCCAGTTCACCCGCGGCAATGCGGTCGCGGACCGACAGGATGGCGTCGGGCGGTGCGCCCAGGTCCCGCACGCTGGTGACGCCGGCCAGCAGGTGCTGGCGTGCCGTGGCGGGCATGATCTCGGTGGCGAACCGCTCCGTGTAGGTCTCGTGCCAGGCGGGAAGCTGGGTGTGCCCGGCGTAGAGCAGGTGGACGTGCGCGTCCCACAGCCCCGGCAGGACGCTCATGCCGTTGGTGTCCACCACGGCGTACCCCTCGGGGACGGGCGTGTCCGCCACCGTTCCCACCTGCTCGATGCGGCCGTCGCGCACGAGCACCACGCTGTTGCGAACGGGCGGGCCCTCACCCCCGTCGATGAGCGTGCCGCCCACAAGGGCGAGCGGTGCACCGGGAGCCGCGACGCCGTTGGCCGTCCCGGCGGGTGGATCGGAGGGCGCCTCGGCCGAGGCGCAGGCGGCCACGACGGCCAGGCCGGCCGTCAGCAGGAGAAGGGACGTGGGTCGTCGCATGCGCGTACGCTCCGGGAGGTCGGGGTGAGAGGGCTATCGCCGAACGGAACGGGTGGATTCTGGATCATCTGCCGCGTGCACGGCGGGACAACCACACGGCCGCGTAAGCCCCTTGACGCCGTGGAGCGTCAGGTGCAGACTCCCCCACGTTCCGCTCCCGCGAAACCCGTTCGGCGGTCAGGAGGCACCATGCGCGCGATCCTCGGCCTCGTCCTCGGCAGCCTGTTCGCAACTCCCCTGGCAGTGGTCGCTCACCATTCCTTTGCAGCCACCTACGATGCCACGAAGGCCGTGGCGCTCACCGGCACCATTACGCGGGTGGAGTTCCGCAATCCCCACATCTGGATCTTCCTCGACGTGCAGGGCGACGGCGGCATGGTGAACTGGGGCTGCGAGGGCGCGGCACCCAACCAGTTGTTCCGCCAGGGGTGGCGTCCCGACACGCTCAAGGCCGGCGACAAGGTCAGCCTCGAGGGCTTCGCGGCCCGGAGCGGTCAGCCCATCTGCAACCTGCGCGTGCTGATCGGCCCAGACGGCAAGCGCGTGTTTGCAGGCCAGGCGAACGACGGCGCACCCACGACGCCGGGACAGACGGGAGGACAGCGATGAAGACGCGGATGCTCTGGACTGTGGTGGCCACCGGCGTGGCGGTGGCGGTCTCCACGCTGGTGCTCGACGGCCAGATCGCAAGCCGCCGGGGCGACGAGCCGGCCAAGCCGTTCGTGCAGGCCGGCCGCGAGCCCAACGGCACGCCGGTGCCGAGAACGCCCTGGGGCCAGGCCGACCTCTCGGGCCTGTGGAACAAGCGGCCCTACGGCGGCACCAACATGGCCTCGGGCGTGCAGCCGCTGCCCTTTACACCCGAAGGACTCAAGGCCTACAACGACGTGTGGAACCACGTGGATCCCACCAGCCGCTGCGTGCTGCCGGGCGTGCCGCGTGTCAACAACTCGCCGTACCCGATGCAGATCGTGCACCTGCAGGACAAGGTGATCATGCTGTACGAGTACATGCACAATCACCGCATCATCTACACCGACGGACGTGACCACCCGCAGGACTACCTGCCGCAGCTGATGGGGCACTCGGTGGGCAGGTGGGACGGGGACACGCTGGTCATCGACTCGGTGGGCTTCACCGATCGCACGTGGCTCGACGATCACGGCAACCGCCACAGCGACGCGCTGCACGTGATCGAGCGGTGGACGCGCATCAGCGCGGATCAGATCCGCTACGAGGCCACGATCGACGACCCGAAGTTCTACACGCGGCCGTGGACCAACGGCTGGATCATGCCCCTGGCCAACCCCGCCTGGGAGCTGGCCGAGTACGCCTGCACCGACTTCAACGAGGTGAGCGCGTCGGGCAACCTGCAGCCCGGACCGCTCGACGGCTCGGGCCGCGACGGCACCGCGATGCCCTTGCCTCCCGTGCAGCCGCGCGGCGGCGGGCCGGGCCCCGGCGGTGGGACCGGCGGCGGAGGCGGCCGCGGCGGACAGCAGTAGGCCGCGCGGGCTGGGCAGCGGCGGAAGGACGGCTGGCGCGGGCGCACGCGCTCGCGCTAGACACCAGTCCAGGGACCTCCGCACCGCCGTCCTCCAGGCCCCCTACAACCGCCACGCCCGCCACAAGGGCGCGTCGGTGCCGCTGGCGCCCTAGCGCGCCAGCGGATCGGGCCGGAGCTGGAAGCGCACCACCTTGCTGCGCGTGCCGAGCCCGCCCTCGATGTGCCACACGGCGTTGGGGCCGTAGTTGGCGTAGATGCCGCGCCCCTTCCAGCCCGCGTCCGGGTCGTCGATGCGGCCATCGAGGCCGCGCGAGAAGAATCCCATCGGATAGGGCACGCGCAGATCCACCCACTTGCCGTCCACCAGCGCCAGCAGCGAGTCGGACGTCGTTCCCGTCGCGAGCGGAACGTTGCGCCCGAGGCCGAGCGTGTCGAAGCGGTCCACGAAGTTGTAGTAGATGAAGCCGGTGGCGATGTCCTCCGGTGCGTTGCGGAACGACGGGCCCGGATGACGATAGAGCGTCCAGCCCTCGGGGCAGTGCTGCCCGGTGGCCTGCGGGCCGCTGCGCACCTCGCACCGGCGGCGGTCGAAGCTGGCCAGGTGGCCGCTGCCCGCCAGGCCCGTCCAGATGACGCCGTTCTCGTCGATGTCGATGCCGCGCGGCGTATAGCCGGTCGTCGCCACACCCGCGCCGAAGGGTGGCTCGTAGGCCTCGCCCACGCACGTGGCTGGATCGATCCGCACGATCTTGCCGGGCATCGGGTTGAGCACGGCGCCCCAGACGCTGCCGTCGGCGTTGTTGGGAATCACGCTGTACACGCCGCCCATTGGAATGGGCCGGTCCACGGCCGGGTCCACGCGGCCGTCGCCGTCGATGTCGAAGTAGCCCTGGCACCAGCCCTGCGCGGCCGCCAGGTCGCCCGTCTCCTCGAGCACGCGGGTCTTCACCCAGCCGATGGCGCCCGCAAACGGCCCGTTGCCGTAGATGGTCTCGTCCGCGTCGCCGGCAAACGCCACGTGGTGCGTGTCGAAGCAGATGTCCACCTGATGGAACTGGCGCGTCTGGGGATCGAAGTACTGCAGCTGGCGGAAGCCGGTCTCCATGGGCGCGAGCCGGGCCGACGGATGCGCGCGGCAGAACTGCGGCTGGTCCTCGGGCTTGCGGAAGCGGCCCGACATCCACACCCGGCCCTTGCTGTCCATGGCCGCGTGGTTGGGAATGGCCGGGTCGTACCAGTACAGCTGATTGCCCCAGTAGGCCGACGGCACCGGCATGCGCTGCGCCTTGCCGGGCGGCGTGTCCGGGTCGAGCACCGGCACGCGCAGCTCGGTGGTCTCGTTCGTCAGCGGATCCAGGATCAGGAAGGCGTCGTTGCCCCAGTCCACACCGTAGATCGGCCCGCGCGCGTTGGCCGTGGGGTTGCGCTTGTCGGTGGACAGCTCATCGTGCGCGAACGTGGCGGTCCCGCCCCAGTCCCACAGGGTGAGGACGAGATTCCGCTCCACGCCTTGCGGACGCGGGGGCGCGACGGCTGGCACCGCGCCGGCCGCGATGCGGTCGGTCCAGTCCGCAAACATCTTGAGCGCGCGATCGCGGCCAAGCGCCGTGACCGCGTTGCTCATGCCGGCACCGTCCTGGCCCGACTGCACCCGCAGGTGCCACGCCTCCACGCTCGAGCGGCCCTCGGCGAACACGGGCGGAATCTCGCGCGTGGCGGTGTTGCCCAGCTGGTGGCACACGTTGCAGCCGGCCTTGATGCGGCTGATCCACTCGTGCTGCGTCGTGATGGCCGGGTCGATGCCGTTGCCCTGCGGCCCGGTGCCGGGAAACTCACGCGCCTCGGGCACCTCGAGGAGCGAATACCAGTAGTTGGCCGGATAGTACTGCGCGGCGGCGCGCGCGTTCGGGGCCAGCACCGCCGTCAGCGTTCGTGTGTCGCCGGGCCTCGCCTCCACGGCGGGTGAATCGACCAGGCCGTAGCCGCGCACCCACACGCGGTAGGTGGCCTGCGGCAGATCGGGCAGGAGGTAGCGTCCCGCATCGTCGGTGACGACGATCTTCTTGAGCGGCGTGGACAGGGTCTCGGTCTCGGCGATCACCCAGACGCCCGCTTCCGGGCCATTCGGCCCGGTGACGACGCCACCGATGTCGTCGGCGTCCACGGTCACTGGCGAAACAGGGGCGCCTTGCTGGGCGCGCACGGAGGTGAGCAGGGCAGCCGCGAGCACGAGCCCGCAGAGTCCGAACAACGCGACGACTCGTCTGATGCGCATCGTGGACGGTCCTCCGGGTGAGTTGTGTGCCGAGACTCTGCACCAGGCGCGCGGCGAAGTCCAGCGGGCACGGCCCGGGGAGGCCGGCTCAGCAGACGCAACAGACCTGACGCGCAGTCAGGCCCGGCTCTGCGAGACGACGAGTGGTGTGTCGGCGGTGGCCCCGGCCGGTGTCCAGTCGCCCACGCGGTTCCGCTCGTGCTGCTCGACGCGGGGCCACGGTGCGGGCCGGCGCGTCGGCGCCGGGACGCAGACGACCGGGCAGGGCAGCCGATCGAGCCAGCGGGGAAACCGGAACGGCAGCGAGCCCGTTCGCACGCGCCGCGCGCAGACGATGAGCACGTCGGCGCCACAGCGGCGCAGGAGCGCCTGGAGCGCATCGCCGGTGACCAGGGGGACGACGTCAACGGGCGCCGGTGGCGCAGGCCCCACCATGGCCCACACCGCGTCGGCGGCTTCGGCCGGCGTGACGGGCCGACCGCCATGCGCCGCCGCCGCCATGAGCGAGTCGTCGATGGGCGCGAGCGCCATCAGCGCGGATACCCGGGCACCCAGGCGCGCGGCCAGCGTGCCGGCGGCCGACAGGAGCACCTCGGGACGGTCGTCGCTATCCACCAGGCACGCCACCGTACGCAACGGCGACACGAGGCCGCCACGAGTGGCGGTGGAACCGCCCGTCCACAGGGGCACCGCGCTCCGCGCATGCAGGCGTGCGCGAAAGGAGCCCTGGAGCAGCGTCTCGATACCGTAGCGGCGTCGCGACGGCGGGGCGACGACCAGGTCGAACGTCCCGTGCTCGCAGAGCGACGCCACGGCATCGGCGGGTCGCGGGCTCTCGACGACGACGCGCCGGCAACCGGCCAGTCCCCTCACGCCGCGCAGCATCGAGTCGAGCGTCCGGCTCGCCTGCGTCGTCGCGTCGCCAGGGCGAGTCACGTGCACGAGCGTCACGTGCAGCCGGCACTGGTCCGCCAGCCGCACCACGGCCTGTGCCGTCCGCTGACACGCCTCGGAAAAATCGGTGGCCAGAAGGAGCCGGAAATCGGTGGTCTCGAGCATCGCTCCTCCCCCTCGACGGTGGTCCCGTTCAGTTGGCCCGGATGCCCGGCTGCGCACCGGCGCGACCGAGCAGAATGGACGCGAGGCCGAGGTTGCGCCCGCGGTGCTTGGCCACGAGTACGGGCACGGCGGCCCGCTCGATGACCTTGTCCGTCACGCTCCCCAGCAAGATGGACGCCGATCGACTCCGGCCCCTGGTGCTCATCGCAATGCAGTCGGCGCCGGTCGTGGTGGCCTCGGTCAGGATGGTGTGGGCGATGTCGCTGCCCTGGATGGAGGCCGGAAACGAGAACGGGTGGCTATGGCCGACGTCGGTCGTTCTCGAGACCCCCACGAGACGGGCCTCGACCGTGACGGCGTGCTTCGTCGTGCCGGCCAGCAGGCGCCGCATGGCTTCCTGCTGCTGGGCCTCGCTGGCTTCCCCGCCGAACAGGTCCATGGACTCGTGGGTCATCACGTGGAGGGCGCTGCACCGCACGTCCTTTCCCGCGACGAGCGCCGTCGTCCAGTCCAGGGTCTGCACGGTATCGGCGGAGAAGTCCACCGGCACCAGCACGTGCGACAGGCGAGGCTCGAAGTCGTTGGGCACGATGGCCACCGCGCACGGGGCCAGCATTGCGAGTCGTGCGCCCAGCCGATGCTTGCGACTGCCGATCACGATGAGATCGGCCTGGAACTCGCTGACGTGGGCGAGCAGGCGGTCCGTGAGCGCGCCGTGCAGCACGTCGCACTCGAGGCTGGCCGACGTCTCGCCGAAGACAGCCTTCACGTGGTCGCGCATCCGTCCGCGCAGCAACCCCGCCGGGGCGGACGGCTCGGCCACATGGACGAAGCGCACCTCGGCGGTCTTGCCGAGCCGCGCCAGGATGGCGGCGTAGGCCACCAGCGACTGGTCGCCCTCCGGTGAGGCGAGCGCCACGACGAGTTGTTCGAGACAGGCCATGGTGTGGTCCTCAGGCGGGAACAGGCTGGCCCGCCTTCGGACGGATGGCCGGCGCATGACCGGGGTCCGGCAGCTCTCCGAAACTCTTGCGGAAGATGAAGTAGAGGATCAGGGCCGAGAGCACACCGGTGAGGAAGTCGGTGACCGGCACCATGATGGCGGTGTATGCCATCAGCAGTCCGTGCGCGCGGTCGGCCGACCACACGTAGCGGATCTCGGCCGGCTTGATCATGTTGGTGGACACCCACAGCAGGATGCCGCCGATGCACGCCATCGGCACGAGATTGAGGTACTGCGCCATGTAGTAGGCCATCGCGAGCTTCAGCGCGAACTTGAAGTAGCCCGCGAGCGGCGTCACGGCGCCCGACTTGATGCTGGTGGCCGTGCGCGCAAGGGCGCCCGTGCAGGGGAAGCCGTTGATGAGCGGCGTGATGATCTGCACCAGCCCCTGGCCCCAGAATTCCTTGTCCGGGTTGAACGGCGTCTTCCGGTTGCCGGCCAGGCGATCGGCCATCGACGAGCACAGCAGGCTCTCCACCGCCGACACGAAGACGATGGCGATCACGTAGTAGCTCATGTCCAGCAGCATCGCCGGCGACACGGCGGGCAGGGTGGGCGCGGTGAACACGAAGAAGTTGTTGGGAATCTCGCCGTAGCGGTCCTGGATGAGCGTGAGCCCGGATCCCTGCCAGGCGGTGCCGGCCAGCAGCGTGGCCCCACCGAGGGCGATGAGGGGCGCCGGAATGAAGATGGACACGCGCAGCAGGTAGCGCGTCACCAGGAACGTCATCAGGCCGATGACGAGCGCATAGCCGTTCAGGTCGCCGATGTTGGCGAAGATGCCGGCGAGCACGTTGACGAGTCCGCCCCCGTCGATCCTGAGACCCAGCACCGAATCGAGGTTGGTGAGCGCGATCGTGACGCCGATGCCCACGGTGAAGCCCACGACGATCGAGTTGGGCACCAGCTTCACGATGCGACCCGTGCCGAACAGGCCCATCAGCATCAGGATGACGCCCGAGATGCCGGAGCACAGGATGAGGAACCCATGGTCGTACTTGCCCATGAGCGAGGCAATCACCGGGATGAAGGCCGCGGTCGGCCCGTACACCTGGTACTTGGATCCACCGAAGGTGCGGCCCACCAGGCAGGCCACGGCGCCGGCGATGATGCCCTGCTCGGGACGCAGGCCGCTGGCCATGGCGAATCCCATGGCCATGGGGATGGCCGTCATGGCCACGATGAGACCGGCGCTGAAGTCGCGATAGACCGTGGGCTTCCAGTTGTGACGCTCGAGATCCTCGAACCGATCGTCGAAGATCGTCATGAACTGTGTAAGTCGGCTCAGCATGTCGGTGACCACTCCACCTCCGGTCCCGGTGACGGGAGGCATATCGAGGACTGACCGCAGGCTATCGCCGCCGTGCGCAGACGCGCCGCTACCTTTCGGATCTCGATTGGCTGGTGGGACATGCAGGACCGGCACCGCACGGGCCCTGCGGGGATAGTGAATATCTATCCAACGGACAGCAAGAATCTATCCATCGATAGCACCGTTCCCGGTATTCCCTCGGGCCCGTGCTTGCGGCAAGAATATCGGGGTGCCGACCCGCCTGTCCGTCTTCGGCGTTCGCATTCCGGAGAACGCGATCCAGAGCCGCCGCGTGCTCCCCGTGGCGGTGCTCTTCGTCGCGGCACTCACGATCGTCGAGTGGTACTCACAGCTCGATTTCTCACTCGGCGTCCTGTACATCATCCCGGTGCTCATTGCCTCGTCGGCCCTCAGCCGCTGGCAAATCGTGCTCTTCGGCCTCTTTGCGGCGCTGGCGCGCACGCCGTTCACGCCTGCCGCGTCGGGACTCGAGGCCCTGCTCAAGTTCACGATGGCGAGCCTCGCGTACACGGGCACGGGCCTGCTGCTCGTCGAGATGAGCAACAACCGCCGGCGCGTCATCGAGAGTCTCGCGCGCGTGCAGCAGGAGCAGCGCCTGCGCGAGCAGGCCGAGGAGCAGCTGCGCGTTTTGGCCGACAGCAGCCCGGCCGCCATCCTCACGCTCAACGCGCGGGCGGAGGTGCTGGGCGCGAACCGCGCCGCACACGAGATGCTCGGTGTGCGACCCGGTGCGCTGGTCGGCACATCCGTGGCCCACAACCTGCCCGTGCTGGCCAGCGCCCTCGACGTGGCGGCCTCCGATCGCGCGGTGCGTGCCTCGGTGGACGGCTGGGCCCACCGTCGCGACGGCCACGGATTTCCCATTCAGGCGTGGTTCTCCGTGTACGGACACGGCACCAATCGACGCCTCGCCGCCATCTTCGTGGACATGTCCGAGGAGGTGCGGGACCGCGAACGGGTGCACTTCGAGCAACTGCTCGACTACAACCGGCTGCTCGCAAGCGCCGTGTCGCACGAGATCCGCAACCTGTGCTCGGCCCTGTCGGTGGTGTGCTCCAATCTGGATCGCCGCGCCGACCTGCGGGGCAGTGCGGACTTCGAGGCCCTCGTCCGCCTCGTGAACGGCCTGATGGAGATTGCGTCCATCGAGCTGGGCAAACGGTTCGTGGCGCAGGGGTCGGTGGTGGACATCCGCGTCGTGCTCGATCACCTTCGCGTGGTGATCGAACCCGACTGGGAGGAGACGGGCGGCGAGGTGGTGTGGGAGGTGCCCGAGGTGCTGCCGGCGGTGGCCGCCAACGCACACGGGCTGCTGCAGATCTTCCTCAACCTGTGCCAGAACAGCCTGCGGGCCGTCGAGGGCCGCGCCGAGCGCCGGCTCACCATCTCGGCCCAGGCGGACGCGGACGATCTCGTGCTGGAGTTCCGCGACAACGGGCCTGGCGTCGCGAAACCGGAGGCGCTCTTCCACCTGCACCCCGTACGCTCCGACAGCGAGGGCGCCGGCCTGGGCCTCTACATCTCGCGCGAACTCGCGCGCAGCGTCGGCGGCGATCTGCGGTACGTCCCGTCGGGAAGCGGAGCCACGTTCCGCGTGGTCGTGCCGCTGGCTATGCGTGCCGCCGATCGTGAGGACCTCCGTGCCAGTTAGCGCGAACCGGGTGATTCGGCTGTTCCTCGTGGACGATCACGCGTTGTTCCGCGACGGCCTGGGCCGGCTGCTGGCAGCCGACGCGGAGTTCGAGATCGTCGGCATCGAGGGTGTGCCGGAACTCGCCCTTCAACGCCTGCAGAAGGAGGATGTGGACGTCCTGCTGCTCGACTACATGTTCGGCGAGCAGCCGGCGGCGGACATGGTGACGCGCCTGCGCCAGCAGGGCTTCGCGGGCCGCATCCTGCTGGTGACGGCCGGCCTGCCCGACCGCGAGGCGCTCCAGATGATTGGCGCCGGCGTCGCCGGCATCTTCCACAAGCACCACGCGGCCGACGACCTCAAGCGCAGCATCCGCGAGGTGCACGACGGCAAGGTCCTCATCGACGAGCACTACCTGCGCAAGCTGGTGCAGGTGGCGGCCGGCGAAGCCTCTCGCGTCCCGCGGCTCACGCCGCGTGAACGGCAGATTCTCGGCTACCTCATCGAGGGCCTCGCCAACAAGGAAGTGGCCTCCGCGCTCGGCATCTCCGAGAGCGCGGTGAAGGCCGCGCTGCAGGTCCTCTTCAACAAGACGGGCGTGCGCACCAGGAGCCAGCTGGTGCGCGTCGCCCTCGAGCAGTTCCGCAGCGAGCTCTGAGGCGAGCCCCCACGGCAACCGCGCGCGAACCGCTGATGCGGGCGCTCAGCGCGCCGCCGGCGGCGGCGTGGGTCGCGTCGCGGCGTCCCAGTGCTCCACGACCTTGCCGTTGCGCACGCGGTAGGCGTCGAACCAGAAGCTGGGATAGGGCGACCCGTCCCGCGGATCCTTCTGCTCGCGCTGGAAGATCCAGGTCACCACGTCGCCGTCCACGAGCACGAGCGACGGTGGATTCCGCAGATCCGCGCCGGCGGGCCTGGGCTCGGGGAAGCGCCGACGCAGGAAGGCCTTCAGGCCGTCGAGGCCCCCGGGGGGCACGGCCGGGTTGTGTTCGATGAAATCAGCCGCATAGAACTGGCCGAGCAGATCGGCGTTGCCGGTCTCCCACACCTGCCGGTAGAACTCGTGGACCACCTTCTTGTTGGCCTCCTCGGCCGCGCTCACCTCGGCCCGCTGGGCCAGCGCCGGCGCGGTACCGGCCAGCAGGAGTGCGCCCGTCATCACCCATCGCAGCATCATGTTCCTCCGTCTCGAGCCGTGACCGTTCGGCCTGCACGGAGGCCGATCGTTCGCTGAGCGTAGCAGCTCAGGCCGTCTCGCGCGAACGCCAGTTGGCGAGGTCGCCCGACGGCGCCGACGCGGGGCCTCAGGGTGTCTGGGGGCTGCGCCGTAACGCGGCGCGCACGGCGTCCGGGAGCGTGCCGGCGTCGGCAGCCATCTCCTGCGCCAGCGTCTCGAGCGCAGCCTGCGCCTCGCTCACCCGGCCCGCGTCCCTGGCGAGGAGCGCCTGGTAGAAGCGCAGCGTCTGCACCCGCGCCTCCTGTCCGGCCACATAGTCCCCGAAGGCCCAGGCCAGCGTGGTCGCGTGGTCGTCGGGCGACAGCGCGCTACGAAGCACGGGCCAGGCCGCGGTGGACGATCCGCCCAGCGAGAAGTAGTAGGGTGCCCAGAGCGCCTGGGCCTGCTCGGCCGACAGCGGCACCTCCTCGCGGCGCATGCGGTCCGACAGCCGGAGCAGTTCCGCGTACGCCGCCGGCGAACCGTCGTTCCCGTACGCGGCCCACTGCAGACGGCGGACGACGTCGCGCGCGCGGTCGTCCCCCGACGCGGTCTCGAACAGCGCGGCAGCCTCTGCGACACCGCCCCCCTGCCACAGGAGCCAGTGCGCGAGCATCGCGTTCGCGTACGGGTTGCCCGGGTCGAGGGCCAGCGCTTCGCGATACCGATCCGCGGGTGCCAGCCGCCGATCGCCATCGCGCCAGAGCAGAAAGGTAGCCCACCCCTGGTGCGCCAGCAGATCCGCCCGCTCGGTGCCCGTGGCGGACGGCAGGTGTCGGTCGATCACGGCCAGCGCCGGGGCGATGGCCTCGGCAAAGGTGGACTGCCCGTCGCGGACCGCGGCCTCGCGGATCCACCGCATCGCCACGCCGGCCTCCGCGGCGCGCACGTCGGCCGACGCGGGATCGAGGTCGCGGGCACGGTCGAGCGCGGCCAGTGCCTCGGGCCACTGCCGGCGCTGCTCCGCCTGCCCTGCTTCCTCGACGAGCGCACGCACCTGTTCGGCGCGCACCCGTGCCTCTTCGGCCTGGATCGCGCGTGCCCGCACCTGGAGGCCGTACCACCCGGCCAGCGCCAGCAGGCCGAGCGCGGCCACGGCAGCCATCACGCGCCGGCGTGGCCGCCCGATGCCCACCACCCCGTCGTCCGCAGGCGCCACGAGGGGCGCGAGCCGGTCGCAGAGACGCTGGGCGTCGTCGTGGAACTCGGCGTGGTCGAGCGTCACTGCCTGCCGGGTCACCAAGGCGGCCAGCGACGCGGGCAGTTCGTCCGCGCGCGGCATCGATGCCCCCTGCACCAGCACCGGAATCACCGGCGCCTGCCCCTGCAGGGCCGCTTCCACCTCCCGGCGCACGAAGTCCGCAGGGTCGTGGAGCCGCGGACGCCCCTCGGCATTCGGAATGGTCGTCCACTGGCGCCCGATCACCACGAGCGTGGCGGCCGTGTGCGCCAGCGAGTGCTGCAGCGTCTGCACGAAGTCGGCGCCAGGCTCGATGGCATCCACGTCCATGAACACGCGGCCAGGCCCGAGGCGGCGCTGCAGGTGATCGGCAAGCCGACCGGCATCGGCGGCCGCATCGGCGCGCCGGTAGCTGATGAAGATCCGGGCTTCCGCAGCAGGCGTCTCCACGAGGCGACACTGTATCGCGGTCTGCCGCCGCTCGGTGCGCTGGAGACGGCCGGTGCCCGCGGTCCGGGCGACGTCTTTGTCCACCCTTCGCCCGGGCCGAGGCGTGAGCCCGCCGCGCCGGCCCGGTTCCAGGCGACCGACCCGGGACATCCGGCCGTCTGGTGTGAGCGGCCACCGGCGGGGCAGCCCTGCCGCAGACGCGATCCCGATTGGCGATCGGCAGCGGATCTGGTATTCCATGAGGACGTTCACGCACCCATGCACACACCGTGCTGAGGGGGCTGCCCACAGGCATGGGCCTCACAGCGCTGAACAGGACGCCCACATGCGTGGGCCACGAGGAGACACGATGACGCACGCACGCTGGATGGTGATGGTGACGGCCCCAATCCTGGCGGTGGCCGCGCTGACGGCCCAGGCGCCGGCGCAGGCACCCGCCGGGCCCCCGCTCACGCTCACGGTGATGGGCTTCGCGGATGGCGCGGACATCCCCGTCCGCTTCAGCCAGGCGGCTCCTGGCGCCGAGCCAGGTGGGGGCACGTCGCCGGCCATTGCCTGGACCAACGTGCCCGCCGGCACGCAGTCGTTCGTGCTCCACATGCGCGACCTCGACGTGGCCCGCAACCGGACCACCGAGGACCAGGCGCACTGGCTGGTGTGGAACATTCCCGCCTCGGTGACGAGCCTGCCCGAAGGCCTGCCCCGCGGCTCCACGCTGCCCAACGGCGCCTACCAGATCAGCGCCACCGGCCCGCTGTACCGGGGACCCGGCGCACGGGGCACGGGCCCGAAGCATCACTACATGTTCGAGATCTACGCACTCGACATCCCGATCACCATGGCGCCTGCGGGGGATGCCTTCGAGACGCGCACCCAGGTGTTCCAGGCCATGCAGGGTCACATCCTGGGCAAGGCGGTGTACGGCGGGCTGTTCCGGCGGCCCGAGTAGGCCTTCGAACGATTGCTCGGGTCCGGCAACGCCGGCTGACGCCCGCGCTTAGCGCGATGTTCGGTTCGGCGTCGCGCTCTGGCCCGATCCGACTTGCGCACGACGTGACAGCGTCAGCTTGGAACGCGATGCGCAAGGGGAGTGACTGAATCCCCTGGAGCATCGTGTTCCCACGTCGTCGCGCCGGAGGAGCGTGTCGGAGCGCGACGCCGAAGCGCACACGGCGCTCAGAAGCGGAAGGCGTACTGCAACTTCACGGCGAGGCGATTGTCTTCCGTCCGGAAGCGCACGTCCTCGCCGTCCTCGCGAATCCAGCCCTGGTTGAAGGACACGAACAGGTCGTCGCCCGGGCGAAGCGTCCACCGCACGCGGCTCTGCCACCCGAGGTTCTCCGACCGGTTGTCGTACTGCACGAGGTTGCTGAACGACAGGCGGGCGGAGACCGCATAGTTCGCGTTGGCGGTGAAGATGCGGGCGGTGAACGACCCCTCGGGCAGCGTGGCGAACGTCTGGTTGGTGTTGACGCTCAGCGTCAATGTCGGCGGCATGCGGAAGGCAATGCCCGCCTGCACTTGCTCGGCCGTGCCCGACCAGTAGTCGCCCCACGACACGGTGAAGTTGCCCGATACCCGCCGGCGCGTGGCTGACGTGAGGAAATTGCTCCGGAAGCGCGTGAACGTGTATTCGCCGACCGGGAGCACGACACCGGGCGAGATGACGAACGGCGCGAAGAGATGCTCGTTGACGACGTTCAGGTCGAGCATGCCGTGGAAGGAGTCGCCGGTGCGCAGGTGCCAGTCCAGGAGCGTCATGTAGAAGTCCTGGCTCACCAGCTGGTTGTTGGCGAGGCTGGTGAAACGCGTGTAGTAGAAGTCGTGGAACATCTGCTGCAGGTTGAGGAACCGCGGGCGCGGGTTGAAGCTGAACGCCGCGCGCAGCAGCCGCACGTTGCCGCGTTGCACGAACCCGATGGCGGGCCGGAAGTTCTCCTGGATCTCGCGCATCACGAACTGCGCGCTGTACCGGTCGTTCGGATACGCCACCGAGAAGCCGTAGGACGCGTCCTTGCCTGACACACCCTCGTTGGCGCTGCGCAGCGCGTAGGCGTTGACCACGAGGTTGCGCGGGCGGCCCAGGAAGCGCGCCGTCGCCAGTCGGACGTCGGCGCCGAACGTGCGGCTCGAGGCCGAACGCGACGGGTCCCCGTCGGTGAAGATGGCGCCAATGTAGGACTGCTGCGAGAAGTTCTGCCGCACCCGGCCGATGACGAAGTTCTTGGCGTCGGAGATGGCGACGTCGCGCGTGCGCACGTCGAGGAAGCCCACGTCGGTCTGGCCCACCTTCCCCGTGAGCTTCAGCCCGAAGTCGATGGGCACCTCCTGACCGCCCAAGAGCCCCACCTGCCGGCTGAAGAAGGGAAACACCTCGGCGCCGGTGCCGGGGATGCCCGCGGCCGGCGTGGGTCCGGTACTCGCGAAGCTGAAGACGCCGGCGTCCTCGAGGAAGAACTGCCGCCGTTCGGGAAAGAGCACCGAGAACCGCGACAGGTTGATCTGCCGCGCGTCCACCTCCGTCTCGCCGAAGTCCGTGTTCACCGTGGCCGAGAGCTTCAGGCTCGGGGTGAAGTTGTAGAACAGGTTGAATCCCGGCTTGCCGAGATACGTGGCCTCATCGGCTGCACGCAGGTCGAGCCGGCGGCCCGCCAGGAAAGGGCGGATGTCGAGCCCCTTGCCCTGCGTCAGCTCGCCGAGGCCCGAGATCTCTCCGGCGTCGGACACCTGCGCAAACCGGGTGACATCCAAGCGGGCCCCCGACCATCGGTTCTCTTCGAGCTTGCGGCTGATGGTGCGCGCCACGTTGAAGCCCCACACCGACTGCCCTTCGGGGAAGTTGAGGCTCTTGAACGGGATGGCGAACTCGGCGGTCCACCCTTCGGCGGTGCGCTGCGTGCGCACGTCCCAGATGGTGTCCCACTCGGAGTTGAGGTCGCCGTTGATGAAGGCGATGCCGTCCACGTAGGTGCCGGCGGGATTGGTGGCGAAGTAGAACGCGTTGCTCTGATCGCGGAAGGTGTCGAACACCAGCTCGATGCGGTCGTCCGAACCGAGCCCCGCATCACGCTCCATCTGCGTGGCGACGATGTTGCCCGGCTCGGTGTCGTAGGCCTGCACGCCGACATACAGGTTGTCGGCATCGTGCAGGAGGCGGATGACCGTGCGCTCGGTCGGCGCTTCGCCCACGCGTGGCTGGCGCTGCACCAGTTCGCCGATGGGCGCGGCGGTCTCCCAGGCCGCTTCGTCGAGGACACCGTCGATCGACAGGGGGGAGGTGGCGGTGGTGACCACGGCGGTGCGCCGGGCCTCCGCGGGCGCCTGCTGCGCCCGCCCCTCACCGGTGAACGCGACGAGGGCGACCAGCGCCAGACAGGCGGCTCTGCACATGCGCGCGTACTCTATACGAGGTGGTGCGCCCGTGCTCCGGCATCGTGCCGTTCCACACGGCCGGACCACGCCTCGCTCGCTCGCCGCCCGGAGGCGCCAAGCGCCCATCGAATCCGCCCGCCGCCGGCGGCGGGGCTGGATTAGGATCGTCCGGTGTCAGTGCTCGAGCGGCTGCAGGACCTGCCCGTGTTCGTTACCATCTCGGAGTCCGGGTCGATCTGGGGGTACCCGACGATTCTGGTCCTGCACACGGCCGGCCTCGCCCTCACCGTGGGATCGGCGGTAGTCCTGAACGCCCGGCTGCTCGGCCTAGGCCGCTCGGCGCCCCTTTCTGCCTTCGGCCTGCTGTTTCCCATTCTGTGGGTGGGCTTCTCCGTCAACGCGATCAGCGGCTTCATCCTGTTCGCCATCGCCGCCACGGCGAAGGCCGCGCAGGCGATCTTCTGGATCAAGCTGTCGCTCGTCGCCCTCGCCCTGCTCGTCACGGCGCCGCTCGCCCGCATCGTCAGGCACCACGGCCAGCCCGGCGCGGTCCCGGTACACGTGCGGGTGCTCGCCGTCGTATCCCTGGCGGCTTGGGCCAGCGCGATTGTCGCTGGGCGGATGATGGCCTACATCCGGTAGACCCAGGACCGGAACGGTACTGATGGGCACGTACGCGCAATACCTCCAGGACACGCCGGTCTCGCTCTTCCTGCAGTCGCAGGCGGTGTGGCTGTGGCCGCTGTCGGAAACACTGCACTTCATCGGGCTCACCCTGCTCATCGGGGCCACCGGCCTGCTCGACCTGCGGCTCCTCGGCTTCATGAAGGCGGTGCCAATCGCGACGATCCGACAGTTCATGCCCCTGGCGCTCATCGGATTCGCCATCAACCTGGTGACGGGCACCCTGTTCTTCCTGACGTTCCCGCCGCAATATGCGGTGAGCTGGGCCTGGTGGGGCAAGATGGCTTTCCTGCTCGTGGCCGGCCTGAACGCCATGTTCTTCGAGACCACGCAGGGCGCCCGCGTGCTGTCCCTGGGGGCGGGGAAGGACACGCCGGCGACCTTCAAGATTGTCGGGGCGGTCTCACTGCTGGCCTGGTTTGCCGTGCTGTATTTCGGCCGGATGCTGCCCTATTTCCCCGAGCTTGGTTGACGGTTGCCGGCCCACCCACCTAAAGTCTCCGGCAGCTCTATCTGCTTTTTGCGAGGTGCTTTCATGACGCGCAACAGACTGCTCCCGCTCGTCGTCGGCGTGGCCCTGCTGGCCACGGCCACGCTCGTGCGTGCACACCATTCGGAGATCGCCGAGTTCGACCCGGACAAGCCGGTGAAGGTCAGCGGCACATTGAAGAACGTCGAGTGGCAGAACCCGCACGTCTGGTTCTATGTCGAGGTGAAGGAGCCGGACGGCAGCCTCACCACGTGGGGCTTCTCGACCGCGCCCCCCGGGGCGCTCATCCGCCGCGGCGTCACCAAAGCCAACTTCAAGATTGGCGAGGTGGTGCTCGTCGAGGGTGCCCGTGCCCGTGACGGCTCGACCAACGCGTCCACACGGCGCGTGACTTTCGCGGACGGCCGCAACGTGCTGACGCCGACGGAGGGCGGGCGATGAGCCGCCGCGCGATCGGCGCCGTCGTGGTCGCAGGCGCGCTGGCGCTGCTGGCCGGCAGTCACATCGAGGCACAGGACGTGCCCCGCATGGCGAACGGCAAGCCCGACTTCTCCGGCATGTACACGCCGCCAGCCACCGTCAACGCCCAGGGGCCGCGCGGCAACCTGATCTTCAATGCCGACAAGATGGCGCCGGTGAAGCCGGGCGCCGAGTCGCTGCTCTATCGCGCGCGCACCGGCAACGTGCGCGAGGACGAGCCGCGCGCCGCGTGCCTGCCGGCGGGCTTTCCATCGGGCATGCTGTACATCCTGCCGATTCAAATCGTGCAGAACCCGGATCACATCGTCATCATCCCCGAGCTGCAGCGGGCCGCCCGCATCATCCCGACCGACGGGCGTCCGCACCGCGAGGACATCGAGCCGAGCTACTACGGCGACTCGGTGGGCCGCTGGGACGGGGATGCGCTCGTCATCGAGACGGTCAACTTCAAGCCGTGGATCCTCGACGACTATCACTACACGGATCCCACGAAGAGCCGCTGGCACACCGATGCGTTGAAGACCACCGAGCGGCTGGAGCGGGTGGGCGACACGCTGCGGTACCGGATCACGATCGACGACTCGAAGATCTTCGAGCGCCCGTGGTCGCAGGACTTCACGCTCACGCATCGTCCCGACTGGGAGAACCTGGGCCTGCTCGAGTACGTGTGCGAAGAGAACAACCGCTGCCCGGGCGGCAACTGCCGCGCCTCGGACTCGCAGTAGGCGTTCTCGTGGCTGCCGGCGCGTCCTGGCGGCGTGTCGTCCCCGTCTTCCTGATCGCCGGCGTCGCCGCGCTTGCCCTCGTGCAGGCGCAGACGCCGGCGCCCCGTCCCGCCTCCACCGTCGCGCAGCTGATGCAGGCGGTCCTCTTTCCCAACGCCAACGTGATCTTCGTCGCCGAGGGCCAGGACCCGGCCGCCATGCCGCGCGACGCGCGGCCGGCGGCCTCCACCGACCCGCTCACCGGCCTGTACGGCGGATGGCAGGCGGTGGAGAACAGCGGCCTGGCCCTGATGGAATCTGCCGACCTGCTGGACCTGCGTGGCCGCCTGTGCGCCAACGGTACGGCCGTGCCGGTGGACGAGGCCGCATGGACGGCCGCCGTGCGGGAGTTGCGCGAGGCAGCCGGCGCCGTGGCCGTGGCGGCGCGGACGAAGAACCAGGAACGCGTTGGTGAAGCCGCCATCACGCTGGCGGAGTCGTGCAGCACCTGCCACCGGATTTATCGTCGTCCTGACGCGCACTGCGCGCGCTGACCTGGGCGGCGCAGGCTCGCGAGCGGCTTCCGCGAGCAGGAACCCACGCCGCAGGCCCGCTCAGGAAGGCGCGGCGGCCGGTGCAGCAGAGCGCGCTACGGTTCCGCGTCGTCGCCGACCACGCGGAGGTGTGCGAGTTCTTCCTGGATGCGGGCGCGGATGCGCCTGGCCTGCCACTCGCGCCACGTGCGCTTGATGGGGTCGAACATGGTGCCCGGGTCAACGCTCACGCCACCGGTCGAGCGCACCAGCTGACTCGCGCGAAACGCCTCGGGCGTCACGCTGGCCAGGAACTCCCGGTGATAGAGGGTGCCACGCTGCTGGACGGTCGGGGCATCGGGGTCGTACCAGGGCGGAGGGAGCGGCGGGAGTTCCACGGTGACGGATGCTCGGAACCGCGGCCGCTCGTCATCGGTATCCTCGATGGCTCGCACGTCGGTCGGCCATAGCTCACGCGCCACGCGTTCGGCAGTCTCGGTAATCGGACGGCTTCGCCGATGCGCCACCCCGTAGCGGTGCGGGTCCTCCGTGGGCCTCTCTTCTTCATGCCCCTGTTCCTGAGCGCTCTGCTCCTGAGCCCTGCCCTGCGGCTTGGCCTCCTGCGCACGTACCTCTACGCTCAGGCTTCCGCCGATGCCGGCGAGCAGAAGGACGAGAAGAGGACCGCGCAGCAGGGTACGCACGGTGGTTTGGACGAGCGCGGCCATGGGGCGGCCTGCAAGAAGCCGCCGTATCGCGTCGCGCGCCCGTTGACTCGCCTCGAGGGAGCTGGAAGGCCGCCAAGGCGACAGCGGGGGGTGCAGCCCCGCTGTCGCAATGACGTCAGCGGTCCTCGTCGCGGGCCTTCTCCTCGGCGTCGCGCAGGCGCTCTTCCTCGTCCTCGCGGGTGTCGCCAAGCTCGGTGACCTTGCCATCCTCTTCAATGCCCACCACATCCCCGGGCTGCGCCCGCTCTCCGGGGCGGTTCATCCTGTCGCGCGGACCCCGCGGGCCCACCGGCTCATCCACTGGTCTTCTCGGCTCCATGTTGGCTCCTGTTCTGCTGACCACGCGCTCCTGCGCGGTCGTGCTCGAACACGAGGGGCAACACGGGTACCAGGAGCGCCGGGTCCGGGCCGGTCGCGAGTGCTGGGATTCCTTCGGAAACGGGCGAATGCGGCCGGCACGCAGGGGAGACGGCGCGCGCCGCTTACACGTCGGCTGCAGCGGTTACAAGACCGCTCGGGTAGGCCCGGCTCATCGGCAGCGGCTCGGCAGCGGCTCCAGCACGACGGGTGCCGACTCCATCGCGGCGGGCGGTCGGCGACGACCGACGCAGCGGAGTCAGGACCGCAACAGGACGCGGGTGAACACCAGGAAGTCGTCGAGACGCTCGACGATGATCCGCCGCACGATGTCGAGGCTCAGCTTCTGGTAGTCGTGGAGCGCGACGTTGCTAAACCCCACCATCTTCTTCAGGCGATCCGAGAGCGCGGGGTCGATCACCCCCGCGGCCTCGAGCAGCGCGAACGCCTCGCGCCGCTTGCGGCTCGGCGTAGCACTCCGCCCCTGTCCTCCGGCGCGACGACTCCGTGACCAGCGCCGCCGCCGTGGCGATGGACGCCATGAGTTCCCCAAGCTGAAACACCGTGAGCTGCATCGTTCACCTCATGAAGCCGAGGGGCCGCAACATCGCAATCTCCCGCAAACAGCACGGGCCGGCACACATTGGCCGGCCCGTCATGCATTCAGTGCCTTCCGCCCACGAGCGGCGGCCTGCGTCCCGAGAGACGCTACCGCGGCGACACGAGCACCACCTTCACCCACCCGGCGCCGTTCGCGCCCTGCACATTGACGAAGCCGTTCATCACTCCGCCAATCACCACCAGTTCGTCGGCGCGGCCAAGCGTGGCCACGGTGGCTGCGGTGTCCGATGGCTCGGCCATCACCTTGACGTTGGCGATCTTGGGCATCACCACGTCGCCTTCGGAGAATACGGCGCCGGCCTGCGTCTGGCCACCAGCCGCGGCCTCCTGGCTGAGAGTGCCGACGTTGCGCTGCAGGCTGGGATCGTTGCGCACGACCTGAACGATGTTGTTGTAGTTGTCGAGGAACGCGGCCGCGATGATCTTGCCCTCGTTGGTGTTGCCGTAGCCGCCGGCGCCGACGCCCACGCCGCCGCCGAAGATCGCGCCGCCGATACGCAGGTCGGCGTTCTTGGTGCTGCCTTCCGCCGCGGCCACCTGCACGCCGCTCCGGGCGTCGGCCACCAGCATGCTGGTCTGCGCCTCCTGGAACTTCAGGCCGCCGGCAATGGCGCCGGCCACCGGCGCGCGACGCCGCAGCAGGCCACCAATCGCGCCGCCCACGCCACCGGCATTACCCTCGGAGAACACCACGGCGGGCGTCATGATGAAGTCGGCCGCCACCATCTGGCCGCCGCCAACGTTCGAGTTCTGGCGCAGCTCGCCCGAATTGGCCAGCGCGCGCTCCTGCATCATGTTCTGCATGCCCTGGCCGCGCTCGACGACGATGAAGCAGTTGGACTGCTGCACCATCATCCGGATGAGCCCCACGGGCGACGACAGGTTGTAGCGCGAGAGCGCCTGCATCACGTAGTCCTGCGGCTCGACGACCGCGAGCGCGCCCATCGGCTGGTCGCAGTGCTCGAGACCGCTGTCGCCGGTGGACCCGCTCGTGCCGGCCGCGCCCTGCACGACGCTGCCGCCCTGGCCCTGCCGCGGCCCCGTCACCTGAGCCTGTGCGGCGCTCGTGGCCAGCGCCACCGCCGCCATTGTTGCCACCGTTGCCCAGAGCCGGCTTCCCGGCGTGCGCTGCATTCGCATCTCTCGCTCCTCGGTTGAGGGTGTCCAACTCGACAGCTGGTTTTCTACCATGGGTGCCCCGAGAAGCGAAATCGGCCCCATCCCCCACCCGCTGCAGTGCCGCCTGGCGTGGTGTGCGTGTCGGCGGAACGCGCCGGCCCAGGCCGGTCCGCGCCCACCGCCACACGAACGATCGTTACCGGCCGCGCAGCCGGAGCCGCCTCACCGCGACGCCCGCGAGCCCGAATCCGAACAGCACCAGCAGGGTGGGCTCGGGGACGGGGGCCGGCGCGGCCACGACATCCACGCGGATGGTGCCGAGGCTCTGGATCTGGTTGAAGCCGAGCGCGAAGGTCTGATCGATGAGGTCGAAACTGAACAGGCCGTTGCCGGGCGGCGGCCAGCTGCCCACGATGTAGTCGAACGCGGGCCGCAGTTCGAGGTTGATGTCGTTGCGGAAGGTGTTGTGCAACATGATGTCGAGGAACGAGATCTCCCACGTGCCCACACCCAGCGCCAGCTGCAGGTTGCGGGGAGCGTCGGTGGGAATCAGGAACAGCGAAGAGCCGGTGGCCCCCGACGTCACGTTGCGGTACGACGCCGTGCCGGAAATGCCCGTGGGCGTGAAGTAGATGTTCTGGTCCAGGTCCAGGTTCATGCTGGGCCCGAGGTTGCCAATCACCACGTCCAGGCTTCCGACGCCAAACGTCTGCGCCGCGGCGTTCGCCGTCCGCTGCGTGTCGATCACTGGTGTGTGCGTAGTGCTCGGGTCCAGGAAGAAGCCTTCGTCGATGACCGGGATGTCCACATCGATGTTGTACGGAACGCCCACACACGACCCCAGCACGACGACGCCCACGCATCCGTTGATGTCGAGGAACATGCCGGTGGACGCTGCCGCGCCGAAGGCCGCCTCCACCGTCCCGCCGTTCGGGTCGCCCATGAAGTCGAGGGCGATGGTGGTGAGCGAGCCGGCGGCCGTCTCACTGAGGTAGCTGGCCATGAGGGCGGCGTTCTGCGTGGCCGCCACGGTGCCCGTGTTCGCCTTCACGGAGTAGTACAGCCCCACGCTGCCGCCGGTGCGGCCAGACTCGTCGAGGCCCGCGTTCGGTCCTCCCGCCCAGAGGCTCTGCGCGGCCGAGAAGTCGGCGTTGAACGTCGAGGAGAGCGCGATGGGAGCAGCTGACGCCGTGGCGGCAAACAGCAGCAGGGCGATGGTGCTGATGGAAGTGCGCGCGCGCATGGGGAGGCCTCCTGACCTGGGGAACATCGAGGACTCAGGGACCTCGAAATCATTGAAGGGCCGATGCTACACCAGAGGTAGGCCACGATCCGCGACGAATCGCGAATTTCTTGCTGTCACAACTTACCAAGTGCGAAAGCGTGCAGAAACGGGCGGCGTGAGGGCCGGACCTTGGGGTCGGCGACGAGGGCACACGGCTTGTCGGGAGAGCAGGGCCCCGCGGTGTTCGGGGCTCGCGCGAGCGGCAGGCGGCCACAGCGGTAGAATGGCGGCGTGATCACGCGTGGCATCCGTGAGTTCGTCGCACGCGACTGGGGCGCAGCTCGCGAGAGCAAGGAGCGCTACTGGGGCGAGCGCATTGGACGTCTCGGTGCCCTCGAAGGCCTTCGCGTCGCCGAGGCACTTCGGCACCAGATGCTTCAGCGTGCTCCCGGCTGGCCTGACGCGGAGACTCGCGAGGCCGACTTGCGATTCCACGTCTCTCTCGCCGAGCGGTTCCGTCGTGCCGGTGCCATCCGCCGCGGTTGAGTTGCTTGCGGCGCTTGCACCCATCGCAGACCGGTGGGGTCGCTGGTACGTGTTCGGGGCGCAGGCCGTGGTCGTCTACGGCGTCCCCCGGCTGAGCGCGGACGTCGATGTGACGCTGGCGCTCGATCCGAATGGGTCCCCGCAATTCGCACGCGACATGGAGACGGCAGACTTCCGCCTCCGGGTTGACGATCCAGACTTCGTCAGGCGCACTCGCGTGATGCCGTTCGTTCACCAGCCAACCGGCATGCCGCTGGACGTGGTCCTTGCCGGATCCGGCCTCGAGGACGAGTTTCTTCAGCGCGCCGTCGCGACCGACATCGGGGGTACTCGCGTGCCCCTCATCGAATTGAGCGACCTGATCATCGCCAAGGTTCTTGCGGGGCGAACAAAGGACCTGGATGACGCTCGCGCCCTATTCACGCTGCATCGCGGGGATATCGACACACAGCGCATCACGCACCTCCTCCGGCTGCTTGAGGAGGCGCTCGGCGAGAGCGATCTCGTGTCGCGCTACGCGGCCATCTCCAGCCAGCCGTAAACCTCGGGGGCTGAATCGTCGCGCGCCGCCCGCATCAGCCGGCGGTGAGCGCGTAGCTGGTGCTCCGGCCGCCGGCCTGGTTGCGCACCAGCACGCCGCGCTCGACGAGCTGCTGGATGTCGCGCAGCGCCGTGTCGTTCGAGCACTTCGTGAGCGCCGCCCACTTCGACGTGGTGAGGTGGCCCTCGAAGCCGTCGAGGAGCCTGCCGATCACCAGCCGCTGACGGTCGTTGAGCGACACGTCCCGCAGCCGCTCCCAGTAGCGGGCCTTCTCGATGACGCCCGAGAGCCCGGCCTGCGCGCCGAGGATGGCACGGGTGAGGCACCCGAGGAACCAGTCCATCCACGACGTGACGTCCATCGTGCCCTGCTGCGTGCGTTCCAGGATGCCGTAGTAGTCGGCGCGCTCCGCGCGGATCTGCGCGGACATGCTGTAGAACCGCTGCGCGCCGCCTTCCGACCGTGCAAGCAGCATGTCGCCCAGCGCCCGTGCGATGCGGCCGTTGCCGTCGTCGAAGGGATGAAGCGTCACGAACCACAGGTGCGCGAGCGCAGCCTTGAGCACGGGTTCGATGGTGGTGTCCGCGTTGAACCACGCGAGGAACTGACGCACCTCATCATCGAGTCGCTCGGCGGCCGGGGCCTGGAAGTGCACGCGTTCGCGCCCCACGGGACCAGACACCACCTGCATCGGTGCCGCGCGATCGTCTCGCCACGCGCCCACCGCGATCCGGTGCATGCCGCTGCGTCCGGTGGGGAAGAGCGACGCGTGCCAGCCGAAGAGCCGCTCCACCGTCAGCGGCTCGTCGCAGCGCTGCGTCGCGTCGAGCATCATCTCCACCACGCCTTCGACGTGCCGGTCCGCCGCCGGCAGCCCGCCGACGTCGAGACCCAGGCGGCGCGCAACCGACGAGCGCACCTGGTCGGCATCCAGCGTCTCGCCCTCGATGTCGCTGCTCTTCACGACATCGTCGGTGAGGGCTCGCAGCGCGGCCTCGTCCCGCAGCGTGAAGCCGAGCGCCTCCATGTGGCCAAGCAGGCGCCCCTGCTGGTGGCGGGCTGCCGCCAGGGGCGCGGCCAGGCGGCGCTCGTCCCAGCGGAACCTGGGCCAGTCGGGTAGCTCGTGGATGTAATCAGGCATTCACCGCTCTAAATGCGGTGATTATAGCGGCAATCGCCGCGAATGGCGGGTATTTGCCGCGAATGTTGCGGCGAATAGGCACCCTAATCGCCGCATCCGGCTCGAAGCGCCCCGGCTGACCACGGTCGAGCCGGGGTGTCTTGACGGAACCCGGGGCAGCGTTCTGGGCCGGGACACATGCGGGCGGACAGCGGACGGTGCGGAAGGCCGGACGGAACACTCGTCGGGCCGGGCGGCGCGGATCCGGGGCTACCGCGACTCCCAGGGCGTGTGGTCGAAGTGATAGGTACCGATGGGGCTGCCGTCGTCGGTTCGGAGTTCGACGGTGATGTGGCTGCGCGGGTAGGCGCGCATCACCGCGCCCGGGTTCAGCATCACCACGGTGCCGGTGTCGCGGTCGATGGGCAGCTCGCCGACAGGCCAGGTCTGCCGCGCGCCAGTGGTGAGGTCGTGGAAGTTTATGTCGCCGCGCACGGGGCGGTCGTCGGGGAAGGGCCCGGTGAGGTGCGTGGCCACGAACACGTCGTCGGGCGACACGGTGCACGGCACGGTCTCGCCTGGGCGCAGGCGGTAGTGACGCACGTGGCGACCGGCGGCTTCGATCTGCCGGACGAGATCCTCGGTGACCCAGGCCGACACGGCGCCCGTGGACACCGCGCGCGCGATGTCGGCGCCCAGCCGCACCACGGCCTCGAGCCGCGCGTGGCAGGACTCGCACGACAGCATGTGTTCGTCGAAGCGGTCCTGCGCCTCGCCGGGCAGCTCGCCCAGGCTGCCGTCCACGAGCGTGTCGAACGGGACGGGCGACTCGCACGTGGGGGTCACGACACCACCTCCGCTTCCATGCAGGTGCGCAACTGCGCCAGCGCGCGATGGCGCAGCACGCGCACGTGCGTTTCGGTCATGCCCAAGGCTTCGGCAATCTGCCGCCCGGCGCGCTCGCCGTAGTAGGTGAGCAGCACGATGGACCGCGCACGCTCGGCGAGGGCGGACAGGCAGCGGGCCAGACGCGCGGACGCGAACGGATCCGGCTCCACGGGCGGTTCGGGGGGCAGCTCGCGTCCGTCGTCCGAGAGGGGCTCGGTGGGCCGGCCGCCGCGCCGGGCGTCGCGCACCAGCATGTGCGCCACGCCAAACGCGAAGGCCCCGATGCGTGACGGGTCGCGCACCTCGCCCGCACGCAGCTTCTCGAGCATCACGAGCAGCACCCGCTGCGCGAGGTCCGCGGCCACGTGCTCCTGTCGCAGGTGGCGCAGGCCGTAGAGGTGCAGCCGCCGGCCGAACCGGCGGCACAGCTCCTCTTCCTCCGCCCCGGCCTCGCCGGCCGACGCACCGGCAATGCGTGCAGCCAGCTCCGCGTCGCTGAGTGTCGTACCACGCGTGGCATCCAACACGGGGCGGATTCTACCGAACGAGGCGTCATCCCGCCACGGCTGCCGGCATCTCGGCGGGCAGCGTCCCAGCCGCCAGCGTCTCGGCTGGCATCGGCCCCTCGGCCGTCACCGGCGTCTCCTCTGCCATCGGCGTGTCCTCTGCCATCCGCGTCTCTGCGGCGACCAGCGCGTCCGCGGTGGCCGCGAGGTGCGCCAGCAGGGCATCGGTCATGCCCGCCGCGGGCGGCAGGTGACTGCTCAGGATCCGCTCCGGCTGCAGGCGCCGGATGGCCTCGAGCCCCTGGCGGAAGCGGGCGGCATCCACCTGACCGAGCCACGGCGTGTCCACCGTGGCCCAGCCCACCATGCCCTCCCGCACCTGCGTCGGCGCAATGGCCTCGGCCCATTCGGCCGGCGCCTGCAGCACGCTGGCAAACGAGTCCGCGGCAAAGAACGTCCGCGTCGTGCCGTCGAAGGCTGCAATCGTCTCCGGCGCATCGTAGGTGGGTGGACGCAGGGCCGTGAGCGTGCGCCCCTCCAAGTCGAGACGGTCGCCCGGCGCCAGCACGTGCAGCCGCTCGGCCGGCACCGCGCCCGTGAGCCCGAACTTGGCCGCGCCCATCATGCCCACCACCACGCGGGCCTGCGGCGCCGCGCGCAGCACCAGGTCGAGCGCGCCGGTGTGGTCCGGGTCGGTGTGCGTGAGCCACACGTAGCGCAGGTCGCGCAGGTCTACCAGCGTCTCCAGGTGCCGGACGAAGGCATCGCGCAACGGACCCGCGCCCGTATCGATGAGCACCGGCTCGGCGCCCTTGATGAGGAATGCGTGCAGCGGCAGCACGCCGCCGAAGGGCAGCGGGGTGAAGGCGGGCAGCACGAACGTGTCAGGTGCCACCTGTCGGGGCGAGAAGCTCGTCAGGGAATCCATCGTGTCCTCCTTGTCCTGTGTGCGCATCCGGGCGCCGGTCCGGGGTGGGCCGGCGGCAACACCCCGTATGTGTGGTGACCGGGGAGTGCGTTACAGCGGCGCGGGGGGCCTGAGGGAGGGCGGACGGAAGGGCTGAGGGCGGGAAGGCTGAGAGTGGCCCTCCGCGTCCTTGAGGGCCCGTCTGGTGACGATCAACGTGACGGACGGGGCGGCGTCTACTACGGCAGCTGATCCAGATCCGCGAGATCCTTGTTCCTTCCAGCGGCGCGCTTGTTGGTTTTCAGGTCTCCGATTGAGATGACCGGCAGTGTCACGTCGTTCAGCTGGAAGACCACGGCGTTCCGGCGACATGCCTCGTACTCCATGCCGTCGATGGGGGCAGAATGTCAACGCCGTTCGCGTTGAGCAATCTCAAGAACTCTTTGAAGTCGTCCGGTAATAGCGGCGCGTCCATAGACCACCCGGCGCATGCATTCGATGGCCGCCAGGCGTTCGAGCGGCGTGCGCCCCCACCACCAGCCGCGATCGTCGGGCGTGTCGTGCAGCAACTGCACGCTGAACGCGGCCCGATCGACAACGGGTTTGATGGGCACCGGCGGAGTCATGCGGCAGTATAGCCCCGCCGCGCACGTCACGGGACGTCCTTGGGGGCGACCATCTGACGCGTCCAATGCCGGCCATCTTGTAGCCCTCCGTGCTGCTGCAAGCCGAGTCCTGCCCCTCACGGCTCCCGCGGCGAAGGCTCCGTAGCTTGACCGCGCAGCGCGGCACTCCTCACCAGGTCGGCCGCGACATGCCGCTCGATGCCTATCAGCTGAGAGGCGTAGCGCAGCTGGTTCGTGTAGCCCGAACCCACGACGCGACCGTCCCGCAGCTCGAACTGGTCGAACACCAATGCCGTGACACCGCCCAGCGCGAGGTCTGACCGCCGGAAGAACATCAGGTACTCCCCGTTCCGCGTGAGCGGAGGAGTGTCCGTGGCCCCTTGCACCGCTCCTTGGCCGTCGTGGAGGCCTCGAAGAACCAGGCCGACCTGCGCGCCGGCCACGCCCACCCGCGAGCCCACCTTCAGGACTTCCACCACCTCCACCTGGTAGACGCTGAAGACCAGCGGCTCCAGCTCCATTACGGCTCCGCTCTGCTCGAATACCGCCTGCTCCAGTGGATTGGGCCGCTCGACGATCTCCGGGCCGCTGACCACTCGCACGATGGCGGCAGACTCCGCGCGGGCAAGGCGCCCGGCGAGCGTGGCGTCCTCAGGAACGACAACGTCCCACACGGGTCCGCTCTGCTCGAGCAGCGCCGGCTCCGCGGGATTGGGCCCCTCGACGATCTCGGGGCTGCTGACCACTCGCACGACGGCGGCAGACTCCGCGCCGGCAAGGCGGCCGGCGAGCGTGGCGTCCTGAGGGATGGCAAGGATCTCATGGCACAGTGCCACTGCAGGCAGGAGCAGGAGCGCCGCTGAGAGGACGAACCGAGTAGTTCGAATCATCGAAGGCTCCTCCCTACTCCATGGCGCCGGAGGTCCCAGCACGCAGAGGAATCAACGGGGCAGCGGCGTCGCATCCGGCTGACGTGCTACCACTGGGCGCCTTCTGGATATCGGAGCCACGGAGGGCGTGCGTTAGCCAGACGTGGCGCCGTCGGTTACCATACGCACGGCTCGAGCGCCCTCGTGGCCTATGCCTGCTTGATCCCGGGTTCATCTCGCAGTGAACGAACGTCAGTCGTGCACCTCGACGTGCACTTCCTCGCCGAGAATCAACAATGTTCACGTGGATTCCCATTCACAAGGAAGCCGTTCGTAAGCTACTTGATCTTGAACAGCCGCAGCGGGCACTCCTGGCCGTGCTCCGTGAGATGGAGGAGAAGCAGCTCAAGGTGATCAGCCTGACGGACCGGGACGGCACCACATCCATTCCGCTCGCCGAGATCGATCCACTGACGTTTCTCGCCTCCTTCAACCGTGGTCTCCGAGACGACGCCCGCAAGAACAACTGGCGGTTCCTGAAGGAGCGGTGGGGCCTCGCAGCCGCAGTGCCCGACGACTTCAGCGGCATTCCGATCGTGAACAACATGAGTTCGTGGTTCGTCTCCTACGCGGACACGCGAGGAACACACGACGTCGGCCAACTCTGGGAGCTGGTCAGGCAGGCCGCCACAGGAACGGTTGAACAGATTGACAAGCAGCTCTTCGAGCAGTGCCGGCACATTCGTGGCACGAAGATCAGCAAGCTGACGATCGGGCTATTCTGGGTTAATCCCGAGCAGTTCCTGCCGTGCGACCGGAAGACTCGGGGGTACGCCCAGCACAAGGGCGTCTTCGTCGAGCCGAACGACTACACCAGCTACGCAGAGTGGACTCGCGCGATGTTCGCCGCCGGCACCGATAGCGGCCCGCAAATCTCACACGACGCGCACGTGTGGGCCTCCACGAGGGGTCTGGCTGGCGAGGGTGACGTCCCCGACGACGAGCCCGCAACAGCGCGTCGCTACTGGGTGTATGCGCCTGGCAAGAGAGCTACTCACTGGCAGGAGTTTCACGACCAGAGCGTCATCGCGGTCGACTGGGAGGGCACGGCCGACCTCAGGTCCTATCGCGACAAAGCTGCCATCCGAGAGGCGCTGCAAGAGATCAATCACAGCACGTCCTCAAAGGCGAACGACACGCTCGCCTGCTGGCAGTTCGTGCACGGTATGCGCCCGGGCGACGTGGTGTTCGTGAAGCAGGGGATGCACCTGATTGTCGGCTACGGCATCGTTCTCGGCGACTACGAGTACGACAGCGCTCGTGACGCCTTCAAGCACCGAAGAGCCATGCGCTGGCTCAAGAGGGGCGAATGGCAATTAGACGACGAGCGCCTGCCCGTCAAGACCCTGACGGACATCACTCGGTATCCGGACCTCGTCGAACGCCTCGGGAAGCTGGTCGCCTTCGAGAGGGAGGCCCCAGCAGAGCCTGCGACCTCCTCTTCGGCCACGGCATCGACAAGGGGCGTCTCTCACTGGTGGCTGAACGCGAATCCACAAGTGTGGAGCTTCGAAGACATGCCCGTGGGCGGAACCCAGTGGTATACGTCGCACAACGAGAAGGGGAACAAGCGGCAGAAGTACAAGTACTTCGCCGACGTCCGCCCGGGCGATCTCGTCATCGGCTACGTCACGAGCCCACAGCGGGAGATCGTCGGCATCTGCAGGATCACGAAGGGGCTTCACCAAGGGGAGCACGGAGAGCAGATCGAGCTGGAGAAGATCGAGCGGCTTGGGAAGCCAGTGCTCTACGAGGCCCTGAAGGGCATTCCTGAACTCGAGGCTGCCGAACCGCTAGTCAACCATCAAGGGAGCCTCTTCAAGCTCCGTGAGGAGGAATACGAAGCCATTCGTAGCCTCATCGACGACGCGAATCCCGCACGGACGCGCGAGCCGAAGCGCTACACAAAGCACATGGCGATGGACGGGTTGTTCCTCACGGAGACGCAGTTCGACGACGCGCTGGAGGCGATGCGCGAGAAGAAGAACATCGTGCTTCAGGGACCGCCAGGCGTCGGCAAGACATTCGTGGCACGGCGCCTCGCACGAGCGTTGATTGGCT
Source organism: Vicinamibacterales bacterium (assembly GCA_050185275.1). GTDB lineage: Bacteria > Acidobacteriota > Vicinamibacteria > Vicinamibacterales > UBA2999 > JABFRY01. Next base: position 178,675 of record JBFWZN010000003.1, on the reverse strand, counting down.
CAGACGATCCCCAGCGCATCGAGATGATCCAGTTTCACCAGTCCTATTCCTACGAGGATTTCGTAGAGGGCTTTCGGCCGACAGCGAAGGGGACGTTCGACCTCAGATACGGAGTGTTCCACCAGTTCTGCCGGCGCGCCCAGCGGGATGAAGCCAAGAACCTTGCCTACGTATTCATCATCGATGAGATCAACCGGGGAAATCTGAGCAAGATTCTCGGCGAGCTGATGATGCTCGTCGAGCCGGACAAGCGCGGCAGCGAGTTCGCGATCCCGCTCGCATATGCAAGCGATTCGAGCGACACGTTCTACATCCCCGAGAACGTTTACCTCATCGGGACGATGAACACCGCCGATCGCTCACTGGCCATGGTCGACTATGCACTGCGGCGCAGGTTCCGGTTCCTGGCTCTACGTCCCGAGTTCACCAACGGAGCGTTCGCCACTCATCTGGCGAACCACGGCGTCGACCGCGATCTGGCCACGCGGATCGTGACCCGGATGCAGGCGCTCAACGAGGTCATCTGTGCAGACACGAAGAACCTGGGCCCAGGATACGAGATCGGGCACAGCTATTTCTGTCTTCGGAACGGAGACCGTGCCGACGAACAGTGGTACCGCCGGATCGTGTCGCAGGAGATCGTCCCGCTGATTCAGGAGTACTGGTTCGACGATGAGCGGAAGGTCGACGAGCAGCGGAAGGCGCTGCTGGCCTGAGACGTAGCCGATGGAGATCCCGATCCAGAACATCTACTTCCTGCTGTGCTACGCCTGGGACAAGCTAGAAGAGAGGGATGTCGTCGATGTGGACGCGGTCGGTGTCACGGAACTCGTCAACCTGTTCGCACGGGTGCTCGTCACCGGTACGAATCACCTCCTGAAGCGCGGCTTCGACCGGAGTTATGTGGCACACGAGGAGTGGACGGGCCGCTTGCGAGGCAAGCTGCTCTTCGATGCCGCAACGAAGGCGGGTGTGCTGACAGCGACCCTGCCCTGCGAGTTCGACGAGCTGAGCTACGACATCCTGCACAACCAGCTTCTCAAGGCGACAGCCCGCCAACTGCTTCACGTGCGAGGCGTATCGCGCAACAATGCGGCGGCCCTTACAGGCCTGGTGCGCCAGCTGTCTGATGTGCGCGACATCGAGATCCGAAGCCGGCTCTTCGGCCAGGTGCAGCTGCATAGAAACAACCGGTTCTACGACTTCCTGATGAAGGTGTGCGAGCTGATCCATCGGAACCTACTGATCTCCGAAACGCCTGGCCGGAGCAGCTTCAACGACTTCACACGCGACGAGAAGCAGATGGCGGCGCTCTACGAGGGGTTCGTCAGGCACTTCTACCGCCTGCACAGCCGGTATCGCGTGAAACGCGAGAACATCCGGTTCGGCTGGGTTCCTGAAGATCATGGCGCCGACGACCTGCTCCCGCGGATGCAGACAGACGTGAGCCTGACAGCCGAGGACAGGAAGATCATCATCGAGTGCAAGTACACGCCGCTTGTGACGCAGCGCCACTACATGTCTGATGCGCACACACTGCGCTCAGCGCACCTGTACCAATTGAACGCGTATCTGGACAACCTGCCGTCGGAGGATGCGGGGTGCGAGGCCATCCTGCTGTACCCGACGGCCGATACGGCGCTGTCAGCCTCCTACATGTACAACGACCATCGGATCAGCATCCGAACGATCAACCTTGCCCAGCCCTGGCAGGCGATCCATCAAGACCTGCTGGCCCTGGTTGCGTGAACGGCAGCCTCTGCACACGCCGTCACCAGTCATTCCGGCGACCAACGCGTTCGGCCGAGACGGCGCCATGTTCAGCGTGAACCCGTGGGTGATCTCTACCCGTGTGGTCCGCTAGCCAGCCGCTTCGTAGGTCAGCTTGAAGACGGTGTCCGTCATCCAGCGCCGGAACCCTTCGTTGTCCATGAACTGTTTGAACAGCTCGGTGTCGTCCTTCATCATGCCCACCACGACTCGCTGAAGCGCCATGTCGTGCTCGATGCGCGCGTTCTGCCTGTCCGAGTTCTTGGTCGCGTTCTGAAATGCAGGGTCAGCCGCAACCCTCGACGGAATGTCTTCGGTGATCTTGCGGTAGATTCGGTCCGCATCTGCCCAAGGGATGTTCCCGAACTGGTCGTTGAAGGTCTTCAAGATGTTCGACAGCCGGTCGAGCTCCGGCTCGGGCTTGTGGCCGCCACCGGTGGTCGGCACCGGTTCGATCTCCGCATCCGCGTCCGGGAGCTGGATTCTGGCCACCGCCTGCTTCTCCACACGGTAGCTGTCCATGTCGATCGCCTCGAGGATGCCCTTGGCCAGGTCTTCCTCAACGGGCGCCGGCAGCTTGGGCACGAGGAACGTGAGGAAGATGGAGAGCTTCTCCCAGTCGGCGTTGGTGTACGGCAGGATCGCTGAGAGGAACCCATAGGCCCGCAGGAAGGCCTTGGCCTTGCCCTTGAAATCCACCTGCCCGTCTTCGTCGAGCTGCTCCCGGTAGTCGGCGACACACGCGTCGAGGATGGGATCGAGCCGGTCGCGGTCCGCCTCACCCAGGTAGAGCGCTGCGAGGCCGTCCACCTGCAACCGGGTGTAGACCTGGTAGCCATCGAGCGCGGCCTTCAGGTCGTGCAGCTTGTTCGGGTCGGTTTCTTCGGCCAGCGCCGTGGTGCGGTAGTAGTCCGCGAACGCTTCCTGGATCGTGTCCAAGTCGTTCATGAAGTCGAGCACGAACACGTCGTGCTTCTTCGGGTGCGCGCGGTTGAGCCGCGACAGCGTCTGCACCGCCTTGATGCCCGAGAGCACCTTGTCCACGTACATCGTGTGCAGCAGCGGCTCGTCGTAGCCGGTCTGGAACTTGTCGGCACAGACCAGGAACCGGTACGGATCCACCTGGATCGTGTCGGCGATCTGGCTCGACGGAAAGCCGTTGAGCGACGCCTCCGTCACCTTCGCGCCGCCGTACTCGTGCTCGCCCGAGAACGCCACAATGGCCTGATATCGGCTCTTGCGCTCGGTGAGGTAGTCGCGAATCGCGAAATAATACTGGATCGCGCGCTCGATGCCGCTGGTCACCACCATCGCGCGGGCCTCGCCGCCGATCTTTCTCAGCGCAAGCACCTGTTCGTGGAAGTGGTCCACCATGATCTCGGCCTTTAGGCGGATCGCGTGGTCGTGGCTCTCCACATAGCGGCGCAGCTTCTTCTTCGCGCGCTTGGTGTCGAACTCGGGGTCGCCCTCCACCTTCTTGACCAGCTTGTAGTAGCTCTCGACCGGCGTGTAGTGCTCGAGCACGTCCAGGATGAAGCCCTCTTGAATCGCCTGCTTCATCGTGTAGCTGTGGAACGGCCGGTGCTTCACCGTGCCATCGGTCTGCGGCTCGGGATATCCGAAGATCTCGAGCGTCTTGTTCTTGGGCGTGGCGGTGAAGGCGAAGTAGCTGGCGTTGGGCAGCAGCTTCTTCGCCTTCATGAGCCGGTTGATCTGGTCCTCGAGGGTGTCGTCGTCCTCCCCGGCCCCGGTGGTGGAGAGCGCCATCGACAATGCGGCCGAGGTCCGCCCGCCCTGGCTCGAATGCGCCTCGTCGATCACGATCGCGAAGCGTCGCCCGCGGTGCTCACTCCCGACCTCGTCGAGGATGAACGGGAACTTCTGCACCGTGGAGATGATGATCTTCTTCCCCTCGGCGATGAACTTGCGCAGGTCGCCCGAGCGCTCGGCGTGGCCGACCGTGGCGCCCACCTGCGCGAACTGCTTGATGGTGTCCTTGATCTGCTGGTCGAGGATCCTGCGGTCGGTGACGACGATGATCGAGTCGAAGACCGTCGCCTCGTCCTTCTTCAGCCCGATGAGCTGGTGCGCGAGCCAGGCGATCGAGTTGGACTTGCCGCTGCCCGCCGAGTGCTGGATCAGGTAGCGCCGGCCTGCGCCGCTCGCCTGCGCGTCGGCGAGCAGCCGTCGCACCACATCGAGCTGGTGGAAGCGCGGCCAGATCTGCACCGCCTTCTTCCTTCCGGTCTTCTCGTCCTTGGTCTCGACGACCTGCGCATAGTTCTCGAGGATGTCGGTGAGCCCCTCACGGGTGAGGACGCGCTTCCACAGGTAGTCGGTCTTGAGGCCGTTCGGGTTGGGCGGGTTGCCGGCGCCGTCGTTCCAGCCCTGGTTGAAGGGCAGGAACCACGAGCCCTTGCCCTTCAGGTGCGTGCAGAAGCGCACCTCGTGGTCGTCCACGGCGAAGTGCACCACGCAGCGGCCGAACTCGAAGAGCTTCTCGCGCGAGTCGCGGTCGCGCTGGTACTGCTCCACGGCGTCGGCGACCGTCTGCTTGGTCAGGCTGTTCTTCAGCTCGAAGGTGGCGACGGGCAGGCCGTTGATGAACAGGCCCAGGTCGAGCGCGCGCTGCGTCTCGTCGCGGCTGTAGCGGAGCTGGCGGGTGACGCTGAAGCGGTTCTGGGCGTAGCGCTCGGCGGCCCTGGCGTTGCCCGGCGAGGGCGTGCCGTAGAAGATGTCGAGGTGGTGCGGCCCGTGCTTGAGCCCGTGGCGCAGCACGTCGATGGTGCCGCGCTTGGTGATCTCGCCCTGGAGCCGCGCCAGGAATTTGCGCCGCGTCGGCCCGTCCTCACCCAGGTCGAGCGCGTCGGCCACGTCCGGCTGCGTCTCGAGCAGGAAGGCCAAGAGCTGGGCGAGGTCCACGCAGTACTCGCGGTCGTAGTCCTCGGGCGCGCCGCAGCTCCAGCCCGCGCCATAGACGGCGGGACGCTCGCGGACGGCATCTGCCTTGACCGCCCCCGGATCGCAGGCCGCCCCGGTGAGCACCGTGCAGATCAGCCGCTCGAGCCCGCGTTCGGAGGTGTCGGTGGTCATGCCTCCGCCCCCTCCGGCACGGCGTCGGTGTCGTCGACGCCTGCCTCTTCGGTGTCGCCATTGGCCTCGATCTCGTCGAGCGGCTCTGGTTCTTCGACTTCGTCCGGCAGCCGCGCCGCCGCCTCGCGCACGTCGCGCTTACCAGTGACCACATCCGCGATCAGGCGGGTGCGGTATTCGCGGAGGAGGGCGACCTTGCGCTGAGCGCTCCTGATGCGCGCGCTCAGTGTCGCCGTCGCGTGCTCAATCCATTCGACGAGCCGATCTTGCTCGTTCCGCGGAGGAACCATAACCACGTAGTTCTTGACGTCATCGAGTGACAGGCCCTGCTTTGTTCCTCCATACATACTGAGCTGCCCGTGCGTCTGACCGACGTTCGACAGCAGCACGTATCCAACCCAGCGTGAGTTGGCGACCCCCGCACGAGGTCGACAGCAAGCGACATGCTGGCTGACGTATGCCTCCTCGATCTCAGAGGGCACGACTGCCACAGACCCAATAAACGCGGTGATCGACAGGAGGATGTCGTCCGGCTGAACCCGGGTTCTGGCGGCTTCGCCGAGCACGTTCGCGGGTAGCTGAAGGCGGACGCTGCTTTCGAGATCGAGATCGAGCGACGCTCGTGTAAGGTTTCCGATCCGAATGAAAAGTACTCCAGAGTCGGCCGCGAAATTGGACCACCCGCGAGAACCACTTGTCACACGGGACACCAGTGACTTAAGTCGCACCACCTTCCAGTGCTCCGGCACATCCCCCAGCCACTCCACGCCGGAGGGCTTGAGGCGGACGTTGGGGTCGAGGCCGCGGGTGACGGCGCGGTGGATGATGGCCTGCTTCTGCTCCTCCAGCAGCTTGATCAGCTTCTGCTTGGCGCGGATGTAACGCCGAATCCGCCGGTCCGCGTGGTCGAGGAAACGGACGATGGCGGCTTGTTCGGGGAGGGGTGGGGCCACGAACGAGATTTCGCGCATTCGAGTCTCGGACAAGTCCCACTGGCCGATTCGGACGCCGTCGGACGCCTGCGTGAAAGCAGGCACGTACGCTCGTGAGCGGATTGACGCGTTGAAAAACGACCCACTGACGTCGCAAAGCTCGAAGACGAAGTAGGCAGGACTGACGATGCCGTCATACCGGGACACACCATACGAGCCCTGCCAGGCCTTCATTTTGTTCATGGCAAACTGGCCTGAACGAACCACCTTGTAGTTGCTCAAGTCGTCAGGGATGTAGTTGTGATTCTCATCGCCACCTGTTGTATCGCGGAGGATCACTCCCCGTTCGCGAACTACGGATAGAAGGGGCAAGTCAGGCCGGTTCCGTTCGGCGCAGCGAGTCAGCACCTGTCGGAGCTTTCTCACCTCCCAATGTTCCGGCACCTCCCCCAGCCACGGCACGCCGGAGTCCTTCATCGCGTTATAGGGCCTTAGGTCAGCGATCATGCCTTGTATCCCTTGACGCGCTTGAACCAGCCGTCCACCGAGCGAAGCTCTTCCTCGAGCTTCTCGATGTCGGGGGCGACGTAATTGACGGCGGCGCTCTTGTCGTGCCGCCTCGCCCACTGCGACACCCGGCCGTAGCTGCCCTCGAACTCATGGTGATCGTCGTCGGAGAAGCGAGCCAAGACCTTCACCATCATCGGGCGCACCTCGAGACCACCTTCCGCGAGGACGGGCCCGACGATCTCCTGGCTGAAGATGCGCTCCCAGGTCTCCGACAGATTGCCGGCCCAGACTGCCACGGCATCCTCATACTGTTGTTCTTCCCAGGCGGTGCTCTCCTTCTTGATTCTGCTGAGCTCCTGTCGGAGCTCTTCGAGGCGGGCCGGTACGTCCTTGGCCTTCCAGGGGTGCTTTGTTGTGCAGGCACCAGGCTTACGCTCGTCCGCCCGGCTCCTCATGACCGACCGCTCCGCAACCTGAACACCCTTGGCACTGGCCTCGCGCTTGAGGTCTGCCACGAACGCGATGTCGTGGGTGAACAGGATCACCTGTCGAGTCTCGGCGAGGGCCGCAATCCGCGTCGCGACGAGACCGCGGCGGATGTGATCGAGCGACGTCACGGGATCATCTAGGATGAGAGCCGACTTCGAGCCGTCGAGGTGTGCCTCGGTGAAGAACGCTGCCAGTCCCAGCGCAGTCCGCTCGCCCTCGCTAAACACTTTGGGCAACGTAACCTGCTGGCGCGCCCCGACGAGCTTCGGTTGGTGAAGCAGGGCTCCCTTATCCGCACGGGTACGGGCGATCGTCACACGTTCGAGCCGGAGCCTTTCTGACTCTCTCGTGAAGGTGTCGCGAACCACCTCAGTGATGCTCTCCTCGGAGAGCTCCAGTATCTTCTTCGTGATACCCGTCGTCGCGGCAGCGCTCTTGGCCGCTTCCAGCGCCTCACGCTCCCTTAAGCGCGCGATCTCCTTGGCGATCGCTTGCCGCGACTTCTTGAGCAGCTCTAGCAGCTCAAGCTCCGCCCGTCTCGCAGTGAGAGCCTCGAGGTGCTTCTGGATCCCCTCTGGGTTCGCGAGTTCCTCGGCAGCGGCCATTGCCGCGTCATTGGCTCCATTGAGGAGGTCGATGGTCGTTGCCTGCTCGATTGCGATCGAAGGAAGCTCCCGCTGGTTGGCCAGTGACTCGCGCACCTGTGCATTTACCGCGTCGTATTTCGTGAGTAGCGCGCGCACATCGGAGACGACGTCGCCATTCGTCTCTTCCAGATCCTTGAGGTTGTTCGCGATGGCCTCCGGCGAGACCTGAATCTCTCGCAAAATCTTTGCCTTCTGGTCGTAGGTGCGCTTCGCATCCTGTAGGCGGACTTGAGTGTCGTTGCGAACGAACTCGTCGAAGCGAGCGAAGCGATCTCGGCCCTCCGCCTCCAGCGGTTGCTGGCACAGGACGCACCGGCAATCACTCCCCAGGAAGGGGAAGTCGTGGTCCGGGTATGTGTGCTCCCTCGAGAAGCGCTGGGCCGCTTCCCACAAGGCCTTCCAGGGACTGCTTCCAACGCCCGGCAGGGGCTCAGATTCGAAGGACCGGGCAAGCAGGGCTGCCGCACCTTCGAGTGTCTTGACCCCGGCCTGGTGCTGTCGAAACTCAGCGAGAGCCACGCTGCCCAGCACCGCGTCAAGGTTTCCTAGGTGGTTGCGCAGCGCCAGGAGTTTCTCGCACTGCCGGGTGAGTTGCTGACGGGCCTTGGTCGTGTCAGCGCTGCGCAGGCGTGCTTCTTGGTTCTTTAGATCCTCGATCGTCTCCTTGGCCGTGTCGAACCTCTCGATCAACTGATCTAGCTTCTCGACGGAGGATTGCGCCGAGAAGGAAGACAGGAACCGGCCGGCATCACTCTCTCGCAATTGGTCGGGGACGGTAGGCAGCGGGTTGGCTGAAACGCCGTTCTCCGCGAGCTTGGTATCAAGGCGTGCGCGGACCGCCACGCAGGCCTCGATCAGTCCGTCCATGACAAAGAGCGCGGAGGGGCGATACGGGAAATCGGACTCACTCGCAATGTACGCACTGCCACAGGCGGCGTCATAGAAGAGCATGCGCTGCAGCTCAGGACGGGAGGACTCCGGCCAAGAAAGGGACTCCTGCGCGTTCCCGATCCGGACGGAAAGCGCAGCGGTCGGTTGTGCCAGGGAGGTGTCGCGAAAAACGTCCGTCAGGACGTCCTCTCTGTGACGAGCCCGCGTGATGCGCTTCAGCAGCCTCGCGTAGCCGGACTTTCCGCTCCCATTGTCGCCGTACACAATGGTTAAGCCTCGCGGCTCGAAGGTCAGAGGCTCCTTGGATTCCAGCGCGTTGACGTGTTCAGGCTTCTCGATCGCCGCGAGGCAGACGGGAAGGTCTTCAGCCTCCGTCCGGGGAAACTGCTCAAGTCCGAAGTCGCCCGCCGGGAGCTCCTTCGCCTCCACGATGACTTCAACTAGCCGGTCGTACTCCTTGTCGGAGAGCGTCTCACCGGTTGCCACCCGACGCATGACTTCCCGTTGCCATGCGGGGCGCTCCTTGCTCCAGGCGACGATGAGCTCCTCTAGCGCCATCGGTTTTCCCTTCGGGCGTTCATTGTTCTGGTCTCACTGGGTGTTAGTGGACCCGATGATTTCGCCCAGCAGCCCCTCGGTCTCCTTCTCCAATGCCAGGATGTCGGCGCGGATCTCCTCCAGCGTGCGCAGCGGCAGCGGCTTGTAGAAGTAGCGGGTGAAGCTGATCTCGTAGCCAGTCTTGACGCTGTCCCCCACGTACCAGGCGTCGGCGGCGTGCGGCAGGACCTCGCGGCGCAGGAAGGCCTCGATGCCGCCCTCTTCGAGCAGGGGCACCTGCTCGGTGTCGCGCAGGTCGGAGTCGGGCTCGTACTCGACCACGGCGGGCTTGCCGCCGATCGTGGCCTCGAAGAGGCCGCGCAGCGGATCGGCCGCCGTGCCCTTCTTGTGGATCTTCTTGATGACCGGCGGGGCATCGTTGGCGCGCTCGGCCGTCTCCTTGAGCGTCTTGATCTCCTTGGCGGCGTACGCGCGCTCGGGGTCGATGCCCTTCAGGCGCAGCGGCCGCTCGACGGTGACCCTCCAGTAGCCGAAGGCGACGTTCGGGAAGATCTTCGACTGCTCGGTCTCCTCGAAGGCGAGGAAGGTGTCGCAGATGCGCGCGATGTCCTCGTCGGAGAGCTCGCAGTTCTTCTTGCCGAGGTTCTTGCGCAGCGGCTTGAACCACTGCGTGGCATCGATGAGCTGCACCTTGCCCTTGCGGGGCGCCGGCTTGCGGTTCGACAGCACCCAGATGTAGGTGGCGATGCCGGTGTTGTAGAACATGTTGAGCGGCAGGGCGACGATGGCCTCGAGCCAGTCGTTCTCGATGATCCAGCGGCGGATGTTGCTCTCGCCCTGGCCGGCGTCGCCGGTAAAAAGCGAGCTGCCGTTGTGCACCTCGGCGATCCGGCTGCCGAGCACGGTGGCGTGCTTCATCTTCGAGAGCATGTTGGCGAGGAAGAGCATCTGGCCGTCGCTCGAGCGGGTGATGAGCGAGTACTCCGGATCGCCCGCGTGCTCGATCAGGAAGCGCGGGTCCTTGAGGCCGTCCTTGCCGCCCATGCGCTCGAGGTCGCTCTTCCAACTCTTGCCGTAAGGCGGGTTCGAGAGCATGAAGTCGAACTCGCGCGAAGGGAAGGCATCGTTCGCGAGCGTGGAGTGCTCCGGGCCGCCGACGATGTTGTCCGCCGCGTCGCCCTCGCCCTTGAGCAGCAGGTCTGCCTTGCAGATGGCATAGGTCTCGGCGTTGATCTCCTGGCCGTAGAGGTGAGTCGCCACCTGCTTGCCGTGCTCCCGCGCGAGCTGCTGGAGCGTCTCCTCCGCGACCGTGAGCATGCCGCCCGTGCCGCAGGCGCCGTCGTAGAGCAGGTAGGTGCCCGACTCGATCCGCTCGGCGATGGGCAGGAACATGAGCCTTGTCATGAGCCGCACCGCGTCGCGGGGCGTCCAGTGCTCGCCGGCCTCTTCGTTGTTCTCCTCGTTGAACTTGCGAACCAGCTCCTCGAAGACCGAGCCCATCCCGTGATTGTCGAGGCCGGGATGCTTCACCGAGCCGTCATCGTTCAGGACGGGATTCGGGCTCAGGTTGATGTCGGGCGACAGGAGCTTCGCGATCATCGTGCCCAGCGCGTCGGCCTTCGAGAGCCGCGGGATCTGGTTGCGAAACTCGAAGTTTTCGAGGATGTCCTGGACGTTCGGCGAGAAGCCGTCGAGGTAGGCCTCGAAGTCGGCTTTGAGCTGCTGCTGGCTGGCGCGGGCCTTCAGGTCGCGGAGCGTGAATTTCGAGGTGTTGTAGAACGCCTGCCCGGCTGCCTGGCGCAAGGCCTGGTCCTGGTTCGTGATCTTCGCCTTGTCGAGCGAAGCCTTCATGTCGAGCACGGCCTGCTTCGTCGGCTCGAGAACGGCGTCGAGCCGGCGCAGGACGGTCATCGGCAGGATGACATCCCGGTACTTGCCCCGGACGTACAGGTCGCGGAGCACGTCGTCGGCGATGCCCCAGATGAAGCTGGTGATCCAGCTCAGGTTGCCGTTATCCACGCTAGACACTCCAGGACGAAGAACGAGAGGCACACGCCCATTCCGGACGAGCTGGCATTCTACCTGCGAGGCCGTGGAGGGTGAGCCTGCAACGGGGTGGGAATGCCCCTTTGCAGGAGAAAGGACGGGTCATCGGGGGCGCGATCGCCCTACGAGCGAGCGGCACGGACCCCGGTGTGCCGCCGGGCATCTCCGGGAAGGCCTCCTTGCCGATGCCTGTCTTCGTGTCCGCCCGCGTCCTACGGACCTGAACGAAACGAGGATTGGCCAGCTGCCGTCACTGCCTCTCCTACCGCCGTGACGAGTAGCTACGCAGCAGGCGCTGCCGTCCCGCTTTGTGCCTTTCCGGCGGAGTGCTAGACTCCGCCGGCAAGCCGCCTGCGGTGCCCACGGGCCAAGCTGACAGGTCTGCTATCAGGTTGCAGCGTTACTGGCCTGCGCGGCTGCGCGGTGCATGGCCGTCGCATTGACGCGAAGACGGAGCCGAAGTCGTTCCCCGAGGTTCGCGGGTGCCCGAACCGGTAGGCCGCGGCCGCTGACGAGGAGGAGCCGAAGACGTCTCTGACTCCGCCAAGCAGGTTTAGGGTAAGCAGCTGCGTCACCGCGAGTCGCAACATGCAGGCACATGGCATAGCAGCGCTGCGGAACTGTCGGCCCTGGCGTCCATCGCCGCCAAGGCTGGTCGAGACGGATCAATAGACGATGACTCGTAGAAGCCCTCCGGGGCGGCGATGGCCCCGGCATGAGCATCCGGGCTTTCGCAGTGTCAAGACTCGTCAGGCAACAAATTGCTGTCGATCGCGAGCAGAGGCACAGGGTGTTCCGACCATAATGGATATCCGTCCCTTCACACATGTCAGCCGTTGATCGGGTACTTCGACGCGTCTTCGTCATCATGCCGTTCATTGATGGAGGAAGCAGGAATGAAGCACAGCTCACGGCATTCTTCGAGAACAACATCAAGCGACCGATTGAGAGTGCTGACCTGCGCGACCGATACGAGGTCTACCGATCGGGTCAATCTTTCGACATTAATGCGGAAATCATTCGCGACCTGTGTCGCGCGGACATCGTCGTGGCGGATCTGTCCGGTGTCGATCCCAATCCGAACGTAATGTACGAACTTGGTGTCAGGTTGGCGACCTCGGTGCGACCAGTGATCCTCATCCGGGAGCAGCAGACCGACAACCGGCGAATTTTTGACATCTATGGCTTCTACACACACCCGTACGACCCCTACGACTACCGGCCGCTCGAAGGCCACCTCATTGAGAAGCTGAGACGCTGGGAGGCGGGTGACGAGCCCTACACCAATCCGGTCTTGAACATCATTAGGGCCGAACTGGCAACATCAGCGCCCGATCTGAGCGATGTTGCGCCCGCGCAACAGCAGGAGCTGGCGCTTCATGGCGTGCGAGCAGTGGCCACTGCGATCAGACGGGCGTACGGGCCGGACGGCGTAGGCTTGGGAGTCGACAGTCGCGGTGGTGGCGTGCGGCTTGAGAGGCGCGGCATCGAGATCGCGCGAGCGATCCGATCCGCCAACCCATTCGAGGAGGCGGGCATACGCCTGATGGCCGGAGCCGCCGCTCAGTTGGTCGAGAAGGGAGGCGATGGCTCCAAACTGCCAGTGATTGTTTCCCACGCCCTGATTGAGGAGGCGCTGGCGGCAATCGGCCGGGGCGCGGCACGGTCCGAGCTACTGAATGGAATCTCCAAGGCGATCGCCGCTGCCGTCGACTACCTCCGTCAATCATCGGTAGACGGAGCTGATTGCGGGCGAGCAGTCGTTGATACAGCTTCGCACGGTCGGCTCGAGATAGACGTGTGGGCCGCGTTCACATCTGCCGGCCCGAACGGCATCGTCCTCGTGGAGGAGAGTCGCGGTGCTAGCAGCTCCGTCACGAGAGTCGATCACATGACCCTCGACCGAGGAGCACTTCACCCTGAGCTCGTTACATGCTACCCACGCCATGAGTGCGTGCTTGATGGCTGCGCAATTCTTCTCTACGCGAGCAAGGTCACGTCAATGCAAGAGTTGCTCCCTCTCTTGGAGGTTGTCGCTAGGAGAGGGCAGCCGCTGCTCATTGTCGCAGACGACGTGGCAGGCGAAGCGCTGGCCACGTTGATTGTCAATGTCAAAAAAGGGACGCTGCTTTGCGTTGCCGTGCGTGCACCGCGTTCGGAAGGACGTCGCCGCGAGATCCTGCAAGACCTAGCGATCCTGACCGGAGCGACTCTTCTGGATCCCGAGGCCGGCGCCAACCTAGGGACAGCCGCCAGTCAACACCTCGGCAGTGCTGACAAGGTAATCGTTGGCCGAGATCAGACTGAAATCGTTGGAGGCCGCGGAGATCATCGCGCATTGCAGGAACACGTTGATGTCTTGCGCGCGACGGCGAAGTCAGCATCGCCGTACGACGCGGCGCTGCTGAGAGCGCGGATCGCCAACCTCGTAGGATCGGTCGTGACGATCCACCTAGGTGCGACAACTCCACAGGAAATGCATGTGAAGAGATATCGAACCGAAAGTTCTTTGCACGCAGCTGCGGCGGCGGTGATCGCGGGTGGCGTGCCAGGAGGCGGTCGTACGCTTCAGATGGCATCGCATGCGTTGAAACAACTCGCGGTACACAGCGACGGGGAGCAGGTGGGCGTTGATGCGACGCGGGTGGCGCTGCAGGAGCCGCTGCGGGCGATAGCCGTCGCAGGTGGAACTGATTCCGATGCGCTCATCGGAGAACTCTTGCGCGCAGATCCCAACGTTGGCTTCAATGCGGTGACTCGATCGACTGAGGATCTGGCAGTCGCAGGCGTGATGGACCCGACCAGCGTGTTGATCGATGCGCTCCTCGTAGCCGAATCGACGGCACGGACGTTTCTGGAAACTGGCTCCTGGAACATCCGATCGGATGACGCGCACTGGTCCGCAGCCCTGGACCACTAGTTACTATGCGTGACCATGGAGGATGAGAGCAACTCTACAGGCTGCGTGCGAAATGGCCGTGAGCAGACGGCGATGCTGCAGCGGCCATGCTCCGTCGTATGATTTCTCAAAGACCTAAGGCCTCAAGGTGAGTTGGTCTAGTTCGACGAGCTCATGAAGAGCGAAGCCACCAGCTTTGAGAAGCGGTGAGCAGCACGCGCCGGGTCGGTGCTCAGGCCGCTCTTGAAGAGGTGAATGTCGCTCTGGGGCTAGCGAGCGCGTACTAGAGGGCTCTGCTTCCCGTGGGTCTCGGCTTGCACGTGGGGCAGGGCGTAAGGCCCTCGGCCTCGGCCGCTCGCTAGTCGGCGAAGCGTTGACGAATCCTGTCAAACGTTGCCCGGTTCGCAGCGCATTTCTCGAGATGATAGAGATGCGGCAAGCGTTTCCACTCGCTTGGGTACCCGGGCTGTAGATTCAGGTCATCCAGATGGTTCCTGGCGATCCGCTTGACCTGGGCTATTGGGCTATCGAGTGCGCGCTCGAAGCACGCTCGAGCCTCTGCGCGGTTGCCGGCTTCGAGGGCTTGCTTCCCCCCCTTGACGTCCTCGTTCATGGCTCAGGCCGCGTCATGCTACCATCGGCCCGCTGCCGACGGACCACCACCCAGCCCGCGAGCCCCGACACGAGCAGCAGAAGCGCCCCCGGCTCCGGCACCGGCACAGCGCGCTCCACCACTACATGGTCGATGGCCGCGCCGTAGCTGCTGGGTGCTCCGGTGAGGCTCATGAACGACAGCGTGGTCGAGGGCTCGAAGGTCTGGAACTGCAGCGACACGGGTGCCCAGAGGAGGGTGGTGACGGACTGGCCCGACGTGTCGAACTGGTAGTCGCGTGTGATCACACCCACCGACACCAGCACGCGCTTGATGGCCGCGCCGCCCTGCGGGTTGCCAGACAGGTCGAACGACAGGCGGTACCACTCCCCGACATCAGTGGCAAACGCCTGCCTGATGCCGCTGAAGAGTGCGTTGCGGCCGTCCAGGTCCACCGCGTGGGCGCCGTCCGAGACGTCCCACGGCGGCCCCATGTAGTCCACCGACTGGCCGAACACCGTCCAGCCGACGATGGACGTGGAGGCCGCCAGCACGTCCACGTCGTGGAGCCCGCCCATCGGCGGGCCCTGCTCGAAGCTGCCGTTCACGAGCAGGGGCGCGCCTTCGGCCAGGGACGCCGCGAGAACCATCGCCGCGGTGAGCAGGGCAACCATCGTGTGCATCACGCCTCCTTGCGGGCAGGGCCCGGAATGGGGTGCGAGTGTGGCAGGCACGATCGGCCTGCACAATGGAACAGGTGGTCTACTCCTGAGGGTTGTTCCCGAGGCTACTCGGAGAGCAGGCCTGGCTTGCGTCCGCAGCTTGTGTCCCCGCCCCAATCCCCCGCAGAATGGCGCCCATGACCAGGCGATCGCCACGCACCCGAGTCCGCGCGCACCAGCCCACGCGTCGCGAGGCGCTCTCTACCGCCGGCGGCGCCGTGGCGGGCCTGCTGGCCGGTGCGCACGTGATGCAGCCCACGCCCACGCTGGCGCAGGCGGCGCAGGCCGCACTGGCGACGCAGACGGCCCAGGCAGCACAGGCGGCTCCAGCCCAGGCCGGGAGCGACCTCACGGGCCGGCTCGCGCGCTACATGGCCGCCGCCCCCGGCCGCGACATCCCGGCGCAGGCCATGGACGACGCGAAGGCGCGCATCCTCGACACCCTGGCGGCCATCGTGTCTGGCTCGTCGCTCCCGCCCGGCCAGCTGGCAATGACCTACGTGCGGGAGCAGGGCGGCACGCCGCAGGCGTCGGTGGCCTGCACCAACATCCGCACCACGGCGGTGAACGCGGCCTTCGCCGGCGGGATGCTGGCGCACGCCGACGAGACGGACGACTTCGAGCCGGTGACGAAGGCGCATCCCGGCTGCAGCGTGGTGCCGGCGGCGCTGGCGGTGGGTGAGTGGCAGGGCCGGCCGGGGCGCGAGTTCATCCGGGCCGTGGTGCTCGGCTACGACCTGTGCTGCCGCGTGCTGATGGCGCTGGGGCCGGATCATGTGCGCGCCACGCACCGGAGCGCCGAGGGGCTGAGTTCCACGTTTGGCGCCGCAGCCGCCGCGGCGGCGATGGCGCGGTTCGACGAACGGCAGATGCGCTTTGCGCTCTCCTATGCCGCGCAACAGATGTCGGGGCTGTGGAGCTGGCGCCGCGATGAAGACCACACCGAGAAGGCGTTCGACTTCTCGGGCATGGGGGCGCGCAACGGCGTGGCGGGCGCCACCATGGTGATGGCGGGGTTCACCGGCGTGGACGACGTGCTGGACGGCACGCGCAGCCTGGTGCAGGCGCTGTCCACCGTGCCGCGTCCCGAGGAACTGGTGGCCGACCTCGGGTCGCGCTTCTACGTGTCGGAGACAGCCATCAAGGTGTTTTCGGTGGGCTATCCCATCCAGTCACCGCTCGACGCGTTCCTGAGCCTGTACCGGGAGCACGCGCTCACGCCGGCCTCGGTGTCGCGCATCGTGGTGCGCATGCCGCCCGACGGCGCCGGCATCGTGGACAACAGCCCGATGCCCGACGTGAACTGCCAGCACCTCATGGCGGTGGCACTCGTGGACGGCACCGTCTCGTTCGACGCCAGCCACTCGCGCGAACGGATGTCGGACCCCGCCGTGCGCGCGGTACGGGAGCGCGTGACCCTCATCGGGGATCCGCAGCTGGACGACCCCAGCGCCCCGCGCAGCGGCCTGGTGCAGGTGACGCTCGCCGACGGGCGCACGGTGGAGCGGTTCACCCGCCACGCGCCCGGCACCCGGGAGAACCCGCTCTCGTACGCGCAGGTGGCGGACAAGGCCCGCAGCCTCATCGCGCCAGTGCTGGGCGAGGCGCGCGCGCAGGCCATCGTGGAGCGGGTGAACGCGCTGGACGCGCTGGGCAACGTGGGGGAGCTGGCGGCGCTGATGGCGGCGCGGGCTTAGGGTGCCGCGGTCAGCCCTTCCTGTTGGTGAGGGCCGCGAACTCGGCGCGGACCAAGCGCTCGCATTCCGCGTCCCTGCTGATGAAGTAGCACGATATCGCTGTCGGTATCCGCGACTCGCCCCCGTTCTCGAATGCCCACTTCGCGGCCGTTCGCACCGTGATGTTGAAACATTCCCTTTCGAACGCGGCTTGATGCTCGCGAAAGGGATGCGCAAGCCGCTTGTACTCTGCCGTCCCCGGCAGTGGGCACGCCATGACAGCCTCCACGAACTCAGCCGGCGGCAAATACCGGTGCGCCGTCACGTAGTGATGAATCATCTCCGGCGCCACGTAGAGGAGATCGCCGGCGGGCACTCCCACGTTTCCAATGCCACGACAGTCGCCGCAGAATTCGCACGTGTGGAAGCCACAGAACATGCCGAACCCGAGCTCGTCTTCGGACGCCGAGTAGTTAGCGCAGAACTCTCGCAGACGCGCCACGAAGTCGCCGGGGGCATTGCCCGTGGTGTAGTCGTGATTGATACTCAGCCAGCCGACCGCGCGTACATGCTTCCCGGCCGTGATTTGTGTCACTTCGCCGAAGTCAGGACAGAAAGTCATACCCTCCTCTTTGGTGGCAGCGATCGTTGCGCAACCGGGCTATCTTCATCAGTGCCCTCTTGGCGACTAGTGTGCCTTGCGGCCAACAGGTCGGCAAAGGGCTTTCCAACAGTGCTCGTTGACGCGTATGCATCGTGACGCCAGACTGATGCAGTGCGAACGACGCTGATCCTGGACGACGAACTGGTGGCCAAGGCCCGCGCGATCACGGGTGTGCAGGAGCAGACCGCCCTCGTGCACGAGGGCCTGCGCGCGCTGATTGCCCGCGAGAGCGCCCGTAGGCTCGCGGCGCTCGGCGGCTCTGAGCCGCGTCTCCGTGCTGTTGCCCGGCGCCGGCTGACGAGGCGGACCGCGCGCTGAGACCTGGGCTTGGGTGGATCACCACCGGAGTTCCATCACCGACGGGACTGATGCTCAGCTAGCCTCTGCTCTAGGCGGTCACCTACGGCGTCGTGGGTCAGGACTTCCCCGGCGTCGATCTCCGCGAGGCCCTTCTCGACCTCGCGGACGAACCAGCCCTGGTCGGCCACGTGCTCGGCACGATGACCCAGAGATTCGAGCCGACGGGCCAGGACAGGGGGCAACTGGGCGTCGACAAGGAAGCGCACCTACGCGCTCCGGAGGACCGGGTGGCCGTTCTGGCGCGCGGCAAACTCCAGCACGGCAGTGATGTCGTCGGGCTCCAGGTACGGATAGTCCCCGAGAATCTCGTCGGGATCACTGGCGCGTTTCGACGGCTGTTCAGCGGACCTCCGGGAGCCACGCTTCCTCCCCGAGGTGCTCCGGCAGAAACCCGCCGGCCTGCATGCTCCAGAGGCGCGCGTAGTGGCCGCCGCGCGCGAGCAGCTCCGCGTGCGTCCCGTCCTCCACGACCTCGCCCTCGTGGAAGACCACGATCCGGTTCAGGTGCGCGATCGTCGACAGCCGATGGGCAATGACGATGGACGTGCGATTGCGCATCAGGCGCTCGATGCTGTTCTGGATGTGGCGTTCGGTGACCGAATCGAGGCTCGACGTGGCTTCGTCCATGAAGAAGATGGGCGCGTCCTTCAGGATGGCCCGCGCGATGGCAATGCGCTGGCGCTGGCCGCCCGACAGCCGCACGCCGCGTTCGCCGACGAGCGATTCATAGCCTTCGGGCAACGACACGATGAACTCGTGCGCGTGTGCCTGCCGGGCCGCGTCCTGCACTTCCTGGTCACTCGCATCCAGCCGGCCGTAGCGCACGTTCTCGAGCAGCGACCGGTGGAACAGCATCGGGTCCTGGGAGATCATCGCCACCGCCCGTCTGAGCGAATCCTGCGTCACCTCCCGGATGTCCTGGCCGTCGATGAGAATGCGCCCGCCCTGAATGTCGTAGAGGCGAAGAATCAGGTTCACGAACGTGGACTTGCCGGAGCCGGAGAAGCCGACGAGGCCGACGCGCTCGCCCGGCCGGATCGTCAGCGACAGCCCGCGAAAGACCTCCATGCCGCCCGGGTACCGGAAGTCCACCTGCTCGAACCGGATCTCGCCGCCCGTGACGTGCAGCTCGCGCGCCGCGCCCGCGTCCGTGACCTCGTGGGGCCGGATGATCACACCCACGCCGTCGGTGATGTTGCCGATGTACTCGAAGAACTCGAGGAACCGCCGGCTCAGATTGCGGACGTCGTTGATGACGAGCAGCAGCAGGCTCGCCACCATGGCAAACGACCCCACGGAGATGCCGCCACCGAGCCATAGGTCCGCAGCGTAGCCAATCATGCCGACCTGCAGCGAGAGCGTCGCGACGAACTGGAACCAGCGCATGCGCTCCATGAACCAGAACGTGCGCTTCGCGGCCGTCACCTCCAGGTCGAGGTAGTGACTCAGGTAGCGCCGCTCGTGCTCCATGCGGGCGAACAGCTTGGAACTCATCACGTTGGTGACAGCGTCCACGATCTTGCCGCTCACCGCGCTCCGTGCCGCCGCGAACGTCCGCGCATACTCCCGGCACCGCATTGCCAGCCGGTACGACACGATCACGTACGCCACCGTCCACGTGGCGAGCACGATGGCCAGCCACGCGTTCACCTGGGCGAGCAGGACGAAGGACACGACGAGCGTGACCGTGACGGGCCAGAAGTCGAACAGGACCGTCCACAACGAGTGGTTGACGCCCATCGACACTTCGGAGAGGCGATTGGCCAGCGAGCCCGCGAAATTGCCCATGAAGTAGCGCTGCGAGTGCCGCTGCAGATAGGCATACAGGCTGTTGCGCACGCGTCGCCGAAGCGCCGGGCCGACCATCACCAGGGTGGCCCCGCTGACGCGGCTGAACACCAGGATGCCGATGTTGAGGGCCACGAAGAACCACATGGGACCGGCCAGCGCGGTCCACACCGACTCGGTTGTCGTGCCCTGCAGCGCCACCGCCGAGTCGATGAGCCGCTGCACCGCCTTCGGAATCAGGATCTGGCACGCCGCCTGACCCAGCTCGAGCGCGAACATGAACACCAGCGGCCACCGGTAGTAGCCGAGGAAGTGCAGCATGAAGCGTGCGGGCTCGGCGGGCAGTGCCTCGGCAGGCGCGGAGAACTCTTCGTCGGCGCCGGAGAGGCCTTCCTCGCGCAGCTGCCGCTCCGCCTCGTGCACAAAGGCGTCAGCCGGCTCGCGATGCGGCGGGCGGGGTGGCCGGGTGGTGTGGGACGCCATGGGGGGAGTCCCGAACGATACACCGTCGGTGCCGAACCCCGCCACAGCCGGTGCGGGCGCCGCCGGGGCGTCTGCGGCAGCGGCTCGGCCGGCTTCCAGGTGCTCGGCAGGCTGCCAATCTGCGGGGCGTGAGACCGACCGCGCGCTTCTGCTGGTATCGCTTCAGGAGCTCTGTGCTCCACCACAGGAGCAGGGAGGTCGATTCGCATCACGAGATCCCGCGACTCTTAGATTCGTCTTATCAAAGGCGTTCATCCGCCCGAACACCAACCGTGTAATTTGCGAAACCAGTACTGACACTGGTCAATACAGTCCGTGGCCATCGCGCCTTGACGGCGCCGAGACATCTCCCGGAGAGTCGCCGCTCGAGAAGTGCCTGGAGTGACGCGCTCACCTTCCAGCCCGACACCTGTTCTCCAGCGCGCCGCGATCGCGATACTGGGCGGCCCCTTCGTGCGGGCGCGTCGGCGTGTGCTGTTTCTGGCGTCCTCCTTGCTTCAGCGCACGGGCGCTTGGCCTGACACCAGACACGCAGGCGAGAGTCTTATTTCTGTCTTAGGGGAGGAGCCGCATGACGTTCAACGTGAACGGGAAGAACTACACAGTTTCCGTCAGCAAACCTGACATGCCGCTGCTGTGGGTACTGCGGGATCTGATCGGACTCACCGGCACGAAGTACGGATGCGGCATCGAAGTGTGCGGCGCGTGTACGGTGCTCATCGACGGACAACGCGAGCACTCGTGCGTGTTCGACGCATCGTCGGCGGTCGGCAAGAAGATCGTGACCATCGAGGGACTCGGCGCCGAAGGCCTGCACCCTGCACAGCAGGCCTGGATCGACGAGCAGGTGCCCCAGTGCGGCTACTGCCAGCCAGGCATGCTCATGACCGTGGCCGGCGCCATCAACGACGGGCATCGCGGGAAGGAAATCGCGTCCGAGTGTAAGAACCTTTGCGTGTGCGGCACCTACCCGCGCATCAAGAAGGCTCTCACCAACCTCTGATCCGAAGGAGCCAGACCGTGACGACCAGAACGATTGATGTATCAGCGGGACGCGACACGCGCGGAGTGAGCAGGCGGGACTTCCTGGTACGCACCGGTGGCGGCCTGGTGCTCGGCTTCGTGCTGCAGAACCTCTCCCGGGTAGACCTTGCAGAAGCAGGCGTACCCCCGCCGCCAGCCGCGACGGGAGCCACCGTCAACAGCTGGCTCGAGATCGGAGCCGACAACAGCATCACCCTCACCATCGGCTCGTCGGAGATGGGCGAGGGCTCCTTCTCAGGCCTGGCGCAGATTCTCTCGGAAGATCTGATGGTGGACTACTCGCGGATCCGCGCCGTGCAGGGAGGCCCGACACTGGTCAGCCCTGCGCCGGTGGGTTCGGCC
Source organism: Vicinamibacterales bacterium (assembly GCA_050185275.1). Taxonomy (GTDB): domain Bacteria; phylum Acidobacteriota; class Vicinamibacteria; order Vicinamibacterales; family UBA2999; genus JABFRY01. The sequence continues at coordinate 157,169 of JBFWZN010000003.1, read as the reverse complement.
ATCAACACGGTGGGTAGCAGCGTCATCCGGAGGAACTTCTGGCGGATGCGCGATGCCGGCGCGGCCGCACGCGAAATGCTCGTGCAGGCGGCCATGAACCGAATCGGCGACAAGGATCGTGCACGCTACCTGGTGCAGGACGGTGTGATCACACACGCCCCCTCCGGGCAAACGCTCACCTACGGCGAGGTGGCGGCCGACGCAGCAGCCCTGCCTCCTCCCGCCAGTGCGCCGCTCGTGCCGGACGCCGAGTTCGCGGTGATTGGCCGCACCGTGCCCAGGCTGGACATTCCAGCCAAGGTCGATGGCAGCGCGAAGTACGGCATCGACATCCGGTTGCCCAACATGGTCTACGCCGTGATCCGCCACGCGCCGAGCATCGGAGGCACACTGGCCAGAACGCCCTCGCGTCCAAGCGGAACGATTGCAGTGGTTCCCACGCAGATCGTGGCCGGTACGGAGCGGGGAGGCGAGGCGGTCGGCAACGTCAATGCCGTGGCCGTTGTGGGGACCAACACGTGGGATGCGTGGCAGGCCGCGAAACGGCTCAAGGTGTCCTGGCGGCTGCCGGCGAATGCCTCGGCGCTCAGCAGCGATAGGTTCCTGGCAGACGGCCTGGCGCTCTCGTCTGGGGGGACGCCCTTCGTCCCCGGCGGTGAGAATCCGCCCGGTACCGTGTACACCGTGGAGGGTGAAGCGGGCAGCACGACGGCGGCCATTGACGGGTCGCCGACCATCGTCGAGTCGGTGTACTCGCTGCCATACGTCGCGCATGCATGCATGGAGGTCCTCAACTGCACGGTGGACTATGTGCCGGGTGTCCGGTGCGACGTGTACGCCCCGACGCAGTCGGCCACATCCGTCCTGGGCCTGGTGGTGGCGCTGACGGGACTGTCGCCGGACCGGGTGACCGTGCACACTACATATCTCGGCGGCGGCCTCGGGCGAAAGGCGGAGAACGACTTCGTGAGCCAGGCCGTTCAGGTGGCCATGGCCGTTGGCCGGCCCGTGAAGCTGATGTGGCCTCGTGAGGAAGACTTCACGCACGACCAGTACCGCCCCATGGCGATCATCCGCGCGCGGGCGGGTCTCGCTCAGGATGGCAACGTCACCGGCTTCTCGTATCGCAACGTGTCGCCATCCATCCTGGGACAGCGCGGTCGAGTCCTCGGGGCCCTCGGCGACAGCCAGGGCATCGAGGGTGCCACCCACCTGCCGTACGCGTTCGGCACCCGGGCCATCGAGTACGTTGCCCACCCGTCGCCCATCCCGGTGGGATTCTGGCGCTCGGTCGGCGCCTCGCTCAACACGTTTGCCGTCGAATCGATGATCGACGAACTCGCGGAGGCTGCCTCCCAGGATCCGTATCTGTTCCGGCGAGGGCTGCTCACCGATTCACGGTGGATGCAGGTGCTCGATGCGGTGGCTGACCGCTCCGGCTGGCTGTCGCCACCGCGTGCAGGGCGCGCCCGTGGCATCGCCATCGGCACGGCCTTCGGCAGCATCGTGGCGCAGGTCGTCGAGGCCTCGAACCTTACGACAACCAGCGTGCGCATCAACAAGGTGTGGATCGCGATCGACTGCTACCTGGCCGTCAACCCTGGCTCAATCGAAGCGCAGCTCGTTGGCGGTATGGTGCACGGCCTGAACGCCACGCTGTTCGGCCGGCAGACGTTCGTAAACGGCGCGGCCCAGGTGAAGAACTTCAACAGCAGTCGGATGATCCGGCTGAACGAGATGCCGGATGTCGACGTGACGATCCTCCAGAATCCGTCGGTGGCGGATCGCACCGCGGCCATCGGCGGGGCGGGCGAGCTTGGTGTGCCGACCTTTGCGCCGGCGCTGGCGGCGGCCTGCTACACGCTGGGCGGACGGCGCATTCGCACCCTGCCGCTCTTCCCCACGGCGCGCATGGGTGGGCTCTGAGCCATGAGCGAGCTTGACGCCGTTCTCGGGGCATGGCGCGGGCTGCGTGAGCGGGGCGAGGACGCGGTGCTGGCAACGGTGGTACACGTCACCGGCTCCGCGTACCGAAGGCCCGGCGCACGCATGCTCGTCCTGCGCGACGGCCGACGGGTGGGCACCATCAGCGGTGGCTGCCTCGAGGGGGATCTCGCGCGGAAGTGCTGGTGGCTCACCGAGTCGGGCCAGCCCCTCGTTCGCATCTACGACACGAGCGACGACGACGATGGGTCGTGGGAGTTCGGGCTCGGGTGCAACGGGCAGGTCCACGTCCTGCTCGAGCGAATACGGACGCCAGAGGCCGAGTCGGCTCTGGCGTTTCTCGACGGTCGTCTCCGCAGCCGTACACCGGCAGCGGTGGCGACCGTGATTGCGACGGGTCGCTCCGGTCGCGCGGTCGGGGATCGATTGCTCGTCGATGCTGCCGGGGTCTGCGGCGGGTCGCTCGCGACCTCGGCACTGGAAGCGGTGGTGGCAGGGCACGCCGCGCGGAGCTTGGCAGACAGCCGGTCCTGCCTGGCGCGGATCGACGACTGTGAGGCCTTCGTCGAGGTGCTCGCGGTGCCTCCGGATGTCGTGGTGTTTGGCGCTGGAGACGATGCGGTGCCGCTCGTGTCGATGGCGAGGACACTCGGCTGGCGCGTCACGGTGGCCGACGGGCGGCCGGCCTACGCAACCACCGACCGATTCCCGGGCGCGACGCGCCTGGTGCTCTTGAGACGAGGCGAGGTGCCGGCCGACCTCGACATCGACCAGAGCTCCGTGGTGGTGATGATGACCCACAACTATCCCCTGGATCGGCGCCTGCTTCCGCCGCTTCTCGACCGCCGCCCCAGGTACCTGGGACTGCTCGGCCCGCGGGCCCGCAGCGAGCGGCTCTTCCGGGAGATTGGTGTGCCGGTCCCGTCGTGGGTCCACGCGCCCATCGGGCACGACATCGGCGGAGACGACCCTGCCGGTGTGGCGCTCTCGATCGCAGCGGAGGTGCAGGCCGTGATCGCCGGACGTCGTGGAGGCGAGCTCCGCGGGCGGCTGGAGCCGATTCATGCCGCGGTCCGAGAAGCCGGTACGACCCCAGTCGGCTCGACGCGGGGTGAACGGCCGCGGTTCTGCGAGGTCATCGGTGCCAGCCGGGCGTCGTGACGCAGCGCGCTCTGCCGCCGTCGTGCTTGCCGCCGGTGGCGCCACGCGGATGGGACGTGCCAAGCAGGTGCTCGCCTTCCGTGGCGAGCCTCTGGTTCGACGCGCCGTGAACGCCGCGCTCGAGGCCGGCGTGGATCACGCCATCGTGGTCGTTGGGGCGCACCACTCGCACGTCCGCGATGCGCTGGCCGGCGTGCGGGCGCAGCTCGTCGAGAACCCGGAATGGAGCGACGGCATCGGCACGTCCATCCGGGCCGGCGCAACGGCGGCGCTCGACCTCGGAGCCGAGCGCGTGGTGATCATGCTGGCCGACCAGCCCCTCGTCGACCGTGCGTCGGTGGCACGTTTGCTCGTCGCGCAGCACGCGACGGGCATGCCGATCGTCGCATCCAGGTATCTCGGCACCGTTGGCGTGCCCGCGCTCTTCTCGGGGCCGTGCGCCCTGCTCCTGCGACAGCTCACTCCGGGCGAAGGGTGCAAGGGCCTCATCGCCAGGCAGACCGACCGGACGCATGTGGTCGACTGCCCCGAGGCCGGAGTCGACGTGGACACTCCCGACGACTACCGTCGGGTGCTCGACGAAGCGGACCCTGTGCCGTTTCGCGCCCGCTGATGACATGACCAGCGCCGAAGGGACCCCCACTGCTCCACCGTCGTCGCAATCGGCGTGGCGAACGGCACGACGGGTACACCCGAGTTCACTAGGTACTCGGCCGCAGCGACGTCCGCCTTGGTGACATTGCCGTAGAGCGCCAGGCGCCTCCTGGTCCGATCGGCGGGGTCGGCACCGCGGTGGTCAAGGCGCAGTGCAGAGACCGCAGGAGCAGCCCGGCGCGCCATGCAGATCTGCAACGCGCAGGGCGTACATCATGGCGCCGTGCCCATCAACGGGCCGGGACCGTACCCGTCCAGTCGCGGACGACCTGAATGGCGGGGCCCGGGCGAAAGAGCATGAGCATTTCCATGCCGTTCGGCATCATGTCCCAATTGCGCCGAAGGAGCGGCTGGATGTGCCCTCCCACCGGCAACTCGACCGGCGAGCCGAACCGGGGCTGTGCACCGAGGGTCGTGGCAATGGCGAAGAGCTTCCCGTCGTTGTCGTAGACGAGGCGTCCGTCCGCCGTCCACATCGGTGAGCGACCTCCGGTCGTGGTCGCCTGATACTTCGCGCCGGTCGCCGGATACGGCTGCACGTAGATCTGCCAATCGCCCGACTCGGACGACATGTAGGCAAACCACTTCCGGTCGGGAGACAGCGCGCTGCTCAGTTGAGCGGACTCGTTGACGACGACGAGCGGCTCGACTTCCTTCTTGTCGGGCGCGTACACCCAGAGATCGTAGTTGTTGGCGCCGCCGCGATGCGTGATGAACGTGAATCCCTGGTCGCCCTCGCGCCAGTGTTCCGGGGCCCGACCTGGCTTGACGATCAACTCCGCCTCGCCCGAGCCGTCGGCGCGTTGCATGAACAAGCGTTCCTCGCCGTTGTTTCGCGTGGTGCCCAGCGAGCCGAACGCGAGCCACTGACCGTCAGGGCTGAAGAGCGGGAAGGTGCCGTTGGCGATGACCTTCTTCGCGCCGGCCACGTTCTCGAGGTCTGCAACGTAGATGTCCCCCGCTGCGGCAAAGGTGACCGTTGTGCCGTCGTGGGACACCCGCGGCGCGGTGGTGCCCGCTGGAACAGCGCCGAGCTTGCGCCTCGTTCCATCGAGCCCGACGCGCTCGAGCTGTATTGGTGCGACGTTGTTGCTGACATACGCCAATGCCCCGTTGGCGGCCACGCTGAGCAAGGCCCCGCCAGTACCGGCGTTCGACGCAATAGAGGGGGCGAGGGTCGTCGGTGGTCCTGCGACGAGCGTGCGCGCGTCGAAGGCCGAGGCCACGAGCGTCGTACCCGCGACGTAGACGAGATGCCCGGAGGGCACGAACCGGGCGTCACGCCCGGAGGTCACCACCGTTCGGTTCCCCGATCGCAGCGACTGCACGACAACGCGCGCCTGCTCCCAGTTGGTCGGTGTCCCCACGGCGAGCGTGAAGAGGACGAGGTCTCCGCCAGGGAGCATCTGGGGCTGGCGTGCCGATTCACCCGGTGCGAGCCGAATGATCGTCTCCACCACACCGCCTGATGCCTGCACGCGTTGGACGCCATCGGGGCCGGCACCAACCAGGATCTGTCCGTCCTCACCCCAACTGAGGCCGAGCGGATTCCCCACTCGCGCGATGGTGACGGGTGTGCCGCCGGACACCGCCACGCGTTGAAGCACTGAGTCGTCTTGCGCCCAGTAGAGAATCTGACGCCCATCGGGAGAGAACACCGGATTGCTCTTGCCGCGTCCCTGGAGCGGTCCCGGGATGAGCGTCGACGCACCGCCTCCGATGGCCCTCACGAATACCGTGGCCCTGGCCAGGTAGACCAACGACGTTCCGTCCGGAGACAGCGAGAATGGCCCGCGCTCGGGATTGGTGAACTCGTGACCCTCCGGCAGCGACACGAGGGAGTTCTGAGCCGCAGCCGAGGCTGCGAGAGCCAGGCTGAGGCCAACGGCTAGAAGCGTACGCATGGGCACCTCACCACGGTCGGACGAAACCGGTTGGCGCGGATTATACGAGAGGGGGGACAGCGTTCCTTCGACCTCGTGCCCTCGCTGGGATTCGCCAGCGGCATCCGGAGTACTCCGGTGCTCAGCATCACCCCGTGCTTCCGTTGTCATCCGACATCGGACATTAAGTCCTCCAGGGCGACGACTCAACTGTGCGCATCAGGGCAATATTCTGGAAATTGCCCAGGTTCAGGCTCAGGTATCTGTATTGCAAGGCGGCGCACTCGAATTTAGTTGCAGGTTCTGTCGCGCCGTTCGCTGTCGCAGGAAACAGGAGAGTACGCAGATGTCTACGCCACACACTAGAGGGCCGGTTCGTCGCTGGCTGCTCGCTCTGGCGACGGTCGTGACGGCGGTAGTCCCGGCCGTCTCATCCGCAGCCGTCATCACGCTCGATACCGACCCATTTGCCGGATCGACGGCGCTGACGACACCGGGCCGTCAGATCGTCGGTGGGGAGCCCTTCACCGCGTTCGATCCCGCCACGGACACGATCGCCATCGATCTCGCAACGTACGCGGTCTATGGATTCGGCCCGGCTGTCAGCGTCGCGAACGCGGAGATCGGGAGCGTGCCCGCGTCGGGCGCGAACGTCGTCGTGCTGCGGACGTTCGACAACGACAACAACCTGGCGACGTCCTTCAACGCGGGGACCGCCGCGAACCTGATTGCCGGCGCCGTCACAACTCCTGGTGCCGGGTTCTTCATCTACTTCAACCAAGGGCTCGACCTGCCGAGGCTGGTGTTCTCCACCGACCTGACCGATCCCACCGCCGACCTGGCGATTCTCGTGCGTTTCACGAACATGACTGGTGCGGCTGGCCAGGCCGCGCTCGGAGACTTCACCAGCGCCAACTTCCAGGCGGTGCCAGAGCCCGGACTCGCGCTGCTGTTGGCGATAGGTGCGCTGGCGTTCTCGTGGCGCCTGACGCGTCGGTTCGCGTCGGCCGTCGGGTAGTCGTCGGTTCTGTCCGATCGTCTCCGCTACTCCACGAACACCTGCCGGTAACTCACTTACCGGGGACGTTCTCAGCCGAACCAGCCACACCTCCGTCCTGGCGCTCGACGACACGGCGTCGAGCCGGGGCGGAGGAGGGCGCGGGCTAGCCGATCGGCAGGTTGCCAACCTCCGGGACGTGATGACCGGCCGCGCGCTTCTGCTGGTACCGTTTCAGGAGCTCGGCCTCCAGCGCTGGCTCGATGGCGCCGGTCTCGAAGAACGACGCGTACAGAGCCTCCGGCAGTGCGTTGCGCATGCGCTGACTGACGCGGTAGGCGAGGAATCGTGCCGCCGTGTACTCGGTGGCCGGAAGGTCGGGCGCCGCGCCGCCACGGTCGTCCTCGATCCAGTTGCCCTGGTTGGCGCCCATCTCGGTGGCGAGCAGCGCGACGAGTGAGGTTTCCCGCGCCGCCGGATCGGCGACCGGGAACGTGACCGTGCCGACCCTGGTGCGGTGGTCTTCTTCCCATCCGCGCGTCAGGTCCTTCAGCGGGGTCCTGGCCTCGTCGAGAAACGGAATCCAATACAGCCGGAACTCGAGCGGCCCGGTCGCCTGGCGGCGCGTCCAGTCCTCGGTCAGATAGCGAGCGCCGGCCTGAAGGGGCCGGTGCTCGTTGACGTCGTGCGCCGGCACGAAGGTGAACTTGCCGAGAACGTCGCGCGCACGGACCACGCCAGTCCAGTACGGCTGATAGGCCGTGCTCGACCGCGTGGTGCGCCCGGTCTGCCGAATCACCTGCGCGGCAATGGCCGGCGCGCGAAGGCCGGCGTGGCGCACCAGTCCCGCGAGGAGCCGCGTCTGCGACGCCAGCACGTTGACGAGCCCGGCGCCATCGTTGCCCACGGCGGCGGCGGCCGTGGCCTTGAGCAGGGCGACGAACTCCGTGGGCGTGTCCGTCGGTGCGCCCGGATCGTTGATGGTGATGAAATCCACGCGGCGCCCGTCCGGGGCGCGAAACGCCACCATTAGGCCGAGGAAGTCGGCGTCTGTCTCGGCGTGCGGACAGCCAAGACCGTTCGACATGCGCCCAATGCCGATGCGCGGCGTGGCACCGGTGGGCGTGAAGATGCCGAGCCCGTCGAGTTCGGGGGGCAGGTTGTCGTCCACGCCCAAGTGGACCGTGCCCGCGCCGAGCTGCGGCTGGTGCGCGCCGCGATCCGGTTGCGTCAGCCTGGGATGATTGTCGACGAGGGTCTGTTGCACGCCGACCACGGCTTCGGCGAGGTGTTCGAGGGCGCGGCGTTCGTCTGGCGTCGGGGCGTAGCGCTGTGACATGGAGCCTCCCAGCTGCGAGTGCGCAAGTGTTGGCGTGCTCCACGGCGAAAGCAAGGACAGTCGAACAGCACCGATGTGTATTGCTGGGATTCCGCGACTACCGGCCGTCTGGTGCCGATCCGTCCGGCCCGAGAGTCTTACCCCTGTCGTCGGAACAATCCGTCACCCATGTGACCGGAATGGACCAGCCGTCTGTGGCGGAGGGAGAGGGATTCGAACCCCCGGGCCCCTTTCGGAGCCAACGGTTTTCAAGACCGCCGCCTTAAACCACTCGGCCATCCCTCCGCGTCGTCGTCCGCGATCGTCGCCCCATGAGGGACGGCCCCGGATGCACTGCCACCGGTGCCTGCGGCAGGCCCCTGTGCGAGGCCTCGGCATCGGCCGGCGTCCCGCACCGAACAGAAATGCAGGCCGCCGAGCGCCTATTCTACCCGCGAGCCAGCAACGGGCGGAGGCGTCGCTGGCTACACAGCCCGAGCCAGCCACTCGCGGAGGAGGACGAGGACACCAGGTGCGAGTCGGCTTCCGTTCGGCTCCCCGAACCCATGCTTCTCCATGAGCGAGTGACTCGCGCTGGGGATGACCCGGACTGTGACGTTCGGATTCCCGCCGGCCACCAGCGCGTCGCGCATCGCCACGGGCGCCACGGACGCGTCGGTCGATTGGTCGAACTGACCGAACACCCCGAGCACGGGACACGAGACGTCACGGAGCGTCGCCAACGGATCGAACGCCAACACGTGGTCCCACGACCATCGCATCTGCGCGAGTGAGGTGTACTCGTCGAGATACCAGGTCAGCCAGTCTTCCCGGCCAGTCCGCACCAGCTCGTCGCGCCGAGCGAGGAATGCCTGGTAGCCATCGCCGGTGCGGGCCACGCTCAACGCGAACCGGTTGAACGCGAGGGCCTCCTCGATCTCGCGTTCGGGATGCCCCGTTGCACGAAGGTTGATCTCGGCCTGGTACAGGAGCGTCTGCCACAACGGCCCCATGAACCCTGAGGAGTTGATCGCAAAGGCGACGTCCGCCGAGTGTGCCGGCACCTGCGTCGCCAGCATGCCTCCCTCGCTCGACCCCCAGAAGCCGATGCGCTGCCCGTCGATGTCGGAACGGCTCCGCAGGAGCGCCTCGGCGGCCAGGGCGTCGGCCAGCAGGTCGTCCGGGTAGAACGCGGGGGACAGCTCGTCCGGGGCGCCAGTCGAGGCATCCACGCGCCATCCTGTCGAGGCTCCCGTGCCACGCTTGTCGAAAACCAGGACGGCAAAGCCAAGCGCGCTGAAGAAGCGAGGATAGGGACCAAAGGAGTAGCGCGTCAACGGACCGGAACCGTGCAGCAGCAGGATGGCCGGATGTGGCCCCACGCCCTCTGGCAGGATGAGCGTCCCCTGCAGCATGGCGTCGCCCTGGCTGAACGTGATCGCGACGTCCCGCGTGTCGTCCTTCGGGATCTCGATACCGGCCCCGGCGATCGGCTGCGCGACAACACCGACGAGACGCCCGCGGTCGTCCCGCTGGAAGCGGAACATCCGCTGCAGTGGGTCTCGCGTATTGAATGCGGGTCCAGTGGCATACGTGTCCGGCGCCTCCTCGAACATGCGCCGGACGGCGCCTGTCCCGTGATCCGTCCACAGGAGCACTCCATCCCCGCCGTCGTTGATGAACCGGTCGATACCCATCGTGGCATCGGGACCCGCGCGGTAGACCCCGCAATACTCTTGCAGCGCCTCGAACCCGTCTGGGGCCTGACGCGAGGGCACCGCCTGCACGAGCGACCGGGTCGCCGACCTGCATCCAGCCAGGCCGACCAGCGCAGGTATCGTAGACAGCATCGTCCTGCGACTGAGCTGCCAGTCTGGGCTCAGCACTCGCTTCACGGAAGCCTCCTCGTGCCCCTTGGCGGGAAAGCAGCGGGACAATGCCTGCTCTGATGATGGCAGGAATGGCCGTGAGGTGAGACGGCGCCCGGCCTGTGATGTTCCCACGCACGAGACGGGTCCGCCAGCGGCGGCCGGAGGCTCAGCTTGTGCGCTGGGGCCGCGTGCTACCGTCTGTGGGGCCGCCCACCATGCCACGCGTCCACGACCGCACGTTCCTCCGCTACCTCCTGCTGCAGGTCCCGGGCTGGGTGCTGCTGGCCGCCCTGCTCTTCGTCCTGCGCACCGAGCTTGGGCTCTCGGGCTGGCTGGCGACCAGCATCCTGATCGCGTGGACGGCCAAGGACCTGGTGCTGTACCGATTCGTCCGCTCGGCCTACGAGAAAGGGCCGGCCAGCGCGGCCGAGCACCTGGTGGGCGGGCACGGTGTGGTGACCGAATCGCTGACGCCGCGTGGCTACATCCGAGTACGCGGCGAGCTGTGGCGCGCCGAGATGCAATCTGCACGTGAGATGCCCGTGGGCAGTACCGTGCGCATCGTGTCGGCCCGCGGCCTCACACTGCACGTGGACCCGCCGGAATAGGGCTCGAGCAAGCAGGCGCAGAGGCCTGAGCCGCTGTGGGACACCGACGCGCCAGCTGACCGAAGGAACAGCCACGGAGGGAGTACATGCCAGCTTCGCTCGACCACATCGACGCCGCCACCCCCATGGGCGCCACGCTCGTGCCCGGCGGCGCCACCTTCCGCGTGTGGGCGCCGCAGGCGCACGCCGTGTACGTGCTCGGCGAGTTCAACCAGCGCGTGCGCGACGATGCGAGCCTGCTCACCGTCGACGCGCACGGGCACTGGCGCGGCTTCATCCCGGGTGTAGAGGATCGCGACCGCTACATCTTCTACGTGGTGGGCGAGGGGAGTGAAGGGCCCAAGCGCGACCCCTACGCGCGCGAGCTGCAGACGCCGTGGCCGAGCGACTGCGTGGTGCGACGGCGCGATTTCCCGTGGCACGACAGCGGGTTCGTCACGCCGCGGTTCGACGACTTCGTCATCTACCAGCTGCACGTGGGCACCTTCTTCACGCCGCACGTGCCCGTCAAGGGCGGCACCTTTCTGGACGTGGCGCGCAAGGTGCCGTACCTGGCGGAGCTGGGCGTGACGGCCGTGCAGCTCATGCCCATCCAGGAGTTCCAGACGGCCTTCAGCCTGGGCTACAACGGCACCGACTACTTCTCGCCCGAGATGGACTACGCGGTGGAGGACGCGCGGCTGCCGCCCTACGTGGACGCCGTGAACCGCCTGCTCGCGGAGCGGGGACACCGGGAGTACGACACCGAGGACCTGCGCGGCGAGATGAATCAGCTCAAGGCGCTGGTGGACGTGTGCCACCTGCACGGCCTGGCCGTGCTGCTCGACGTGGTGTACAACCACGCGGGCGGCGACTTCGGCGACGAGAGCCTCTACTTCTTCGACCGTCAGGACACGGCGGGCGGGCACTGGCGTTCGCTGTACTTCAGCGACCGCGGCCACGCCGGCGGCCTGGTGTTCGACTTCGGCAAGCCCGAGGTGCGCGACTTTCTCATCCGCAACGCCACGTTCTTCCTCGACGAGTACCACGTGGACGGCTTCCGCTACGACCAGGTGAGCGTGATCGACCACGACGGCGCGCCGCACGGCTGGCGCTTCTGCCAGGACCTCACCGCGACGCTGCACCATCACCGTCCCTCGGCCTTTTACAAGGCGGAGTACTGGGGCGTGAACCCTGCCGTCGTGCAGCCGCCGCCGACGGGCGCCGGCTTCGATGCCTCGCTCACCGACGGCCTGCGCATTGCGGTGCGCCGCGTCATCGCCGAGGCCAGCGCGCCGGACGCGCGGCCGCTCGACATGACGGGGCTCGCGCGCAGCCTGTGGCCCGAGGGCTTCGCCCACGTGTCGCAGTGGGTGCAGGGACCGGAGAACCACGACATCGTCTACGAGGGACGCGAGCCGCGCGTAGCCGCGCTCGGCGACCACGGCAACCCGCGCTCGTGGTACGGCCGGAGCCGCGCGCGCGTGGCCACCGGCATCGGGCTCACCGCGCCGGGCATTCCCATGCTCTTCATGGGGCAGGAGTTTCTCGAGGACAAGCCGTGGTCCGACAATGTCGCGGAACGCCGCAACCTGCTGCTGCACTGGGCGGGACTCGACGCGGGCGACCAGCAGATGCGCGATCACCTGCGCTTCACGCGCGACCTGCTGCACGTGCGGTGGGAACAGCCGGCGCTGCGCGGACAGGGCTTCCGCGTGATCCACGCGCACGACGCGAACCGGGTGCTGGCCTTCCAGCGCTGGGTGGAGGGCGAAGGCCGCGACGTCCTGGTGGTGGTGCACCTGTCGCCGCACAACCGCTTCGGCTACCGCATCGGGTTTCCGCAGGGCGGCGCGTGGCGCGAGGTGTTCAACAGCGACGTGTACGAGAACTGGGTGAATGCGAACGCGGTGGGCAACGGCGGGTGGGTGGGACCGGAGGCGGCGCCGCTGCACGGGTGCGGCTGGTCGGCGGCGCTCACGCTGCCCGCCAACAGCCTGCTGGTGTTCGCGCGCTGAGGGGTTGAGGTGACGTGCGGCGGGCGCGAGGTCCCGCCGCGTCCTGCGGCTATTCGTCGGAGGCGGAGATCTCGTCGAGGCCCCGCTCGTCGTGGCCCTCCCCGTCGTCGGCGTGGCCTTCGTCGGTGTGACTCTCGTCGCCATCGGCCGAGAGCGTCTCGTCGATCACCGGCTCCGCCACGGCGGCCTTCTTCGGCGCGGCTTTCTTGCGCGACTTCTTGACAGCCTTGGCCGGCGCGGGCGTCGCGGACGCTTCGAGCTTCACCTTGCTCGTCACGAACGTGCGGGGTCCGTGCTCATCGAACTCGATCGTCGTGTGATATTCGTTCGCGGCGGTGACCGTGCCGGTTCCGTACTGTGGCTGGGCCACCCGGTCGCCTACGTTGTAAAGCACCACGCGACGCCTCCTTCGGCTGATGCGAGGGCGCGCCCCGCGCGCCCCCTGGACTTCCGCACTGTGCGGCCCTTAAGCGTACCTCAGGACGGGGACCCGCTGCGCCGCGACCTTCCGCCCGGGCGAAAGGATGCGCCGCCACCGGGGCGCGAGGGACCGCGTCCCGCACCGGCGAACTGCGGCCGGCCGCCGCTCGGCCTGAAGGCGGGACGGTCCGACGATGCACTGTCGGAGCCGGCGTGCCGCGTGGCGGGACGGTTGCCGTGCCGGGCACCGGCGCCGGACGACGGCCGCGCGCCGCTACGTGCGCCGTCTCGGCCGAAGCCGCCCCCACGAGACGACTGGCCACCACGGCCGTTTCCGCGCGACCCGAAGCGACGGCCGCCGTCGACCGGGGCATCCGTTGCTCGACCGGCCTCGAAGCCGTCCACCAGCACGTGCTGGAGCGGCTCGGGCAGGAGACGCTGGATGCCGTGCAGGAGCGACGTATCAGCCCCCGACACGAGCGACACGGCGCGACCCGGATGGCCCGCGCGACCGGTGCGGCCGACGCGGTGCACGTAGTCTTCGGCCACGAGCGGCAGATCGTAGTTGACGACGAGCGGCAGCTGCACGATGTCGAGCCCGCGCGCCGCGATGTCGGTGGCCACGAGCACGGTGACGCGGCCGGCCTTGAAGTCGCCGAGCGCGCGGTTGCGGGCGTTCTGGCTCTTGTTGCCGTGGATCACCGCGGCCTTCACGCCGCTCTGCTCCAGGTACTCGCCCACGCGGTTCGAGCCGCGCTTGGTCTTGCAGAACACGAGCGCCTGGGCATCGGGCGTCTGCTTGAGCACGTGCGAGAGGAGCGCGCCCTTGCGCCCCTCGGTCACCGGGTGCACGTGGTGCGTCACGGTGGTGGCCACGACGTTTGCGGGCGAGGCCTCCACGCGCACGGCCGACCGGGTGAAGTCGCCAGCCAGCCGCTCCATGTCGGGCGAGAACGTGGCCGAGAGCAGCAGCGTCTGCCGTTCGCGCGGCAGGGCACTGACGATGCGCCGCAGCGCTGGCAGGAAGCCCATGTCGAGCATGCGGTCCGCTTCGTCGAGCACCAGGATCTCCACGGCGGAGAGGTCGATGGTGCGCTGCTGCATGTGGTCCACGAGGCGACCGGGCGTGGCCACCACGATGTCCACACCGCGGCGCAGCGCCTGCACCTGCGGGTTGATCGACACGCCGCCGAGGATGACGGCCACGCGCAGCTTCACGGGCTGGCCGAAGGCCACGAGCGACTCGTGCACCTGCAGCGCGAGTTCGCGGGTGGGCACCAGCACGAGGCCGCGCGGCTGCTTCGGCACCGCGGTGCGCGTCGAGCGCACGATGAGGCGGTCGATCATCGGCAGCCCGAACGCGGCGGTCTTGCCGGTGCCGGTCTGGGCGCGCGCCAGCATGTCGGCGCCGGTGAGCACAACCGGAATGGCCTTGTCCTGCACGGGCGTCGGACGTTCGTAGCCGAGACGGGTGAGGGGCGTACAAAGAGAGGGCGAGAGCCCGAGCGTACTGAACGGCATAGAGAAACTACTCCTGTAGTGGCCTGGAGCGTTTCCCGAAGCGCATAGCAGGCTGAGCGTATTGAGCGACTGTCACGCCTGAACGGCGTCTGCGGGTGAGCGATGAGACCGAAGTGGCGGGAGCTGATGTGCGCGGCCGGCGCGTCTAACGCGTGGCGACCGGGTCAGCAAGTCCTGCGGGAAGTCCCAGGGTGCATCGCACCGACCTCGGTATTGTAACCGGAATCGGTGAAAACGCGGCGAAGGCTCCGTGGGGGCAGCCTTTTCGGGGACGAAGCGCGCAAAATCGTGCACGGCCATGGTCGCGGGCGGTCGCGGCAGACAGCACTCGACGTGCCTCTCCCGGCCGTGGGTACCGTGCGTGTCGGGGTCGCGCGCCGGCCGGGTCCTCCGCTCGACGCCGCGGGAAAACGCCGCTCCAGGGTCATCGTCCGCGATGCTCGGCATGGGTCCCGGTCACCCATGCCTCGGTCAGGCCCTTGCGCGCCATTTTCCAGACTGTCGCCGTCGCGGTGCTCGCAAGTCGGACCAGGCCGGCGCGCGACCCCGGCACGCACATCGTCCCTGGCCGTCCGGCGCTCCGAAGCCCGGTCCTCCGCTCGACGCCGCGGGAAAACGCCGCTCCAGGGTCATCGTCCGCGATGCTCGGCATGGGTCCCAGTCACCCATGCCTCGGTCAGGCCCTTGCGCGCCATTTTTCAGACTGTCGCCGTCGCGGTGCTCGCAAGTCGGACCAGGCCGGCGCGCGACCCCGGCACGTCCGGCTACGGCGCCACGTCGCGCGCGCAGCGGAAGCCGAGGTTGACGTGCTCGGCTTCGGGGACCACGGGATTGCGGTTCGAGATGCGCAGGTTGCGCTGGTCGTCGCCGTAGGAGCCACCGCGCACGATGCGGAAGTCGCCGGCATTGCCGCCGACGGGGTTCGTGGTCTGGTTCTCGTCGTAGGCGCCGTAGCGGTCGTTGACCCACTCCCACACGTTGCCCGCCATGTCGAAGAGACCGAAGGCGTTCGCGCGGTAGCTCCCCACGACGCTCGCGACGCCGCCCTCGAACCGCGCGCCGGACGCGGCGTCGGTCTCGTGCGCGGCGTCCTGGTTGCCCCACGGAAACACGGTGCGCGAGTCGCCCCCGCGCGCGGCATACTCCCACTCGGCTTCGCTCGGCAGGCGGGCGCCGACGGCACGACAGTAGTCCGCGGCCTCGAACCACGACACGATGACGACGGGCAGGCGCGGGTCGGTACTCCACTCGGGCTGCTCGGGCAGGTCGCCCGTGGCCGCGCGGAACATGCCGGTCGTGACCTCGGTGGTCATCATCTCGAACGGGCGGGACATCGTGATGACGCGCTGCGGCACCTCGTCGCCGTCGCAGCCCGCGTCCACGTCCACGCACCCCATCTGAAACGTTCCGGCGGGAATGCGCGCCCACTGCGGCGCAGTGCCGAGCGGCGCGGTACCAGCCTGCGCAGTGCCAGCCTGCGCGGTGCCAGCCTGCGCGGTGCCGGCCTGCGTTGTGCCCGCCGGTGCCGTGCGCGCCGACGAAGCACCCGATGCAGCGCCCTGGGTGGGCGGTGACGCCTGGCCTCGAGCCACCTGGCCCTGCGCAGCGGGAGCGCCACCCAGCAGGACGCCCGCCATCACGAGGACGGCCGTCAGCCGCGGAGCAATCGTGGGTGCGCGGCGGGCATGGGCGCTGTCGATCCTTCGCGGCTCACGGAAACGTGCAGTCACCGGCTCCTCCTGGTCGCACCGGATGATCGCTGGTCACCCGTGCTCGATAGTCCTTCTGCTGCGTCGTACGCCGAGCGTCCGTGCGCGGTTCGGTGGCGCGCGCCGGATCGGCCCGACTTGCGAGCGACGCGACGGCGTCAGTCCGGAAAGCGGTGCGCAAGGCTGACCGAGGGCCGCGCTACGTCTTGCGAATCACGTCCATGCCGTCCATGTACGGCCGCAACGCCTCGGGCACCACGACGGAGCCGTCCGCCTGCTGGTAGTTCTCGAGGATGGCGATGAGCGTGCGACCCACGGCCAGGCCCGAGCCGTTGAGCGTGTGCGCGAACTCGCCCTTGCCCGTGCCGCCAGGCCGGAACTTGATGTTGGCCCTGCGCGCCTGGAACGCTTCGGTGTTGCTGCAGGAGGAGATCTCCCGGTAGGTGCGCTGGCTGGGGAGCCACACCTCGATGTCGTAGGTCTTGGCCGACGCAAACCCCATGTCGCCGGTGCATAGCAGCATCGTGCGATAGGGCAGGCCCAGGCGCTTCAGCACTTCTTCGGCGTTGCCCGTGAGCCGCTCCAGTTCGTCGTGCGAGGCCTCCGGCGTGGTGAAGACCATCAGCTCCACCTTGTCGAACTGGTGCTGACGGATGAGGCCGCGCACGTCGGCGCCGTAGCTGCCGGCCTCGCTGCGGAAGCAGGGCGTGTAGGCGGTGTACCGGATGGGCAGCTCGCGTCCGTCGAGCAGCTCGCCGCGATGGAGATTCGTGAGCGGCACTTCGGCGGTGGGCACCATGAAGAGGTCCCAGTCGCCGGCAATGCGGAACAGGTCCTGCTCGAACTTGGGCAGGTTGCCGGTGCCGGTGAGCGACGCGCTGTTGACCATGAAGGGCGGCTCCACCTCGGTGTAGCCGTGCTCCCTGGTGTGCACGTCGAGCATGAAGTTGATGAGCGCACGCGCCATGCGGGCGCCCGGGCCCATCAGCACCGTGAACCGCGCGCCGGCGATCTTGGTGCCCCGCTCGAAGTCGATGATGCCGAGCGCGGGGCCGAGGTCCCAGTGAGCCTGCGGCTCGAAGTCGAAGGCGCGCGGCGTGCCGTGGCGGCGCACCTCCACGTTGTCCTCGGCGCTGCGGCCGGCCGGCACGGTGGCGTGCGGCAGGTTGGGCAGCGTGAGCAGACGCTGATGACGGCGCTGCTCGATGTCTTCGAGCCGGCCGTCCATCTCCTTGATCTGCTGCGCGCGCTCGCGGTTGGCGGCCTGGATGGCGGAGGTGTCCTGCCCCTCGCGCTTCGCGCGCGCCACGGCCTCGCCCGACTTGTTCTGTTCCTGCTTCAGCCCTTCGACGGCCGGCAGCAGCTGGCGCCGTTCGGCATCGAGCGCGGCAATGGCTTCGAGGTCTGCGGACAGGTCGGCGCCGCGCTGCTCGAGACGGGCACGCACGTCGTGGAGGTTGTCGCGAAGATAAGCGGGATCGAGCATGGCGCGTGGGTCAGGGTGTCAGCGGTGGCCGCCCACATGGGCGTCCTGCAGGGTGTCGAGGTATTGCCGGAACGGACCGGCGAGGTCGGGCCGCTGCAGCGCGAAGTACACGAGCGCCTTCAGGAAACCGAGCTTGTTGCCGGTGTCGTGGCGTACGCCGTTGATCTCGCACGCATACAGCGGGCGGTCCTTGAGCAGCTTGCGCAGACCGTTGGTGAGCTGAATCTCGCCCGTGCGGTCGGAGGCGGTGGCCTCGAGCGCGGGGAAGATGTCGGGCGTGAGGATGTAGCGCCCGATGATGGCCAGGTTCGAGGGCGCATCCTCGCGCCGCGGCTTCTCGACCAGGTCCACGATCCGGTGCACGCCCGGCCCGAGCGACGGATCTTCCTCGACGGCCACGATGCCGTACTTGGACACGTCCTCGTCCGGCACCCGTTCCACGGCCAGCACGGGGCCCTGCACGCGGGCAAAGACGTCGATCATCTGCTTGAGCGCGGGCGGGTGCGCGTCGATCACGTCGTCGCCGAGGATGACGGCAAACGGCTCGTCGCCCACCAGGTTGCGCGTCACGAGCACGGCGTGCCCGAGGCCGAGCGGCTCGCCCTGCCGGACGTACGCCACGTTGATGAGCTGCGTGATCTTGCGGATCTCGGCGAGCTGCTCGGTCTTGCCGCGCTGTTCGAGGAAGCTCTCGAGCTCGACGGCCACGTCGAAGTGGTCTTCGATGGCGTTCTTGCCGCGGCCCGTGACGATGACGATGTTGTCGACGCCGGACGCCACGGCCTCTTCCACGCCGTACTGGATGACGGGCTTGTCCACCAGCACCAGCATCTCTTTCGGCTGGGCCTTGGTGGCGGGAAGGAAGCGGGTGCCGAGACCTGCCGCCGGGAACACGGCCTTGCGGATGGTGGACTGCATCGGACTCGGATCGTAACCCAGGATCGCGCCGGCCACCCTGCCACCGCAGCACACGGGCGCGAGCGCCGCGCCTGCGCGGCCGGGCTGGACCGCCGCGTCAGGGTCGGCGCGGCGGGCGTCAGGTCAGGCCGACGCCTTGGTCGAACCGCTGGTCGTGCCGCCGGAGCTGGACGCGGAGCCCGAGTCGCTCTTGCTCGCCGAGTCGGACTTGGTGCCCGACTCGCTCGACGACCCGCTCTCGCCAGAGCTGCCCTTCTCGGACCCGCCCTTTTCCGACGACGACCCGGGGAGCGCCGGCGACGACTTCGAGCCGCCTTCCTTGCCCTTGTTGGAGTAGTCGGTGATGTACCAGCCGGTGCCCTTGAACTGGATGGCCGGCGAGGACAGCAGGCGACGCACGGGACCCTGGCCGCAGCGGGCGCACGCGTCGGGGTTGGGATCCGTGTACTTCTGGATCAGCTCAAAGCGCTGGTGGCAGGACTCACATTCGTATTCGTACAACGGCATGGGTCGGCTACTCCAGTACAGCGCCCGAGGAATCGTTGAGCAGCAGGCGGCGATGCGCCCAGAACGGGGCATTGCCCTGTGCCAGCACGGCGTCGTGGAACGTGCGCATCGAGAACCGGCCGTCCTGCTGCTCCTGATAGTCGTGGCGCAGCTTCAGCATCATCAGCTTTCCGATCGAGTAGACCAGGTACGACGGGTCGAACGTGCCGCGTTCGGCCTCGCGCCGTGCGCTGGCCTCCTCGAGGAATGCTTCGTCGCGGAAGAATCGCATGCCCTGCTCGACCGACAGGTCTTCGCAGTGCAGGCGGATCGACACGACCACCCGGGCCAGGCGCACCAGCGCCTCGGCGAGCTGGCCGAGCCGGAAGAGCACATCGCCGCGCCGGAAGCCGGCTTCCACCATCACCTGCTCGGCATAGTGCGCCCAGCCCTCGGTGAACGACATGGGCGCGAACGCCAGCGAGCGGCGGACCTTCGACGACACGCCCCGCAGGTGCTGGTACTGCAGGAAGTGCCCGGGATACACCTCGTGAATCGAGATGTTCCACAGCGTGGGCAGGTTGAAGTCGCGCATGTGCTCGCGCTGCCGCTCAGGCGTCCAGCCGCGTTCGACGTCGGTGAGGTAGTAGAACGCCCGCGTCGGCTTGCTTTCGAAGGGGCCGGGCGTCCACATGCTGGCAAAGGCCCAGCGGTAGAAGTCGGGCGACGGCGCCACCACCACCGGTTCGCCGTCGGGCACGGTGACCACGGCCTGCTTGCGGAGGAAGGCGGCCAGCTCCTGCACCTGCTCCTGGGCCACGGCCATGAGTTGGCCGGGCTCGGGATACTCGTCCTTCGCCTGCCGCCAGGCCTGCACGGGGTCGCCCGCGTCGAGCGTGGACGCGAGGGTCCGAAACTGCTCCTGCGTCTCGCCAAGCTCGCGCAGGGCGATGGAGAGGAGCCGCTCGGCGCTCAGCGTGATGCCCTCGTCGTGCTTGATCTTGAGCTCGAACTTCTCGCGCCCCAGGCGGAAGGACGCCTTGGCCCGCGGGGCCAGATCGGTCTCCAGGTAGGCGATGTACGCGGAGATGGCGGTCGCGGCCTCCGAGGAGGTGTCGGCCAGGTCACCCAGGATGTGCAGGTCGTCGAGACTCTTGAAGGCGCGCGGCAGGTCCGACTCGATGAACGTGAGTACGCCGCGCCAGGTCTCGATGCCGACCTTCACGAAAATGCCGGGGCTTTCCTTGATGTTGTCGCGCGCGGCCTGCACGAGCCGTGGCACCTGACGCAGCTTGGAGACGACGCGCCGGGCGCGGTCGGGCTCGGCCGCGTAGCCAAACAGCGCCTGGCCGGCCAGGCTCGCGCCGAGCGTGTCGGCATAGAACTGCGGCGAGCGCTCCCACGTCCGCACGACCTCTAGGTCGTGGAGGCGCGCGTCCACGTTGGCCGCCACGATGCCCCGGTCCACCTGCTCGGTGGGCGGCAGGTGCGCGGGGTCGATCTGGTGGAGGCGGCGGCTGAAGCCGGCCAGCGCCCGTACATGGGTGTCGATGGCCGCGCGGCTCAGGTCTTCGAGCAGATCGTCGTGAACGTGGACCCCGTCCTGGGCGGCCAGGGTCGGGTGCACCTCATACAGGTAAGCGAGGTAGTCGTCGACGAAATGTGGGAACGGCTCCGATGGGTGCATCTCCGGCTTTGAGGGGCGCCCTGAAGCCCTCGTCGGGAAGCGCCCATCCCGCAATGGTACAATATCCGCCGGCTCGATGTCCGGGACGTTGTACGTGGTCGCCACGCCCATCGGCAACCTCGAGGACCTGAGTTTCCGGGCCCTCCGGTTGCTGCGGGAGGCAGCACTCATCGCTGCCGAAGACACCAGGCGGACCGGACGCCTGCTGTCCCACTACGGCCTCGCCACCCCTACCCTGAGCTTCCACGCACACAACGCCCACACCCGCCTGCCGGTCCTGCTGGCGCGGCTTCAGGCCGGGGAGCATGTGGCTCTGGTCACCGATGCCGGCACGCCGGGCATTTCGGATCCGGGGCGGGAGCTCGTGGAAGCCTGCGTGGCGCACAACATTCCTGTGGACCCGATTCCAGGGCCGTCGGCGCCGCTCGTGGCTGCGGTGGCATCCGGTTTTCCGCTCGAGCCGATAACCGTGTATGGGTTTCCACCCCCACGGTCAAACAACAGAAAACAGTGGCTTGCTGAGGTCGCGGAGGCGGTCCCGCACACGTTCGTGTTCCTGGAGGCCCCGCATCGGGTGCGGCAGACGCTCGCAGACGCTGTGGATATTTTGGGCGTTCGACCACTTGTCGTCTGTCGGGAGATGACCAAGGTGCACCAGCAGTTCCTTCGGGGAACCAGTGCCGACGTGTTGACGGCCCTCGAGGAAGTCCGCGGAGAGTTCACCGTGGTGGTGGGGCCGAAAGTTCCCGAGGACCGCAGCGAGGAAGTCCCCGTGACCCCGGCCGAGATACACGCTGAGTTCTGTCATATGACAGATTCGGGATCCGGTCGTCGAGCCGCCATCGCAGCCATCGCCCGCCGGCACGGGTTGTCGAGCCGCGATGTCTATGCGGCTGTAGAGAAAACCAAGGATATCCGTTGAGTGACCTAGACTCTCCATCTTCCGTCCATATCGTGGTGCTGGCCGCCGGTCAGGGCACGCGCATGCGCTCGAGCCTCCCCAAAGTACTGCACAAGGTGGGGGGCCGGACGATGCTGGACCATGTGCTGGTGGCGGCGCGGGCGCTGTCGCCCGCCTCGATATCGATCGTTGTTGGTCATAAGGCAGAAAGCGTGAAGGCCCACCTCGGTGGCACCGAGGTGCAGTTTGCGCTGCAGGAACCGCAGCTCGGCACCGCGCACGCGCTCCGGCAGGTGGAGCCGCTCCTGCGCGGCCGCCAGGGCACCCTGGTGCTTTTGTCGGGCGACGTCCCCCGCCTGCAGGGGGCGACCCTGGCTGGGCTGGTTCGTGCCCACCAGGAGGCCAGGGCGGCGGCCACGGTGCTCACGGCGGTGGTGGAGCGGCCCTACGGCTACGGGCGCATCGTCCGCACCGACGGCCAGATCGCGCGGATCGTGGAAGAGCGCGACGCCTCGCCAGCCGAACGCCAGATCCGGGAGATCAACAGCGGCATCTACGCCTTCGACCTCGAGCCGCTGTTCGAGGCGCTCAATCAGGTGGCCTCCCAGAACGCGCAGGGCGAGTACTACCTGACAGACCTCGTGGCCATCTACCGGAGACGGAAGCTGCCCGTGGCCACACTGGTGACCGACGACGTGGAGCAGATTCGGGGTATCAACAGCCGGACGGAACTGGCAGAAGTGAGCAGGATCGTGAGACAGACCAAGAACGAGGAGCTCATGGCGGCCGGGGTCACGCTCGTGGACCCCTCGACCACCTACATCGACCCGCAGGTGGAGATCGGGGCAGATACGGTCATCCACCCCGGCGTCACCATCGAGGGGACGACGCGGATCGGGGCGGCCTGCGAGATTCAGGGCGGCGTGCGGATCGCCGATTCGGAGATTGGCGCCCGTGTGTCGATCAACAACTTCTGCGTCATCGTGGGCGCGCGGATTGCGGATGGCGCGTCGGTGGGCCCCTTCGCGCACCTGCGGCAGGGCACCGAGCTGGGGGAAGCGGCGAAGGTGGGCAACTTCGTCGAGCTGAAGAAGACGTCGCTCGGCGCTGGCTCGAAGGCCAGCCACCTGTCGTACCTGGGGGACGCGACCATCGGGGACAGGGTCAACATCGGGGCCGGCACCATCACCTGCAATTACGACGGGACGCGCAAGCACCAGACGATCATCGAGGACGACGCGTTCATCGGGAGCGACTCGCAGCTGATTGCCCCCGTGCGCGTGGGCAAGGGCGCCTTCGTCGGCGCCGGATCGTCGATCACCGACGACGTCCCGGCCGGCGCGCTGGGCATCGCACGGGGCCGGCAGGCCAATCTCGAGGGCTGGGCTGAACGCAAGAAGGGCTGAGGACACACGACATGTGCGGAATCATTGGCTACATCGGATCGAAACCGGTCGTCCCTGTGCTCATCGAGGGGCTCCGACGCATGGAGTACCGGGGATACGATTCCGCAGGCGTGGCGCTGGTCAGCCCTGAGGGGATCTCGCTGCGCCGTTCGGCCGGCAAACTCGTGAACCTCGAGAACGTGATCAAGGCCGACCCGGTGGACGGCTTCTACGGCGTGGGGCACACCCGCTGGGCCACGCACGGACGCCCGACCGAGGAGAACGCGCACCCCCACCGCGACTGCACCGGCCGCATCGTGGTCGTCCACAACGGCATCATCGAGAACTACCTCGAGCTGAAGCACGAGCTGCAGGCGCAGGGCCACGTCTTCAAGACGGAGACCGACACCGAGATCGTCGCCCATCTCGTCGAGCGGGAGATGCAGCAGGATGGCCTGGAGAACGCCGTCCGCCGGGCCCTCACGCACATGCGGGGCATGTTCGCCCTGGTGCTCATCTCGGTGGACGATCCGGAGAAGATCGTCGCCGTCCGCAACGGGCCGCCAATCGTCGTGGGCCTCGGAGAGGACGAGTTCTTCGTGGCGTCCGACATCCCGGCCATCCTCGCCCACACCCGCGACGTCGTCTTCCTCGGCGACGAGGAGATGGCCATCATCACCCGCACGGGCGTGGCGTTCACCGACTACCAGGGCCGCGCCGTGTCGAAGACCACGCAGCGCGTGCTGTGGGATCCCATCGCGGCGGAGAAGGGCGGCCACAAGCACTTCATGCTCAAGGAGATCTACGAGCAGCCGACCGCCGCGCGCGACACCATCCTCGGGCGCGTGTCACTCGACCGCGGGCAGATCTTCCTCGACGACATGCGGATCCCGGAGGACACCTTCCGGGCGCTCGACAAGATCACGATCATCGCGTGCGGCACGTCGTGGCACGCGGGCCTGGTGGGCAAGTATCTCCTGGAGCAGCTCGCCCACGTGCCGGTGGAAGTGGACTACGGCTCCGAGTACCGCTACCGCAACCCAATCGTCGGCAAGCGGGAGCTGACCGTGGTGATCACCCAGTCCGGCGAAACGGCCGACACGCTGGCCGCCCTGCGGGAGGCGCGACGGAAGGGTGCGAGCAGCATCGCCATCTGCAACGTCGTGGGCAGCATGGCCACCCGGGAGGCCGACGGCACCGTGTACACGCACGCGGGTCCGGAAATCGGCGTGGCCTCGACCAAGGCCTTCACCTCGCAGCTGGTGGCGCTGCAGCTGCTGGCGCTCTACCTCGCCCAGGTCCGCCAGACACTCTCGCCCGAGGCCATCCGGGAGCACGTGGAGGCGCTGCTGCTGCTGCCCCAGCTCATCGAACAAGCCGTCAGGGCATCGGGCGCCATGGAGAAGGTGGCCGAGCGGTTCCACAGCCGCACGGACTTCCTGTTCCTCGGACGCGGCATCAACTATCCCATCGCGCTCGAGGGTGCGCTCAAGCTCAAGGAGATCTCCTACATCCACGCCGAGGGCTATCCCGCCGGCGAGATGAAGCACGGGCCCATCGCCCTCATCGACGAGCGCATGCCGGTGGTGGCCATCGCGCCGCAGGACCATGTGTTCGAGAAGATGGTGGGTAACGTCCAGGAGGCCAAGGCCCGCGGCGGCTCGGTCATCGCGATCACGACCGAGGGCGACCCGCGCATGAGCGCCGTGCTCGACCCGCAACACGACGTCGCGCTCGCCATGCCCGCCACCACGGCGCTGCTCACGCCGATCATCATGACCATCCCCCTGCAGCTGCTCGCGTACTACATCGCGGTGCGGCGCGGCTGCGACGTGGACCAGCCGAGGAACCTGGCCAAGAGTGTCACCGTCGAGTAGAGAGCGGTAGAGTAGGGGGAGTGGATCTCCTCGCCAGCCTCAATCCTGAACAACGCGAGGCCGTCGTCAACACCGACGGCCCGCTCCTCATCCTCGCCGGTGCCGGCTCGGGCAAGACCAGGGTCATCACGACCCGCATCGCCCACATCGTGAGCAGCGGTCTCGCCGACCCCGACCGCATCCTCGCGGTGACCTTCACCAACAAGGCTGCCGAAGAGATGCGCGGGCGCGTGGAGTCGCTCCTCCACATGGACTGCAGGCACCTCTGGATCTCCACCTTCCACGCCCTCTGCGCCCGCCTGCTGCGACGCGAGGCCCCGCACATCGGCCTCTCGCGCAACTTCGTCATCTACGACTCGGTGGACCAGCTGTCGGTGGTGAAACAGGCCATCAAGGCCCTGAACCTCGACGACAGCACGCTCCAGCCCCGGGCGGTGCTCTCGCGGATCAGCCAGGCGAAGAACCGCATGGAGGGCCCGGAGGTCCTGCAGGCCAGCGCCTGGAATCCTCGCGACCACCAGCTCGGGGAGCTGTACGCGCGCTACCTGGCCGCGCTGCGCGAGGCCAACGCGCTCGACTTCGATGACCTGCTGCTCAAGACGGTGGAGCTGTTCGAGACGTCGGAGGTGGTGCGCGCGCGGTACGCGGAGAAGTTCCGCTACCTGCTCGTGGACGAGTATCAGGACACCAACCGCCCGCAGTACATGCTCGTGCAGCGGCTGGCCGAGAAGCACCGCAACGTGTGCGTGGTGGGCGATCCGGACCAGTCCATCTACAAGTGGCGCGGCGCCGACCTGCGCAACATCATGGACTTCGAGCACGACTTCCCGGAGACGGTGACCGTGCGCCTCGAGCGCAACTACCGCTCCACGCAGGTCATCCTCGACGCCGCGTCGGCTGTCATCGCGCAGAACAGGAACCGGAAGGCCAAGCGCCTTTACACGGAGCAGGCGGGCGGGGCACCGGTGCTGTACTACCGCGCCGCCGACGACCTCGACGAGGCGGAGTTCGTGGCCCGGACCGCGCGGCTCGCCCTGCACGAAGACACCGAGAACACGGTGGCGGTCCTCTACCGCACCAACTCGCAGTCCCGCACGCTCGAGGACGCGCTGCGACGCTCGGGCATCCACTACCGCATCATCGGCGGCGTGCGCTTCTACGAGCGGCGCGAGGTGAAGGACGCCCTGGCCTACCTGAAGCTCGTCCTCACCCCGCATGACGACGTGAGCCTGCGCCGCGTGATCAACGTGCCGACGCGCGGCATCGGCAAGGGCGTGATGGATGCGCTCGCCGCCCTCGACGCGCCGTCGGATGCCGACCTCCCGCCGCTCCTGGCGGGCCTCGACGGCACCGCGGAGCACGATTCGCTCTGGGCGCGCCTGGTCCACGCCGTGGACGGCCGGCTCCTGCCGGCGCGGGCGGTCACCGTGCTCACCGCCTTCCGCGACCTGATGGCCGGCCTGACGGCGGAGGCGGCGCTCGACCCGGTGTCGGTGACGCTCGGCAAGGTCCTCGACCGGAGCGGCTACCTCAAGGATCTGCGCGAAGAGCGGAGCGAGGAAGCCGAGGGGCGCATCGAGAACCTGATGGAACTCGTGTCGGCCGCGCGGGAGTACGAGGCGCGGATGCCGGAGCCCACCCTGGGCGGCTTCGTGGACCAGCTCTCACTGCTCTCGGACGCCGACGAGGAGGCCGGGTCGCGCACCGCCCGGGTGCTGATGATGACCCTCCACAGCGCCAAGGGCCTCGAGTTCCCGGTAGTGGTGATGTCGGGCATGGAAGACGGCCTCTTCCCGCACTCGCGCTCGGCCGACGATGAAGCCGAGCTCGAGGAGGAACGGCGGCTCTGCTACGTGGGCCTGACGCGCGCTGAGCGGCGGGTGGTGCTGACGTCGGCCGCACGCCGGCGGGTCTTCGGGGAGTACCAGGCGACGCAGCCCTCGCGCTTCATCGAGGAAATCCCCCCGGAACTCATCGAGGAAGTGCCCTCCACCTTCGTGACCCCGCAGCACAGCGCGTACACGCGCGGTGGTGGCGGGCGAGACGGTGGGTGGAGCGGCGCACGGGGTCAGGGGTCGTACCGGGGGCGTCAGACGGAGACGCCGGCCCCGACGTATCACTACGAGGACGAGGACCAGTCGGCCTCAGAGGGGCTGAGGCCTGGTGTGCGGGTCCGCCACGCGCAGTTCGGCGTGGGCACGGTGCTGAGCGTGGAGCCCCTCGACGGGGACGCCAAGCTCGTGGTGCGCTTCACCACGGTCGGGCAGAAGACGCTGCGCGCGAAGTTCGCGAAGCTCGAAGTCGCCTGACGCAGCGGCACCTGCCTCGGGTGCCGCCGGTGGTGAAGCGGCCGCCTGGCCGATTCCGAGCACCCGCCTCACGCCGGTTCCGAAGGCCCGCCGTCGCCCTCGGATGTGTCGGGCCCGCTGTCGGTTGGCGGCACCACGTCATCAGCCGGCACGTCCTCGGCGTCGTCCCGCTCGGCGAGCCTGGCAATCGACACCGCGCGGTCCTCGCCCTCGATGTCGATGAGCCGCACGCCCTGCGTGGCCCTGCCGATCGTGCGGATGTCGCTCGCCACCATGCGGACGATCTTGCCCTGCTCGGTGATGAGCATCAGCTCGTCGGTGTCCGAGACCTGGGCAATGCCAATCACCCGTCCGTTGCGGTCCGTGGTCTGGATGTTGATGATACCGATGCCGCCGCGCGTCTGGACGCGGTACTCGCCGAGCTCGGTCCGCTTGCCGTACCCGTGCTCGGTCACGCTCAGGATGGTGCCGCCAGGCGCCAGCACCTCCATCCCCACGACTTCGTCGTCGTCGCGCAGGCTGATGCCGCGCACGCCGTAGGCCGTGCGGCCCATGGGGCGGACGTCGGTTTCGGGGAACCGGATCGACATGCCGGCGCGCGTGCCGATGAGGACCTCGCCCTCGCCGTCGGACAACTGCACCGCCATGACCGCGTCGCCCTCCTCGACGCCGATGGCAATGATGCCGCCGGCGCGTGGGTTGCTGAACGCGGTGAGCTCGGTCTTCTTCACCACCCCGCGGCGCGTGCCCATCACGATGAAGCGCCCGGCCTCGAAGTCCTTCACGGCGAGCAGGGCGGCGATGCGCTCGCCTTCCTCCATCGACACGAGGTTGGCGATGGCCTTGCCGCGACCGTCCGGCCCGACGTCGGGAATCTCGTGCACCTTGAGCCAGTAGGCGCGGCCCCGGTCCGAGAAGATCATGATGTAGGCGTGCGTCGAGGCCACGAAGAGGTGGCTGACGAAATCCTCGTCACGCGTCCGCATCCCGATGCGGCCCTTGCCGCCCCGGCGCTGGTTCCGGTAGTTGGTGACCGCGGTCCGCTTGATGTAGCCGGTGTTGCTCACCGTGATCGCCATGTCCTCCTCGGCGATCAGGTCCTCGATGCGGAAGTCCCCTTCGTCGGGCAGGATCTCGGTGCGGCGTTCGTCCCCGTACCGCTCGCGCACCTCACGCAGTTCGTCGACCACGATCTGCATGACCAGGGCATCGCTCGCCAGGATGGCGCGCAGGCGTTCGATGAGCTGTAGCAGCTCCGCGAGTTCGTCGAGGATCTTCTGCCGCTCGAGCCCAGTGAGCCGCTGGAGCTGCATGTCGAGGATGGCCTGGGCCTGAATCTGGCTCAGGGCGAACTGCGTCATCAGGCCGTCACGGGCCTCACCCGGGTTGCGCGACGCGCGGATCAGCGCAATGACGGCGTCGAGGTGATCGAGCGCGATCCGGAGTCCTTCGAGAATGTGCCGGCGCGCCTCGGCCTTGCGCAGCTCGAACTCGGTCCGTCGCCGCACCACCTCGCGGCGGAAGTCCACGAAGCTCTCGAGCATCTCGAGCAGCGACAGGACGCGCGGCCGCCCCGCCACGATCGCCAGCAGGATGATGCCGAAACTGGTCTGGAGCTGCGTGTGCTTGTAGAGGTTGTTGAGCACCACCTCGCCAAGCTCGCCCCGCTTGAGGTCGATGGCGATGCGCAGCCCGTCGCGGTCCGACTCGTCCCGGATGTCGGAGATGCCCTCGATCGTCTTCTCGCGCACCAGGTCGGCGATGCGTTCGATGAGGCGCGCCTTGTTCACCTGATAGGGAATCGCCGAGATCACGATCGACGAACGGTCGCCCTTCCGCGACGTCTCGATCTCCGCCCGCGCGCGCATCAGGACGCTGCCCCGGCCCGTGAGGTACGCCTGACGGATGCCCGCGCGGCCGACGATGAACCCGGCGGTGGGGAAGTCGGGGCCCGGCACCAGGTCCAGGAGCTTGCGTTCCTTGTCCTGGCGGCTCGGCGGCGTCCACTCTTCGCCGGCGGCGGCATCGGGCCTCGCGCTGTCGATGAGCCAGATGACGGCGTCGATCACCTCGCGCATGTTGTGCGGAGGGATGTTGGTCGCCATGCCGACCGCGATGCCGGACGACCCGTTCACCAGCAGGTTCGGGAACGGGGCCGGCAGGACCGTCGGCTCTTCGGTGGTCTCGTCGTAGTTGGGGACGAAGTCGACGGTCTCCTTGTCGAGGTCGACCATCATGTCGTCGGCGAGCGACTGGAGGCGCGCTTCGGTGTAGCGCATCGCCGCGGGCGGGTCGCCGTCGATCGAGCCGAAGTTCCCCTGGCCGTTCACCAGGGGGTAGCGCATGTTGAAGTCCTGCGCGAGCCGCACCAGCGTGTCGTAGATCGAGGCGTCGCCGTGGGGATGGTAGTTGCCCATCACCTCGCCGATGATCTTGGCGCACTTCCGGTAGCCGCGCGTGGACGACAGGCCCATGGCCTTCATCCCGTACAGCACGCGGCGGTGTGCCGGCTTGAGCCCGTCGCGCACGTCCGGCAACGCTCGTCCAATGATCACGCTCATCGCGTAATCCATGTACGAGCGCTTCATCTCGTCTTCGATGTTGACCGGAATGCGGTTGTGCGGCGCGGTGCTCATAGCAGGCGTCTGGCTCTCGGCTCAGCGGCGGATCGTGTGTCTCGGCGTCGTGGTGCGCCCCTCAATGCGTGACGGGACGGAGTTCCGGGATGGCCCGAATCACACATCCAGGTTGCGGACGTCAAGGGCGTTGTCCTCGATGAACTTCCGCCGGGGCTCCACCTGGTCCCCCATCAGCGTCGTGAACATCTGGTCGGCTTCGGCATGGTCCTCGGCCCGCACCTGGAGGAGGGTACGGTTTTCCGGATCCATGGTCGTCGTCCAGAGCGTGTCGGGATTCATCTCGCCCAGGCCCTTGTAGCGGTTGATGGCCACGCCCTTCTTGCCGGTCGTGATGAAGAAGTCCACGAACGCGTCGATGGTCTCGAGCGTGGTCTCGCCGTCGCGGCGGTCGGCTGGGCGGGCCTTGGGCTCGGCAGCGAGTCGCGTGCTCTCGTCGAGCGGTGCGCCCCCGATGGCGGTCTCGTCGGCCGCCGCCACGCCGACATCGTCGGGAAGCTCTTCCTCCGCGACCGCGCCGGTCGAACGGACCACGACGGGAAACGCCACGTCGCGCACCTCCTGGTAGGCCGCGAGCAGGAGCCGGTAGTCGCCCGAGACGATGAACTCCCCGCCGAGCACGTAGCGGCGCGGGTAGCCCTGCGAGCGATCGTCCACCTTGAGCTGGAACGCGTTGTGTTCGTCGTCCCTGGCCACCGCCACGCTGCGGACGGGCGTGGTGAGGCGCGCGGCAATCTCGCGCAGCGGGCCTTCCTGCTCGAAGAAGCTCCGGTCCCGGGCATCCGCGCGGAGCAGCGCCGACACGACGTCCGGTTCGCTGCCGCGCCGGGTCACCTGGAAGAGAAGCTTGCGGTACGCCATGAGCGCCTGCAGCCTGCGCTGCAGGTCCTCGCCGGTCATCTCGGTGCCGTCGGCCATGCGCACCACGCGGGGTTCCACCGCCCGGCGGATGAGGAACGTCTCGAGATCCCGCTCGTCCTTGATGTAGGTCTCCGAGCGTCCCCGCTTGGCGCGGTACAGAGGCGGCTGCGCGATGTAGATGTGCCCGCGGTCGATGAGCTGCGGCATCTGCCGGTAGAAGAACGTGAGCAGCAGCGTCCGGATGTGCGACCCGTCCACGTCGGCGTCGGTCATGATGATGACGCGGTGGTAGCGGAGCTTGTCGGCATCGAAGTCCTCGACGCCGATCCCGCAGCCGAGCGCCGCGATCATCGTCTTGATCTCGTCGCTGCCCAGCATCTTGTCGAAGCGCGCCTTTTCGACGTTGAGGATCTTGCCCTTGATGGGCAGGATGGCCTGGAACCGGCGGTCGCGTCCCTGCTTGGCCGAGCCGCCGGCCGATTCGCCTTCGACGATGTACAGCTCGCTCTGCGCCGGGTCGCGTTCCTGACAGTCGGCGAGCTTGCCGGGCAGGCTGCTGCCGTCGAGCGCTCCCTTGCGGCGCACCAGATCCCGCGCCTTGCGCGCCGCTTCCCTCGCACGCGCGGCATCCACGGCCTTGCCGATGATGCGCTTGGCAACACCTGGATTCTCTTCGAGGAACTGTCCGAGGCGGTCGTTGATGATGGCCTCGACGATGCCCTTGACCTCGGTGTTGCCCAGCTTCGTCTTCGTCTGGCCCTCGAACTGCGGCCGCGGAATCTTGACGCTGATGACGGCGGTCAGGCCCTCGCGGATGTCGTCGCCGCTGATGTTGGCGTCCTTCAGGTCCTTCGCCAGGTTGTTCTTGGTCGCGTAGGAATTGATGGTGCGCGTCAGCGCGGCCCTGAAGCCGGAGAGATGCGTGCCGCCCTCGTGGGTGTTGATGTTGTTGGCGAACGAGAACACCAGCTCCGTGTAGCCGTCGTTCCACTGGATGGCGAGTTCGACGTCGATGCCGTCGCGGTCACCCTTCATGAAGATCGGCTTGTCGTTGACCGACGCGCGATTCTTGTTGAGGTGCTGGACGAACGAGACGATGCCGCCGTCGTACTGGAACCGGTGGCTCTTGCCGTCGCGCTCGTCGTCGATGGTGATGACGATGCCGCCGTTGAGGAACGCGAGTTCCCGCAGCCGCTGCGCGAGGGTGTCGAAGCTGTATTCGACGGTCTCGAAAATAGTCGGGTCCGGACGGAACGTGACCTTGGTGCCGCGCCGCTGCGTGGTGCCGGCCGTCTGGAGATCGCCCAGCGGAGCGCCACGTTCGTAGGTCTGCTGGTAGACCTGC
Source organism: Vicinamibacterales bacterium (assembly GCA_050185275.1). Taxonomy (GTDB): domain Bacteria; phylum Acidobacteriota; class Vicinamibacteria; order Vicinamibacterales; family UBA2999; genus JABFRY01. Next base: position 125,195 of record JBFWZN010000003.1, on the reverse strand, counting down.
CCGTTGCGCCAGATCTCGAGATCGAGGCGTTCCGACAGCGCATTGACCACCGAGACGCCGACACCGTGCAGGCCGCCGGACACCTTGTAGCTGTCGTTGTCGAACTTGCCCCCGGCGTGCAGCACCGTCAGGACGACTTCGGCGGCCGACTTGCCGCTCGTGTGCCGATCGACCGGAATGCCGCGCCCGTTGTCGACGACGGTGATCGAGTTGTCGATGTGGATCGTGACGTTGACCTCATCGCAGTGACCGGCCAGCGCCTCGTCGATCGAGTTGTCGACGATCTCGTACACGAGGTGATGGAGACCCGGCGCACCCGTCGAGCCGATGTACATGGCTGGACGCTTGCGAACGGCTTCGAGCCCCTCGAGAACCTTGATTTTGTCCGCGCCGTAGTCGTCGGTCTGGCCCTGGGATCCTGCGACCGCCGTGTCTGGAATCGTACTGCCCCCGGGATCCTGGCGCTCTTCGTCCGGATGATTCACGCGTGTGTCCAGCTCAGATCCGCATCGGCATGATGACGTAGGTGTAGTCGTAGCCCTGCGCCGCGACCGGTTTCATCACGGCCTGGCTGACTTCGTCCTTCAACGAGAGCGAGACGATGTCGGTCTCGACCACGTTCAGGAAATCGAGCACGTACTGGGCGTTGAACGAGATCTTCATCTCGCCGCCGGTGTAGTCCACGGGCAACTGTTCGCGTGCCTCGCCGAACTCGGAACTGCTCGAGGTCACTTCCACCTTGCCCTTGTCGATCTCGAATTTCACGGCCCTGGAGCGCTCGTTCGAGAGCAGGGCCACGCGCTTGACGGCCGCGGTGAGACGCTCGCGATCGAACTCGATGTCCTTGTCGTTGCCCTTCGGAATCACGCGCTCGTAGGCTGGAAACTGTCCGTCGATCATGCGCGAAATCAGGACGCGGCTGCCGGCCTCGAAGAACAGGTGGTTCTCGCCGCGCTCATACTGGATGTCGCCGTCGTCTTCGGCAACGAGTTTGCCGAGTTCGAGCAGGGTCTTCTTCGGCAGGATGACTTTGACCTCGTCGTCCCCGGTGATGTCGCTGGTGGCTTCGCGCGGCACGGTGACCAGCGCGAGACGGTGCCCATCGGTGGCCACGAGGCTCATCTCCGTGGCGCGCAGCACGAGCAGCGCCCCGTTGAGGAAGAAGCGCGTGTCCTCGCCCGTGATGGCGAAGTGGGTCTTGGCGACCATCTGTCGCAGCGCTTCGCGCGAGAACGCGGTTCGCGGCGACGTGCCCGAGTCGGGCAAGGACGGAAAGTCCTCGCGGGGCAGTGTCTGCATGCGTGAGTCGAAGCGATCGGCCGCGACCTTCACGCCGTTCTTGTCCTCCTCGATCCGCACGTCGGTGTCGGGCAGCGCCCGGACGATCTCGTAGAGTTTCTTCGCAGGAAGGGTGAGCGCGCCGGGCTTGGCCACCGAGGCCGCGCAGTGGCTGCGCAGGGCCACTTCGAGGTCGGTGGCCAGCATCCGCATCTGGTCGCCCTTGGCCTCGATCAGGACGTTGGCCAGGATGGGAATGGTGTTCTTCCGCTCGACGATGCCCTGGAAGAGCTGCAGTTCCCGCAGGAGCTCATTCTTTCGAACCACCAGTTCCATAGTCGTTGTGGTGACCTCGGTGCGGACGGCGGAGTCCCGCGGATTTCGGCTGTCCCGTTGGATTGGGGGGTACTTCAGTCCATTACGGATCAGAAGAGAGACAGAGAATTATACAAGAAAGAAGAGGCTGTGCAAAACTGTAATTACGCTTATTAGTCCTTTCACACCAATAATTTAGGGTGTGCACGAATCTGCGCATCCAACTCGGACGATCTGTCCGCCACCTGTGTATGGACGACTTGTCCACAATTGGTCCACCGAAGCCGCGGACCGCACCTGTGGACGGCTGCGGATCTAGCGGATCGTCCGGATGAAATCGTCGATCAGGCTGTTGAAGTCGCTGTCCTGCTTGCGGGTGTTCTCGACCTTTCGAATCGAGTGCAGGACGGTCGAGTGATGCTTGCCGCCGAAGCTCCGACCGATCTCCGGCAGCGACGCGTGCGTGAGGGCCTTGCAGAGGTACATCGCAATCTGACGGGGCCAGGCGATGGACTTGGCGTGGCCACCCGACCGGAGTTCCACCATCTTCAACTGGTAGTAGTCGGCCACGAACTTCTGGATGGCCTCGATCGTCACGGCCCGGTCGTCCATTTCGAGCACGTTCTTGAGGACTTCCTGCGTGAGGTCGAGCGTGATCTCCCGTCCCGTGAGCGACGCGAAAGCCAGCAGGCGGATGAGGGATCCCTCGAGTTCCCGGATGTTCGACTTGATGCGGCCGGCCATGTAGAGCGCCACGTTGTCGGGGAGCGGTACGGCCTCGGACTCGGCTTTCTTCTTGAGAATCGCGACCTTCGTCTCGAGATCGGGCGGCTGGATGTCGGCGATGAGTCCCCACTCGAACCGTGACCGCAGGCGCTCTTCGAGGGCCGGAATCTCGTGGGGCGGACGGTCGCTGCTGATGACGATCTGCTTCTGGGCGTCGTGCAGCGCGTTGAACGTGTGGAAGAACTCGGTCTGCGTGCCTTCCTTGCCCGACACGAACTGGATGTCGTCCACGAGCAGGATGTCCACGGACCGGTAGCGTTCCCGGAAGTCGAGGATGCGCTCGAAGCGCACCGCATTGATCATCTCGTTCATGAAGCGCTCGGACGAGATGTAGGTCAGTTTCAGGCTGGTGTGCCGGAGCACGTACTGCCCGATGGCGTGCATCAGGTGCGTCTTGCCCAGGCCGACCCCGCCATAGATGAAGAGCGGGTTGTACGACCTCGAGGGGGCCTCGGCGACCGCCCGGCACGCGGCGTGGGCAAACTGGTTGGAGGGGCCGACCACGAACGAGTCGAAGGTGTACCGCAAGCTCAGGCCCCCGGTGGGTACGGGGTCGACCGTGGACGTGTCGGATTCCGGCACCTCGACCTGGCTCACCTCTGGCATGGCCGGTACCGGTGGGGGGGCAGAATCGGTCACGAAGTCGAGCACCGTGGCGCTTCGGCCAACCTCATCCAGGGCCTCGGCGAGCACGACGGCGTAGTGCTTGGTCAGCCAGTCACGGAAGAGCTCGTTCGGAACCCTGACCGTGATGGTGGTGCCCGCGTCGGCGATGAGGTCGGTCGGCTTGAACCAGGTGTAGAAGCTGTGCTGGTTCACCTTCGTCTGGATCCGGGTGAGGATCTCGTCCCAGACTCTCGAAACCTCTCGACGATTGCCGGCAAATTGAGCCAATTTCGAACTTTCGCCTCAGTGAGACCCGGGTGTTACGCGGCCTTTGCGCAGTTGCAACGCGCAGGATGCGAAATCCGAGAGGTTTGCGGCCTTCGCCTGGACAGAAAGCGCTGAAAACCTCGGAAAAACTGCGAGACCTAGCCGGACAGGACCTGTTTTCAACAGACTTTTCAACAGTTGTGGAAAACTCGGGTAAGAAACCGAACCGTTACGTCTGTCGCACGCGTCTGGACCGGCGAGGACCCGCGACTCTAGCACACGAAATGAGGACCGGTTCGGGGGCCCGCAGTGATGGTGTGGTGGCGGGGAGCACACCACACGGTATGGCGCGTTGACACCTGCTCGAGCCGGCCGCTAGTATTGTCAGTTCAGTCCGGGCGCGACGGACCAGCACCGAACGACAGACACCGAACGGACGCTGAGACGACCAGCACTGACGACGACCAGCACTGACGACGACCAGCACTGAGACCAGACGCGCGCCGGGCACAATTTCGGTAGCGACCAACAGACAGGACTGCCATGAAGGGCAAGCGCACATATCAGCCGAACACCCGCCGTCGGGCCAAGGCCCACGGGTTTCGGGTTCGGATGGCGACCAAGAACGGCCGGATCGTGCTGAGCCGCCGGCGGGCCAAGGGCCGGAAGCGGCTGACGGTAGCCGACGAGCGCTGAGCCTGACCCACAGCGACGGGGACCAGCGGCACAACCGCGGCGCGAGCCAAGCCAGTGCAGGCCAGGCCAGTCAAGCCAGTGCAGGCCAGGCCAGTAGCGTCCAGGGTGAGATGAGCCAGGGGCTGCCCTCGAGGGAGCGCGTGCGCCGTCGGCCTGAGTTCGAACGGATCTACACATCCGGCGGCCGGGTGCACGGGCGGTTCATGACGCTCTTTGCGATGCCGAACGGCACGACCCGCCTCCGGTTTGGCGTGGCGGCCACCAGGAAGATAGGATCCGCGGTTGACCGCAACCGTGCGAAGCGACTGGCCCGAGAACTCTTCCGGCAGCACAAGATTGCCGACGGGTTCGACATCGTCATCGTGCCGCGCCGGGAAATGCTCGATGCTCCCTTCTCCAGTCTCGAATCCGACTACATCGCGCTCTTCGAACGCCGGGCTCGCGCGCGGCCTGCGGGAGAGCCACGCCCAGGCCCGCGACGCGGCCGCGGCCGTGGTCCTCGCCCTGCTTCGCGCGTATAAGCTGATCCTCTCCCCCTTGTTCACCGGCTGCTGCCGGTATCACCCATCCTGCTCGGACTACATGCGCGACGCGGTCGTCGTCCACGGTTCCCTTCGGGGCACGTGGCTCGGCCTGCGGCGTCTGGCCCGATGCCACCCCTTCGGGGGGCACGGATTCGACCCCGTGCCGCCCAGGCACGAGGCGAGCCCGCGCGATGGGTTCACCCAGATCGGGAACTAGAACCTGATGGAACGCAGGGTCCTCTTGGCGGTCGTGCTGTCCTTTCTGGTGCTCTATGGGTACCAGCGCTTCCTCGTGCCGCCACCGCCGGCCACGGAGGATGCGTCGGCGACCACTGCCGCTCCCGCGCCTGACGCCCCCGAGGGTGCGCCGGCTGTCGGCGCGCAGGGGCAGCCCGCCGCGCTCGCTCCCGGCGCGAGCCCAGCGACCGGTACCGGCGACGCCGCTCCCGGGACCGCGGTGGCGGAGGCACTGATTGGTGAGACCGTCGCCCGGGACATCACGGTGGAGACCAGCACCGTGGTCGCGGTCCTCTCCAACCGCGGTGGACGGGTCGTCAGCTGGAAGCTCAAGGGATTCGCGGATGCCTCGGGTCAGCCGCTGGACCTGGTGCCAGAGGGCCTGGCCGAGGATGCGGCTCGCCCCTTCACCCTCGTCGTGGACGACGCGGCGCTGACCACGCGGCTCAACGCAGCCCTCTACGGGGTGACCGGAGCCGCCGGGAACCGCCTCGACGCCACGAGCACGGCCGGCACGCTGGTCTTCGAATTCCAGGACACGTCGGGCCTGCAGGTGCGCAAGACCTTTCAGTTCGAGCCTTCCGGGTACGTCGTGCGGTTTTCCGCCACCGTCGCGACCGCCGCCGGCCCCGTCGTGCCAGCCCTGGCGTGGGGTCCGGGGCTTGGTGACGCCGGCGCCCGCACGGGCGGCAGCTTCTTCACCGGCAACTACGTGCAGCCCGCCGAGGCCATCTACCACGTGGACGGCGATGTGGAGCGTGTGAGCGTCGGCGACCTCCAGACGCAGCCGGTCTACGAAGGTCAGTACCGCTACGTGGGCGTGGATGACCACTACTTCATCGCGGCGCTCCTCAACCCCGGGCAGGTGCGGGCCGAATTCCGGCCGCTCACGATTCCCTCGCCCGACGGCACCGAACGCCAGCAGGTGGCCTCCACGTTCCGGCTTGCCGGCGGGCTGATGGATCTCGGCATCTATGCCGGGCCCAAGCAGTTCGATGCGCTGCAGGCCACCGACCAGGAACTGGTCCGTGTCATCAACTTCGGCGTGTTCGGGTTCCTGGCCGTGCCCCTCCTGAGCGCCCTGAAGTGGATTCACGGGGGGGTCGGCAACTGGGGCTGGTCGATCATCCTGCTGACCGTCCTCATCAACATCGCCATCTTCCCGCTGCGGCACCGGAGTGTCGTGTCGATGCGCAAGATGCAGCTGCTGCAGCCGAAGATGAAGGCGATCCAGGACCGCTATGCCGGCCTGAAGATGACCGATCCGAAGCGGCAGAACATGCAGACCGAGGTGATGAACCTGTACCGGGAGAACGGCGTGAACCCGGCCAGCGGGTGCGTCCCGATGCTGCTCACGCTGCCGGTCCTGTTCGCCTTCTACTCCCTCTTGTCGCAGGCCATCGAGCTGCGCGGCGCGCCGTTCGGTCTCTGGATCACCGACCTGTCCCAGCGCGATCCCTACTACGTCACGCCGGTGCTGATGGGCCTGACGATGTTCTGGCAGCAGCGCATCACGCCGTCGACCGCCGACCCGACGCAGCAGAAGGTGATGATGATGATGCCGCTCATCTTCAGCTTCATGTTCCTCAGCGCGCCGAGCGGTCTGGTGGTGTACTGGTTCGTGAGCAACCTCTGGGCAATCGGACAGCAGTACTTCACGTCCTGGATGATCGGACCGCCGCCGGTCTCGAATGTGCGCCCGCCGGCGGAGCGGCGCCTGAAGAATGCGGGTGCCGGCCGGACGCCGGGCGCTACGCGAGGGAACTGACAGCAGATGGCACTGACCGAGGACATGGCCGGATTCGTCGCGAACGTGGTGGAGGCGATGGGGTTGAGCCTGACCACCACCATCGAGCAGTCGCCGGAGGAAACCCGCATTCAGCTCGAGGGCGAGGACGGCGGCGTCCTGATCCGCCGGAGCGGTGAGGGGCTGCAGGCGCTGCAGCACCTGGTGGCCACCACGTTCCGCCGGCAGCTCGGCGAGGACACGCGCGTGGTCATCGACTGCAACGGCTTCCGGCGAGACAAGGATGCCGAGCTCCGGCAGATGGCGAAGTTCCTCGCCGAGCGCGCCCGCAGCACCGGCGCCGCGCAGGAGATGGGGCCGCTGAACCCCTACGAGCGCCGCATCGTGCACATGGCCATCTCGGAAGACCCCGGGGCCTCGTCCGAGAGCGTCGGTGATGCCCACGTCAAGACCGTAATCATCACCGCCAGGTGACCGGGGGCCGGCGCGCGTGGCCGGCGATCGCACCGCTCACCTGTCGCCCCGCGGCCGGCTGGCGCCCGGCCGCCCGGCGGGCATGCCCAGACCGCGCCGGCGGGGCAGCGTGATGTTCTCTCCCGACGACGACATCGTGGCGGTGGCCACGCCGCCCGGTCGCGGCGGGATTGGCGTCGTGCGCATCAGCGGGCCGTCGGCGCTCCGCCTGGCCGGCCAGCTTCTCGAGCGCACGGCCCCGCTCGAGCCCCGCCGCGCGACCTTCTCCCGTCTCCGTGCCGTCGTGTCGGGCCCATCGGCGCCGGGGACTCTCCAGCCACCGCCAGCGGCGCCAGCGGTGGCCTCGACCACCGACATCGCGAACGGCGTGAGCGGCAGCGCGACGAGTGCCACCGGGGACACCACGACCGAGGCAGCTGGGAGGCTGGTCGCCGACGAGGTCGTCGCGACGTTCTTCCCCGGGCCCCGTTCGTACACCGGGCAGGACGTCGTGGAGATCAGCGCGCACGGCAGCCCGGTGATCCTGGCGGCGCTGGTGACGCGTGCGTGCCGCGCGGGGGCACGCCTTGCCGAACCCGGGGAGTTCACGCTGCGCGCGTATCTGGCCGGCCGGCGGGATCTGGTGCAGGCCGAGGCCGTCGCCGATCTGGTGGACGCCGTCACGCCGCTCCAGGCGCGCGTGGCATTCGACCAGCTGCAGGGGACGCTCACCTCGAGGATCGCCGCCCTCGATACGCGGCTGTTCGAGCTCATCGCCGTGCTGGAAGCGTCGCTCGACTTTCCGGACGAGGGTTACCACTTCGTGGACCCTGGCGAGGCGCTGGGCCGCCTGCGCGCGGTGGAGGAGGACCTGGCACGCCTGCTGGGCGACGGGCGTCGGGGACGCCTGATCCGGGAGGGGGCCACCGTGGTCCTCGCCGGCCGGACCAACGTGGGAAAGTCGAGCCTCTTCAATCGTCTGGCGGGTGCGGACCGGGCCATCGTCACCGACGTGCCGGGTACCACGCGCGATCTGATCAGCGAGCAGGTGAACATCGCCGGCCTCGCGGTGACGCTGGTGGACACCGCGGGCTGGCGGGTCACGGTCGATCCCGTCGAGCGCGAGGGCGTGTCGCGCGGGGAGCGTGCCCGGGCGGTGGCGGGGCTCACGGTGCTCGTGTTGGACGGGAGCGCGCCCCTCGGTCCCACCGACCAGGAACTCCTTGCCGCGGTCGCGGCCCCACGACTCGTGGTGCTGAACAAGTCGGACCTGCCGGATCGCTGCGACCTGCCGATCCACGACCCCGTGCTTCGTGTTTCCGCGCACACGGGCGACGGCATCGAGGCGCTGCGGGCAGAGGTGGCCACAGCACTCGGCGCCGGCACGTCGGACGTGGACACGGTGGCCATCTCCAACGTGCGCCACCTCGAGCTGCTCGAGCAGGTGCAGACACATCTGGCCCGCGCCCGGGAGGCCCTGCAGGCCTCGGTGGCCGAGGAGTTCGTGCTGGCGGATCTCCAGCAGGCGCGTGTACACCTGGACGGGGTGGTGGGCCGCCGCACGAGCGAGGACGTGCTGCGGCACATCTTCGAACGCTTCTGTATCGGGAAGTAGACCGACGGGCTGCGTGGGCCTGAGAGGAACGGGAAGCGGGGGACGATGGGTGTGTTCGACGTGATCGTGGTGGGCGCGGGGCACGCCGGTGTCGAGGCCGCGCGTGCCGCGGCCCTGCGCGGCTGTCACGTGGGGCTCTGCACGCTGTCGAGGGACACGGTGGCGCACATGCCCTGCAACCCCGCGGTGGGCGGTACCGCGAAGGGCCACCTGGTGCGCGAGATCGATGCGCTCGGCGGGCTGATGGGGCAGGCCATCGATGCGACGGGCCTCCAGTTCAAGGTGCTCAACCGGAGCCGCGGACCCGCGGTGTGGTCGCCGCGCGCGCAGGCCGACAAGCGCGCGTACGGTGCGTGGGTGCGGCGTGCCCTCGAGGCCGAGCCCGGCATCTCGTGGCTCATCGGGCACGCCGGGCAGCTCCTGTACGAACACGGGCACGTGACCGGCCTGGCGATGGAAGACGGCACGGTGCATCGCTGTCGCGCGCTCGTCGTGACGACCGGGACGTTCCTCAACGGCCTCGTGCACGTCGGGCGGGAGCAGCGCCCGGCAGGCCGGCACGGCGAGCCGCCCTCGCGGTCGCTGGCCGCCTCGCTCCTGGAGCTGGGGTTCGACATGGGGCGGTTGAAGACGGGCACGCCGCCGCGCCTCGATCGCGCGAGCATCGATTTCGAGGGCGCCGTGTCCACCGGGGTGTTCCAGGAGGAGCCCGGCGACGAGCATCCGGTCGGGCTCTCGTTCTCGACGCCTCCGGGGCGTCTGCGCAACCAGGTGCGCTGCTGGCAGTTGCACACCACCGCGCCGGTGCACGACCTGGTGCGGGCGCACATCCACGAGAGTCCGCTGTTCAACGGGCAGATTCGCGGGATCGGCCCGCGGTACTGCCCCTCGCTCGAAGACAAGGTCATGCGGTTCCCGGACCGGGAGCGGCACATGCTGTTCCTCGAACCCGAGGGCCTCGATGTCGACGAGATCTACGTGAACGGGTTCTCCATGTCGCTGCCGGCCGACGTGCAGGAGCGGCTGGTCCAGGCGCTCCCCGGCCTCGAATCCGCGCGCATGCTCAGGCCGGGGTATGCCGTCGAATACGATTTCGTGCAACCGACCGAACTTCGGGCCACGCTCGAGACACGCCGACTCGCCGGGCTCTTCCTCGCCGGGCAGATCAACGGTACGTCCGGCTACGAGGAGGCGGCGGCGCAAGGGCTTGTCGCCGGCATCAATGCGTCTGCGGTCGCCCGGCGTGAGCCGGGTCTCGTGCTTGGTAGGGATGAAGCGTATATTGGTGTTCTTGTAGATGACCTAATTACGAAAGGGTGCCTGGAGCCGTATCGGATGTTCACGTCGAGGGCTGAACACCGGCTGCTCCTGCGCATCGACAACGCCGACCTCCGGCTCACGCCGACAGGTCGTCAGCTACGGCTCGTGTCGGACGCGCGGTGGGAGGCGTTCAGCGCCCGGCAGGCGCGGTTCGAGAAAAACTGTCGGACCGTGCGCTCTTCGCTCGTGCGGGCGCCCGGCGGCGGACGGATCCCGGCGGCGGATCGCCTCCGACAACCGGACACCACGCTCGAAGAGCTGTGGAGATCCGATGAGGTCGCCTTGGACGTCGGCTCAGACGACGAGGCGCTGGATGTGGCCAGCGTGGAGGTGTCCGTCCGGTACGAAGGGTACCTGCGGCAGGAAGCCTCCCGTGCTGCGCGCGTCAGGCGCGAGGAACGGCGGCGCATTCCACGCGGTTTCCCCTTCTCCAGGGTTCCTGGGTTGTCACGTGAGGCCATCGAGCGCCTGTCGCAGGTGGAACCAGAGACGCTGGCCCAGGCGTCGCGCATCCCGGGAATGACGCCGGCAGCTGTGGCAGTGCTTGGCGCCTACCTGTCCCGGATGCCCGGCGCCCAGGCAGGGCTGTAGCGCTCATGGAGGCGTCACGGTCGCTCGTGCGGGAGCTGGACGATGCCGGACTCAGGCTCGACGACGGCCTAGTGCAGCAGCTCGAGGCCTACCTGGCACTCCTGCGACGCTGGAATCGCACCATCAACCTCACCGGACTCGATCTCGACGACGCGCAGAAGGCTGTCAGCCGCCTGCTCGTCGAACCACTTCTGGCTGCGCACCTCCTCCCACACGGCAGCGCGCTGCTCGACATCGGCAGCGGCGGCGGTTCACCCGGGATCCCGCTCGCGCTGGCTTCCCAGGCCTCGGAGCTGGCCCTTGTGGAATCGAGGAGCCGGAAGGCCGCGTTTCTGGCCGACGCCGTTCGGCTGGTACCGGTCGCGGGCGGGCGGGTCACATGCGCCCGCTGGGAGGCAGTGGTGGCGCTCGACGCGGAGCGGCACCGCTACGATGCCGTCTCGGTACGCGCCATTCGGGTGGATGCTGCGGATTTCGACCGTTTCCGCGCCGTATTGCGTCCGGGTGGGCGGGTCCTGATGTTTCACTCCGGCGCCTCACTGCCCTCGCTCCCCGCGGGCTGGGCGGCGGAACGCCAGCTACCGCTCGTCGTGGAGCTCGACAGCTTCGTGTCCGTGATGTCGCCACTGGGCTGAGCCCGGACCTGGACACCGGCCCACAACCTTTCCGGCTGCCGCCAAGCGGCGTAACGCGCGCTCTACCCCTCCGCACGCAGGCTTCGTGCTCACGCAGGCCTCTGCGTTCGTGGGGCGCCAGGGAATGTCGACCACCGCTCTGCGTTTCCAGCCTCAGAGATCCCGGCTCTGCGAGCTCCCGGATCCCGAACGTTTCACGTGGAACATTGCGATGGGATGGGAACATCGCGACGGGAATGGTACGCAAACTTCAGGAAAGGGGGTCGCTTGTTCATGGATGAATCCGGACGCGAGAGTCTTCGACTGGCGCCTGAACTCTCTCGCAGGGGCCGAAAGCGCTTGTGGCGAGCGGCGGAGCTGAGGCGCCTCGCCCCCGCACGAGCTTAGGATCTTGAGGAGCAGCCCATCGGTTCCGCAAGCCCACGCAGCTCCGCCATCGATGGGGTGGACGGAATTGACTATATTTCTGGGCTTTGGTGACCCTGGGCCGGCGACCCGTCTCACCCAATAGCCGGGCGTGCTCGACCCTGGGCCGCGACCGTGACACGGCACGGCTCTTGTGAACGCATGACCCGGTGTCAGGCTGGCGCCCTGCCGCTGTTCTCCTCGTCTGTCGCTTCCCGGTCCGTCGCCCGGGCAGACTCCTCTGGAATCGTTGAAAGGAGATGTTTCACGTGGAACGATCGGCGCCGCCACAATGATCTTGACCCGTCGGTATCTCAGCACGTAGAGTCCTAGATCTCAACAGGGACCATTGTTTGGTTGAACAACATAAGTGTCTGATAATCAGCAGGTTACAAAGAGCGCACGCATCCTGGCGGTCGTGAATCAAAAGGGTGGCGTTGGCAAGACCACGACCGCGGTCAACCTCGCCACGGCCATCGCGCTTGGCGGTCGGGACGTGCTGGTCGTGGACGCCGATCCCCAGGGCAACCTGTCGAGCGGCGTAGGACTCAAGGGGGCACGTGCGGAGGGCGGTACGGTCTACGAGGCGCTGCTCACCGACGGCGCGCCCGAGTCGTTCGTGCTCGCCACGCAGGTGGAGCGCCTCAGCCTGATACCGGCCGACCGCGGCCTGGCCGGTGCCGAAATCGAGATGGTGCCGCTGCCGGGCCGCGAGCAGCGTCTGCGGCGCGTGCTCGATCCGCTGCGCGCGCGGTTCGACGACATCATCATCGACTGCCCGCCGTCGCTCGGTCTGCTCACGCTCAACGGTCTCGTCGCGGCCGATGCCGTCCTGATTCCCTTGCACTGCGAGTACTTCGCCCTCGAGGGACTGGCGGATCTCGTGAGCACCATGCGCCGCGTGCGGGGCGCGCTCAATCCGGGCCTCGAGATCGAGGGCGTGCTGCTGACGATGTACGACGACCGTACCAACCTGGGACAGCAGGTGGCGCGCGACGTGCGGGAGTTCTTCAAGGAGAAGGTGTTCGACACCATCATTCCGCGCAACGTCCGGCTCGGCGAGGCGCCGAGCCACGGCATTCCCGGCGTGACCTACGACCCGCGGTCGCGAGGGGCGGCCGCGTACCGCGCGCTGGCGACGGAACTGCTCGCCCGGCGGGCCGTATAGGCACGGCCGGCGAGACCGAGACCGCACGGCGGCCCGTGCAGGCCGCGACAGGGCACGTCGCAGCAGCGCAGGCCGCGACAGGGCACGTCGCAGCAGCGCAGGCCGCGACAGCGCAGGCCGTGACGCGGGCCGAGACAGTGCAGGCCGAGACAGTGCAGGCCGTGATAGCGCGGGCCGAGAGAGTGGCGCCCGGCTGCCGAGGGCGAGTGACGCGGGGGCCGGCGACCCCGCAGGACAGGGAAGGCACAGATGTCAGAGAAGCGACCCGCCCTGGGCAAGGGTCTCAGCGCGCTGATTCCCGACGTTCCGGATGCGCCCCGCCACGGCGTGCTGGAGGTGGACATCGATCTGCTCCAGCCGAACGAACAGCAGCCACGGCTGCAGATGGACGACGTGCGGCTCGAGGAACTGGCCCGGTCCGTCGCCGCCAACGGCATCATCCAGCCCATTCTCGTCAGGCGCACCGGCGCCACCTACCGGATCATCGCCGGCGAACGCCGCTGGCGTGCCGCCCAGCGGGCGCAGCTGCTGAAGGTGCCCGTCGTCGTCCGCGAGATGCCGGCCGACAACGCGGACCAGCACCTGCTCGAACTCGCGCTCATCGAGAACATCCAGCGGGAAAACCTCAATCCCGTCGAGGAGGCCGTGGCGTACCAGCGCCTCTCCGACGAGTTCTCGATGACGCAGGACCAGATCGCGGCTGCGGTCGGCAAGGACCGGAGCTCGGTGGCCAACTACGTCCGGCTGCTCCGGCTGCCCGACGAAGTGCGCGCGGAGCTGGCAGCAGGCACGCTGGCGATGGGGCATGCCCGGGCGCTGCTGGCGCTGCCCGACGAAGCGGCACAGCGCCGCGCCGCCCGCGACGTCATCGCCGGCAGGCTCTCGGTCCGGGAGACCGAGGCCCTCGTGAAGAAGCTGACGGCCGGAGAGGCCACCGGGGAGGCGTCGGCCCGCGTCGCCACGCCCCAGAAGAACGACGTGCACACCCGTGCAGCCGAGGACAAGATGCGGCACGTGCTCGGCACCCGCGTGCGCATCGTCCGGCGCGGCGCCAAGGGCACGCTGCGGATCGACTTCACGTCCGAGGATGAGCTCAACCGTTTGTACGAGTTCATTACCGAGCGGCACTGACCACTTCTTCAGGGAACTGACGGATTGTGCGCGTGGCGCAGGCGGGGCTCACCGCCAGCCGTGGTCCACGAGGCGGTCGGACATCCCTGTCTGTGATATAAAAAGACGTTTGTGCCTTTCAGGTACAAGCTCGTATCCGGCGTCCGCAGGCAGGAGGCACCGACCAGGTGCGTGCGCGAGCCGGTGGGAGACGTGCGGCTGCGAACCGCCGCATGTGTGGAGGCGTAAGTGTTTCCCGACGTCACGACCTTCTGGGTCATCGGCCTGGTGTTGATTGCCGGCGCCGCGCTCAACGGCCTCCTGCTCAGGCCGTTGCTGCGCGTCATGCAGGAGCGGCAGGGCGCGGTCAAGTCAGCCAGGCAGCTCGCCGAGTCGGCCGCTGCGCAGGCCCGCGCCGCCTCTGCCGAGTTCGACAGCCGCCTCCAGGCAGCCCGTGCAGAGATCTACAAGGAAATGGACGAAAAGCGCCGGCAGGCCCTCGAGCGCCGTGCCGAGCTGCTCGCGCGCACCCGGCAGGACGTGGAAGCGGAGATCCGCGGCGCCACGACCCGGTTGCAGTCGCAGGCGGGCGCCGCGCGCGCGCGCCTCGACCAGGAGGCCAGCGTGCTGGCCGACGACATTGCCGAGCGCGTGCTCGGCCGGCAGGTGTCGTAACGTGAGCCGCCCCGTCTCGTCCGTCGCCATGACCCGCGCCCTGCTGCTGGCCGTCCTGCTGACCGCCGCCGCACCGTTCGCCCCACCGCTGGTCGTTCCCGCGCAGGCCCAGGAGGCCGTCGAGCACGCGGAGGAGGCGGAGCACGCCGAGGAGGGCCCGCACGAAGAGACGATCTGGGGCCCCATCTCGAGGTTGTTCAACTCCGCCGTCCTCATCGGCGTGCTCTTCTACTTCCTGCGTGGCCCCGCCGCGGCGCACCTCGGTGGACGCAGCGCCGAGATCAGGGCGGACCTGGTGAACGCGGCCCGGATGAAGCAGGAAGCCACCGCACAGCTCGCGCAGCTCGAACAGAAGATGGCCGCGCTGCCCGCTGAACTCGAAGCCCTCAAGCAGCACGGCCAGCAGGAGATCCTGGCCGAGGAGGCCCGCATCGAGCAGGCGGCGGTGGCCGAACGGGAGCGCCTGCTCGACCAGGCGCGTCGGGAGATCGACCTGCAGCTGCGCGTGGCGCAGCGCGACCTGGTCGAGCACGCGTCGAACCTCGCCGTGGGCCTGGCCACCGAGCGCATCCGCCGGGGCATCACGCCCGCCGATCAGGACCGCCTGGTCGATCGCTACCTCACGCAGGTGAAGCCGTGACCCCGCGCGTCGCCGCCACCCGCTATGCGCGCGCGCTGCTCGAGGTGTCGGTGGAGATGTCCACGAGCGAGCAGGTCGCCGACGACCTGGACGGCTTCGCGGACCTGATCGCACAGCACCCGGAGCTCGCCCGCGTCCTGTCGAACCCCGCCGTGCCCGTGGAGGGCAAGCGCGGTGTGGTGCAGGAGCTGCTCACACGGCTCCAGGTTGGCAGGCCGCTCGACACGCTGCTCCTGCAGATGGCGGAACAGGATCGCCTGTCGCTGGTGCCGGCCCTGCGGAAGATCTACCGCGAACGTCTCATGGACCACCAGCAGGTCGTTCGCGCGGAAGTCACCACCGCCACGCCCCTCGCCCCCGAGGCCGTCGCCCGCCTGCAGCAGCGGCTGTCGGAGGTGACCGGCCGGCGGGTCGCGATGGAGAGCCGCGTGGATGCCTCCGTCATCGGGGGCGTGGTCGCCCGCGTCGGCAGCACCGTCTACGACGGCAGCATCGCCACGCAGCTGGCCAGGATGAAGAGCAAGTTGTTCGAGCAGGCCTGAGCGCCGGCGCACCGAGAGCCCAAAGGAACGACATGGACATCAGAGCCGAAGACATCTCCAAGATCATTCGCGACCAGATCGGCGGCTTCGCCGTCGACGTGGACGTGGCCGAGGTGGGCACCATCGTGTCGCTCGGCGACGGCATCGCGCGCATCCACGGCGTGGAGCGCGCCATGGCCGGCGAGATGATCGAGTTCCCCCACGGCGTGTACGGCATCGCGCTGAACCTCGAGGAAGACAGCGTCGGCGCCGTGCTACTCGGCGACTACAAGAAGATCAAGCAGGGCGACTCGGTCAAGCGCACCGGCCGCATCATCTCGGTGCCCGTCGGCGACGAGATGCTGGGACGCGTGGTCAACGCGCTCGGTCAGCCCATCGACGGCAAAGGGCCCATCCTCACCAAGCAGTTCATGCCCATCGAGCGCCTGGCGCCCGGCGTGGTGGACCGCCAGCCGGTGAAGGAGCCGATGCAGACCGGCCTGAAGGCCATCGACGGCATGGTGCCGGTGGGCCGGGGCCAGCGCGAGCTCATCATCGGCGACCGGCAGACGGGCAAGACCGCGGTCGCCGTGGACGCAATCATCAACCAGCGCGGCAACGGCGTCATCTGCATCTACAACGCCATCGGACAGAAGCAGTCCACGGTCGCACAGGTCGTCCGCACGCTGGAAGAGAACGACGCGATGAGCTACACCATCGTCGTCGCGGCCGGCGCCTCCGACCCGGCGCCGATGCTCTACATCAGCCCGTACTCGGCCTGCACCATCGGCGAGTACTTCCGCGACACGGGCCGCCACGCCCTCTGCGTGTACGACGACCTGTCCAAGCACGCCCAGGCGTATCGCGAGATCTCCCTGCTGCTGCGACGTCCCCCCGGCCGCGAGGCGTACCCCGGCGACGTCTTCTACCTGCACTCCCGTCTGCTGGAGCGTGCGGCGAAGCTGAACGCCGAACTCGGTGGCGGCTCGCTGACGGCCCTGCCGATCATCGAGACGCAGGCCGGCGACCTGTCGGCGTACATCCCGACCAACGTCATCTCGATCACCGACGGGCAGATCTTCCTCGAGGCCGACCTGTTCCACCAGGGCGTGCGCCCCGCCATCAACGTGGGCAACTCGGTGTCGCGCGTCGGCGGCTCGGCCCAGATCAAGGCCATGCGCCAGGTGGCCGGGTCGCTCCGTCTGGATCTCGCGCAGTACCGCGAGCTCGCCGCTTTCGCCCAGTTCGGCAGCGACCTCGACAAGGCCACGCAGTCCCAGCTCAATCGGGGCCGGCGGCTCGTCGAGATCCTGAAGCAGCCGCAGTATCAACCGGTGCCGGTCGAGAAGCAGGTGGTCATCATCTACGCGGCGACCAAGGGGTTCCTGGATACCGTGGCCATCGAGGACGTGCGGCGCTACGAGGTGGACCTGTACCGGTTCCTCGAGACCCGCCACCCAGGCGTGCTCACCGGCCTTTCCGAGAAGAAGGTGCTCGACGACGACCTGAAGGCGGCGCTCGAGGCGGCCCTCAAGGAGTTCGGCCAGCAGTTCTCGGCCAACGCGCAGGCCGTGGCGGTGGCGTAGGCACCGATGCCCTCACTCATCGACCTCCGTCGCCGGATCCGGGCCGTCAAGTCGACCCAGCAGATCACCAAGGCGATGAAGATGATCGCGGCCTCGCGCCTCAAGCGCGCGCAGGACCGCGTGGTGGCCGCCCGGCCGTTCGCGCAGCGCATGCTGCGCGTCCTCAACGGCCTGGTGTCACGGGTGGACCAGGGCGTACACCCCCTGCTGCGCGTGCCGCCGGCGGGAGAGGGCCGGCCGCTCCTCATCGTCATCAGCGCGGACCGCGGGCTCTGTGGCAGCTTCAATTCCAACGTCCTCAAGGCCGCGGGCCAGTTCATCGTGACCGAGGGACGGGACCGGGAAGTGGCGCTCGGCCTCATCGGACGCAAGTCGCGCGACTTCTTCCGGCGCCGCGGCTTCGAGGTGCTCTTCGAGCGCGTGGGCCTGTTTCAGCGGCTCCAGTTCGGCGATGCCGTCGCTCTCGCCGACGGCGCGATGGAGGAGTTCACGTCGGGCCGCGTGTCGAGCGTGTACCTGGTCTACAACGAGTTCAAGTCGGTGATGTCGCAGCGCATCGTGGTGGAACAGCTCCTTCCCATCCCGCGGCTCGAGGATGTCCAGGAGCCGCCGGGCGGCGGGGTGGACTACCTCTACGAGCCGGGCCCCGAGGAGATCTTCGCCGACCTGCTGCCGCGGCACGTGCAGGTGCAGGTCTACCGGGCCCTCATCGAGTCGAACGCGGCGTTCTACGCGGCACAGATGACGGCCATGGACGCCGCCACGAGGAATTCGGCGGAGATGATCGAGAGCCTGACGCTCTACATGAACAAGGTCCGCCAGGCCGCGATCACGCGCGAGATCATCGAGGTCGTGTCGGGCGCCAGCGCCACATAACGGGCCGGCGGCCGGCGGCGGTCAACCGGGAACGGTCCCCGGCACCCGACGCCGGCGGATATCCGAGGCGCTTCACGGGACAGTAGGCACCCCGCTGGACGGACCGGCGGGTCGAAGGACAGACATGGCACAGACAGCAACAGCGCAGCGGACGGGACGGGTCATCCAGGTCATCGGCCCGGTCATCGACATCGAGTTCCCCAACGGCCTTCCGGAGATCTACAACGCCGTTCGCGTGGTGTCCGACGGCTCAGGGGGCGGTGACGTGATCGACGTCGTGGCGGAGGTCGAGCAGCACCTCGGCGAGGACCGCGTACGCGCCGTCGCCATGAAGCCGACCGATGGCATGACGCGGGGCATGACGGTGCTCGACACCGGCGCGCCCATCTCGGTGCCCGTCGGTCCCGCCACGCTCGGACGGGTGCTGAACGTGCTCGGCGAGCCCGTGGACTTCCCGGATCGTCCCGTGGAGTCGGCTGAGCGCTGGCCCATCCACCGCAAGGCGCCCACGCTCGAGGAGCAGTCCACCGAGCTCAAGATGTTCGAGACCGGCATCAAGGTCATCGATCTGCTCGAGCCGTACCTGCAGGGCGGCAAGATCGGGCTGTTCGGCGGCGCCGGCGTGGGCAAGACCGTCATCATCATGGAGCTGATCCACAACATCGCCATGAAGCATGGCGGTGTGTCGGTGTTCGGTGGCGTCGGCGAACGCACGCGCGAGGGCAACGACCTCTGGCTCGAGTTCCAGGAGTCGGGCGTCATCAACATGGAGGACATGTCGAAGTCGCGTGCCGCGCTGGTCTACGGCCAGATGACGGAGCCGCCGGGTGCGCGTCTGCGCGTCGGCCTGTCGGCGCTCACGGTGGCCGAGTACTTCCGCGATGCCGAGGGCAAGGACGTACTCCTCTTCATCGACAACATCTTCCGCTTCACGCAGGCGGGTTCCGAGGTGTCGGCGCTGCTCGGCCGCATGCCCTCGGCCGTGGGATACCAGCCGACGCTCCTCACCGAGATGGGCGAGCTGCAGGAGCGCATCACGTCCACGCGCAAGGGTTCCATCACGTCCGTCCAGGCGATCTACGTGCCCGCCGACGACTATACGGACCCCGCCCCGGCGACGACGTTCGCGCACCTCGACGCCACGACGAACCTGTCGCGGCAGATCGCCGAGCTGGGCATCTACCCGGCCGTGGATCCGCTGGCCTCCACCTCCCGCATTCTCGACCCGCGCGTGCTGGGTGACGAGCACTACAACACCGCCCGGCAGGTGAAGCAGATCCTCCAGCGCTACAAGGACCTGCAGGACATCATCGCGATCCTCGGCATCGACGAGCTGTCGGAAGACGACAAGCTCACCGTGACGCGGGCGCGCAAGCTGCAGCGCTTCCTGTCGCAGCCGTTCTTCGTGGCCGAGCAGTTCACCGGCTTCAAGGGCAAGTACGTGTCGATTGCCGACACCATCCGCGGCTTCAAGGAGATCGCCGACGGCAAGCACGACGCGCTGCCGGAGCAGGCGTTCTACATGGTGGGCACCATCGAGGAGGCCGTCGAGAAGGCCGAGTCGATGAAGTCCGCCTGACGCGGAGCCGCTTGACGGACACACCATGGCACTGCCGACGAAGCTGACGCTCGAGATCGTGACGCCGGACCGCGCACTCCTCACCGAGGAGGTGGACGAGGTGCAGGTGCCGGGCAGCGAGGGGAACCTCGGCATCCTTCCCGGCCACACACCGCTGCTCGCCACCCTCAAGGTGGGGGAGCTGTGGTACCGCATCGGCCAGGAGCGGCATTTCCTCGCCATCGCCTTCGGCTTCGTGGAAGTGCGCCCGGACCGCGTGACCATCCTCGCGCAGGTGGCCGAGCGCGCCGGCGAGATCGACGTCACGCGCGCCGAGGGCGCCCGGAAGCGTGCCGAGGAGCGCATGTCGCGCCCGGCGCCGGAGATGGACTTCGAGCGCGCGCGCATTGCGATGATGAAGTCCCTCGTCCGGCTGCAGGTGGCGAACAGGGCCCGGACCCGCATCTGAGGGCCGGGCGGCCTGATACACTCGGGCCGGGCGTGCTCGACAACCTCCGACACCTGCTGCGATACCGGGCGCTCGTGCAGAGCCTCGTGGCCCGCGACCTGCGCGCGCGGTACCGGGGCTCGGTCCTCGGCTTCTTCTGGTCGTTCGTCAACCCCCTCCTCCTCCTCCTCATCTACACCTTCGTGTTCCAGGTCGTGCTGCCGGGCACGCATCCTCCCGAGGCGGAGCCGTTTCCGTTGTTCCTGTTCTGCGGCATCCTGCCGTGGACGTGGTTCTCCGCGTCGCTGCTCGAGTCGTCCAACGTGCTCATCGCGGGCGGCAACCTGATTCGCAAGGTCCTCTTTCCAGCGGAGGTCCTGCCCATCGTCACCGTGCTGGCCAGCCTGGTGCACTTCTGCCTCGGCCTGCCGATCCTGGCGGCCTTCCTCATCTGGTTCCGCACGCCGGTCGTGGCTGGCGACCTGCTCTGGTTTCCGGTGGTGGTCGCGGTCCAGCTGCTCTTCACGCTTGGCCTGGCGCTGCTGGTATCGGCCCTGACCGTGCACTTCCGCGACGTGCGCGACCTCCTGGCCAACCTGCTCACGCTCTGGTTCTTCGCGACACCGATCATCTATCCCGTGTCGCAGGTGCCCGAGCGCGTGCGCGGGCTGCTGGCCCTCAACCCCATGACGCACCTGGTGTCGGCCTATCAGGAGGTGCTGTTCCATCCAGGCCCCTTCACGGGGTGGCCCGCGTTGCTGGCCCTCGGCGCCGCATCGGTCGTGGTCTTTCTGGCGGGCTACGCCGTCTTCGATCGCCTGCGGGATACGTTGGCGGAGGAGGTGTAGCGGTGACGGCGATCGAGGTGCGCGGCGTCAGCAAGTCGTACCGTCGCTATACCCGGCAGCGCTTCGGCACCCTCAAGAGCGCCCTGCTCACCGGAAGCCTCGGCGGAAGCCTGCGCCCGGAACAGTCGCGCGAGGTGCTGCACGACGTGTCGTTCGAGGTGCCCCGCGGCCGCACGATGGGACTCATCGGCCGCAACGGATCGGGCAAGAGCACCCTGCTGAAGCTCATCGCGGGGATCGGTCGCCCCACCACGGGTGTCATTCGCGTGGAGGGACGGGTGTCGGCGCTCATCGAGCTGGGTGCGGGGTTCCACCCGGAGATCTCCGGCCGGGAGAACGTCTTCATCAACGGCATGATGCTGGGCCTGAGTCGCCGGGAGGTGGCCGAGCGGTTCGACGACATGGTGGCGTTCGCGGAACTGGAGGAGTTCATCGATGCGCCGGTGAAGACCTACTCCTCCGGCATGTACGTCCGCCTGGGTTTCGCCGTGGCGATTCACGTGAACCCCGACGTGCTGCTGGTGGACGAGGTGCTGGCGGTGGGTGACGAGGCCTTCACGCACCGCTGCCTCGACAAGTTTGCCGAGCTGCGCCGGCACGGCAAGACGGTGCTGCTCGTCACGCATGCGCTCGACCTGGTGACACGGTTCTGCGACGAGGCGCTGTGGCTCGACGACGGTCGCGTACGCGAACAGGGCGATCCGAAGCGTGTCGTGGATGCGTACCTGCTCGACGTCTCGGCCGCTGACGCGCGCGCCCTCGCCGAGGCGGATCGCCGGGCGGCCGGGAGCAGTCTCTCCGCGCCGCGGGGAGCCGCAGGGGATCCGCCGGGCGACATGTTCCAGGCGTCGGAGGGGCGCTGGGGCTCGCGCGAGGTCGAGATCGTCAGCGTACGCCTCGCGGGCGCCGACGGAACCGAGACGCAGGTGGTCCGTACTGGCGAGCCCCTGACCGTCACGCTCGGCGTGCGGGCGCAGGCCCCGGTGACCGACGTCGTCTTCGGGGTCGGCATCTTCAGCGCCGACGGCACCTGCTGTTTCGGCACCAACACGTCCATCGATGGCGGCCTGGGCGGGACGCTGTCGGGGGAGGGCGAGGTGACGTTCGCCGTCGAACGGCTCGACCTGATCGCGGGTGCCTACAAGCTGGACGTGGCCGTCCACCGCGAGGACGGCGCGCCGTACGACTACCACCGGTTGCTGCACAGCTTCCGCGTGACGTCCGACCGTCGGGACGTCGGGCTGTTCAGGCCGCCGCACCGCTGGCGCTTCTCGGGCGGCGTCCGCATGTCGGGGCTGTCGTGAAGTCGCGCCCGGGACGGTCGTGCTCACGGGCCGAGGCGGCCGACCTGGCTCGCGCGGTGCACGCACGCGGCGGCACGGTCGTCTTCACCAACGGCGTGTTCGATCTGCTGCACCCGGGACACGTGCGATACCTGGCGGACGCGCGGGCGCTGGGCGACGTCCTGATCGTGGGGATCAACTCCGACAGGTCGGTGCGCGCCAACAAGGGGCCGGCCCGTCCCATCAACCCGGAAGGCGAACGGGCCGAGGTCCTGCTGGCGCTGGGGGCGGTGGACGCCGTGGTCGTGTTCGACGAGGAGACGCCGCACGCGCTCATCACGGCCGTGCAGCCGGACATCCTGGTGAAGGGCGCCGACTGGGGGGCGGACCACATCGTGGGGCGGGATGTGGTGGAGGCGCGCGGGGGCCGGGTGGTGCGCGTCCCGCTCGCGGAAGGCTTCTCCTCGACGCGACTCATCGAGGCAGCCGCGCACGCACGCCGTCCGTGACCGACGGGCGCCCGCGGGCACGGGATTCGGGCCCGTGGCGCGTCGTCCTCCCGATCGTAGCCCGATCCGTTCCACAATAGCAGGCTGCACCGGAGCCCGGGCCTGCCTCACGCGGACCCAGGCCTCGCTGCGTACCGACACATGGCGCGCACTTCCCTGACGCTCCGGGCCCTGTTCGCCCGCGCCGCCGCGAAGGCCGGCCTCGACGCCCTGCGCGGCGTGACCGGCGGGCTGACGCCTGCTGCGCGTGCGCTGGCGGCGGCCGCCACCGCGCGCGCCGGCGGCGGTGTGCTGCTGCTGGTGGTGCCGACCGATCGCGACGTCGAGCAGGTGACGGCGGACGCGCGCTTCTTCTACGGTGCGCTCGAGGGCGCCTCCACACAGGATGTCGAGCAGGCCGTCCTGCCGTTTCCGTCCCTGCAGGTGGATCCGTATCGGGGCATGGTGCCGCACGTCCGCGTGTCCGCGATGCGGGCGCGTGCGCTGCACGCCGCGGCCACGGGGACCCTGCGGCTGATGGTGGCCTCCGTCGGCGCCTTGCTCCCCAGGGTCAGCAGCGCCGAGCAGCTGCTCGCGGTCTCGAGCGAACTGCGCCCCGGCGTCGAGATCGACCCGCACGTGCTGGCCGAGCGGCTCGTCGATGCGGGCTTCGTGCGCGAAGACCCGGTGGACGAACATGGGGCCTTCACGATCCGGGGCGGGATCGTGGACGTGTTTCCCGCCGGCGACGCCTGGCCGGCCCGGATCGAGTTCGTGGGTGACACCATCGAGTCGCTCCGGCGCTTCGACCCCTCCACCCAGCGGTCGGTGGCCACGATCGACCAGCTGATGGTGGTGCCCCTGCGCGACCGGCTGGACGGGCCCGCCGACACGTCGCCGTTCGACTTCCTGTCCGGAACCCACGGCATTCGCGTGGTCGTCTGCGAACGCGACCAGTCGCTCGACGTCGGGGAGAAGCTGCGCGGGCAGCTCCAGACCAGTTTCGAGGACGCCGCCGACCGGGCACCCGCCTTCGGGCCGCCCGACGAGGCGTTCCTGTCCTGGGACGCCGTCGAGAGCCGCCTGCGCTCGGCAGCCGCCCTCGAGGAGCTGGCGGTGGATGCCGACGTCGCCCCCGACGCCGACGCCACCGCGGCAGCGACCGACGTGCGCCATGTGCCCTGCCAGCCGGCACGTGAGTTCCGGGGCCGGCTCGCGGAATGGATTGCCGAGGTCCGACAGGCGCGTCAGCGCGGGGACACCGTGCTGTTCGTCTCCGAGAGCCCGGGCCGTGCGGAGCGTCTCGCGGAGATCCTCCGTGAGTACGACCTGTTCGGCGTGCCGGTCGAGCGGGCCGAGGACGGGCACGCCGCGTCGGTGCTGATTGCCGTGGGGGCCCTGTCGCGCGGATTCCGGCTGGCCGAGGCGGGGCTCCAGGTCTACGTCGAGACGGACGTCTTCGAGGAGGAGCGGCGCGCCTCAGGCGAGCGGCGCAACCTGGCCAAGACCTTCCTCTCCAGCCTCCGGGACCTGAAAGTCGGCGATCTCGTCGTGCACGTGGACCACGGCATCGGCGCGTTCGTGGGCCTCAAGCAGCTCGGGGTGCCCGGGTCGGCCGGCGGCGTCCAGGAGTTCCTGGAACTCAAGTACCACGGCGACGACAAGCTGTTCGTCCCGGTCGAGCGGCTCGACCTGGTGCAGAAATACAGCGGCGGCTCGAGGCCCGCGCTCGACCGGCTCGGCGGCACCACCTGGGAGAAGGCCAAGACGCGCGTCCGCAAGGCGATGCGCGACATGGCGCAGGAGCTGCTCACGCTCTACGCGCAGCGCAAGGCCGTGGCCGGGCATGTATTCGCGCCGGATACGCACTGGCAACAGGAGTTCGAGGACGCGTTTCCCTTCGAGCCCACTGTCGATCAGGCCAACGCGATCGCCGACATCAAGCGCGACATGGAGTCGTCCATCCCGATGGACCGTCTGCTGTGCGGCGACGTCGGCTACGGCAAGACCGAGGTCGCCATGCGGGCGGCGTTCAAGGCCGTGATGGACGGCAAGCAGGTCGCGGTCCTCGCGCCCACCACGGTGCTGGCGTTCCAGCACGCCAAGACGTTCGCGGAGCGCTTCGCCGGGTTCCCCTTCACCATCGAGATGGTGAGCCGGTTCCGCTCCAAGCCCGAGATACAGAAGACGCTCGAGGGGCTGGCCGCCGGCCGCGTGGACGTGATCGTCGGCACGCACCGGCTGCTGTCGAAGGACATCCGCTTCAAGGACCTCGGCCTGCTGGTGGTGGACGAGGAGCAGCGCTTCGGGGTCACGCACAAGGAGCGCATCAAGCAGATCCGCCGCAAGGTGGACGTGCTGACGCTGACGGCCACGCCGATTCCGCGCACGCTCAACATGTCGCTCGTCGGCATCCGCGACATGTCGGTCATCGAGACGCCACCCAAGGATCGCCTGTCGATCCAGACCAACGTGGTCAAGTTCGACAGCGCCGTGATCCAGCGTGCGCTCCGCAACGAACTGGCGCGGGGCGGTCAGGTGTACTTCGTCCACAACCGGGTGGAGTCGATCTTCTCGATGGCCAACCTGCTCTCGCGCCTCGTGCCCGAGGCCCGGATCGGCGTCGGGCACGGGCAGATGGGGGAGGAGGAACTCGAGCGGGCCATGCTCGGCTTCGTGGAGCGCCGCTTCGACGTGCTGCTGGCGACCACCATCGTCGAGAACGGGCTCGACATCCCCAACGCCAACACCATCATCATCAACCGGGCCGATCGCTACGGGCTGTCGCAGCTCTATCAGCTGCGCGGACGCGTCGGGCGCTCCGATCGCCCCGCATACGCGTACCTCCTCATTCCGCCGCCCGACTCGCTGTCTCCCGTGGCCCGGAAGCGTCTGGCCGCGATCCGGGAGTTCAGCGACCTCGGCAGCGGCTTCCGTGTCGCGGCCCTCGACCTCGAGATCCGCGGCGCCGGGAACCTGCTGGGCGGTGAACAGAGCGGTCATATCGAGGCCGTGGGCTTCGAGATGTACATGAAGCTGCTCGAGGACACGATTCGTGAGCTCAAGGGCGAGGAGCTCGAGGACGACACCCGGGCGACCGTCAACCTGCGGGTGGACCTCCGGATCGACGAGGCCTACGTCACCGACATGAACCAGCGTCTCATGCTCTACCGCCAGGTGGCGGCCGCACGCAGCGAGCCCGAGCTCGAGACGATCGTCGCCGGGCTCGTGGACCGGTACGGGCCGCCTCCTCCCACCGTGCTCAATCTCGCCGAGTACGGACGGTTGCGCATCCTGGCCGACGCGTTGGGCATCGAGAGTATCGACCGGGAGGGCAGGACGGCGCTCATCCGCTTCCGTCCCCAGGCCAAGCTGGATCCCGCCCGTCTCGTGAAGGTGGTGCACGAGTGGCCGGGCGCGGTCCTGGTCCCTCCCGTGTCTCTCAAGCTCGATCTCGAGGCCCCGGCGACGGGGGGTGCGGCCGCGCCGCCGTCGTCTTCGTCTCAATCCCCGGGTCGTGTGCCGGCGGGCGGGGGGGCTGCCAGGCCGGGCGCCGCTGGCCCAGGGTCCTCTGGGCGCCCCGCGCCAGGGGCCAGGCCACGCCGTCGGCCCGAGGCCCCTCCGCCGCCGCCGGGGAGCTGGTGGACCGGCCGGGCGACTGCCGGGGCCGTGACGCCCGGCTTCACGCGGGACGAGATGCTCAAGACCCCCGAGCGCGATCCCCGCGCCGACGGTGGCCTCTTCCCCCGGCTCGAGCAGCTGCTCCGGGCATTGGGTTAAGATGTTGACTTACAAGGAATTGCCCATGAAACGAGCTCGACTGGCGGCCCTCGTGGCCTTGGCGGCCCTCCTGGTAGCCCCGCTCCGGGCGGAGATCATCGAGCAGGTGCTCGTGCGGGTCAACGGCGACATCATCACCAAGTCCGACTTCGAACAACGCCAGATCTCGGCCCTGCGCAACCGGGACGATCTCACCACCCTGTCGGCCGAGAGCCCCGAACTGCGCCAGGCGATCGAGGAGATGACCCCCTCCCTGATTCTCGACGCCGTCGACGAACTCCTCCTCGTGCAGCGGGGCCGCGAACTCGGCTACGTCCTCAGCGACGAGCAGTTTCAGGGCGTGCTCGCCAACATCAAGCAGCAGAACAACCTCGAGGACGACGAACGCTTTCAGGCGGCCCTGCAGCAGGAGGGCATGACCCTCGCCGATCTGCGCCGCCAGCTCGAGCGGCAGATGATCGTCAACCAGGTCCAGCAGAACGAGGTTGTCAACAAGATCGCCATCTCGGAGGACGAGGCCCGGGAGTTCTATGCCACCCGGCAGCAGTCGTTCACCACACCCGCGAGCGTCACGCTGCGCGAGATCCTGATCGAGGTGCCCGCTTCGACGCTCGGTGTCAACGTCGCCGAAGACGATGCGGCGCGCGCCGAGGCCGACGTCGTGAGAACCCGTTTGCTCGCCGGGGAGCCGTTCCCTCGGTTGGCGGCCGAGGTGTCGGACTCCTCCTCCAAGGCCAATGGGGGGCTCATCGGCCCTCTGACGGTCGACGAGCTGGCTCCCGCCCTCCAGACCCTGCTGCGCGGCATGAACGTCGGCGATCTCACGGGCGTGCTGCGCGTGCCGAGGGGCTACCAGATCATCAAGCTCGAGACGCGTGCCGAGTCGAAGACCCGCACGTTCGAAGAAGCGCGTGACGCGATCAGCCAGGCCGTGGCCGAGCAGAAGCGGGTGGCGGAGCTGGGGCGGTACCTGGAGCGCCTGCGCACCCAGGCCACGATTTCCTGGCGGAACGACGAGCTGCAGAAGGCCTACGACATTGCCCTGGCCGAGCGGCTGCGTACCCTCACCGCCCCCTCGGCCGAGCCGGCCGCCGGGAACTAGCGCCCGGCTGGCCCATGGCGGCGCACCAGCCCGGACGACACGGCGTCGTGGTGGATCAGGTGTCCGGGGCGGATCCTGGTCTGTGCCACCCCGTGCCGGCGTCCGGCACCCAGTGGTTCGCCCTCTGGACCCGTTCCCGCCACGAACAGGTGGTGCGCCGACAGCTCGAGACCCGGCAGGTCGAGGTCTTCCTCCCCACCGTCACCCGCTGGAGCCGCTGGAAGGATCGCCGTAAGCGCATCGACTGGCCGCTGTTCCCCGGGTACTGTTTCGCGCGTTTCGACCCGCTCGACCGCATGCCGGTGATGCGGTGCGCGGGTGTCGTCAGCATCGTGTCGTTCGAGGGTGAGCCCGCGCCGATTCCAGGCGTCGAGATCGAATCCATCCGCCGCCTCGTCGAGAGCGAGCTGGCCTTCGATCCGTGCCCGATGATCCGCGAGGGGATGAAGGTCGAGGTCGTGCACGGTCCGCTGAGGGGCGTCGTGGGTCGTCTGGTGCGCAAGGGTGCGCACGCCCGGCTCCTGCTCTCGGTGGACCTCATCGGCCAGGCCGTCAGTGCCGAAGTGGACGCCGCGGACGTGAAGCCGTATTGAGGGCAGGCCCAGACCCATGAAGATCGGCAACATCGAGACGGCAAGCCCGCTTGTGGTGGCTCCCATGGCGGGCATGACCGATACGGCCTTCCGACGGCTCGTGAAGCGGCACGGCGGGTGCGGCCTGGTCGTGACCGAGATGGTCTCGTCGGAAGGGCTCGTGCGCGGCATCGACCGCACGCTCGAGTACGCAGAGTACACGGACGAGGAGCGGCCCGTGTCGATCCAGATCTTCGGAGGCGACCCGGCGACGATGGCCGAGGCGGCCCGCATCGTGGAAGGCATTGGCGCCGACGTCGTCGACGTGAACATGGGCTGTCCCGTACCCAAGATCGCGAAGCATCAGGCCGGGTGCGCGCTCATGCGCGAGCCGGAGCACGCGGCCAGCGTCATCGCCGCCATGTCCAAGGCCGTGCGCATTCCCGTCACGGTGAAGATGCGCGCAGGCTGGGACGGGCGCACCCTCAACGCGCCCGAGCTGGCCAGGCGCGTGGTGGACGCCGGTGCCGCCGCCGTGACCGTCCACGGCCGCACCGCGGAGCAGTCCTACCGCGGGTCGGCGGACTGGACGCTCGTGGACGAGATCGCCCACGACCTTGGCGTGCCCGTCGTAGGCAGTGGCGACTGCGTGGAGGCAGAGCAGGTGGTCGCCCGGCTGGCGGGACGCGTGAGTGGCGTGATGGTGGGTCGTGGCGTGCTGCGCAACCCGTGGATCCTGGCCCAGGCCACCGACCTGCTCGAGGGCCGCGCGCCACGCGTCGTGACGGCCGAGGATCGCCGTCGCTTCCTGCTCGAGTACATCGACCTGCTGCTCGTGGACGACCAGGACGAGCCGTCCGGCTTCCGGCACCTCGCTCCCTCGAAGGCCGGCACCGAGGCGTCGACCTCCATCGGGCGCGCTCCCGCGCGCGGGCGTGACCGTTGGGTGGTGAACAAGCTGCGCGCGCTGTGCGCCTGGTACTCGAAGGGGCTCGACGGAGGGTCACACCTTCGCATCCGCGTGAACCAGGCCGAGAGCATCGCCGAGCTGCGGGAGGTCATCGAGGGCTTCTTCGATCCCGCAGTGGCCGTCGCCGGCACGCCCTGACGCCCCGGCCGTGCGAGCCGCGCGTCAGGCCAGGTCTGCGAGCAGCACGCTGTCGGCGCCCTCCGAGAGCTCGAGGTCGAGGATGAGGGCGTTGCCGGTCACCTCGTAGAAGCGTGCCGCCAGGTCGGCGTGCGCAGGGTGCGCGAGATACGCGGCCAGCCCCTCGCGGTCGTCGAACTCCAGCAGCAGCCCATACTGGAAATCGGGCTGCCCCTGCTCGTACCCGTAGCCGAGTCGCGCGCGCCGCCCGACCCGCGCCCGGCGGATCGAGGGAATCTGTGCGACCGCCGCGCGGTACGCGTCGAGCAGCGCGCGCCGTGCCGCGGCCGGCACATCCGGCTTCGGCTGCATCAGCAGCAGGTGCACCAGCATCAGCGGGTCCTGGGCTTGTGCGGCTTGTGGGGCCGCTGGCCGCCAGCCGGACGGGAGGACCCTCCGCCCGGAGGGCCTCCACGATCGAAGCTGCGGCGGGTGACCGGTCGCGCACCGTCACGTCCCCCGGTGGTGCCGGTCGGCGGCCTGCGGTCCCCCGCATTCCTGGGGCCGTCCTGGTCGCGCGCGGGGCGATCGCCCCGAGGCCGGACCTCGTGCTCCCCCTTCCACGGCTCCCGTGCGCCTCGCGGTGGACGCGTGTCCCGCGGCGCACGCGAGGTGCCTCCCGAGTCCCGGTTCTGCCACGCCGGGCGGTCCGGCCCCTGCTGGTCGCGCGCCGGCCGCGGCCCCGGGCGCCCCCCAGGGCGCGTCTCGTCGCGCCGCCAGGGCTTGGCGGCATCGGGCCGTGCGGTCCAGGGCTGCCGTGCGCGGGGGCGGTCGTCCTGTCCAGCCGGTGGCCGGTCCCGGTCCCGGGCTCCCGGCGGGCGGGCGCCCCACGCCTTCGGCCGTCCCTCCGGCTGCGGCGGACGGTCGGCGCTCCAGGGGCGCCGCGCTGGTGGGGGACCATCGCGGTGGTCGCCACGGGGCGCTCCTGCCGGACGCGGGCGGTCCCCGCCGCGTGCATCGTGGCCCCGGGCCGGGCGCGCACCCTGCGAGCGATCACCCTGCGGGCGTTCACGGTCGTTCCAAGGCTTGCGCGCGCCGTGTGGACGGTCACCCTGCGGCCCCTGACGATCGCTCCAGGGCTTGCGCTCTCGAGGAGCTGCGTCGCCGCGATCGCGGCCACCGCGCGCGGACGCGTCGCTCCACGCCGGCCGTCCCGTTCCAGGACCTCCGGCGCGCGGACGGCTCTGCTCACGCGTGTCCCAGCTCCGTGGCCCGCGATCTCTGGCCCCTGGCGCGCTCCCTGGCCGGGAGTCATCCGGCGGGCGCGCGCCCGACCGGGGCGCTTCACCCCGCGAGTCCGGCCCATCGCGCCACGGCCTCGACGCCCGTGAGGGCGGCCCGCCGCTCCAGGGCTTACCCTCGCGTCCCGTCCCGCCCTGCCACGGCTTCCGATCACCGGACGGCCGGTCGGCTCGGGGCGCGCCCGAGGTCGGGAACCGGCGCGCGGGTCGCTCCCCGTCCCATGCCGGCTTTCCGAACGGCTTCCTCGCCGGTGCGCGGTCAGGCCGGTCGTGGTCCGACCGGTGTTCCCGGGCGGGTCGCGGTGCGCGCCCGCGTGGCGGGCCGGCATCCGAGCGTGCCTCGGGACGCGTGTCCGGTCGCGGGTCGTCAGCGGGAGACGCGTCGGAGCCCGCAGGCGGACGGGCCCGCTGCGCGCGGGCTTCCTTGTGGCGGAAGCGCTCCTGACGCTTCGCCTGGTTGCGCTGCTTCTGCTCGTCCTTGAAGGCCTGCCGGGGATCGCGGTGCTGGCCGCCCGGCCGCCAGTCGCGCCCGCGACCCGCCGCGCCCGGACGATCCGCGGCGGCGTCCTCGGGGGAGTCCCACAGCTTGCCCCGCGCGAACCACTTGAGCGTGGCGTCGGGATGACGCTCGAGCAGACGCCGATACGTCGGCATCAGCTCGTCCTTCATCGCGGCGCGAAAGGCGGTGGGCAGACCATCGGCGAGGATGGTCCAGTACGAATAGCGCGGGGGCATGCAGTCTCCTTCAGGATGCGCGCATCGGATCGCCGATCCGCTTCAGCTTCTCGACGAGTGTCGTGCGTTTGATCCGCAGGAGGTCGGCCGCGCGGTTCCTGTTGCCTCCCACGCGCGCAAGGGCCTGCCGGATGAACTCGCGTTCGATCGACAGCAGGTGATGGGGCAGATCCAGCCCCTCCTCTGGCAGCTCCACGCCCGGGCGGAGATCCGGCACGTCCGGCGTCCCGATCTCCGGGGGGAGTACGTCCACGTCGATGTCGGTGCGGCCGATGCTCAGCGCCACGGCCCGCTCCACGGCATTCTCGAGCTGCCGCACGTTGCCGGGCCAGGAGTACGCCATCAGCGCCCGCATCGCGGCCTGTGACAGACGAAACCCGCGGCCGGCCGCGTACTTGTCCAGGAAGTGTTGCACGAGCAGCGGAATGTCGTCGCGCCGGTCGCGCAGCGGCGGCAGTTTCACCTGGATCACGTTGAGCCGGTAGTAGAGGTCCTCACGGAACGTGCCGTCGCTCACCATCTGCGCCAGGTCGGAGTTGGTGGCCGCGATCACGCGCACGTCGACCTTCACCGTCTGGTTGTCGCCCAGCCGCTCGAACTCGCGCTCCTGCAGCACGCGGAGGAGCTTTGTCTGCAGGCCGGCGCTCATCGTACCCACCTCGTCGAGGAAGAGCGTGCCTTTGTGCGCGGCCTCCACCTTGCCCTGACGGCTCCCCACCGCGCCGGTGAACGAGCCCCTGACGTGGCCGAAGAGTTCCGCCTCGAGCAGTGTCTCGGGAATGGCGCTGCAGTTGAGCGCCACGAACCGGTTGGCCTTGCGCGGGCCGTTGAGATGGATGGCCTTGGCGACCACTTCCTTGCCCGTCCCGGTTTCTCCGCCGATGAGCAGCGTGGTATTCGATGCCGCCACCGTCTCGCACAGCTGCAGCACCTGCTGCATCCGCCGGCTCCGTCCGAGGATGCCCCCGAACTGGTAGCGCTCCTCCAGCTGCGATCGCAGGTAGGCGTTCTCCGACGTGAGACGGCGCTGCTCGAGGCTCTTGTCGATGGCGTGGATCAGTTCGTCGAACTGGAACGGCTTGTTGACGAAGTCGGCGGCGCCACGCTTGATAGCGGCCACGGCCTCCTTGACGGTCCCGAAGCCGGTGACGACGATTGCGACGATCCCGGGATACCGCCCGAGCGCCTCCTCGATCACCTTCGACCCGTCGATGCCCGGCATCCGGAGGTCGGTGATGAGGACGTCGAAGGCGAAATCGTCGAGCAGGCCGAGTGCCTGTTCGCCGGAGCCCGCCTCCACCACGTCGAAGCCGCGGTCCGTGAGCCGCTCCGCCATCAGCGATCGGAGCACGGGCTCGTCATCAACGAAGAGGAGGTGCGGGCGCGCGGGGCTGAGGGCCAATGCGCCAATATCTTGACGCCCCTGAGACACCCAGTCAACCACCAGGGACTAAACCGCGATTTGCAACGATCCGATACCCACCTCTGAAGGCGGACTCGCGCAGGGGCTCTGTGCCTCCCACACTCCCGCCTCGGAGACATATGGACCGCCAGACTCTTTCTATTACCAAGGCGTGTGAGGTCGTGGGTGTCAGCCGCCGCACGATCTACAACTGGATCTCAGCCGGCAAGGTCGAGTACGTGCGGACCGCCGGCGGCTCCATCCGGATCTTCGCCGACACGCTGTGGCGGGAGCCGGACGATCAGGAGCGATCGCCCGGCCGAGCCGTCGCCCCCGCCATCCGTCCTCAGGCCTGACGCGCGCCCATGGCAGACGTCGAGCCGCATCCCGGGGTGCGGGAGCTGTTCCACCGGCTGAACAATCAGTTCGGGGTGATCCTCGCGCACGCCGAACTGATCGAGGCGCGCACCACCGACGAGACCAGCCGGTCTCGCGCGGCGCAGATCGTGTCCAAGCTGCTGGCCGCCAGGGAAACGGTGACCGAACTCCGGGGGCTCGTCCAGCCTCCGGAGGCGTGATCCGACCGGCCCCGCGCGCCCGCAGCTTCTTCCACCCCGCCACCTCCGTGGCACCGCAGTTCGGTTATCCCCACCGTCAATTTCCTGGCGAACCTCAACCGGTGGCGACGGTTTGCTGACGCCCGGAGCGGCACGCCGACAGGGGCGCCGGACGCCGCACGGCTGCACGAATCGGCCACAAACCGCTGAAAACAACGGGTTTTGTCAGCGTGTGAAGAACGGGTCTGTTGAACGCAATTGGCGGTCTTTCTGTTGGTATCCGCGTTGCCTTAGGGATGGGCGGAGGTCAGATTGATGCACCCGTTGACAGGTTCGAACACTTCTCGAGTCGTTGCCGCCATTCCCTTCGTCGAGCAGCTCGCACGCCGCGTCGCCTCGACGATGCCCCACTCCATCGACATCGGCGATCTGGTTCAGGACGGCGTCCTTGGCTTGATCGACGCAGCGAACCGCTTCGACGAGGAGCGCGGCATCAAGTTCGAGACGTTTGCCGAGCGCCGGATCCGCGGCGCCATGATCGATGCCCTGCGCAAGGACGCCTGGCCGCGCGGCGTCCGCCGTCAGCGGCGCGAACTCGAGGCGGCCCGCGAGGAACTGCGGCGCGAACTCGGATGCGAGCCGTCGCTCGCCGACCTCGCCGCCCGTCTCGGGTCCGACGAGAAGCGCCTTGGCCGCACCATCGTGCGCATCAACGCCATCGAGTCCACCTCACCGCTCTCGAGCGGCGACAACGTCGACGAGTCGCGCCTGCCGGCCGCCCTGGTGCCGTCCGAGCCCGAGCAGCCCGATGCCGCCTTCGAGCGCGAGGAAACCCGCGGGCGCGTGCTCCAGGCGATCCAGAGCCTGCCGCCCCGCGAGCAGAAGGTCATCAGCCTTTATTACTACGGCGAGGCCACGATGAAGCAGATCGGCGCCGAGATCGGCGTGAACGAGTCGCGCGTCTCCCAGCTCCACGCCCGCGCCATTCGGCGCCTGCGTGAGGCGCTTGGACGCATGGCGCCTGCCGAGGCCATGGTGGTGATGCGCAGCGCCATCCTGGAGTTCCAGCAGCGGCCGCGCGAGCGGGCCGCCGCCGTGTCGTCGCAGGACGGGACGCCGATGGGAGTGGTCGTGTCCTACGCGAGCGTATCGCGCACGCGGCGCAACAAGTCGGCGTTGCGGAACGGCTTGGCGAGCCAGCGGCACTCGCTCTCGGCGAGGAAGCGTTCGGCCTCGGGGTCGGCGACGTCGCCGGTCACGAAGATGACGCGGCGCGCCAGTTCAGGCCTGGTGGCGGTCATCGCCCGGTAGAACGCCATTCCGTCGAGCCTGGGCATCCGGAGGTCGCAGATCACCACGTCGAACAGCCCGTGTTGCACACGCTCCAGGGCCCTCTCGCCGTCGCTGGCCCACTCGACGATCAGGCCGTGGTCCCGCAGCAGCTCCACGACCGCCGCAGCGAGAGGGCGTTCGTCCTCCACCAGGAGGACCGACGCGCCACGCAGCGTCGTGAAGGGCGTCTCCGGCTCGGCGGAGGCGCCGCCGGCCAGGGATTCGGCGATGGGGAGCTCGACGACGAAGGTGGCGCCCCGGGGTACGCTCGGACGGACGCTGATCCGGCCCTCGTGCTCCTGCACGATGGCGTGCGCCAGCGACAGGCCGAGTCCGGTCCCTTGTCCCACCTCCTTGGTGGTGAAGAAGGGTTCGAAGATGCGGTTTTCGACCTCGAGGGGCACGCCGGGCCCATCGTCGGCAATCTCCACCGCCACCATGTTGGTGGCCGCGTCATGAGACGTCCGCACCACGAGCGTACCGCGGCCGTGTGCCGCGATCATCGCCTGCTCGGCGTTGATGATCAGGTTCAGCAGGACCTGGTAGATCCGGTGCGCGTCCGCGAAGACCCGAGGGAGCCGTTCCTCGAAGTGCGTCTCGACGATCACGTTCACGACGCCGCGCTCGTAGGCCCGCGATGCGAGCGCCTGCTGCACGACCCGCGTCAGGTCGATGAGGGTGCGCGTGGAGCGGCGCTTCCGGGCGTAGGTGAGCAGCTGCCTGACGGTCTTCGCCGCCCTGTCGGCCTCGCTCACGATGATCTCCACGCCGCGCTGCGTGGGCTCGCTGAGCGGCTTGGAGGCGAGGCGCTCCGCCCAGCTCAGGATCGTGGCGAGGGGGTTGGTCAGCTCGTGGGCGACCGTCGCCACCTCCTGGCCCAGGGCCGCCATCTTCTCGGCCTGAAGCATCTGCTGGTACATGTCCCACGACTCGTCATTGAGCCGCTTGCGTTCGCTGACATCCCTGAACAGGGCTTCGACGCGGATCGCGGAGCCGTCGGGCTCGGACTCGGCCTGCGCCGTCGTTTCCACCCAGAACGTCGTCCCGTCCACCCGCTTCATGCGGATGCGATAGTCGGTGACGCGGCCGTCGGCCATCAGGCGATCGAGCAGCGCGGCCCGGTCGGCCTGCTCCACGAAGCGCCCGGGGCTCAGCGGCGAGACCGTGCCTTCGCTGGTGTCGGGTGGGTAGCCGAAGATGTGACGGAGATGGGGATTGGCCGCGGTCGTGCCGGTCGATGTGCCGTCCGGGCTCAGCGTGCCGATGAACACGCCCTCGCGAACGGCTTCGAAGAATCGAGCGAAAGCGTCGGCCCGCAGCTTCCGCGCCGCGGCCGACTGCTTCGAGACTCGTGAGGCCACGAAGAGCGATTATAGCCGGGTCGGATCGTGCGCCCAAGGAATTCGACGGCGCCCGATCTGGTGCCTGCCCGTGTCTTGACAGTGCGAGAGAGCCGTCGATAGGCTTGCGGCCGGGCGTTCCGCCCGATTCCCGCATCGACAGAGGGTTCGAATGAGACTGGTCGGCCGCAACGATCTCATGCTGCTCGCCGGGCTGACCGTGGCGCTCTTCGTGATCTTCGTGGAGCCCGTGGCCCGGCTGATCGAGTACGCGCGCGAGATCGAACAGGCCCGCGGCCTGCAGCTGTTGCCCGGGCTCGTGATTCTCACCGGCGTCTACATCTTCTACCAGCTCCGGAAGCGCCACGAGATCCGTGCGCTCGCGCTCGCCGCCGAGGCCGACGCGCACCAGGCCCGCGCGCGCGAGAGCGAGACCGCCCGGCTCGTGGAGTTCGGCCGCGCCCTCGCGCTCACCCGCTCGCAGGACGAGGACTCGATTCGGAGCGCCGTCACCGAGCACCTCCCGCGACTGGCGCCCGGGCGATCGGGTTGGGTCATGCTGCGGATGGACGGCATCTGGCAGCCCCTCGTGACGCTCGGGGACGTGCGGCTGGCCGATCTCGAGCGGGCTGCGCGGCGGGCCGTGCTCGGGGAAGTGGGCGTCGTCGGGGCCGGCGCGGCCGCCGACGCCTGCTTCCCGATGATTGCCGGAGGCGCGCCCCTGGGTGTGCTCGGCGTGGCGTCCCAGCCGCCGCTCACCGAGCACCAGCACGGCATCCTCACGACGGCATCGGCGCTGCTGGGGGCGGCCGTCAAGAACGCCCAGCTGTTCAAGGAGATCCACGAGAACAGCGTCCGGGACGCGCTGACGGGGTGCTCGAACCGGAAGCACGCGCTCGAGGTGATCGACGTGGAGCTGCGCCGCGCCTGGCGGTCCCAGCAGCCCCTGAGCCTGATCATGTTCGACCTGGATCACTTCAAGCGGATCAACGACGAGTACGGACACCTCTGTGGCGACGCGGTGCTCTCGGCCGTGGGGCAGCGGATGACCGCCGTCCTGCGCGGCAGCGACCTCAAGTGCCGCTATGGCGGCGAGGAGTTCCTCATCCTGCTGCCGGATACACCGCTGGCTGGCGCGCAGCGCGTGGCCGAGACCCTGCGCCGGGAGCTCGAGGAGAACCCCGTGCGGTGGAACGCCGACGTGATCAGGGTGACCGCCAGTTTCGGGATCGCGACGGCGT
This sequence comes from Vicinamibacterales bacterium, assembly GCA_050185275.1. Classification (GTDB taxonomy): domain Bacteria; phylum Acidobacteriota; class Vicinamibacteria; order Vicinamibacterales; family UBA2999; genus JABFRY01. The sequence goes on along the minus strand of JBFWZN010000003.1, from coordinate 88,070 downwards.
CAGCCGGGGAGGTCGAAGTGTCGCCGCTCATCGGCCGGGCCGATGCAGCCCTCTACCTGGCCAAGCAGGAGGGGCGGAACTGCGTACGGGTGGCCGAGGTGCGGGCCGCCATCGCCTGAGCCCGGCAACTGGCCGGGCCAGAGGTCAGGAGGCGGTTGGACCCAGGGCGAAGGTCATGCGCCCGGCCACGGCCACCTGGCCGTTGATGCGGGCAAACCCCTCGAGCTGCCCCATGCGGCTGCGCAGGCGCTTCACGCGCGCCTCGATCTCCACCACGTCGCCCGGTCGTGCCATGGCCTTGAACCGGACGCGGTCGATGCCCATGAAGTAGATGAGCTTCTCCCGGTTCTCCGGCTTCGACAGGATCAGGATCGCGCCCACCTGTGCCACCGCTTCGGTGAGAATCGTCGGCGGCAGCACCGGACCCGAACCGGCCACCGCCGGCGAGAGATAGCGCTCGTTCGCCGAGACGTTCTTCACGCCCACGATCCGCTTGTCGGCCTCGAGTTCGGTGATGCGATCGACCAGCAGGAACGGGTACCGGTGCGGCAGGATCCGTTCGATGGCCTGGTAGTCGAGAGGAAGGGTCAGGTCCATGGGAAAGGGTCCAGTATAATCCGGTGTCCACGCCTCGCATGAACGAACCCACCGGCCCGTTCTCCGAACCGGAACAGACGGCCACGTCGGAGACGACGGGCCTTCAGCCCCGTCCCGCCACCGACACCGAGCTCCTCCAGACCCTGTTCGAGCTCGGGCGCGAGGTGACGTCGGTGCTCGATCTCGAGGAGCTGCTGGCCAAGATCCCGCTCCTCATCGCACGGCTGACGAAATTCACGGCATTCTCCGTCTACCTGCTCGACGAGGCCCACCAGGAGCTGCACCTTGCCTATTCGGTCGGCTACCCCGCCGAGGTGGCACGGACGCTCCGGCTCAAGGTGGGACAGGGTGTCGTCGGTGCGGCGGTCCAGGAGAAGCGGCCCATCCTGGTGAACGACATCCGCCAGGAGCCCCGCTACATGGGTCCGCTCAAGAACATGCTGGCGCAGCTGGCGGTGCCGATGCGCCGCAAGGGCCGGGTCATCGGGGCGATGAACCTCCTCAGCGAGACGGCGGGAGCGTTCACCAGCCAGGACCTGGCGCTGCTCCGGCAGTTCGCCACCCACGTCGCCGTGGCCATCGAGAACGCCCGGCTGTTCAGGTCCGAGCGCCAGTACGTGGACACACTCGAAACACTGGCCGAGATTGGACGGGAGGTCTCGTCCATCCTCGACCTGGACGTCCTGCTCACCCGGATCGCCAGCCTGACCAAGCGTCTGGTGGGCTACCGGACGTTCGGCATCCTGCTGCTCAACGAGCGCACGCACCATCTGGAGATGAAGCTGGCGGTGCGGTACGGCGACGAGAACACGCCCAAACAGCTGCGCCTCGGCGAGGGACTGGTGGGCTGGGCCGCGATGCACCGGCAGCCGGTGCTCGTGAACGACGTGTCGAAGGACTCCCGCTACCTGCCCCTGGTGCCCGACGTGCGCTCGGAGCTGGTGATTCCGCTCCTCATCAAGGACCGGTGCATCGGCGTCTTCGATCTCGAGAGCCCCGAACTCGACGCCTTCACCAAGGAGCACAAGGAACTGCTCACGCTGCTCGCCAGCCAGGCCGCGATCGCGGTGGAGAACGCGCAGCTCTACGAGCAGGTACGACGCAACGAGGAGCGCATCGAGAAGGAGCTTCGCTTCGCGCAGCGTGTGCAGGCGGCGCTCCTGCCGACCGAACTGCCGACGCGTCTGCGAGGGGTCGATGTGGCGGGCCGGTTCGCGCCGGCCAACGAGCTCGGGGGCGATCTCCACGACTTCCTCTCGCCCGAGCCGAACAGCCTGGTGGTGGCCGTGGGCGATGTTTCCGGGAAGGGGGCCCCTGCCGCGCTGTATGGCGCGTTCGCCGCCGAACTGGTGCGCTCGCGCACGCTCAGGCGCCGCTACACGCCCGATCGGTTCAGCGTCTCGGGCGTCCTGCAGTCGATGAACATGGTGCTCCACGAAAAGCAGCTCGAGGAGTACTACTGCACGCTGTGCTACGCGTTCTTCGACTTCCGGCGTCGGGCCGTCACCCTGTCGAACGCTGGCCTGCCGTATCCGGTGCACTGTTCGGGCGACCAGTGCGGGCAGCTGGAGCTTCCCGGCGTGCCCCTCGGCTCGTTCCCGGGCGTCGTCTACGACGAGATGACGGTGAACCTCTCGCTCGGCGACGTGTTCGTCTTCTGCTCCGACGGCATCTTCGAAGCCATGAACGAGCATGGGGCCGAGTTCGGCGCGCGCCGGCTGTGCGAGGTGGTGGGCGCCGTGCGCGCCGAGTCGGCGCGGCACATCGTGGATGCGGTGTTCGAGGCGGTGCGGGTCTTCAGGGGAGAGGCGCGCCAGAACGACGACATGACCGCGGTGGCGGTGAAGATCGTCGCCTGACGGCGGGCGATGGCCCCCCGCCGCGCGGGGCGCCGTCGCATGCGCGCCCCGTGGCCGGGAGAACCGCTGTCAGTGGTGATCGTGTTCGGTGGCGACCGCGCCCGCCAGGTAGATCGTCGTGAGCTTCACGAAGATGAGCGCCTGCAGCGTGCCGATGATGACGCCGAGGAACATGATCGGCAGCGGCACCACGAAGGGCACGATGCTCGCGAGGATCAGTACCACCAGCTTCTCGCCGAAGATGTTGCCGAACAGACGCAATGCCAGTGACATGACGCGCGAGAAGTGGCTGATCACCTCGATCGGCAGCATGATCGGGGCGAGGTACGCCGGGATCCCCGGGGGCACGGCGAAGTGCTTGAGGTACGCGCCGAGACCCTGCTCCTTCACGCCCTGATAGTGGTAGTAGACCCACACGGTCAGCGCGAGGGCCAGCGTCACGTTGATGTCCATCGTGGCCGGCACGAGCCCCGGCAGCTGGCCGATCAGGTTTCCCACCCAGATGAAGGCGCCGATCGTCGCCACCAGGCCGATGTAGCGGCGTCCCTTCGGTCCGATGTCCTCGTCGAGGACACCCTGCACCCAGCCGATCAGATCCTCGAGGGCGATCTGGAACCAGCCCGGATTCTCCACGCTCAGCTGCGAGCGGATGAGGAGGCCGATGCCGGTGATGATCAGCACCACGACGGCCGACATCACGACATGGTTGGGAACGACGGCGGCGGGATTTTCAACCTGCAGGCCCAGACCGCTCACGACGAACGCGGCGATCCAGTTGACGAAGTCGACGATCCAGAGGGAGTGCTCGAGCTGTTCCACGGTACCTACTCAGGGGCGCGGGGGACATCCCCGATGCCAACCCCGGATCGTACCGCAAGAGGCCTCACGCCGTCGAGCCTGCGCGCATCTGCACGGCGACGCCTCGACGGGCAGCAGCAGGGTTGCTGAAAGGGCCGTCCCCGGGGCCCGAGGGCCCGCCCGGCGGTGAGGCGCGCCATGGCCCGATCCATGGCCCGATGGCCGTGGCCCCCACCAGCCGCGAGGCGCGCCGCGTGTGAGCCGGGCGTGGGCGATGCGTGGGTCCCGGGTCTCTGGGTGGGGGTCAGTCCCGGGAAACGCGCCGGTCTTCTTCCCGCAGGTGAAGGCCGATGGAGCGGCCGCCGACGACCGCCACCTCGGACACCTGGCCCCTGACGTCGACCCTGGTGCCGCGGGCGGGTGTGCGGCCGGAGCGGGCCACCACCGTCAGTTCTCCGGTGCCGTCATCGACGTTGTAGACCTGTACCGGGAGCAGCGACGTCCCGAAGCTGCTGGTGACGACGCCCGAAATGCGCACGTCGCGGTCGTCGTACCTGGTCGGGCTGTCCTTGAGGTCCGCGATCCGCACCGTCCGTGCCGCACAGCCGGTGGCCATCAGGACCGCTACGACGAGGATGGACGCTGCTCTCATGCTGCACCTCCGCGCGGCAGTATTGTGGTCGCGACCGGATCGTGAACGTCGAGCGAACCGGATTCACCGTTTGCCAGCGCCTGCCGAAAAAGGAATCCGGGTGATCCGTCGCGACCGAGTCGAGGCACTTCAAATCCCGGGCCATCGCGGATCGCGCGCGCAGGGGTCGGATATACCGCGTGGCGCCGGGGTGGTACGCGGGCGAAGCCTGTCCTCCCGTCCGCCCATGAGGACAGCGTGCGTCCTCCGGCACGCCGCGGCGGCGTCCTGCCCGGCGATCAGTAGCTGCGGAGGTAGCGGTCCAGTTCCCAGCGGGACACGTGCCGGATGTACTCGTCCCACTCCTCGCGCTTGGCCGCGAGGAAGTGCTCGAAGATGTGATCGCCACACGCGTCCCGCACGAGGTCATCCTTCTCGAGTTCGTCGAGCGCCTCGCTGAGATTGCCCGGCAGCTCACCGATGCGCAGGTGGCGTCGCTCCCGGTGACTCATCTTGTAGATGTTCTTGTTCACCGGCGGACCAGGATCGATTTGCCGGTCGATGCCGTCGAGGCCAGCCCGCAGCATCACGGCCAGCGCGAGGTACGGGTTGCATGACGGGTCGGGCATTCGAAGCTCCACCCGCGTGGCCGCGCCCCTGGCGGCTGGGACCCGGACGAGGGGGCTGCGGTTGCGCTGCGACCAGGCGATGGCGGTGGGGGCCTCGTAGCCCGGCACGAGCCGCTTGTACGAGTTGACGAGCGGATTGGTGATCGCGCAGAACGCCCGGGCATGGCGCAGCAGGCCGCCTACGTACTGCAAGCACGTGCGGCTCAGTTGCAGGTCAGACTTCGGATCGTGAAACTGGTTCCTGGCGCCGGCGAACAGAGCCTGGTGCATGTGCATGCCGCTGCCGTTGATGCCGAACACCGGCTTGGGCATGAACGTCGCGTGCAGGCCGTTCCGGTTGGCGACGTTCTTCACCACGAACCGGAACGTGCTCACGTTGTCCGCCGTGGCCAGGGCGTCGTCGTGGCGGAAGTCGATCTCGTGCTGCCCGGGTGCGACTTCGTGATGCGCCGCCTCGACGTGGAACCCCATCTGCTCGAGGGCCAGCACGATCTCCCGGCGCACGTCCTCGCCGAGATCGACCGGCGTGAGGTCGAAGTAGCCGCCGGCATCATGGGTCTCGGTCGTGGGCTCACCCGAGTCGCGTCGCTGGAAGAGGAAGAACTCCGCCTCGGGTCCGGCCTGCAGCGAGAAGCCCCGCTCGGCGGCTAGCGCGATCGCGCGCTTCAGGGCCGAGCGCGGGCACCCCGCGAAGGGACTCCCGTCCGGTGCGGCGATGTCACAGATGACGCGCCCGACGCGCTCCGAACCCGCATACGTCCAGGGGAGCACCTGGAACGTGGCGAGGTCGGGCTTGAGGTACATGTCCGACTCTTCGATGCGGACGAAGCCTTCAATCGAGGAGCCGTCGAACATGATGCGGCCATCGAGCGCCGCTTCGAACTGGCGATCGGGGACCTCGACGTTCTTGGTGATGCCGAGGATGTCGGTGAACTGCAGCCGGAGAAACTTGACCTTCTCGCGCTCGACGCGCTCGAGGATCCGGGCCTTGTGGTCCTGCCTGGCCATCGGTCAGCCGCCGGCGGAGATCCTGGCCTGGGAGGAGTCCTCCCCGGGAACCGCTGGCGCGTCCATGTCGAGGGCCGGCTCCCCGCCCGTCGGCACCGATGACTCAGCCGGCCAGGCGGCGACGGTGCTCGCGAGGAGGGCTGCCAGCATCGTCGACACCGCGGCAATGTCCGGGCGCGCCTGCCGGCCCCGCTCGAGCTCGACACAGAGCACTCCCGCGCAACGGTCGCCGCTGAACATGGGGACCGCCAGCCCAGCCCGACCCGTGGCGGATCCCCCATCGACCGTGGTCACCGCGCCGGTGCGCCAGGCCTGCGCCACGGCGCCGTCCTCACCACGGCGGACTCTGCTGAGTCCGGTCGGCCCGCTGTCGACCTGACCCGACACCAGGGCAGGCAGCAGCTCGTCGTCCACGCGCATCCAGAGGACGAGGCCCGATGCGCCCAGCGCCCGGCCGGCGCGCGCCATCAGCGGCGCGAGATCGTCCGCTGTCGTCAGGCGCGAAATGGCCAGACCCACGTCGGTCGCGGCACCGAAGTCCGGAGCGCCCTCGGTCGCCCGGTCCCCGTCCGCCGCCCGCGCGCCGGTCGAGTCTGCGGCCGACGCGGGCGTGGATGGTGCCTGGAGCGCGTCCCGTGCGTCGGCAGCTGCCAGTGCCGGGGCCTGCGCCTCCGCCGTGGCCGACAGGTGCGCCGAGTGTGCTGCGGACGCAGGGGGGCGCGACGTGAGTTCCGGTCGCGGCGCCAGGCCCCGCTTCGCCGGCCTGGTGATCACCAGCAAGGAAACGAACCACAGCGTGGCGACCCCGGCGAGCGCCAGCGAGGGCACCCGCAGCAGCCACGCCCGCGCCTCTTCCCCAGCCGTGCGCTCGGCCGACCTGATGACGCGAAGATGGTCGGCCAGGGCGGCCACGTCGTCGCGCGTACCGGCGAGCAGGAGGTCGGATGCCATCAGATCCTGGCCGGCGCCCGCGTTGTCGCGGGCCCGCGCCGCCGTCTGTTCCAGCGCCTCGAGGGGGGGGCGGGCGGCGGCCAGCGCGGCCATGGCGTCTGGCGCGTGCAGCGCCGCAGCCAGTGTGTCCACGTCGAGCGCCAGCGTCGGCACGAGGGCAGTGAGGTGCTGGAGCTGACCGGCTTCGAATCGACCCGTTTCGCTGTAGACCCGCTGAGCCTCCTCGAGCAGCGCGAGTGTCGTCGTCATGCGTGCGGTGGCGTCACCAACCGACTGGCTCGAGGCGATGGAATCCCTCAGCCGCTGCTGTGCCGCCCAGGTGAACGCGCCGGCGGCGAGACCGGCAACCAGGAGAGCAACGACCCAGATCGTGCGAACCTCGCGAAAGACCATGACGTGCGACAGCATACAGCGATCGGATGGCGGGTGCGGCTGGTGGATCGCCGAAGATGCAGGGAGCCGGGGCGGCCCTTGCGCTCCGCGCGATTCAGAAGACGAACTGCAGTCGCGTGCGGATCGTCGAGGCGGACACCGGACGCGTATCGAAGGGCACGATGACGTTCGCGGTGAACCGCAGGTTGCCAGTCAGGTAGTAGCTCCCGCCCGCGACGAGCTCCCGTGCCACCGGCGGCGCCAGGGCCCCGGTGGCGGGCCCCGCATCGGCATCCACCACGACGACGCGGCTTGACGGTGGATCGTTGAACACCATGTAGCGCGCCTCGAGCTCGAGCATCTGGAAGTAGGGACGCGGCGCGGCGGGCTTCAGCTGATACCCCGCGAGCGCCCAGAATCCGTCACGGGCCGGCGCTGCATCGCTGACCTCGCGGAGGCCTTCGGCCGCCAGGTGGACGGGCGCCCGCCGGTACTCGACGCCAAGGCCGTACCGGTCGCGTGTCCCATCCTGTTGGGCGCCGCGAGCCCCGTAGGCGTTCAGCAGCAGGCCTGGGGCCCGCGGTGGGGTGAGGCGAAGCCTGGCGGCGACGTCCTTGCCGCCGTTGTTGTCCCAGCGATTGAAGCCGTTGCCCGTGGAGAGGCTCACCGCGTAGCCGACCCAGCGGCGGTACGGCCGCACGTTCTGGGCCGTGATGCTGGGCTCGAGCGCATAGGTGAGCCGGTTGGTGAGGCGGGTGCGATCGATGGTCTCGATGGTCAGCGGGCTGATGCCGCGCTCGAGACCGGTCGGCGGCGTGGCCTGGCCCACGCGGACCGTGAGCTGGTCAGCTACCCGCACCACCACGAATGCGTTGCGGAGGGACGGCGACCCCGAGAACTCCCCGGTCAAGTTCCAGCCAATGGCTCCCGAGAGGTTTCCAGCCGCCCCGACTCGCGCCCGCTGCAGCCGGAACCGGTCGGCTGCGGCTCGGGGGCCCGCCTCTCCGGGCCTCGTCGCATCGAGCCACCAGCTGGTCGCCAGCGTGACGGCGCCGATGTGGAGCGGCGGCAGGCTCGAGTTTCCGCCGCCTTCCGAGGGGTCGGTGGGGCCGGCTGGTCGTGCCGGAGGCTGCGTCTGCGCACCGGCAGTCGGCGGAACGCAGGCGAACCACGCGAGGGCGATCAGCGCGCAGAGGCTGCGCCGAGACGACGGAGAGGCCATGGGGTCGGGTGGAGGTGTAACCGGCGGCGGAGACGACGGGGAAGCCCGAGGATCAGTAGACCGGCAGGTACGGCGTCAGCCACTGCGCGATGACCGTGAACTTGTTCGAGAAGATCAGCGCGCCGATGACGACCAGCAGGGCGCCGGACGTGACCTCGATGGCGTGGTAGTGACGCCTGATGCGGGCGAAGGCCGAGAAGAAACGATCGATGGCGAGCGACGTCGCCAGGAAGGGCACCGCGAGTCCGGCCGAGTAGACGAGCAGCAGCCGCACCCCGTGCCCGATCGTGTCCTGCGCGGCGGCCACGGCGAGGATCCCCGCGAGGATGGGACCGATGCACGGCGTCCAGCCGAACGCGAACGCAATGCCCACCAGCAAGGCGCCGAACGGTCCGGCCGGCTTGCGCGAGGTCTGCACCCGCTTCTCGTTGTAGAGCCACCCGATGCGCAGGACGCCCATCGTGTGGAGCCCGAAGATGATGAGAACCACGCCGGCGATGCGGCCGAGCAGCGTGAGGCGCGACATGAGCAGCTGCCCCAGTACGCTCGCCGACGCGCCCAGTGAGACGAAGACCAGCGAAAACCCGATGATGAAGGCCACCGACGAGAGGAGCACGCGGTTGCGCACGGCGGGCGCCATCCCGGTGGTGCCCGTCGTCCCGCTCGCCCCTGTCCCGCGCATCTCGTCGAGGGAGAGGCCCGAGATGTACGACAGGTAGCCCGGAATCAGGGGCAGCACGCACGGCGAGATGAACGACAGGATTCCAGCCCCGAACGCGGCGAGCAGCGTGACGTTCTCTTCCATGGCGTGTCCTGTCAGGCCTGCGTCGGCTTCAGCGGAATGATGTCCTTCACGGGCACGCCTTCCATCTGGACCGAATGGCCCTTCACGGGCGGCAGGTCCTGGAACATGAAGTCCCACTTCCACCGCTCCGAGGGGTTGGAGGCCTGCAGCCAGTTCCGGGACGGAATCGGCCGGCTGAACGTCACCTGTCCAGCGCCCGCGTAGGCGGTGCCCGGCATCGCGGCCGCCAGCGCGGCCCGGACCGCGTCCGACGAGTCGTAGGAGAGGTTCAGGCCCAGGGCGCGTGCCACGCTCACCAGGATCCGCCAGTCCTCCTGCGCCTCGCCCGGAGGCAGGATGGCCCGCGACGATGGCTGCACCATGCCCTGGTCGTTGGTGTAGAGCGCATCCTTCTCGGTGGAGGTCGCGCCCGGCAGCACCACATCGGCTGCCTCGACCAGGTCGTGCCTCACCACGCCCTGAACGACGAGGAAGGGGAGGGTGCCGGCACGCCGCGCGGCGGCGACCCACGCCACGTCGCCGAGCGAACCCTCCGGGCCCGGATCGATGACGTACAGCACTCGCACGCGGCCTCCTTCGACGGCGGCCCGGAGCGCACCGAGATCGGGCGCTCCATCGTGGCCGGCCCCGACGGCGAAACCGAGATCGTGCGCACCCTGCACGTTGGGCGCGTCGGTGGCGGGCACGACGAACCGCGTGCCTGCCGGCTGTGTCTTCTCGCTGCGGGCCCAGGTGAGGGAGACCGAACCGCGCGCGTCGGCGCCCATCAGCCCGTCGATGGTCTGCCGGAGCACGAAGAGTTCCTCGGTGGCCGCGTGCGCCGACACCAGGAACCGCACCGACGAGGGATCGGCCGTGCCGGCTTGCTGGATCTGCTCGCGCACCTTCGGCAGCACGTCGTGCCAGGCGCAGCTCTCGAGAGCGCTGCCCCGACGGACCATCGGGCGGCGCAGGCGCTGCTCGCCTTCGATCCAGTGGTAGCCGAACCGGCCGATGTCGCACATCCAGTAGTCGTTGACGGCCGGGTTGTAGCGCGGGGTCATGCGAATCAGCTGCGAGCCGCGGGCCCATTCGGGCTTGGCCTTCAGCCACGCGCTCGTGCTGCAGCCCTTCGAGCACCGCGTGCAGATGGTATCGACGACGTTGGGGTTGTCCCAGGGGCGGCTCTTGAACCGGTAGTCGCGGGTCGTGATGGCGCCGACGGGACACACGTCCATGAGGTTGCCGGATAGGAGGGAATGCACGCCCTCCTCGCGGAACGTGGCAATTTCGCTGCCGTTGCCGCGATCCACGATGCCGATCTGGGCGTCACCTTCGACCTCGCGCATGAACCGCACGCACCGCGTACAGAGGATGCAGCGGTTCCGGTTCAGCATCAGCGTCGGGCCGAAGTCCACGTCCGCCTTGACGCCTTCGCCGTCGAAGACGCGCCGGGGAAAGTCCATGCGGCTCTCGGCGGGCCCGAAGGCGTACGAGAAGTCCTGGAGGGGGCACTCGCCGCCCTTGTCGCACACGGGGCAGTCGAGCGGATGGTTGACCAGCAGGAACTCGAAGATGCCGGCCCGGGCCTTGACCACGTCCTCGTCACGAGTGGTCACCACCATGCCGTCGGTGCAGGTCGTGGAGCACGAGGTCTGCAGCTTGGGCATCTTCTCGATCTTGACGATGCACACCCGGCACGACCCGTCCACCCCGAGTCCCGGGTGGTAGCAGTAGTAGGGAACCGAGATCCCCGACTCGATGGCCGCCTGCAGAACCGTCTTGCCCTTGTCGACCGTGACGGGGCGCCCGTCGATGGTCAGCGTGACCGTTTCCATAACCGCCCGATCATATCAATTTCCCCGAGTGGCTACCGGGGGACGCCCTGGCGGCCCTCCTCCCGCGCCTTTCCGCGCCGGCGCGCCGCCACCTCCGGGGGCAGCCGCGGCGGTCAGAAGGTCTTCAGGTCGGCCAGGGCGGCTGAATCGCGGTTCACCTGGACCCGCCGGACGACCCCCGAGGCGGGGATGCGGCGTTCCACCGTTGCCTCGTTCACGGGCACGACGACGTGCTCGACCCGGCCATCGGTGTAGGTGAGGGTGACGGTCACCGGCAGCTCGAACACCGCTCCGTCCTGCTGGAAGGTGACGAGGACCTCGCCGGCGGTGCGTTCGACGCGGTACCGCACCTGCGGAAGGTCCGAGCCGAAGATCCACTGTTCGAAGAACGTGCCGAGGGAGCGCCCGCTGGCCTCCTCGAAGGCGCGAATCAGGTCGTCGGTGCCGGCCTTGCGGAATCGCTGCTCGGCGTAGAACAGGCGAATGCCCCGGAAGAAGGCCTCGTCCCCGAGGAGACGGCGGAGCATGTGCAGGACCGCGGCACCCTTGTTGTACACGAGGGCGCGAAAGACCCGCGGATCGTCCCGGATGTGGCCCAGCCGGTAGCCCAGGTACACCGGGCCCTCATCCGACTCGGAGAGCGACCATCGCCGGAACTGGCGCAGCATGTCCTCGAACGTGTCCTCCCCGTGCGCCTTCTCCGCGTAGAGCGCCGCGAAATACTGCGCGAGGCCTTCGCTGAGCCACTGTTCGTGGTAGTTCTTCCATCCCACGGCCTGTCCCCACCACTGGTGCGCGAGCTCGTGCGCGACGAAGAACTCGCGGAACCCCGAGAAGGCTGCCGGGTCGTTCCGCCAGACGATCGGGGTGGAGGGCAGCGTGTTGTGGACGAGTGCCGCGTAGCCCGGACTGTGGCCTCCGGGCAGGTCGCTCTCCACCATGGCCAGCGTCAGTGCGGGGTACGGCGCCTCCCCGACCAGCGACGTGTAGAACGCCATGATGGCCGACGCCTCGTCGAGGGCTTCCCGCGCCCGTCCCACCTGCCGGGGATTCGCTTCCGCCGACAGCTGAAGCTGCTCGGGGCCAGGCCCCGCCTGCACCGCGTCGAGGACCATGGTTCGCGGGGCGCCCTGGTCTGACTCGGGCGGGCGCGGCAGATCCACGACCGCGGAGCCCGCGTCCACGAAGCGGCTGATGACCACCGAGAAGTACCGGATGGGTCGCGTGGCGCGGAAGACGTACGGCCGTCCGGCGAACCGTGGGGCCAGCAGGTCCTGCAGGCTCAGGTCGGACGAGCCGCTGAGTTCCCCGCTCGCGACGCAGCCGTAGCCGTCGGGTACCGTGATCCGCAAGGTGGCCGTCGAGTAGTCGGAGTACGGAGCCTGGGGATACCAGAACGTCTGATTGCTCAGCAGGAAGTAGGGCTCGGGGAGCAGGGCCAGCGTGGTGTCACCCAGCACCTGCACGTCGGCAGACTCGCCCGCCCCGGGCACGGCCACCTCCGAATCCACACGGCCGGAGTAGCGCACGAGCAGGGTGAGCTCGGACCCGGCCCGCAGCATCTCGGGCAGGTTGATGACCAGGCTGTTCTGGTTCCTGACGCGGATATAGAGGAGACGCCCGTGCTCCGTGCTCGCGAGGCCCGTCACTACCAGGTTCTCGGCCAGTCGCAGTGTCAGCGTGGACAGGGCGTCGGTCTTGATGCGGAGCGTCATGCGCGCCCTGCCGTCGATGAACTGGCGATCGGGTGCGATGCTCGCATCGAGCGCGTAGTCCACGATGTCGTAGTCGGTGAAGTCGTCCTCGCTGAAGAAGCGCCCGCGCGTCGCCAGGCGCTCGGCGGACGCGTAGAGCGCGATCGTCCGTCGCCGCGACCGGTCGTAGACCGCGATGTCCTCCGCCTGCCCGAACCCCTTGCTGTAGGTCAGAACGCCGTGACGTCGCGTCCGCACGTCGGCGAGAAAGTCGCCGGTCTGGGGCATGAGGTACCACACCTCCCGGCTGAGATCGCTGAGATCCAGGCTGTAGGACTTCGGCGACTCCTCGGCGAAGATGTCCTGGGCCGTCGCGAGCTGTCGCGGATCGACGGCGACCTCCTGCAGGCGCATCGTGCCGAAGCGCTCGGCGAGTTCCGTGGGGCTGAAGCGGACGAACGCAGACTCGAAGGGCGTCGCCAGCACCTCGGCGCCGGCGAAGATCCGCAGCTGACCCTTCTCCGTCTCCGGCGCCGGCGAGAATCGCATCTCGCCCTGCCCGAGCAGGACGAGGCCGGTTACGCCGTCGGAGCTGTCGATCTGGAAGACGGTGCCCTCGTGCAGCGTCAGACGCAGGTCCTCCGATTCGACGACGAGCTCACGCGCGGCAAACTGCGTGGTCTCATCCACCCGCAGCCTGTACAGGCCCTCGACCGAGGTGAGCTGCTCGCCGCCCTGGATGCGCCAGATGTTCGTGTCGTCGGCGAGAGGACGCCGGACGTCCAGCCGTGCCGTGACGATCCGTGCACGGTCTGCCGTCTCGGTGAAGAGTTCCACGATCAGGCTGTAGCCCTCCCCCGCGGGCGCGCCCTCGAGGGGGAGCCGGTCGCGCTCCTTGACGACGGCGCGGGATACACCGGGGCCAATGAGGGCGGACGTAAAGGCCGTGACGTCCGGGGCGGCCAAGGGGGAGACCAGCGCGGCGAGGCCGTCGCCGTCCGAGGCGCGGAGCAGCGCTTCGATACGGCTGAGGAACTGCGGCAGGCCGTCGTCGGGCGTCTGGGCGTGGAGCAGGCTCGGTGCCAGCAGCAGGGATGCGAACGCCGCCACGAGCGTGAATCTCCGCATGTCGGCTCCCCCTGTCGTCTTCCGTGGGCTGGGGCCCCGTACGCGGCAACGGGGCCTGGGTAGATTACACGCGATGGGGCGTGCGCGTCGTCGGCCCGCCGCCTCGGCCAGTTTCACCTGCCCCGGTCCGGTCGGCCAGGGCGATGCATGCCGGCCCTATCGGACGATGCCGAGGCTGGCACCAACCCGGCCGATCACCTCGAGGGCGAACTGCAACTCGTCCCGGGTGTGCGCAGCGGTCACGATCGTCCGAATCCTGGCCCTGTCCTCTGGCACCGTGGGGAACGCGATGCCCTGGGCGAACACGCCCTCGGCGAACAGGCGGTCGGAGAACGTCATCGCGAGGGCCCCGTTTCCCACGATCACCGGGGTGATCGGGCTCTCGCTGGAGCCGAGGTCGAGCCCCAGCCGCGCGAGCCCGGCCTTGAAGAACCGCGTGTTCTGCCAGAGGCGCTCCATCCACACGGGCTCGGTCTCGAGTACGTCCAGGGCGGCCAGGCAGGCAGCGGCGACAGCCGGCGGGTGCGAGGTCGAGAAGAGGAAGGGTCGGGCGCGGTGGTGGAGGTACTCGACGAGCGCCCGGGATCCCGCCACGTAGCCGCCCAGTACGCCAAACGCCTTTGACAGGGTGCCGACCTGGACGTCCACCCGCCCGTGCAGACCGAAGTGGTCGATCGTGCCGCGACCCTGGCGGCCGAACACCCCGCTGGCGTGCGCGTCGTCCACCATCATGATGCAGCCATGGGCATCGGCGACGTCGCACAAGTCGGCGAGCGCGCCGAGATCGCCGTCCATGCTGAAGACGCCGTCGGTGATGAGGAGCGTCCGCCCGCCCCGCGGCAGGCCCTCGACAATCCGCCGTGCCGCGGCAGCGTCGCGGTGGGGGAAGACCTTGATGGTCGCGCGGCTCAGGCGCGCGCCATCGATGATGCTCGCGTGGTTGAGCGCGTCGGACACGATGACGTCGTCGCGTCCCAGGAGCGCCGCGACCGTGCCCGCGTTGGCCGTGAAGCCGCTCTGGAAGACCACCGCCGCCTCGGTGCCCTTGAACGCCGCGAGCCGGCGCTCGAGTTCGACGTGCAGCGCCATCGTCCCCGCGATGGTGCGCACCGAGCCCGAACCCACGCCGAAACTACGAACGGCCTCGGCCGCCGCCGTTACGAGCTTCGGGTGCGTCGTGAGGCCCAGATAGTTGTTCGACGACAGGTTGACGACGGACCGCCCGTCGAACGTGGCCTTCGCAGCCTGGGCGTCCCCGAGCACGCGCAGCGGGCGCCGGAGTCCCTGCCGGTCGAGCTCGTCGAGCTCCCTGACGAGGTGCGCGAGGGGGTCGCTGCGCATCGAGCGCAGTATAGAACCACGCCCGTCAGCGCACCGCTTTCCCCTGGCCTCAGGGCAGCGCGAGGAGCACGACGTCCCCATCGCGCGCCAGCGGCGTGGCGCCAGCGGAGACCAGTGCCGCCTCGACCAGGGCCCCCTCCTCCCCCATCAGCGAGGCATGCACGATCGCGTGTGTGGCACCCCGCGTCTCGAGGGCGCGCAGGGCGGCCCCGGGTTCCTGTGCGGCGGTCGAGAGCACCGTCGCCAGTTCCCGGTAGCCTTCAGGGAAGAACCCGCTGTATCCGTTGATGAGCCGATGACGGTGGCCGAGCGCCTGGTACATGAACCGCACGTCCTCGAACGGCCCGCCCAGCGGCAGCTCCGCGATGACCGCGTCCGGCTCGAGCGCCGCGACCGTGGCGTAGACGGGCCCTGGGCTGTCCAGGTCGCCGAGTCTGGACGCGACCGAGGCCGGGTCCCCTGCTGGAGCGCCGTTGAGGACGAAGGGTGAGACCCAGCCCTCGAGCAGCAGCGCGGCCGTGAGCAGGAGGCCCACCGTCCGCGGCGCCCGCCGGCTCACCCTTGCGGCACCCGACCCGGCAAGCACGGCGAGCATGAAGGTCAGCACCATGGCGAAGCGCGCGGGCACGCGCAGCCCGTCGAAGCCGGGGAGGTAGTCGTAGGCCACCCGGTAGGGCGAGGCAAGGGCCACCGGTTGCCCGAGCGACTCGGGCACGGGTCCGAGCGTCAGCCACGCCGCCAGCAGCGCGCCGACCACGAAGTAGCCCTCGCTCGAGAGGAGCCGCCGCCCGGTCTCGCGCATCCGCGGAGACAGCGCGAACAGCACGACGGTGGCCAGGGCGCCCCTGACGAGCAGGCTCGTTGCGTCCGCGAGCCGGAGCGGAACCGGGGAGTCGATCGCGATTCGGCGTGCGAGCACGACCGCGACCGCACCGACCAGGTGGGCGAGGGCGACGCCGCCCACGAGCCGGATGGCCCACCGTCGCCTCGGGGAAGGGGCGGGGCGCCGACCGCTGCCGGTCGCCGTCAGTACAGCGACGACGGCCAGTACGAGCACGGTCAGGCCCGGGAAGAGCTGACCCTCGAGTTTCGGGTAGGTGCCCACGACGTCGCCCCAGAACAGCAGGGCGGGAGACGCGGTGACATAGGCATAGACGTCGGCCGAGTAGAGGCGCACCTCCGCCAGTCCCCGGCTCATCCCGAGCTGCCGCTGCAACTCGATATACGGCACCACCGACAATCCGGTCAGAAGCACCACGGACCCGGCGGCCACGGAAAAGTGTCGCCATGCGCCGGTATCACCCAGGCGGCCGCGCCGTGCCAGCTCCCAGACGACGTAGAGGGCGGCGAAAGGCGAGAAGAAGAACAGGTAGTAGCCGGACGACAGGTTGAGCAGCAGCAGCGACAGTGCAGCACCAGCGAGCGGGAGTCGCCCTCCCGTGTTGAGGTAGCGGTGGATGCCGAACAGTGCCAGGGGCATCCACTGCGCCGAGAGGATCTGGAGATGCGACAGGTGCGCGGCGCGGTACGGGGCGAACGCGAAGGCCACGCCGGCCACGAACGCCGCAGTGCCGCTCCCGGTGCGGTCACGGACGAACAGATACATGCCGAAGCCCGACAAGGCATACGTGGCGAGCAGCAGCAGGTTGTAGCAGAGGACGGGGTTGGCGGTGATGGCGTAGACGGGCAGCGCCTGGAGCGTGGGCCCGAGCAGGTGCTCCGAGTAGGCCAGGGTCAGCGGCGCGGGGTGGAAGATGCCGCCGTCGAAGAACCCCCGCCACTGCAGCGGGTTTCCGAGCGCATCGAGGATGCGCTGGCAGTTGCGGCCGATGATCCAGGTGTTGAGGACCGGATCTCCGAGATCCCAGGCGATGTCCGTACCGGCCCTCCGCGCGAGCGGCCACGTTGCGGCCACCGTGAGTGCCACATACGCGGCCAGCGCGTGCCACCATCGCGACATCGTCAGCACATCGAGTCGTCCACTGCTGCGCACCCCGCCATGCAGGATCGAGGCCGCCGAGGACACGGCGGAGACGCGTGGCCGGGCAACCCTTCGGGGCGACGCGCGCGGAGCGTCGCTGCACGGGGCGCGGATGGTGCTGGCGGCCCGAGCGTGACGCGGCGTGCAGCCCACCCAGGTGCCAGCCGGGTGGCGTCAGCCGGGCGGGCGGTCCGCTTCAGGCGGAGGCGAGGTACTCGCCGGCGAATTCACCGATTTCGGTGCAGATCGCAGAGAGCTCCTGTGGGCTTGCCAGGCAGACGATGCGGAAGAACCCTTCCTCCGGGGGCATCCCGAACCCGGATCCGTGCACGCACAGGATGCCCGTGCTGCGGACGAGCTCCAGGATGAACTCCTCGTCGGTTCGTCCGGGTGGCAGCGTGACGCGGGGCATGGCATAGAACGCTGCCCGGGGGGCGACACACTCCATGCCCGGCACCTCCGACAGCGCGCGCGCGACCATTCCTGTACGCTCGGCGAGCGCCTGACGAAAGACCTCCTGGTGACTGCGGTCTCCGGTCAGCGCGGCCGTGACCGCGAACTGCATGGGACCCGGGCTGCAGAGGCGGCCGTCCGCCAGCTTCTTCACTGCCGTCAGGACATCGTCGAGGCGCGGCGTGGCGCCGACCACCATCCAGCCCGCACGCCATCCCGGCGCCAGATAGGCCTTCGAGATACTCGAGAACGAGATGATGGGTGCGCCAGGGTCGAGGCTGCCGAACAGCGGAACCGGCCCCTCGAATCCCAGGTCGCCGTACACCTCGTCGGCCAGGATCGTCAGACCGTGGCTCTCCGCGATGTCGAGGAGCCCGCGCCGGGTCCCCTCGGGATAGACCGCGCCCGTCGGGTTGTTCGGGTCGATGACCACGAGGGCCCTGGTCCGTGCGGTCACCAGGCTCCGCAGGTGGTCCAGATCGGGCAGCCACCCGCGGTGCGGATCGGTGCGGTAGTACACCGGTGTGGCGCCGATGCTGGCGAGCACGGCCGTGTACAAGGGGTAGGTGGGAGAGGGCACCAGCACCTCGTCTCCCTCGCCTGCAAGGGCGTTGAGCGCCAGGTCGATGCCTTCCGACGTGCCAGACGTGATGAGGATGCGGTCGGGAGACACCGGCATGCCCCGGTGTCCGTACTCGGCGGCCACGGCCTCTCGCGCGGTCACGATCCCTGCCGACGGCATGTAGCCGTTGTAGCCGTCGCGCATGGCCTTGTGAGCGGCTTCGATGAGATGCGCCGGCGTCTTGAATCCGAATGCCACCGGATCCCCGATATTGAGGTACCGCACCCGCGTGCCCTGAGCCTCCGCGGCCTTGGCCGCCGAGACGATGTTCCGGATGGCGTACGAGAACCTGGCAACCTTGGGCGCCACGCGAATCGCTGGCGCGCTGTTCGAGGTGGGCATTGGCACCATCTTAGCTCCGAAGCGGATAATCGGCCCGCAGCCGCCTCCGCCACACGCCGATAGTTGCTTCCAGAAGCACCGCCCGAAGCGCGCACCGTGCCATCTATTCAGTGTAATAATTACACTTATCCGGGTGGCCCCAAGCCCATGCGAGCAATTTCATGAGAAATATTAGCAATTTCACGCCATCCGATCTGGCAAGTGCATTGAAGGGTTGGGAGCGTATGCGGCAAGCTCCTCAGCTGCTCCTCGTCGGTGCCCTCGTCGCGGTCCTGTTGGCCGTTGCGGGGAAGGCTCCGGCCTGGGCTCAGGAGACGGCGCCCGCCGACACGGCCACCTTCACCGGCGGGGTGGAGGCCGTGACCATCAGCGCCTCCGTACGGGACCGCCGCGGGCGGATCGTTCGGGACCTGACCAAGGCGCAGTTCGAGGTCGTGGACACTGGACGGATCATCGACATCAAGGATGTCTACGCCGGTGAGTCACCGCTCAGTCTGGCCGTGTTGCTCGACATCAGCGGCAGCATGGCGGTGGGTGGGAACATCGAGCGGGCGCGTGCAGCCGTGGCGCTGACGACGCGGAGCCTCGAGGCGGCGAGGGACGAGGCTGCCCTGTATACGTTCGACTCCAAGCTGCAGGAGGTCGTGCCGTTCACGACCGAGGTGGATCGGCTCCGCCGTGTCAGCCTGGCCGGACGGCCCTTTGGCACGACATCCCTGTACGACGCGGTCGCGGAGACCGCACGTCATGTTGCTGCGCGCACCAACCGGCATCGAGCCGTGCTCGTCATCACCGACGGCATGGATACCGGCAGCCAGTTGAGTGCACGCCATGTGTCCGGCATTGCGAGCTCGATCGACGTGCCGGTGTACCTGTTGGTGGTGGTGAACCCCGTGGATCATCCGGGCGGGCCCTTGTCGCTCGTGCCGGCCGATGACGGGTCGTCTGACACCGCCAACCTCGCAGACCTGAGCCGATGGACGGGAGGCGACATGCGGATCGCCAGCAGTCCCGATCATTCGTCGGCGGCGGTGCGGGACTTGTTCACTCAGTTGCGTCATCAGTACTTGATCACGTTCGAGCCCGGCGCTCGTGCCGGGTGGCACCCGCTCGAAGTCCGGGTGAAGCGGCGGAACCTCGTGGTTCACGCACGGAGCGGCTATATCGCTGGCTCGGCGCGGTCCGGAAGCTAGTCAGTCATGTTCGAGGAGGGAATCATGCGGAAGAGTTTGTTCACAGCATCAGCGCTGGCACTGACGGTCATGATCGCGCCGGCGTGCGCCACGAAGGGCTTCGTGCGCGAGTCGGTCGGCGAGGTCAACACGAAGGTCGACACCCTGGGAACGTCGCTCGAGGAAACACAGGAAGCGACCAGGCAGAACACCCAGCGCATCGGCGAAGTGGATCAGAAGGCTGAAGCGGCCGGCACGGCGGCTACGGCCGCGCGCACCGCGGCCACCGAGGCCCGCACGGCGGCGGATTCCGCTGCGAATGCGGCCCGTACGGTCAATACGCGCGTGGATGCCGTCGAGACCGCCTCGCGTCGCCTCATCTACGAGGTGACCCTGACCTCGGATCAGGGCAACTTCAGCTTCGGCACCGCCGCGCTGCCGGACTCCGCGAGGGCGAGTCTCGATGAGATGATCAACCGCCTCAAGGCCGACCCCCAGGGCGTGTTCATCGAGATCGAGGGCCACACCGACAGCACCGGTCCCAACGAGCTGAACGAGCAGTTGGGCCTCGAGCGTGCCGAGTCGGTGAAGCGCTATCTCTACGAGCAGCACCAGGTGCCGCTCCACAAGATCAACGTGATCAGCTACGGCGAAGAGAAGCCGGTCGCCCCGAACAACACGCGCGAGGGCCGTGCCCAGAATCGCCGTGTCGTCGTGCGGATCCTCTCGTAGTCCGATATCCGATTACGCCTGTCCGTCCTGCCGGTCGTCACCGTCCGGCAGGACGGAGCAGGCCGCGTCCGGCAGGACGGAGCAGGCCGCGTGCGGCAGGACGGATCGGGCTCGTCCGACAGAACATCCGTTCGTCACTCACCGCATTCCGGCCAGATCGAATTCCGCCCTGGCGAGCTCGGTAGCGCCCTCGAGCAGACGCAGCTCGTAGCGGCCGTCCGGGCGTAACGCCGACGTCGCGATCCCCACAATCAGCGTGGCGCCAAGCAGCGTGCCCCCGCCGCCCACGCCCGTCCCAGGTGCCGGTGGCGCCGGGTACGGCTGCGCGGGCACGCGGACCCGCACCGTGTTGCGCGGGACTGCGTCCAGCGACAGCAGCGCGACCGGTGCGACCCGCCCGGCCTCGCGCACCTCCACCGCGTAGTCGGGCACGCCGAGCAGGACGTTGAGTGGACTGAACGTCAGCTCAACGACCACGTCCACCCGATCCGGACCGGTACCCAGGGCCAGCAGGGCCTCACGCTGGCCGAAGAGCGGACCGCGTCGCCGGGCATTCTGTTCCGCCGCGATCACGACCTGCCTGAACGGCGTCACGACCTCCAGCGCGTCGAGGGGCGCCACACCCACCGGTACGCGGTAGGCCTCGTGGAACCGTGCACGCTCGTTGTCGATCGCCGACTGGCCGATGACGATGGCCTGTTCGATGCCGCGGCGGTCGAGGGATGGCTGGAGCGCCACGCTGGCAGCCGGGTGGAGCAGCGCTGCCAGCGCGACGACGGACGTCAGGGTCGAAGCGCGGAAAGCCATGGCTACATGCTAGTGCCGCGCGTGCGTCGGCGCAGCAGGCCGCGCGGTACCATTGGCGGGCGTACAATGCGCATCGGCTGCCGACCATGCATTTGTCCAGGAAGATCGCGCTCCTCACCGGCGCCCGGCGAATCGGGGCGGTCGTCGCGCTGGAACTCGCGCGGCGCGGGGTGGATCTCGTGGTGGCCTATCGGACCTCGCGGCAGGAGGCGGAGAGCACCGCGGCCTCGGTGCGGGCGCTTGGGCGCCGGGCCGAGATCGTGCAGGCAGACCTGACGGACGCCGGGGCCTGTACCGAGGTCGTGCGCCGCACGGTCGAGGCGCTGGGCGGTCTCGACATCCTGGTGAACATGGCGTCGGTCTACACACCGCTGCCCTTCGACGACCTCACGCCCGAGGCCTGGGACGCCCAGCTCGCCGTAGACCTGCGCGCCACGCTCCTGTGCAGCCAGGCGGCGGTGCCGCACATGCGGGCGCGAGGCGGCGGGCGCATCGTGAATTTTTCCGACTGGGTAGCGCGCAGCGGCCGTCCCCGATACCGGGGCTATCTCGCGTACTACGTAGCCAAGGCCGGCGTCATCGCGCTGACCGAGGCGCTGGCGTTGGAGCTGGCGCGGGACCAGATTCTGGTCAATGCGGTGGCGCCCGGCCCCATCGTCCCGCACGAGGGCACCCCACGTGAGGAGTTCGCGGCCGTGGAGCAGGCGACGCCGGTCGGCCGGTGGGGAGGAGAACTGGAAGTGGCCAAAGCCGTCTGTGCGCTCGTCGAAAGCGACTTCGTGACGGGTGAAACCATCCGGGTCGACGGCGGACGTCACCTCAGCTAGCCAAGACCTCGCGGTCGTGCCGGTGGTGGCCGTGCCGGATCCCTCAGGCGGGCACGCCGGCCCTGTCGAGGATGGCGGTGAGCGTGGCCTGGGCTCCGAGCAGGGGCAGGTTGCTCACATAGAAGTTCCGGACACCCAGGTCCATCATCGCCCGCAGCGTGGCTGCGCAGACGTCCACCGGCGTCTCGCCCCGGGCAAAGGCGGCTGAGAGCCCAGCGAGCGGCACCGGCAGGAAGTGTGCAAGTGCCGCCAGCGTTTTCGGATTGGCGCTGCGGTAGTAGAACACCCCGAACATGCCGGGAATGGTCACGTGCCGTCGTGCGGCTTCCTCGAGAAAGCGCTCGACCGGCGGCGTGTCCAGGTGGCTCACGACCTGCGTCAGGTAGAACTCGCCAGTGAAGCGCTCGTCGCTGAGGAAGTCCACCTGCCGTGCGGGATCGGCGTGCGGGTTGGCCCAGCCCCCGAGTCCCAGCCGTGGCTCGCGCATCCGGATACGCTCTCGCAGCTCCCACGCGTGGCCGACGCATCGCGGGCGCCCCACCGTGCGGTCCCCTCCGAGCACGACCAGTGACTCGAAGCCGTGCTCCCACGCCTGCTCCGCATACGAAAGGCAGTAGTCCACCGAGTGCTTGGTGGTGAGGAACGGCACGATGCGGTCACGTGGCACGTCCTGACCGAGATTGGCCACCAGATGCCGCAGGTTGTTCTCTTCCTGCAGGCCCACGGCGCTGTCGGTGAGGAAGACAGGTACGGAGGCCCGTGCCAGCCCGCGAATGGCGTGGTACGTGTCGATCCAGGCATCCATGCCGGCCAGCGCATCGAGCTCTGCCCGCGGCGGTCGCAGTTCCACGGCGAAGGTGGCATCGCTGCTGCGCAGCGTGTCGGCGAATGTCATGGCTCAGCGGGCGACGGGCGCTGCGGTGGTCCGCTCGATGAAGTCCAGCATCAGATGCCGCAGGTGCAGGTTGAGGGTCGGGTCCGTCACCCCGTGCCGAGAGCGCGGATAGAGCATCATCTCGAAGGGTTTGCCGGCGCGTTGCAGGGCGTTGGCAAACTGCAGGGAGTTCTGCAGGTGCACGTTGTCGTCGATGGTCCCGTGCACCACCAGCAGCCTGCCCTCCAGCCCGTCGGCCGACAGGCGCGGTGCCGTGCTGGCATACCCCTCAGCGTTGTTACGCGGCGTCTTCATGTACCGCTCGGTGTAGACGGTGTCGTAATTGCGCCAGTCCGTCACCGGTGCGCCCGCGATGCCGGCGGACCACGCGCGGCTGTGCGTGAGCGCGTAGGCCGTCATGAAGCCCCCGTAGCTCCAGCCCATCAGCACCGCGCGTTCCTGGTCCACCCCTGGCTGGCGCCGCAGCCAGGCCAGGCCGTCCTCCAGATCGGCGAGCTCCACCTCGCCCAGGCGCCCGTACACCGGCCAGCGTGACTGCGCGCCCTTCCCGCTCGCGCTGCGGTTGTCGAGCAGCCACACGATCACGCCGCGTTGGGCGAGGAGCTGGTAGAAGAGATAGTTGCGCCCCAGCCACTGATTGCGCACCGTGGATGCGCCAGGACCGGCGTACGTCTCCTGAAAGACCGGATACCGGCGCGAGGGGTCGAAGTCGGGTGGCCTGATGATGAGGCCTTCCATGACGAAGCCATCCCGTGCCGGCACCTGGACGAACTCGGGGGCCGCCAGCCCGAACCCGTCGAGCACCGTCACCGGGTTCGCATCGATCACCCGGAGCACCTCGCCGTCCGCGCGATGCAACCTGACCTGGGTGGGCGTTCGGATGTCGCTCCAGGTGCCGACGTACAGGGTGAGGGACGGGTTGAACGTCGCGCCGTGCGTGCCGTCTCCGCGCGAGAGGCGCGTGAAACCTCGCCCGTCGAGGCCGACCCGGTAGAGATCGGTGCCCACGGGACTGTTGGCGCTGGCCGAGAAGTACAGCAGGCCATTCGATTCGTCGATCCCGTGTACCGTCCGCACCTCCCAGCGGCCGGTCGTGACCTGCCCCAGCAGTGCGCCGTCGCCCGCGAGATGGTAGACGTGGCGGAACCCGCTGCGCTCGCTCAACCAGAGGAACGAGCCATCGCGCAGCCAGAGCGGGTTGCCGTTGCGGTCCACCCATGCG
Organism: Vicinamibacterales bacterium; assembly: GCA_050185275.1. GTDB lineage: Bacteria > Acidobacteriota > Vicinamibacteria > Vicinamibacterales > UBA2999 > JABFRY01. The sequence goes on along the minus strand of JBFWZN010000003.1, from coordinate 64,165 downwards.
CTCGTCGTCTCGCGCACGAGGCGGCGTGGCGGCGCCGTGGCGCCTGCGGGCGCAGCGAGCAGGTCGAGCCATGTCTGCTCGCGGTCCTGCACCTGGAAGACCACCGACCCCGCATCGGGCGTCCAGTCGACGTCCACGATCAGGATCTCGGGCCCGTAGGCCCCGAGATCGGGCCAGGCGATCGGTCCACCGGTGACGGCCACGACGCCCAGCCGAACGCCCGGATTCGGGTCCCCGGCCTTCGGGTAGGGCGTGATCTCCACCGACGGATGCACGGGCAGATCATCGATGACCGTGTACGCGGGCACCGACGTCTCGTCCAGGCGGAGGAAGGCCAGCCGCGAGGAGTCCGGGCTCCACCAGTACCCCCGGAAGCGCCCCCGGCCGTAGATCTCCTCCTGATAGAGCCAGTCGAGTTGTCCGTTGAGGACGACGGCACTGCCGTCGTTCGTCAGGCGGTGTTCGGGTCCGCCCGTCACGGCGACGGCGTACAGATCGTGCTCCCGCACGAAAGCCACCTGCGAGCCATCGGGGCTGAAGGTCGCCTCTTCCTCGAGACCTGGCGCACTGGTCAGTCGTACGGCGCGGGCGGAAGCGATGTCGTAGACGTAGAGGTCGTCCTGGATATCGAGGAGCAGGGCGTCGGCGGCGGGACTCAGCACACCGCCACCGCCGGCCGCGACCTCCGCGTCACCGGACTCCATGCCGGGAATCGCCCGCAAGGCGTCGGCGAGCTGGTCTCGCTCGAAGAGGGGCGTCAGCCGTCCTGACCGGGCATCCACCCGCTGCCAGCGGCTGCTGCCGCGTCCTGACGACACCCAGCTCTCGTCGTCCAGCCACGTCACGGCCGACGGCAGGTTGCCGCTGGCGTTCAGGCTGGTGCCTGGGGCGTAGATCGCGTCGATGTCGAGGCTGCGCGGCGGGGCCTGGGCGAGGGCCGGTGCCGCCAGCGCCATGAGCAGGATCGCCGGGAGCGCGCCGTTGTGAAGGGCCGGCATCCGCGACAGAGTAGCAGATCGTCCGAGGACATCTGGTATTGTCAGCACCCGTGACGCAGCTGACGTTTCTCGGCGCGGCCCGGACGGTGACCGGGTCCAAGTACCTCCTCGAGCACGAGGGCGTGCGCGTCCTGATTGATTGCGGGCTGTTCCAGGGGCAGAAGGAGTGGCGCCTCCGCAACTGGGACGACCTGCCGATCCGGGCCGAGGACCTCGACGGCATCGTCCTCACACATGCGCACCTCGATCATGTGGGCTACCTGCCTCGCCTGGTCGCGCACGGCTACCGGGGCCGCGTCTTCTGCACGTCGGGCACCGCGGACCTGTGCCGCCTGGTGCTGCCCGACGCCGGCCGTATCCAGGAAGAGGACGCCCGCCAGGCCAACCGGCACGGCTACTCGAAGCACCACCCCGCGCTCCCGCTGTACACCGAGACCGATGCAGCGCGGGCCGTGACGCAGCTGCAGCCCATGGGCTACAACCGTCCCATCGAAGTGGCGCCGGGCCTCACCGTGGAGTTCCTGCCCGCGGGGCATCTGCTCGGCTCATCCTTCGTGCTCGTCCGCACGTCGAGTGGTCGGACGGTGCTCTTCGGAGGCGACCTCGGGCGCTACGCGCGGCCCGTGCTTCCCGATCCGTCGCCGGCACCTCGCGCCGACGTCCTGCTCGTGGAGTCCACCTACGGCGATCGCGATCATGGGCCGGAGGACGGCGGGGAAGCCCTGGCGGAGGTCATCCGGGATGCCGCCGCCCGGGGTGGAAAGCTCATCATCCCGTCGTTCGCGATCGGGCGTGTCGAGGAGGTGCTCTACTGGGTCCGCCGGCTGGAGCAGGAGAAGCGCATTCCCGTGCTCCCCGTGTACGTGGACAGTCCCATGGCCACTGAAGCGCTCCGGTACTACACGTCGCGGGTCTCGGAGCTGGATCCCGAGATGCGGCCGGCGCAGAAGCAGGTGTGCACCTTCTGCACGGCACGGTTCCAGACCGTGGCCTCGCCGGAGCAGTCCAAGGCGCTTACGGCGAGCCGGCGCCGCGCCATCATCATCTCGGCCAGTGGCATGGCCACCGGAGGACGCGTGCTGCACCACATGGAGGCCGCCCTGCCGGATCCCCGCAGCACGATCCTCTTCGTCGGATACCAGGCGGCCGGCACGCGTGGTCGCGCCCTCATCGAGGGTGCATCCGAGGTGAAGATTCACGGGCGCCAGATCCCCGTCCACGCGAAGATCGCGAAGCTCAACTCGATGTCCGCCCACGCGGACCGGGGCGAGATCCTCCGCTGGCTGCGCACGTTTGCCGAGCCACCGTCGCAGGTCTACCTGGTGCACGGCGAGCCGGGGCCGATGGATGCCCTGCGGGCGACGATCGAGGCCGAACTCGGGTGGAAGACGGCGACCCCGGCCTACGGCGAGCGCGTCGAGCTCTGACGCGACCAGCGACCGAGCAGGACGGGGCCATGCTTTCCCGCAGACTGCCGTCCCAGCCCAGCGCAAACGCGCTCACCCGTGCCGTCGCGCGCGTGCGCGCACGAGGGACGCCGGTCATCGACCTCACCGGCTCGAACCCGACGGCCGCGGGCCTCGCCTACCCGGAGGGCCTCCTGTCGGGACTGTCCGATCCGCGGGCGCTCGCCTACCAACCCTTCCCGCTCGGCCTGCCCGATGCCCGGGCGGCCGTGGCGGCCGACCAGGCACGGCGCGGAATCGCGGTGGACCCCGCCCACGTGGTGCTGACCGCGAGCACGAGCGAGGCGTACAGCTACCTGTTCAAGCTCCTCTGCAATCCTGGCGACGCCGTCCTCGGACCGCGTCCCAGCTATCCGCTGTTCGAGCATCTCACGAGGCTCGAGGGCCTCCGGCTCGAGCCCTACGACCTGCAGTACCACGGCCGCTGGGAGGTGGATCCGGATCGGCTGGCGCGGCCCGGCGACCGCGTGCGCGCCGTGCTGGCCGTGGCGCCGAACAACCCCACCGGATCGTTTCTCTCCCGTGCCGACCTCGACCTCCTGCGGGCGGCGTGCCTGACGTCCGGGGCTGCGCTGATCGTGGACGAGGTCTTCGCCGACTACCCGCTCGATGCCGTCGCGCCGATCACCGACATCGCAGCGGGTGCGGACGAGGTGCTCACCTTCACCCTGGGCGGACTGTCGAAGACGGTCGGCCTTCCGCAGGTGAAGTGCGGCTGGATCGTCGTCGGTGGGCCCCCGGCCGCCGTCCGCGCGGCGATCGACGGCCTCGAATTCATCGCCGATAGCTTCCTGTCCGTGTCCACACCCGTGCAGGTCGCGGTTCGCCGGCTGTTGGAAGAGGGCAGTGCCGTGCGCGAGGCCATCCGCACACGGACGGCCGACAATCTCGTGCGGGCACGTCGGCTCGTGGCCGCGTTTCCCTCGTGTGAGATGCTGAGGGCCGAGGGAGGGTGGTCTGCGGTGGTCCGAGTTCCGGCGACGCGCGGTGAAGAAGAGCTGACGCTCGACCTGCTCGAGCGGGCACACGTGCTGGTACATCCGGGCTACTTCTTCGACTTTCCCCGGGAGGCGTTTCTCGTGGTGAGCCTCCTCGGTCCCCCCGCCGCATTCGAGGACGGCCTGCGCCGTCTTCTCGAGGTGGCGTCCGCGTGACGTCGTGCCCACGCCATCACCGTCGGACCGCGTCGTGACCAGCCCGCAGCGCCGCACCGGCGTGCTGGTGCCGCTCTCCGCGATTCCCTCTGCCGGCAGCTGGGGCATCGGGGAGATTCCGGACCTGGTGCCGCTGGCGCGCTGGCTCCGCCTGGCCGGTGTGCGTGTGCTGCAGCTGTTGCCGGTCAACGAGGTCCCGCCCGGCGAGTCGTCTCCCTACTCGGCCCTGACGGCCATGGCGATCGATCCGCAGTACATCGGGCTGGCTCGTCTCGACGACTTCCAAGCGCTCGGCGGCGAAGGTGCGCTGCCGGCCGACGAACGCGAGCAGCTCTGTGCCGTGCGCGCGTCGACCCGCGTGGACTACGCCGGCGTCAGGCGCCTGAAGGACGCCGTGCTCAGACGCTGCTGGCGACGATTCGGGCGGGACCAGCTCTCGGCCGGGACCGAGAGGGCCGCCCGGTTTCGCGCCTATGTCGTGCGGGAGCGCTGGTGGCTCGATGACTACGCCGTGTTCCGGGCGCTGCAGGCGCGGCACCCGGACCGGGGCTGGACCGACTGGCCGACGCCCGTCCGCGAGCGCGAGCGCGCCGCACTCGACGAGGCACGCCAGGCGCTCGGCGACGAGATCCACTACCGCCACTATCTGCAGTGGATCGCCGACGAGCAGTGGGCGCACGCCCGGCGCGAGGTCGCACCCCTGGCGATTTTCGGCGATTTGCCCTTCATGGTGAGCGGCGACAGCGCCGACGTGTGGGCCCATCAGGACGAGTTCCGGCTGGACGCGTCGGCGGGGGCGCCCCCCGATGCGTTCGCCGCCGACGGTCAGGACTGGGGACTCCCGGTCTACCGGTGGGACGTGCTGCGCGACCGTGACTTCGACTGGTTGCGGGAGCGGGGGCGGCGGTACGCCACGCTCTTCGACGGGTTCCGCGTGGATCACCTCGTGGGCTTCTATCGCACCTTCCACCGCCTGCACGCCGACGATACCCGGGGGTTCGTGCCGGCCTCCGAGCCCGAACAGCTGGCCCTGGGCGAGCGCGTGCTGCAGGTGTTCCGCGACTCGGGCAGCGAGATCATCGCGGAGGACCTGGGCACGGTGCCCGACTTCATCCGCGCCTCGCTCGCCCGCCTGGGCGTCCCCGGCTATCGTGTCCTGCGGTGGGAGCGGGAATGGCACGCCGAGGGCGCCCCCTTCAGGGACCCAGCAGACTATCCCGTCGCCGCGGTGGCGACCACCGGGACGCACGACACCGAGCCCCTCGTGGTGTGGTGGGAGAGTGCGGATGCGGCGGAGCGCGCGGCCGTGCTGGCGATTCCATCGCTGGCGGCACGCCTTCCAGCCGGCGGCCATGACGAGGCGCTGGCCACCCCGGGCATGCCCGCCTGGTTGCGCGAGCGCGTGCTCGACACGCTGATCGCGTCTGGTGCGGGACTCGTCCTGCTGCCGATTGGGGACCTGTTCGGCTGGGCGGACCGGATCAACCGCCCGGCGACCGTCGGTCCCGGAAACTGGACATGGCGCCTGCCGTGGGCCGTGGAGCGTCTCGAGGCCGAGCCCGCGCCACTGGCCGTGGCAGCGCGGGCGCGCCAATGGTCCGTGCAGCACGGCCGCTGGCCGGACCGCCCGTTCGACCAGTAGCCGCGCGGGCGGAGGGGGTGCGGGGGCGCGTGCAGACCCGGCGTCGCCTGCCTGGGGGATTCTGCGAGCCTCAGCCGCGCTTCGAGAGTCGGGCCCAGGCGTCCTTCAGGGTCACGGCCCTGTTGAACACCGGCGTGCCTGTGCGTGTGTCGGGGTCCGCGCAGAAGTAGCCCTGCCGCTCGAACTGATAGTGCGTCCCCGCCGCGACGCCGGCCAGCGAAGGCTCGAGCCGGCTCTCCAGCAGGCGCACCAGCGAGGCCGGATTGAGGTCGGACAGCGGGTCCCGCCCGCCCGCCTCCGGGTCCTCCGACAGGAACAGACGATCGTAGAGGCGGACCTCCGCCTCGACCGCGTGCGCGGCCGACACCCAGTGCAGCGTGCCCTTCACGCGCCGGGCTGCCGTCTCGCCCGAGAGCGACTCCGGATCGTAGGTGCACCGCAGCTCCGTGATCGTGCCCGCCTCGTTCTTCACGACGCCGGTGCACGTGATCACATACGCATAGCGGAGTCGCACCTCGGCGCCGGGCGACAGGCGGAAGAACTTCTTGGCGGGCTCCTCCATGAAGTCGTCCTGCTCGATGTACAGCTCCCTCGAGAAGGGCACTTCGCGCGTGCCCGCGCCCGGGTCTTCGGGGTTGTTCACCGCCATCACCGTTTCCACCCGCCCCTCGGGGTAGTTCTCGATCACCACCTTGAGCGGACGCAGCACCGCCATGGCGCGCGGCGCGCGGCGATTGAGGTCCTCGCGGAGCGTGTGCTCGAGCAGGGCGATGTCGACGACGTTCTCCTTCTTGGCCACGCCGATCCGCATGCAGAAGTCGCGGATCGACTCGGGCGTGAAGCCACGCCGCCTGAGGCCGGCGATCGTCGGCATGCGCGGGTCGTCCCAGCCGTGCACCAGGCGCTGCTCCACCAGTGCCAGGAGCTTCCGCTTGCTCATCACCGTGTAGTTCAGATTGAGCCTGGCGAACTCGATCTGTTGCGGCGTGGCGGGCGGCCGCGTGCTGGCGATCACCCAGTCGTAGAGCGGGCGGTGGTCTTCGAACTCAAGCGTGCAGATCGAGTGCGTGATGCCCTCGAGCGCGTCGGAAATCGGGTGCGCGTAGTCGTAGGTCGGGTAGATGCACCACGTGTTGCCCGTCCGGTGATGATGGGCGTGGCGTATCCGGTACAGCGTCGGGTCGCGCATGTTGATGTTGGGCGACGCCATGTCGATCTTCGCGCGGAGCACGTGCGTGCCGTCGGGGAACTCGCCGGCCCGCATGCGCCGGAACAGGTCGAGGCTTTCCGTCACGGGCCGGTCCCGGTACGGGCTGGGGCGCCCCGGTTCTGTGAGCGTCCCGCGGTGTGCCCGGATCTCGTCGGCGGAGAGGCTGTCCACGTAGGCCTTGCCCTCGCGCACCAGCAGCTCGGCGTACTCGTACAGGCGTTCGAAGTAGTCCGAGGCGAAGTACATCCGGTCGTGCCAGTCGAACCCGAGCCACCGGACGTCGGCCATGATGGCTTCCACGTACTCCACGTCTTCCTTCGTGGGGTTCGTGTCGTCGAGGCGCAGGTTGCACCAGCCGCCGAAGTCCGCCGCCACGCCGAAGTTGAGGCAGATCGACTTGGCGTGGCCGATGTGGAGGTACCCGTTCGGCTCCGGCGGAAAGCGGGTGTGCACCCGGCCCCCGTGCCGGCCGGCCTCCTGGTCGCCGCGGACGATCTCGCGGATGAAATCAGAAGGCGGCGCGGCGGGCGTTACGCCAGGGTCGGAGTCTATCGACGACATGGATGTCCGATTTTACTCGACCCTCCCAAGCAATCGCTCAGTCTTCCTCGGGTTCGTCGGGCGCGACGGCCTCCTCGGGCACGCCCATCAGCCCCGCCTGCCTGAGGACCCGGGGCACCGTATCGATTGGCTCGGCGGCGGGCAGATCGGCGGCCGTCGTGATCTCCAGTTCCTTCAGCCGCCGGGCGCTCACCAGGACGCGCGACTCGAAGGAGCCGGCCGCCAGGTTGTAGGCCTGCACGGTGCCGTCGAGCCGCCGGCGAATCTCGTCGAAGCGGTCGACGAAGACGACCAGCCTGTCGTACAGCTCCTTGCCGAGGCGTGACACCTCGCGATAGTTGTCGGTGAGGGCCTCCTGCCGCCACGAGTGGGCCACCGTCGTCAGCAGCGCGATGAGCGTGATGGGACTGGCCAGGACCACACGCTGCTGCAGGCCGTGTTCCACCAGGGTGAGGTCGTTCTGCAGCGCCGCGGAGAAGAGGGTCTCTCCGGGCAGGAACATCACCACCATCTCCGGCGAGTTGCCCAGCTGTTCCCAGTAGGCCTTGCTGGCGAGCCGGTCCACATGGTCGCGCACATGGCGGGCGTGGAGCCGGAGCCGGGCGTGACGCGTCTCGTCGTCGGTGGCCTCCTGCGCGTCGAGGAACGCCTCGAGGGGGGCCTTTGCATCGATCACGATCTGTCGCCCCCCCGGCAGGTGCACGATCATGTCGGGCCGGAGCCGGCCGTCCTCGCCGCTGAGCGACGGCTGTTCCTCGAAATCGCAGTGCAGGAGCATGCCCGCGATTTCGACCACGCGTCGCAGCTGCATCTCGCCCCACCGGCCGCGCACGGCCGGCGTCCGCAGCGCCCGCGAGAGCATCTGCGCCGTGGAGCCGAGCTGGGTCACCTGCTCGGCCAGGCGCGCGTAGGCGTCGATGCGCTCGCGCTCGGTCTCGTGCAGGCGCGTGTCCACCTGGCGCAGGGTCTCGGCAATGGGCTGCACCAGGCCGTCGAGCGCCTTGTGGCGCGCCGTGTCCTGCATCTCGGCCTGCGCCCGGAACCCTTCGAACGACGTCCTGGCCAGGTCGAGGAACGCCGAGCGGTTCGCATGCAGCGCCTCGGCGGCCAGCGCCTGGAAGGAGTCCTTGAGGCGCGCATCGGTCCGCTCGAGCAGGGCGCGCGTGGCCTCGAGGTTCTGGCGCTCCTGCGCCAGCTCGCCCGAGAGCCAGGTCGCGTCCCGCTCGAGGAGCGCGTTCCTGCGCTGCAGGCCGGTGACCTCCTCCCCGCGCGCGGCGGCAAGGGCTTCAGCCTCCGAGAGCCGGGCCCTCGCATCGTCCGCCCGGGCGATGGCCACCGACAGCTCGCCCGCCAGGCTCGCCCGGGCGTCGGCCGCTGCGCGAGCGGCGAGGCTGCGCACGACCAGCGCCGTCACGACGGCCGTGACGACCGCCGCGACCAGCGCGGTGATGAGAACGAACGACAGTTCCACCTGGTTAGAGACGCGCCTCCGGTACCGGGTCTACCGCGAGACCTGGCCTTCCTGGGTCACGCGTGGCGTGGGTGGGGCCTTGCGCGGGAGCAACTCGTCACGGTTTGCCGCCTGGTACACGAACGTGGCCACGATCGCGGCATTCTTCATCAGGTCCTCGGCCTGCAGCCTGTCGTACAGGTCCATGTTGGTGTGATGCGAGTGGCTGCCGTACTCGATGGGATCCTGGACGAACTGGAAGCCGGGCAGGCCCACCTCGTCGAACGGCACGTGGTCGGTGGCGCCGGTGCCGCGGATCGTCAGCGCCTCCATCCCGATATCGCGCAACGGCTGCATCCACGCGTCGAAGACCGGCCGGATGGCTTCGTTCCCTTGCAGGTAGACGCCCCGAATCGCTCCGGTTCCGTTGTCCATGTTGAAGTAGCCCGAGAGCCGGGCGTGGCCCGGCAGCAGGCGCATGGTATCGGGGTCGCCGAACTGCTGCCGCACGTACGCCCTCGAGCCCAGCAGCCCCTGCTCCTCACCCGTCCAGAGCGCCAGGCGCACCGTGCGCCGCAGTGGCAGGCCGGTGGCGCGCAGGATGCGCATGGCCTCCATCATCACCGCGACCCCCGCGGCGTTGTCGGTGGCGCCGGTGCCGGTGTGCCACGAGTCGAAGTGGGCTCCGAGCATGACGACCTCGTCCGCCCGGTCGGTTCCCGGCAATTCCGCCACGATGTTGAACGTGTCGAGCGTGTCATCGACGAAGCGGCTGCGCACGTCGAGCATCACGCGCACCGGCTGCCCCCGCTCGGCCAGGCGCACCAGCCGGTTGTACTGTTCGGCGGCGACCGTCAGCTGCGGCGCCGCTGGCGGGGCCTTCGGATCGCGGTTCTGACGGGGACCGGTCACGAGCACGGCGCCGTGGTCGTTGCGGCCGGAGCCGGGTTCGAGGACGGCCGCCACCCCCTCACGGGCGAAGAACTCGAGACGGTCCTGGGCAATGTTGCGGGGCGGGGCGCCGTTCCCTGGCTGGCGTGGCGCCCGGACGGGCATCTGCTGGATGTCGTCCAGCTCGCTGTCCGTCAACCGGCGTGCCGTGGGGGCGAAGAGGGCGCGCACATCGGTGGCTGGACGGGCCAGTACGATCTTGCCCTTCAACTTGCCGCGCCATGTCTCGAAGTCCTTCTCCTCGTCGATCACCGCGACGACCGCGTCGGCGGTGACGGGACCGTCGGTGCCCGGCGTCCAGGCCTGGGCATAGGCCGTGAGGTCGAAGGGGCGGGGGCCGACCACGCGTGCCACGACGTGTTCGTTCTCCCAGCCGCGACCGAACGGTCCCCAGTTCTCGCGGCGGACATTCTGCAGTCCCCACCCGGTCAGCCGGTCGATGGCCCAGCGGGCGGCCTCGATCATCGCGGGAGAGTTGGTCAGGCGCGCCCCGTGGACGTCGGTCAGGTACCAGGCCGTGTCCATCACCTGGGAGCGCTGAAGGCCTTCCTCCTTGATGCGGGCCACGGCCGCCAGATCCACCCGCTCGCCGGATTGCGCCAGGGGTGTGGCGAGGGCGGTGAGGGTCAACAGGGCGATGACGGCGACTCGGCGCGGCAGGCGTGTCGTCATGATGGCAGTCCTTGCAGGCCCGGCCGAGGCCGTGGCCCGGATGCGGTGATTGGTTCCGGCGCGGGATCGGCCTGGCCCACCCGTCGGCCACGCGGTCACGTCGGGACGTCAGTCTAGCAGCCAACGGACCGGCCCGGACGGGATGCCGGCCCTTGGGAATTTCCGCGCGGAATTGATAGCATGTGCGCTTTGCTGGCGACCTGCGGGGGGTGGCGCCACGGCCAGACTGGCCGGCTGGACCCTGTCGGCCGAAACGATGGGCGGGGACGGACTGCGGAACACATCCCGACGTCCGGGTCCTGGTAGGCAGCGAGGGAGGGCCGTGACTGTGCGATTCACCGGCGGCAAGGACGCTTACGCCATGCATACGCGCAGAGGCATCTCGCCCTCCCGAGTCTCCCCCGGAGCGCCTGCCCGCGCCCACGGGCGGCTGGCACGGCTGCTCCTGGCCTGTGTCGCCTCGAGCCTGGTCGCCTGCGCCGCAAACGACGTGGCACCCGAGCGCCAGGGCGCCAGGACGACCGACATCTTCCTTCCCGCCGACACCATGCTGGTGCGCGGCGAGGTGCCGACCAACGCCACGCTCGACGCCATGTTGCGGACACAGGGCCTGGCCGGCGACGTGGTGAACCACGTCGTCGACGCGGCTGGCGCGGTGTTCGATCTGCGGCGGCTGCGCGCGGCTCAGCCCTATTCCCTCGAGCGGTCCCTCCAGGGAGCCCTCCGTCTCTTCGAGTACGAAATCGACGCCGATCGGTTCCTGCGCATTGCCCCGGAAGGCGTGAGCGGCGTGCTGCGGGCCGAAGTCCTGCCCATTCCGAAGACGCTGGCGCTCGAGACCGCCGCGGGCCGCATCGACCGCGACACTCCGTCGCTGTTCCAGGCGATGGCCGAGACCGGAGAGGGCGCGGAACTGGCCGTTGCGCTGGCGGGGATCTTCGCCGGCGAGGTCGACTTCAACAGCGACATCCAGCCCGAGGACGGATTCGCCCTCTCGTTCGAGAAGTACACGCGCGAGCGCGGCCCCGCCAGCTACGGCCACATTCTGGCGGCCGAGTTCCAGAACGGCGGGCGCACGCTGCGGGCCTTCCGCTTCACCCCGCCCGGCGGCGAGGCGGGCTACTACGACGAGCAGGGCCGGTCCCTGCGCCGGTTCTTCCTGCGTTCGCCGCTGAAGTTCGAGCCCCGGATCACGTCGCGCTTCTCCCTCCGCCGCCTTCACCCCGTGCTGCACACCACGCGGGCGCACAACGGTGTGGACTACGCCGCGCCCACGGGCGCGCCGGTGCTCGCGATCGCGTCGGGCACGGTGATCTCGGCCACCTTCGATCGCACCAACGGCCGCATGGTGCGCATCAGGCACACGGGAGGCTACGAGTCGCTGTATCTCCATCTGTCGGCGTTCGCCCAGGGGCTCAGGGCCGGCATGCGCATCAATCAAGGCGAAGTCCTCGGGCGCGTGGGCTCCACCGGGCTGGCGACGGGACCGCACCTGCACTACGCGCTCAAGAAAAACGGTGCCTTCGTGAATCCTCTCGCCGAACACCAGAAGATGCCGTCGGGTGATCCCGTGCCGCCCGCGTTGATGCAGGCGTTCCTGCAGGAACGCGACCAGGCGCTCGAAACACTGCGCGGCCCGGCGCTCCGGCTGGCTGAATAGGCACCCGCGATCCGGCCTTCACGGGGTGCCGGCCGGCTCCAGGCCGGCGGGGGGCGCCAGGTCCATCCGCTATAATCTCGGTTTCCGATGGCCGCGCTGATCCCCTTTCGTGCTCTTCGCCCGGAGCCTGCCACGGCCGCCCGCGTGGCCGCGGTGCCCTACGACGTCGTCAGCACCGACGAGGCCCGTGCCCTGGCCGCCGATCAGCCCCTCAGCTTTCTCCACGTCTCGCGCGCCGAAATCGACCTCCCCCCCACGATCGACCACTACGCCCCCGATGTGTACGCGCGCGCGGCGGAGAACTTCCGCCGCCTTCGAGCGTCCGCGCCGCTGGTCGTCGAGTCCCGGCCGAGCCTGTACATCTACCGGCTCGCCATGGGTGCGCACGTCCAGACCGGTGTGGCCGGCGGCTTCTCGCTCGACGAGTACGCGCGGGATCTCATCAGGAAGCACGAGCACACCCGCCGCGACAAGGAGGACGACCGCACCAGGCACATCCTCGAACTCCGTGCGCAGACCGGCCCGGTGTTCCTCACCTATCGCGCCAGTCCCGACGTGGATGCCACGGTGTCGCGGGTGACCGCCGCCCCTCCGTTGTTCGACTTCGTCGCCGACGATGGGGTGACGCACACCGTCTGGCTGGTGACGGAGGCGGACGAGCGTCCGCTTGTCGATGCCTTTGCCACGATTCCGGCGCTCTACATCGCGGATGGCCACCACCGGGCGGCCAGCGCCGCCCGCGCCCGACAGCACCTGCGGGGGCCGTCGGGGCAGGCCGGTGAGTGGGACAGTGTGCTCGCCGTGGCGTTCCCCGACGCCCAGATGCAGGTGCTCCCCTACAACAGGGTCGTGAGGGACCTGAACGGTCACACGCCGCAGGCCTTTCTCGAGGTCCTGGCGCGCGGGCTGTCGATCGACGACGGGCCGCCGGCTCCCCCGGGCAGGGGCCGGGTAGGGATGTATCTGGCTGGCCGTTGGCGCACGCTTCACCTGCCGCCCGCCCCAGCGGGCGCCTCCGCAGCCGACCGGCTGGATGTGAGCGTCCTGCAGGACATCGTGCTGACCCCTGTGCTCGGCATCGGCGACGTGCGGAGTGACACTCGCATCGACTTCGTCGGCGGTGCACGCGGGACGCGGGAACTGGAGCGGCTCGTGTCGAGTGGCACCGCGGCCGTTGCGTTCGCGCTGTTCCCGGTCGATGTCGATGATCTGATGCAGATATCGGATGCCGGGGGCATCATGCCGCCGAAGTCCACGTGGTTCGAACCCAAGCTCAGGGACGGTCTCCTGTCCCACACCATTTGAAGACGGGAGCCGGCGCCTCCCCGGGTGCCGGCTCCGTCCCGTTCACCAGCGCAGGGAGTGTCAGATGACCACCAGTACCAGAGTGTTCAACTTCTCAGCCGGTCCGGCCGTTCTGCCGATGCCGGTGCTCGAACAGGCCCAGCGCGATCTGCTCGCCCTGCCAGGCGTCGGCATGTCCGTGATGGAGATCAGCCACCGGTCGAAGGCCTTCGAGGACCTGCTGAACCAGGCCATCGCCGATATCCGGACCCTGAGCGGCATGCCGTCGAACTATCGCGTGCTGATGCTGCAGGGTGGCGCGAGCCTCCAGTTCTCGATGGTGCCGATGAACCTGCTCCCGGCTGGCGGCACGGCGGACTACATCGACAGCGGCTCCTGGGCGGCCAAGGCCATCGCCGAGGCGAAGCGGGTGGGCGCGGTCACGGTGGCAGGCTCCTCGAAGGCGGCGTCTTATTCGCGACTGCCCGCGCAGTCCGACCTGACGCTGACGCCCGGCGCAGCCTATGTGCACATGACGAGCAACAACACCATCGAGGGCACGCAGTACGCCACGCTGCCCGACGTCGGTGACGCGCCTCTCGTGTGCGACGCTTCGTCGGACATGTTCTGCGGGCCGATGGACATCAGCCGCTACGGCCTCGTGTACGCCGGTGCGCAGAAGAACCTCGGACCGTCCGGCGTCACGCTCGTCATCATCCGGGAAGACCTCCTCGAGCGATCGTCGGACACGCTGCCGACGATGCTCAACTACAAGGTCCACGCCGAGAACAACTCGCTCTACAACACGCCGAACACCTTCGGCGTGTACATCCTCGGCCTCACGATGAAGTGGCTGCTCGCGAGCGGGGGACTCGAGGGCGTCGGCGCGGTCAACCGGCGCAAGGCCGCCAAGCTGTATGCGGAGATCGACCGCACCGGGTTCTACCGCGGTACGGCGGCTCCGGAGTGCCGGTCGCTGATGAACGTCACGTTCCGGCTCTCGAGTGAGGACCTGGAGAAGGTCTTCGTCAAGGAATCGACGGCGGCGGGGCTCGACGGGCTCAAGGGACACCGCGCGGTCGGCGGCATGCGCGCGTCGATCTACAACGCCTTTCCCGAGGCTGGTGTCGACGCACTCATCGAGTTCATGCGCGAGTTCGAGCGCACCAAGGGCTAGGGCGGCGTCCCGACGGGACGGCGGCGCCGTCTGCGACGGCTCCGCCGTCGCTTCTCCCCGCCCTCGGGCTCCTCGGCAACCGGGGCGTCCACCGTCGCAGCCTCCACGAATCCGCGCCAGTGCTCGACGATCTCCGGGGCGCGCCCGTGGATCTCGAGCCACGTCAGGGCCTCGGCGAAGGGGCCGCGATGGATCAGGGTCCGTCGTGCGCGGGGCGAGAGTTCCGTGTCGGTCAGTCGCCGCTGCAAAGACAGGATCTGCCGCAACCGCTCGACGTCCCGCCGGGCCAGCGGCAGCATGCCGAGGCTGAGGCGCGGCTCCTTGCGTGGATCCGCGCCAGGCGGCAGCGGCGGGGGATGCAGCCGTCCGCCGAGGGGCACGATCAGCGATCCCAGCAGGATGGCGTTGGTGAGCGTATCCGGCGTCTGGACGAAGCGTCGCCGGTAGGCATCGAGGGCCGCGAGGGAGCGCCACATCCCATCCGTCGCACCCGCCTGGAGTTCCGGGGCCAGTGGTTCCAGCAGGCCATGCTCTGCGAGCATCTCGAAGGCGCGCAGGGACGACCCGGTCCGCAGCAGCTTGTAAAGCTCCTCCATCACGCGAGCCGGCGCGCTCCGGTCGATGATCTGCCGTTGCGCGGCGATGGCGTCCACGATCGGCTGGTCCAGCCTGAAATCGAGGCGGGCCGCCATGGCGATGGCCCGGAGCATCCGCACGGGGTCTTCCTCGAATCGTTCCCGTGGGTCCCCGATGCAGCGGACGATCCGCGTCTTGAGATCTTCCAGACCGCCGGTGTAGTCGATGATGGAAAACGTCCCGATGTCGTAGAACAGCGCGTTGATCGTGAAGTCGCGCCGGAACGCGTCCTCCTCCGGCGTGCCGAACGTGTTGTCCCGGTGGATGAGACGGTCGGCGGCTTCCCGATCGGCCCCGGCGTCGCGGGTGCCACCGTCGCCGGCCCCAGCATCGCCGCCGGGCCCGTTCCCGGGCGTGTCGTGCCGCTCGTCGGCAGGCGCGGCGCCCTCGGGCCCCGGTGCGAGGCCAGCGGACTCGGCGTCGGTCACGTGCCGCCTGAAGGTGGCGACCTCCACGTTCTTGGGCCCGAACCGCACATGGGCCAGGCGGAAGCGCCGGCCGATGATCCAGCAGTTCCGGAACAGCCGCTTTACCTGATAGGGATGCGCCGAGGTGCCGATATCGAAGTCCTTGGGCTCGCGTCCGAGCAACAGGTCCCGGACGCTGCCGCCGACCAGGTAGGCCACGTATCCGTTCTGGTGCAGCCGGTACAGGACCTTCAAGGCATCGGGGTCGATCTGGCGACGAGAAAGCGTGTGCTCGGCGCGCGGGACGACCACCGGAGAGGGCATGAGCTGGCATTGTAGCAAACGCACCACGCCGGTCGCGTCAACCGTCGTCCTGTCAACGAGTTGCCCGAACCCGTATGCTACGATTCGCCGATGCCTTCGGTCCGTCCGCCGCGCACTGCGCTTCTGGTCCTGCTCCTGCTTGTCGTGATGTCGCCCGTGGCGGCTGCGGCCGAGCACCCGGCGCTGGCCACCGCGCGCGTGTCCTACAACAGCGGCGACTACGACGGCGCGATCGAGGCGGCGGCGACGGCCCGTCTTGCGCCCGAGGCCGCGGATGCGGCCCTCGTGGTCCTGGCGCGGGCGCACCTGGAACGTCACCGTCGCGGGGCCGACCCGGCGGATCTGGCGGCGGCGCGGCAGGCGCTTCGCGCCGTGCAGGCCAGCGCACTGGCAGACCGGGACCGCGTCGATCTGCTCGTCGCCCTCGGGCAGTCGCTGTACCTGGGCGAGATGTTCGGCGCCGCCGGCGAGTTGTTCGAGACCGCACTGGCGCAGGGCGATCTCCTCGAGGCGCGCGACCGGCTGCTGCTGCTCGACTGGTGGGCAACCGCCCTCGACCGCGAAGCCCAGACCCGTCAGGCCGAGTATCGAACGGGGCTCTTCGCGCGCATCGAAACCCGCATGCTCTCCGAGGTCCAGCTGCACCCCGAGAGTCCGACCGCCAACTACTGGCTGAGCGTCGCGGCTCGCGGCCTCGGCGACGTCGAGTACGCGTGGGACACCGCCGTGGCCGGCTGGATCCGGGCAGGGTTCGCCGAGGGTGGTGAGCGTGTCCGGGCCGACCTCGATCGGCTCGTGACGCAGGCGCTCATTCCCGAACGGGCTCGCGCCCGTCTGCCCCGCGATCAGGACGAACTCATCGCCGTCTACGCGGCGGAGTGGGCCCTGCTGAAGGCTCAGTGGCCCTGAGCTCCCGTCGGTCGCGCTGATCGCGCGCGGGCGCGCGCGGTCAGGCCTTGGCCTCTTTCCAGTTCGGTCCGACGCCGACGTCCACGGTGAGTGGAACCGCCAGGTCGGCCGCGTGCTCCATCCGGTCACGGACAAGGGCCGCCGTCGCGTCCGCCTCGGCCTCCGGGCACTCGAAGACCAGCTCGTCGTGCACGGTCAGGATCATGCGCGCACCCAGCCCTGCGGCCGGAATCGCCGCGTGGAGGTCGATCATCGCGCGCTTCAGGATGTCGGCCGCCGTACCCTGGATCGGCATGTTCACCGTCACCCGTTCGGCCGCCGATCGCATCTGCCCGTTGCGGCTGTTCAGTTCCGGAACGAGCCGGCGCCGGCCGAACAGGGTGCGGACCTCCCCGCTTGCGCGCGCCTCCGCCAGGGTCCGCTCGATGAAGTCGCGCACGCGGGGAAATCCTGAGAAGTAGGCGTCGATGAACGCCTGGGCCGCGTCCTTCGACACGCCCATGTCGCGGGAGAGGGTGAAGGCCGTCTTTCCGTACAGGACCGCGTAGTTGATGATCTTCGCCCGCCGGCGCAGCTCGTGGGCGCTCAGTCCGCTGTCCCCGCCGAACACGCCCGCGGCGGTCCGGTCGTGGATGTCCTCCCCAGCCCGGAAGGCGGCGATGAGCGCATCCTCGCCGGCCAGATGTGCCAGGACCCGCAGTTCGATTTGCGAGTAGTCCGCCGACACCAGGAGATGACCGGGGGCGGCGATGAAGGCCCTCCGGATCTCCCTCCCGAGGTCGGTGCGGATCGGGATGTTCTGCAGGTTGGGATCCGAGCTGCTCAGCCGCCCCGTCGCCGCGACGGCCTGGTTGAAGCTGGTGTGCACCCGACCGGTGGAGGGATGCACGAGCAGGGGCAGCGCGTCGATGTAGGTGCTCTTGAGCTTGTGCAGGCCCCGCCACTCCAGAATGAGACGGGGAAGGTCGTGCGTGAGGGCCAGCTCCTCGAGCACTTCCACCGCCGTGGATGCCGAGCGCGTCTTGCCGGTCTTGCGCAAGGCCGGCAGCTTCAGCTTCTCGAAGAGAATCTCGCCGAGCTGCTTGGGCGAGTTGATATTGAAGTCCTCGCCGGCCATCTCCACGATCTGCCCGCGGTACCGCGCCAGCTCCTCTTCCACGTGCCGCGACTGCGCGGCCAGCGCCGCGGCGTCGAGCAGGATGCCCGCCTGCTCGATGGCGGCCAGGACGGGCACGAGCGGCAGCTCCATCTCCGCGAACACCGTGTCGAGGCCCGAGGCCGCCAGCATCGGTTCCAGCACGGTCGCCAGCTGAAGGGGGAGGTCCGCGCGTTCGCCTGCGAACACCAGCGTCGAGTCCGGCGGCAGATCGGCCAGTCCGGTCGCCCGGACCCCGCGTCCGCGGAGCGATTCTTCCGACGTAGCCCGATAGCCCACGTGTTCGAGCGCCACGTCCTCGAGGGGATGTCCCGTGCGCGTGGCATCGAGCAGGTAGCTGGCCAGCATGGTGTCGAAGGCGATCCCCGCGAGCGCGACCCCGTGCCGGACCAGGACCACGGCGTCGTTCTTCAGATCGTGCCCCACCTTCCTGAGCGCCGGGTCCGAGAACACCGGCCCGAGCAGGCGGAGCGCGAGTGCCGGGTCCACCCGTCCTGACGGCCCCGGCTCGGCGAGCAGATCGCCGGACCGGCCCTGGCCCGAGGGCGCATCGAAGGGCACATAGCGCGCGTGGTGCGGGCCGGTGGACACGGCGATGCCCACGATGGCCGCCCGCATCGGCGACGGACCGTCGGTGAGCACGCGCATGCCGAACCCTCCCGCCCGACGCAGGGCGTCGGCGAGCGCGTCGAGCGCGGCCGGCGTCGTGACGAGCGCGTAGTCCGTGTCGATCGAGGCGGCCGTGGGCGCGAACTCGGTGACCAGGGAGCGGAACGCGAGCCGTGAGAACAGGTCGTAGCAGCGGTCCCGTGCGGCGCCTCGGAACTGGAGGGCACCGAAGTCGAGGGTGAGCGGCACGTCGGTGCGGATCGTCACCAGCTGGCGGCTCCGCAAGGCCTCGTCGCGGTGTGCGAGCAATCCCTCGCGGTACTTCTTCTGCGTGAGTTCGCCGGCATGTGCGAGCAGGGCGTCGAGGCTTCCCCACGTCGTCAGGAGCTCGATGGCGCCCTTGCGGCCGATGCCCGGCACCCCGGCAACGTTGTCGCTGGTGTCGCCGATGAGGGCCAGGGCGTCGGCGACCTGCCCGGGCGCGACCCCGAACTTCGCCTTCACGCCCTCGGCGTCGAACCACGCGCCCTCGTCCCGGGGGTCGTAGATCGAAATCTTGTCGCCCACCAGCTGGAAGAAGTCCTTGTCGATCGACACGATCACCACGTCGAAGCCGGCGTCCACGGCCCTCGCCGCAACCGTGCCGATCACGTCGTCGGCCTCGAAGCCCGGAGCCGTCAGGATGGGTACCCCGAGCGCCTCGCAGGCCTCGTGCACCCACGCGATCTGCTCCGCGAGGTCGTCGGGCATCGCGGCCCGCGTGGCCTTGTAGTCGGTGGAGATCTCGTCCCGGAACGTCGGTCCCGCCAGGTCGAACGACGCCGCGATGTGGGTGGGCTGGTGGTCCGCGATCAGCTTGCGCAGCATCGTGACGAAGACGTAGACCGCGTGGGTGGCGTGGCCCTCCTGGTTCGAGAGCCCCTTGCCGCGGAACGCGTGGTATGCGCGGTACATCTGGGAGCTGCCGTCGATGAGGAACAGGGTCCGGGAGGCCATGCGCGTGAGAATATCATTGGGATTCATGCCGCCTTCGTGTCTCTCCCCCATCGCGCGGTCGCTCCTGGTCCTCTGCCTGGCCGGGACACTCGCGGGCTGCGGTCCACTCGCCGGCAGGGAGTACGAGTACGAGGAAGAGATCGCGCTTTCGCTCGACGGCTCGGCGGATGTCACGCTCTGGGCCTCGACGCCGGCACTCGTGGCGCTTCGGGGCTTCGACCTGCCGCTCGACCCGGACGCGGAGGTGGACCTCGACCAGGTGCGGCGCGGTTTCGAGGCGCCGGGTATCGAGGTCGATGCCGTGCGTACGTCCGTCCGGGACGGTCGGCTCTTCATCGGCGTGACGCTCGAGGTGGACGATGTGAACCAGCTCGGGAGCGCCCGGGCCTTCTCCTGGTCGGCGTACCGGTTCGGACCGATGGATGACCTGTTCCGGTTCGAGCAGCACGTGGGTCCGGCGGCCGGCCGCGAGGTGGGGAACGTCGGGTGGACGGGAGAGGAGCTGGTGGCGTTCCGCCTGCACCTGCCCAGCCGCATCCCGTTCCATAACGCGCCCTCGCGTGAGATCGAGCGGGGCAACATCCTGTCGTGGGAGCAGCCGTTGCGGGCCCGACTCTCCGGCGAGCCCGTGGCCATCGACGTTCGCCTGGAGGCGGACTCGATCCTCTATTCCACCCTGCTCCTGTTCGGAGCCAGCATCCTCGCGGCGGCCCTGGCCTTCGGTCTCGTCCTGCTGTGGATCATGCGAAAGGGCCGCCATGTGGAGGCGGCCCCTCGCGCCTGATTGCCGTTCAGCCTCAGCTCACGCTCTCCAGCGCGTTCCTGGCCTCGGCTTCCGTCTGGAGCGCGTTGGTGATGGAGAACGCCGTCACGAAGCCGGCCAGGGAATGCGCCAGCAGGCGATCGCCCTCGGTGCGCACCACACCTTCGAGCGTGACGCGGCCCCGTTCCACGATCACGTGGATGGGTGGGTTCACCATCGATCCGTAGGTCGCGAAGGTCGGATTCCGGTAGATCGCACGCGCGACCTGCAGTCGCAGGGCGTCGTCGAACCGGGAGACCGGCAGGACCTCGATGCGGTTGACCACGCGGGAGACGCCCTCGACGGCCGCTACACGCTTCGCGATGGCGTTCCGCTTGAACGGCTGGGTGACCTTGCCCGTGAGCGTGACCACACCGTCACCCAGCTGCACCTGGACCGAATCGTAGATGGTGAAGAGCGGGTATCGACGGACCTCGGCCGCGGCGTCCTTGTAGACCTGCAGCGGCTCGCGCTCGGCGGCGAGTGATGGTGCGGCGACCCCGAGCAACCCGACAATCAGCAGTGTGTAGGCAGACATGCGCATCCTCTCCTCCTGTGGGTACGCGCGCGGCGCGCGCCCTCATGCGTGGGGCAAGAGCGCTGCCAGCCGCACCTGTGCACGGGGCTCGCAGTCGGGAGGCGTGGCCGTCGGATCGTCCACGTCGGTGGACGTGAATGGCCTCAGAGTACGACCATCGTCGCGATGCCGGCGGCGATGAGGAGGACTTGCCTGAGTGAGCCGGCATCCGTTCGGCCGCGGTGCAGGCCCGGAATCAGGTCGGCCATGGCGACGTAGAGGAAGCTGGCGGCCGCCAGGACGAGGAAGTAGGGCAGGATCCGCGGGACGAACTCGAACGCCATCAGCGCCACCACCGCACCGAGGGCGCTGGCGCCCGCCGACAGCGCGTTGAGGGCCAGTGCCCGCGAGCGCGAGTATCCCGCATGGAGCATGATGGCGAAGTCGCCAAGTTCCTGGGGGATCTCATGTGCGGCCACCGCCAACGCGGTACTCAGGCCGAGCGGAACCGACGTCATGACGGCCGCTGCGATGACGGCGCCGTCCACGAAGTTGTGGAACCCGTCCCCCACCAGGACCAGCAGGACGCTGCTGTCGTGCACCTCGCAGTCGCTGGTGTGACAGTGCCGCCACAGCACGAGCTTTTCGAGCAGGAAGAAGAGGAGGATGCCGGCGAGCAGCGTCGTGAACACGGCCGGCGCGGGCAGCTCTTCGAGCGTGTTCGGCAGGATTGCGAGCAGCGCCACGCCCAGGAGCGCGCCCACGGCGTAGCTGACCAGCCATGGCACGAGCTTCGCTCGGGTGGCATCGCTGATGAGGAGCACGCCTGACGCGACGAGCAGGCCGAGAAAGCCGCCCACCAGGCTCAGCCCGAGGGCTACGAAGAACGTCGACACGAGGTCTGGATGATATCAGGAGGCGCGGTAGCCCCGGCGTGCCCGCACGGTCGCGCCGCGTCTGTGCACCTCCACACGGATGTCGTGCCACCCGGTGCCGCTGGTGGCGGGGCGCTCGTACGCCAGGAAGTACTGGCGGCTCAGTTCGTCGGCCAGTCGGGTCACGGCCTCGTCGAGTTCACCGATGTCCCGCAGGATCTCGGTGCGGCCGCCCGTGTCATCGGTGAGGCGTCTGAGGGCATCCGCGTCCACGGAGGGTGAGCGGTTGCCCTGCCAGGATCGACCCTGCTGCCCGGTGGTCTGGGGGAAGGGCAGTCCTCTCCGGGGGCCGCCTCCCGGAAACGGCAGCGGCACGGGAAACGGCGCCCGCCTGCCTGGGGCCCTGAGCCTCGCGCCCGGCGCGCTGGTGCTGTCGATCCCGAGTGCGTACACAAGGACGTCGGTATCGCGCAGCCGCTCCCGGAGTACCCGTTCGGGGACGTCGCTGGCCGTGTCGTTCCCGTCCGACAGCAGGAGCAGCACCTTCTTCGCGTGCCGGCCTTCGGTGGCGAGGGGAAGCGAATCGGCCAGCGCGTCGAGCAGCGCTGTCGCGCCGCCCGGATCCATCTCTTCCAGCGCCTGGCGCAACTGTCGCCGGTCCGTCGTCCACGGTTGAAGCAGGCGTGCCGTCGTGGAGAAGGCCACGAGGAAGAGCTCGTCGTCGGGGTGAAGGAGGCTGGTGGCCAGCCGGTCCACCGCCGCCCTGGCCACCCGCATCCGGCCCATGTTCATGCTGCTGCTTGCGTCGAGCAGCAGCCCGAGACTCACGGGCACCCGTTCGGCGCTGAACTCGGTGAGCGGCTGGGGCTGACCGTCCTCGTACACCGCGAAGTCGTCGCGGGTGAGGTCGCCCAGGAACTCGCCCCCGGGGTCGGTGACGGTGACCGTGACGTTGACCACCTCCACGCCCCCACGGAACGGCACCTCGACCTGGGCCCGGCCACGGAGATCGGAAAGGAGCAGCAGTGCGCACGCCGTCAGGAGCAGGTACTTCCGCACAGGCGCCTCCCGGGACACGGCTCGACGAGTGACGGCTCGGGCCGCAGGTGAACCCGGCCGGGCGGTCAGCAAAAGCCCTGCCTGACGCGAACTGCCGCTTGCGGCGGCCCTGCCAGCCGCCGCACGGGAGCGGTGACCTGGCGAGATGACACCCGCGGGCCGGGCGTCTCGACTACTCGCCGGTCCTGAGACCCTCGACGAATCGGTAGCCGTCGCGCTCGGCGAGCAGCCGAACGGGCCTGAAGCCGCCGGCTTCGAGGGCCGCGACGCTGCCGCCCGCAGCGACGTACGACTCGTTCTCCCGGTGTGGCCGGAGCCAGGCCGTCAGCCCCTCACGCGGTCCGGCCTCCACGACCATGATCCGGCCCCCCGGGCGCAGCACCCGGCGGCACTCCCGAATCAGCGCCAGCCGCTCCGGCTCGCCCGACCCGGCGAGCAGCCCCCGCATGCTATGGATCACCGCGAGGTCGAAGGCGTCGTCGGGCGCGTCGACCGAGGGCAGTCGTCCCACCTGCACGTCGGCCAGCACGCCCGCGTCGCTCGCGGCCTGGCGGGCGAGCACCGCCTCGCGCTCGTCCTTCACGGCCATCACCACCGTGCCGCTCAAGCCCACCTTCGCGGCGATCGCGCCGGGCAGCGTGCGGTCGTCGATGCCAATCTGCAGCAACCGCTCGCCCATGCGGACGCCGCTCATGGTGACGGGTAACGGGTCGGACTTACTCGCTCTGCGCAGGAACATTGGTCGAATTTGCCCATGATATAGTCAGCGATTGTGACTTCACCACTTCAAATAGCCCCTGCGCGTGGAAAGCTCGGTATCCTGCTCGTTGGTCTCGGTGCCGTCAGCACCACGACGATCGCCGGCGTGCTGGCCATCCGCAAGGGAATCGCGCAGCCCATCGGGTCGCTGACGCAGATGGGCACCGTCCGGCTGGGCAAGCGCACCGAGAACCGGACACCACGCATCAAGGAGTTCGTTCCGCTCGCGGGCCTCGACGACCTCGTGTTCGGCGGCTGGGACATCTTCGAAGAGGACTGTTACGCGGCGGCCCGGACGGCCGGCGTCGTCGAGCAGTCGCTCCTGGACCAGGTCAGGGACGAGCTCGAGGCCGTGCGTCCGATGTCCGCGGTCTTCGACCAGCGCTACGTGAAGCGGCTCGACGGGCCCAACGTGAAGAAGGGCCGGAACAAGAAGGACCTCGCCGAGCAGGTGATCGCGGACATCCGCGGTTTCAAGGAGCGCAACGGCTGCGAGCGGCTGGTCATGGTCTGGTGTGGCAGCACGGAGGTCTACATGAAGGAGACCGCCGCCCACGCGACCATCGCGTCGTTCGAGAAGGCCCTCGAAGACAGCGACGTCTCCATCCCGTCCAGCATGGTGTACGCGTATGCCGCGCTGCGCGAGGGCATTCCCTTCGCCAATGCCGCGCCGAACCTGACGGCGGACGTGCCCGCCATGCTCGAGCTGGCCGCCAAGCACGGCTCGCCCCTGGCCGGCAACGACATGAAGACCGGCCAGACGCTGATCAAGACGGTGATTGCCCCGGGGTTGAAGGCCCGCCTGCTCGGCGTGCGCGGCTGGTACTCGACCAACATCCTCGGCAATCGCGACGGCGAGGTGCTCGACGATCCCGAGTCGTTCAAGACGAAGGAGGAGAGCAAGAAGTCCGCGCTCGACTTCATCTTCCAGCCCCACCTTTATCCGGAGCTGTACGCCGACCTCTGTCACGTCGTGCGGATCAACTACTATCCCCCCCGCGGCGACAACAAGGAAGGGTGGGACAACATCGATCTGGTCGGATGGCTCGGCTATCCGATGCAGTTGAAGATCAACTTCCTCTGCCGCGACAGCATCCTGGCCGCGCCCATCGTGCTCGACTCGGCACTGTTCCTCGACCTGGCCAAGCGCGCCGGGATGTCGGGCATCCAGGAGTGGCTGTCGTTCTACTTCAAGAACCCGATGCACGCCCCGGAGGTCTATCCGGAGCACGACCTGTTCATCCAGCTCATGAAGCTGAAGAACACGCTCCGCTACATGATGGGTGAAGAGCTCATCACGCACCTGGGTCGCGAGTACTACGACTGACGCGCCGTGGCTGACTCCCGGCCGGGCCCCCGCGGGCCCTGCCGGGTGCCACCCGCCGCAAGGCTCGCCCGGTACGCTCCGGGCGCCGCAGCCCGAGCCGCCTCGCCCCTGAGGCCGGCGCCAGGGCTGGCCCTCCCGTCGCTCGACCCCTCGCGTGTGCGGTGTATTCTTGGTCGCCTATGTCCGAGACCAAGCCGCCCGCCGAACTCGCCGATCTCCTCCAGGAAGACCGCACGTTTGCCCCCACCGACGCGTTCCGCCAGCAGGCGAACGTGAACGACGAGGCGGTCTACGCACGTGCCGATGCCGATCCCGAGGGCTTCTGGGCGTCGTTTGCGTCGGAGCTGGAATGGTCGCGCCCCTGGACGCAGGTGCTCGAGTGGAAACCCCCGCACGCCAAGTGGTTCGTCGGGGGCACCCTCAACGCGAGCGTCAACTGCGTGGATCGGCACGTTCGGGGACCGAGGCGCAACAAGGCCGCACTCATCTGGGAAGGCGAGCCCGGTGAACGACGCACGCTGACGTACTTCGACCTCTATCGACAGGTCAGCCAGTTCGCCAACGTGCTCAAGTCGCTCGGCGTCGCGCGTGGCGACCGCGTCGCCATCTACCTGCCTCTCATTCCGGAGCTGGCGATCGCCATGCTGGCCTGTGCCCGCATCGGCGCCGTGCACTCGGTGGTGTTCGGGGGCTTCAGCGCGGAGTCCCTGCGCGACCGCATCAACGACGCCCAGGCCAGTGTGCTCGTCACGGCCGACGGCGGCTGGCGCCGCGGCCAGGTCGTGCCGCTCAAGCAGATGGCCGACGAGGCGCTGGAGGGCACGCCGTCCATCCAGCACGTGGTCGTCGTCAACCGGCTCCACGGGGCGCCTGTGCCGGTGCACGTCAAGGAGGGCCGCGATCACTGGTACCACCGGCTCATGCAGGAGGCCTCCTACACGTGCGAGCCGGAGGCCATGGATGCGGAGGACATGCTGTACATCCTCTACACCTCCGGCACCACCGGGAAGCCGAAGGGCATCGTGCACACGACAGGCGGCTACCTGGTCGGCACTTACGCCACGACGAAGTGGGTGTTCGATATCAAGGAAGACGACGTGTACTGGTGCACCGCGGACATTGGCTGGGTGACCGGGCACAGCTACGTGGTGTACGGGCCGCTCGCCAACGGCGCCACGGTGCTCATGTACGAGGGCGCCCCCGACTGGCCGGCGAAGGACCGTTTCTGGGAGCTCGTCGAGCGCTACGGGGTGACGATCTTCTACACCGCCCCGACGGCCATTCGCGCGTTCATGCGGTGGGGGAACGAGTGGCCCGCCCGGCGCGACCTCTCGAGCCTGCGCCTGCTGGGGTCGGTCGGCGAACCCATCAATCCGGAAGCCTGGGTCTGGTACTACCGGCACATCGGAGGGGAACGCTGTCCCGTGGTGGACACGTGGTGGCAGACCGAGACCGGCGCCATCATGATCACGCCCCTTCCCGGCATCACGACCGTCAAGCCTGGGTCGGCGACACGGCCCTTCCCCGGCATCAGTGCGGAACTGCGAACCGACGCGGGAGACGTCGTCGAGGTGGGTGGAGGACTGCTGGCCCTCACGCGGCCCTGGCCGGCCATGCTCAGGGGCATCTACGGAGACCCGGAGCGGTTCGTCACGCAGTACTGGAGCCGTTGGACGCCGGATGTCTACTTCACCGGGGACGGCGCGAAGCGGGACCCGAACGGGTTCTTCTGGGTGCTTGGACGCGTGGACGACGTGCTGAACGTGGCCGGGCACCGCATAGGTACCATGGAAGTCGAGAGTGCCCTCGTCGACCACCCGAAGGTGGCCGAGGCCGCCGTCGTGGGCCGCCCCCACGAGATCAAGGGGCAGGCGGTGGCGGCCTTCGTGACGCTGCGCGACGGCCTGCAGGGCGGGGAGGCTCTCGTGGCCGAACTCAAGGAGCACGTCGTCAAGAAGATCGGGGCGATTGCCCGGCCGGACGACATCATCTTCTCCGCCGATCTGCCGAAGACCCGATCGGGCAAGATCATGCGCCGTCTGCTGCGCGACATTGCCGGAGGACGGGCCGTCGGCGACACCACGACCCTGGCCGACCCCGCCGTGGTTGCCCGCCTGAAGGAGCAGTACCAGGACGAGCACTGAAGAGGCTGGCACTGAGGAGGCTGGCACTGAGGAGGCTGGCACTCAGGAGGCTGGCACTGAGGGGAAGGCGGGCCGACGGCAGGGATGGCCAGTACCGCACCGGGCGGCGGAACGCCGCCCGCGCTCACCACGTATGGGCTTCACATGGCGCTGATCGAAACCGTGGACCTCTGGAAGACCTACACGATGGGGTCCGAAGAAATCCACGCCCTGCGCGGCGTGTCGCTGAGCGTCGAGCGGGGCGAGTACATCGCGATCATGGGCCCGTCCGGCTCGGGCAAGTCCACGCTGATGAACCTCATTGGCTGTCTCGATACGCCCAGTCGTGGCAGCTATCTGCTGAACGGCAAGCAGGTCGGGGAGATGAACGACAACGAGCTGGCGCGGATCAGGAACGAGGAGATCGGGTTCGTCTTCCAGACGTTCAATCTCCTCCCCCGTGCGAGCGCCCTCCAGAACGTCGAGCTCCCGCTCGTCTATGCCGGCGTCCCTGCCCGTGAGCGGACGGCACGGGCCACCGCCGCGCTCGAGGGCGTCGAGCTCGGGGCGAGGCTCGCGCACAGGCCGAACGAGCTGTCAGGCGGCCAGCGTCAGCGGGTCGCCATCGCCAGGGCTCTGGTGAACAACCCCTCCATCCTGCTCGCCGACGAGCCCACGGGGAATCTCGATTCGAAGACCGGGGTCGAGATCATGGGGCTGTTCGCCCGCCTGCACGAGGCGGGCAACACCATCGTGCTCGTAACGCACGAAGCCGACATCGCCGCCTACGCACGCCGCGCGGTGCACCTGCGAGACGGCCAGGTCGAGAAGGACGTGCTGCAGGCCGCCTGAGGCCCGCCGGGTCCGTCGAACGCGGCGCGCTACACCGCCGCCTGATGTCCCGCCCCAACCTCCCTGAGCGGCACGCTCCAGTCCACCGTGTCGGGATCCAGCACGTGCCTGGTTCTCGGCCCATCCGGGTCGAGGAGCGGGACGGCGCTGAGGAGGGCCCGCGTGTAGGGGTGCGTCGGATTGGCGAACACGGCTGCTGTGTGCCCGAGCTCGACGATCCGGCCGCGGTACATCACGGCCACGCGGTCGCAGATGTGCCGGACGAGGCGGAGATCGTGGGCAATGAACAGGTACGTGAGGCGCAGGCGCTCCTTCAGTTCGAGCAGCAGGTGCACGACCTGCGCCTGCACCGAAACGTCGAGGGCCGAGACCGCTTCGTCGGCGATCACGAGGGCGGGATTGAGGGCCAGTGCCCGCGCGATGCCGATGCGCTGCCGTTGCCCGCCGCTGAACTCGTGGGGATACCGGCTCGTGTGGTCGGGATCGAGCCCCACCAGCGCCAGTAGTTCCGCGACGCGGGCCCGCCGGTCGGTGGCGGAGCCGAGACCGTGAATGACCAGTGGTTCCTCGACGATGGCCCCCACCCGCATGCGCGGGTTGAGGGATGAGTACGGATCCTGAAAGACGATCTGCATGTCGCGCCGGGCTGCCCGCATCCGCTCCGCATCGAACGACAGGACGTCCTCGCCCCGGAACAGGACCTGTCCCGACGTGGGTTCCAGCAATCGGAGGATGCAGCGGCCGGTCGTGCTCTTGCCGCTGCCCGATTCGCCGACGAGGCCGAACATCTCGCCCGTGTCGATCGTGAAGCTGACGTCGTCGACGGCCTTCACGAAGGCCGGTGCGCGCAGGAATCCCTGCCGCTGCGGGAAGTGCTTCACCAGGTGGCGGACATCGAGGAGCGGCGTCACCGCGCACCCCCGGCCAGCGCCTCGGAGCCTGGCACCGCTGCCAGCAGACGCCGGGTGTACTCGTGTGCCGGCGCGCGAAGAACCTGCCGCACGTCACCCTGTTCCACGATCCGCCCCCGGTACATCACCGCGACGCGTGTGGCCATCTCCGCGATCACACCGAAGTCGTGCGTGATGAGCAGGAGCGCGAGCCGGCGCTCCGCCTGCAGGTCCCTGAGCAGATCCAGCACCTGTGCCTGAATCGTCACGTCGAGGGCCGTGGTGGGCTCGTCGGCGATGAGCAGGGCGGGCTGGCAGGCGATGGCAATGGCGATCATGACGCGTTGACGCATCCCGCCCGAGAGCTGGTGCGGGTAGTCGTGCGCGCGCCGGTCGGCGTCCGGGATCCGGACCGCACCGAGCAGGCGGACCGCTTCCGTCCGTGCCTCGTGCCAGGGGCGGCCGTGCACGGCCAGGGCCTCGGCGATCTGATCCCCGACCCGCATCACGGGGTTGAGCGCGGTCATCGGCTCCTGGAAGACGAGCGAGATCCGTGCGCCGCGCACGGCCCGCATCTCCCGCTCGGTGAGATCGAGCAGGTTGCGTCCCCCGAAGAGGACCGCGCCGGACACCACACGTCCAGCCGGTGGCAGGAGTCGAAGGATGGAGAAGGCCGTCATCGACTTGCCGCTGCCCGACTCGCCGACCAGGCCCAGGGTTTCGCCGGCATCGAGGGTGAACGAGACGTCTTCCAGGACGGGCCTGTCGCCGGCGGGCGTGGTGAACGTCACGCCGAGCCCGGTGACCTCGAGCAGCGGAGGCGGCATCAGGCGAAGGCCCCGTCGTGGTGCTCGCCGAATACGCCGCGCAGCACCGCCGAGATCTCGCCCACGGTTGCGCGCGCCTCGACCGCGGTGAGGATCGGGCCCGCCAGGTTCGTGCCGCTCGTGGCCGCTGCGGCGACCTCCGCCAATGCCAGGCGGCAGGCCTCGCCGTCCCGGGTGGCTTTCACCGACGCCAGGCGCGCACGCTGCGTCTGCTCCGCGTCGGGAGGCAGCCGGAAGATGTCGGGGATCCCGGCATCTTGCGCGTCCGCGAAGCGGTTCATGCCCACGACCGTCGTGGCCCCGGACTCGTAGGCCTGCTGTGCCTGGTAGGCGGCATCTTCGATGATCCGCTGTGGCATGCCGCGCTCGATGGCCGTGAGCATGCCGCCCTGGCGCTCGATCTCGTCGATGAGCACGAGGGCCTCTCGTTCGAGGGCATCGGTCATCGCCTCGATGGCCCAGGCCCCGCCAGCCGGATCGACGCTGGCCGCCGCGCCGGTCTCATGGAGGATGATCTGCTGGGTCCGAAGTGCCAGGGTGGCGCTGGCCTCCGTTGGCAGCGCCAGCGCCTCGTCGCGGCCGTTGCAGTGCAGAGACTGTGCGCCCCCAAGCACCGCCGCCAGCGCCTGAATGCCCACCCGGACGAGGTTGTTGTCCGGTTGCCCGGGAGACAGCGTGCTGCCGGCGGTCTGGGCGTGGACCCGCAGCTGCAGCGCCCGGGGGCTGGTCGCCCCCAGGCGGTCGCGCATGAGCCGCGCCCACAGGCGCCGGGCAGCCCGGAACTTCGCGATCTCCTCGAGAAAGTCGTTGTGCACCGCGAAGAAGAAGGACAGGCGTTCGCCGAACGCATTCGCGTCGAGACCCGCTGCGGTCGCGGCCCGCACGTACGTCAGCGCGTTGGCCAGCGTGAACGCCAGCTCCTGGACGGCCGTCGCCCCAGCTTCCCGGATGTGGTACCCGCTCACCGATACGGTGTTCCAGCGTGGAAGCTCCGAATGGCACCAGGTTGCGAGGTCGGTGAAGAGTCTCAAGGATGCCCGGGGCGGAAAGATATAGGTGCCCCGGGCGATGTACTCCTTGAGGATGTCGTTCTGCGTGGTGCCCCGCAGCGCTGCCGAGGGCACCTCCTGGCGGCGAGCGACCGCGACGTACATGGCCAGCAGGATGAGGGCGGTGGCATTGATCGTCATCGACGTGGACACCTGCTCGAGCGGAATGCCGTCGAACAGCGCCTCCATGTCATCGAGTGAATCGATGGCCACGCCGACGCGTCCCACTTCGCCGGCGGAGAGGGGATGGTCGGAGTCGTAGCCGAGCTGGGTCGGCAGATCGAAGGCCACGCTGAGTCCCGTGACCCCCTGGGACAGCAGGTAGCGGAAGCGGCCGGCTGTCTCAGACGCACTCCCGAACCCCGCGTACTGCCGCATCGTCCACGGGTGCCCGCGGTACATGTCGGGGTGGATGCCGCGGGTGAAGGGGAACGTGCCGGGGCGTTCGTCTCGTCCGCGACTGTCTGGATTCACGTCGGCCGGGCCGTAGAAGGCGGGGCCTGTCTCGGATCGCGGCATGCAGCTCCTGGCGGCGGATTCTACTTCAACCCTTTGTTCATCAGCAGGTACGCGCCAACGCCGCCACGGGGCGAGGCGTCCGTGGCGTGATTCATCCGTGACGGCTGAGTTCTGTTTCTTGACAGTGCGAAGTCCTGTTTCTAGAATTGCCGCGCGGTCTCGGCGGAATTCCTTATACAGACGGCGCGGGTATCGTCCAGCTGGAGCTTGTGCCGGCGTGCGCGATGGTCGGGCTCAATACGGCTCCGAGGCAGGAGAATCGGCATGGACGAGATTGCGAACCGGCTGGCGAAAGAACTCGGAGAAGCCATCGCGGCAGCCGTCGCAGAACATGCCCAGGTTGCCGCGTGTCGTGCGAGGGCCCGCGAGGCCGGCCTCGACATGCGCGTGACGCTCGAGGCCGTGGTCGGATTCCTGAATCGCAACACGGGCGCGACACTGACCCGGGTGGCTACGCCCCCGCGCGTGTTGTCACCCCGGTCCCTTGAGTTCACGCCCAACGACCGGCGCTTCCTGCGTTCACTCCGCATCGGTGCCGGCGAGACGAAAGAGCCGGTGGAATAGGGAGCGTCAGCCGACCGGGACTTAGCCGGCGCGTCCCTGGTTCGCCACCGCCTCGGCGGCCTTCCGCACGGCGTCGGCATCTCCCAGGTAGTACTTCTGCAACGGCCTGAGCTCGTGGTCGAGCAGGTAGACGAGCGGCACCCCGGTGGGGATGTTCAGCTCGACAATTTCCTCCTCCGACATGCCGTCCAGGTACTTCACGAGGGCCCGCAGGCTGTTGCCGTGAGCGGCGATCAGCACACGCTTGCCGGCCCTGATGTCCGGCGCGATCGACTCGTGCCAGTAGGGCAGGAACCGGGCGACCGTGTCCTTGAGCGACTCGGCCAGCGGGATCTGCTCCTGCGTCAGGTCTGCGTAGCGCCGGTCGCGGGACGGGTGTCGCGGATCCTCGGCTTCGAGCGGTGGAGGCGGGATGTCGTAGCTGCGCCGCCAGATCTTCACCTGTGCGTCCCCGTGCTTGGCGGCGGTCTCGGCCTTGTTGAGACCCTGGAGACCGCCGTAGTGCCGCTCGTTGAGTCGCCACGAGCGGTGCACCGGGATCCACATCAGATCCATCTCGTCGAGCGCCATCCACAGCGTGCGGATGGCGCGTTTCAGGACCGACGTGTGGGCGACGTCGAACTCGAAGGTCTCGGCGGCCATGAGGCGTCCGGCCTCGCGAGCTTCGGCGCGCCCCTTCTCGGACAGGTCCACGTCGGTCCAGCCCGTGAACCGGTTCTCTCGGTTCCAGTCGCTCTCGCCGTGGCGGAGCAGCACGAGTCTGTACACGTTCACCCCCGGGCCGCGAGCTGGCGCACGGCGCCACGTCCCGCATAGACGGCTGCGGCACCGAGCTCCTCCTCGATGCGCAGCAGCTGGTTGTACTTCGCGACGCGGTCGCTGCGGCTGGCCGAACCCGTCTTGATCTGCCCGGCCGACGTGCCCACGGCAAGGTCCGCGATGGTCGTATCCTCGGTCTCGCCGGAACGATGAGAGATGACGCAGGCGTAGCCGGCCGCGGTGGCCATGGCGATGGCGTCCAGCGTCTCCGACACGGTGCCGATCTGGTTGAGCTTGACCAGGAGCGCGTTCCCGACGCCCTCGTCAATGCCCTTCTGCAGGATGGACGGGTTGGTGACGAACACGTCGTCGCCCACCAGCTGCACCCGGTCGCCCAGGGCCGTCGTGAGCATCCGCCAGCCCGCCCAGTCTCCTTCGGCCACACCGTCCTCGATGGACACGATGGGATACTGGCGCGTCCAGTCGGCGTACATCTCGACCATCTGTTCCGCCGTGCGCGTCGGTTCACCCGACTTCCGGAAGACGTAGCGCCCGTCCTCCCACAATTCGCTCGACGCCACGTCGAGGGCCAGCAGCACGTCGGTGCCTGCGCGAAGGCCAGCCCGCTCGATGGCTTCGAGCACCAGGTCCAGGGCCTCACGGTTCGACGACAGGTTGGGAGCGAAGCCGCCCTCGTCGCCGACACCGGTGGAGTGTCCCGCCTTCTTGAGGATGGCACGCAGGGCGTGGAAGATCTCGGCGCCCGCCCGCAGCGCGTCGGCAAACGTCGGTGCGCCGATGGGCATCACCATGAACTCCTGCAAGTCCACGCTGCTGTCCGCATGCGCCCCGCCGTTGAGGATGTTCATCATCGGCACCGGCAGGACGTACCGGCCGTCCGCACGGCGGGTGCCACTGAGCTCCGCCAGGTGCGCGTAGAGGGGCACACCTGCCGCGGCCGCGCCGGCGCGGGCCGCGGCCATCGACACCCCGAGCAGGGCGTTGGCACCCAGTCGGCTCTTGGTGGGGGTGCCGTCGAGGGCGATGAGCGCCTCGTCGAGGGATCGTTGGGCCAGCGTGGTGCCGAGCAGGGCGCGGCGGATCTCCCCGTTGACGTGCGAGACGGCGCTGCGCACCCCCTTGCCGAGGTAGCGGGCCTTGTCGCCATCCCTGAGTTCGAGCGCTTCACGCTCGCCCGTCGACGCGCCGGACGGGACCGCCGCCCGCCCGAAGGCGGCGCCTGCCACGACGTCGACTTCGACGGTGGGGTTGCCCCGGGAGTCGAGGATCTCCCGGCCGTGAACCTGCGTTATCTGCACGCGCGACTCCTGTACGTGGGCCGCTCCGGCCCCGGTGCGGTCTGCATCACGACCAGGCGGAGCCCGCCCGGTCGGCGTCGTTCTCCATGGCGAGGTCCTCATCGCTGAGGGGTCCGATGAAGGGTTCGTCGTCCGCGGTCACGACCACGATGCCGTTCTCGGTGACCGTGTGCCGGCGGCGGTCCTCCTGGACATCGAAGCCGATGCGGGCCCCCCTGGGAATCAGCACGTCACGGTCCACGATGGCCCGCCTGATGCGGGCGTGCCGCCCGACGCGGACGCCGGGCATCAGGATGGAGTGCTCGATCTCGCTGAAGCTGTGCACGCGGACGTTGGGGCACAGCACGCTTCCCACCACCCGGCTGCCCGACACGATGCATCCGTTCGAGACGATCGAGTCCAGGGCCTGGCCGCAGCGCCGCCCCTGTTCGGCGAAGACGAACTTGGCCGGCGGTGCCTGGGGCTGGTAGGTCCGGAGGGGCCACTCGGGATCGTACAGGTTGAACTCGGGCGTCACGCGGCACAGGTCCATGCTGGCCTCGAAATACGCGTCGAGGGTTCCGATGTCGCGCCAGTACTTCGCGGACTTCTTGTTCTCGTCGTGAAACCGGTACGAGTACACCGGGCCCGAGTGGATGAGTGACGGCAGAATGTCCTTGCCGAAGTCGTGCCGGCTGTCGGGCCGGACGGCGTCCGCCTCGAGTGCCGCCATCAGGACATCCGCGCGAAAGATATAGATGCCCATCGAGGCCAGCGCCAGGCCAGGCGAGCCCGGAATCGTCGGAGGCACCTCGGGCTTCTCCGCGAAGCCGGTGACGCGATCGTGCTCGTCCACGCCCACGATGCCGAATCGCCGGCCATCGGCCGCCGGAATCTCGATGGTCGCCAGCGTGGCGTCAGCCTGGCGGTCCACGTGGAACCGCAGCATGCGGGAGTAGTCCATCTTGTACACGTGGTCACCCGACAGGATGATCACGTGCGACGGCTTCTCGCGAACGAGGGAGTACAGGTTCTGGAACACCGCATCCGCCGTGCCGAGGTACCAGTGCTCGCCCACGCGCTTCTGGGGCGGGAGCATCTCGATGAACTCCCCGAGCTCCTCGGACACGACGTTCCATCCCTGCCGGATGTGCCGATTCAGGGAGAGCGACTTGTACTGGGTGGCGATGAAGATCCGGCGAAGTCCCGAGTTCACGCAGTTGCTGAGCGTGAAGTCGATGATGCGGTACGGGCCGCCGAAGAAGACCGCGGGCTTCGCCCGCTCCTTCGTCAAGGGAAACAGGCGCTCTCCCGCCCCGCCGGCGAGCAGGATGACCAGGGTGTCGTCGAGATCCATAGCGGGTGGGCCGCCCCTGCACGAATGCTCGCTGCCACCGGGAGTCTGCAGGCCACGTGGCCTGCGGCAGCGAGGCCTCGATGGTATCACGCGGAAAGGACGAACTTCGTACGGTTTCGCTCTATGTTCTCCCCGCTGCGGGTCCTTTTGACTTGGCCGGTCGCCACGCCTATGATCACCCGGTCCAGAAGCTTGGAGGTGTCCGTCGTGACGGGCCCGGGCTCTGGAGGAGAAGGGAATCCATGTACAACCGTCGGGCCCTGGCCCTGACATTTGCCGTTGCGATCATCGGCTTCCTCGGGACCTCACTGCAGGCCCAGGAGAATCGCCGGCCGCAGCGAAGCAAACTCGAACAGCAGGATATCGATACGCTGGTGCAGCTCGTGAACGGCGTCGCCGCCGGGACGCAGCCGGCGCCATCCGAGGTCGGCGTGACCTGGGTGGGCAACCACTATCTCAAGACCGACAGCGGCCGCACGTATGTGCCCTTCACGGTCAACGTCGATCGCGGCGCGCTCGGCAAGAAGGAAGTGAGCATGTACGTCCGAGCGGTCAGCAAGGCCGCCGCGCCGGAAGCTCCGGCAGGGCAGGCTGCGCCGACCACCGTGACGTTTCCGTGGGACGACATCAACTTCATCGATGTGCCGGACAACGGGCGGGTCGCGCGGGCGCTCGTGCTGCCCCCGGGCGAGTACGACGTGTTCATCGCGCTCAAGGAACGGGCGACCGACCAGCGGAACGCCGCCCCCGCGAAAACCGGTTTCGTCCGGGAAACCCTGACGGTGCCGAGCTTCGAGGGGTCGCTTCAGAGCAGCAGCGTCATCGTCGCCGCGAACGTCGAGGTGCTGGACAAGCCGCTCAACGATGAACAGCAGCGGGTCAATCCGTACACCTTCGGCTCTCTGAAGATCGACCCGATGCTCACGCAGGAATTCCCGAAGGCTGGCGAGTTGAACGTCTTCTTCTGGATCTACGGCGTGCAGCCGGATGCGAACAAGAAGCCGGACCTGACCATCGAGTACAACTTCCATCAGAAGACCGCCGATGGCGAGAAGTACTTCAACCGCACGCCGCCGCAGGCGCTCAATGCCCAGACGCTGCCGCCAGAGTTCGACGTGACGTCGCAGGATCTGTTCGGCAATCAGGGCGTTCCGCTCGCGAGTTTCCCGGCTGGCGACTATCGCCTCGAGATCACCATCACCGACAAGCTCTCGGGCTCGACCGTCAAGAAGGACGTCCCGTTCACCGTGGCCGGCTCCTAGCCGGCCTGGCCGTGCCGGCCCGTCCCGTCCGGCACAGCCCGCGCGAAATCGGAATCTGGAGTGCCGTTTTCTATGATTCGACGTCTTGCGCGGTGGTCTTCCATCAGTGGCCTGTGTCTCGCTGGCGTCCTGCCAGTGGGGGCACAGGCCGCCCCGCAGGGTGCTGTCGACGTCGTGAAGGTGGTGGCGGCCGTGTCGACGGCCGACCTGCACGGTACCGTGCGCGACGAGAACGATGCACCGATACAAGGGGCGGTCGTGTCTGCCTTCGGTGAGGCGACGGCTTTCGCGATCTCCGACGCGGCGGGCCGCTTCGTCTTCAGGAACCTTCCGCCAGGACCATATTTCCTCCGGGCGCACCTGCGCGGCTTCCAGCCGGCGGCTGGTCGCATGGTTCGGCTCAATCCGGGCTCCGGCAACGTGTGGGATTTCTCCATGGCACGCCGTGAAGACGGCGATGCTGGCGAAGAACTGGATATCCTCGAGGCGGGTGCTGCCGTCACGCGCGGAGGAACCGCCCCGGCCGCGGCGCCAGCGGGGGATGCCACCGGCGGCGGCCGGGACGCCGATACCAGCCGGACGCCGGTCGCCTGGCGTCTCCGTCACATGCGTCGCAGCATTCTCCACGACGAGGGCATGGCCGCTGCGGTGGCCGGGAGCAACGATGCTCCCGAGAGCCGGCGCCGCTACGCCGCCTTGTCCCAGCCTGCGGCATCGCTCTTCGCCGAACTTCCCATGACCGGGCAGGTGAACCTGCTCACGCGCGCCACGTTCGACCGTCCCGAGGACATCCTGACCACCGGCCTCGGGGGCGCCAGCGGGGTGGCCTTTCTCTCGCTGGCCGTGCCGACGACGCAGGGGGACTGGGCGATCAAGGGGGCACTGACCCAGGGGGATGTCTCGTCCTGGGTCGTGACCGGCTCGTATACGCAGCGTGTGCCGTCGTCGCACCAGTACGAGGCCGGGCTGTCGTACGCGATGCAGCGGTACCTTGGCGGCAACGGCGAGGCCCTCGGCTCGGTCGCCAATGGCCGGCGCAACATCGGCGCCGTGCAGGCGTTCGACCGCTGGACACTCGACCCGCGCCTGAGCCTGTCGTATGGCGCCAGGTATGCCGTGTACGACTACCTGGATACGGGCGGGCTCCTGAGCCCGCGGTTCGCCGTCACCGTGGAACCCATCGATGGCGATCGCGCCACGCTGACGGCCACGTTTTCCCGCACGATGCTCGCCCCAGGAGCCGAGGAGTTCGTTCCACCCGTGACCGGGCTTCTGCTGCCACCGGAACGCACCTTCTCGCCCGTGGCCAGCGGCAACGGCTTCAGTCCTGAACGCACCGAGCACCTCGAGCTCTCCGGCGAACGCGACGTCCTCAATGTCGTGATGGTGGACGCCCGGGTCTTCAGGCAGAGTGTCGACGATCAGATCGTGACGCTCTTCGGTCTCTCGCCCGGCGATCTGGCGCGGTCGCCGGTGGGCCACTACTATGTCGGCTCCGCGGGCGGCTTCGACGCCGTGGGTTTCGGTCTCGGCGTCAGCCGCGCGATCGCCGGCGGGCTGCGGGGGGGCGTACGGTACACCCGTGCTCGAGCCACGTGGTCGCCTGGTGCGGGCGATCAGGTCCGCCTGAGCGAGACGGCTCCCGCGACGGTGCGGTCCGGCAGCGATACGATTCACGACTTGACCATGTCGGTCGAAGGTGAAGTCCCAGGCACGTCGACCAGGGTGCTGGTGCTCTACCGTCTGAACGAGAGCGTGGCGACTGGTCCGCTCTCGGCCGGGCCTTCGATGGGGTCGCGCCGTTTCAACGTGCAGGTGACACAGTCCCTGCCGTTTCTCGCGTTCACGAGCGCTCAGTGGGAGATGCTGGTGGCCGTTCGCAACCAGTTTCGGGAGGCGAACCTGCCATTCTCCTCCCTCTACGACGAGGTGCTGGTGGTGCGTCCTCCGACTCAGCTTGTTGGAGGGTTGACGGTCAGGTTCTGACGCGCACCGGGACGGTGCGTGGACGAGGGGGAGGCCAGGGCCTCCCCTTTTTTCGGCTCATTTTCGGTATCCAATATCCTGGACCCTTGGTCCCGAACTTTGGATACGCCGACAGGGTTGTTGGTTGCCTCGGGGCCCGGCACTGGTCGGGACCTGGGCAGCCGGCAGGACGTGAGCGTTCCCGGGCGGGAACGCGGAGTGGCCACGGCGGTTCGTCCGATGATGGAGAAGCCAGTCAAGGCGGGCTCGGCTCAAGGATCCTGGAGTCGCTGGTGGCGACCGGGCCTGCCTCTGCTCGTCGTCTCCGTCCTCCTCTATCTGGGGGTGGCGAACATCTACGAGCGGGCGACGTTCCGTGATGTCGAGGACGGCGCGTTGTGGGAGCAAGGTCCCCAGGGCGTCAGCGCAGCGGCGATTGCCGCCGGCACGCCCGCGGAGCAGGTGGGTCTCCGGCCAGGGGATGTCCTGGTCGCCATCGACGACCAGCCTATCGAGCGCATCGACGACGTGCTCGCGGCGCTCCAGTCCGCCGCGCCAGGGCAATCCCTGAGGTACACCGTACTTCGGCTCGGGACGCGGGACGTGCTCGACGTTCGGATCGGCCCCGTACCGAGCGGCTCGGCCGCCCTTTACTTCCTGCTGGCGTCGGTCGGCATCTTCACGCTGCTCGTAGGCGCGGCGGTCCGCCTGCGGCGTGCCCGGGACCAGGCCTCGCTGCACTTCTTCTGGCTGGCCGTCGCGTTCTTCGGCGTCTTCACCTTCTCGTTCAGCGGACGCCTGGACAGGCTCGACTGGGTGTTCTACTGGGGCGACATCGTCTCGCTCCTCGCGCTCCCGCCACTCTTCGTTCATTTCACGCTCGTCTTCCCCGAGCGGCCGCGGGGCGGGCTCGGTCGCAGGCTGGGGCGGCTCTTCGCGGCGCTGCTCTATGTGCCGGCGGTATGCCTGGGCCTGGCGTACGTCCTGGCCCTGTCGCGAGCCGGCGCCACGGCCGGGGCGCTCGTCGAGATTGTCGACGCCCTCGACCGCGCATCGTTGCTTCACTTCGGGGCCTATCTGGTCGGCGGCATCGCGGTGCTGTTCAGGGCCCTCGCGGAGGTGCGCTCGCTCACCGCCCGCCGCCAGCTGCGCTGGATCGTCTGGGGGACGGCTCTGGGGGTGGTGCCATTCGCCACGGCCTATGCCGTGCCCTTCGCCCTGGGCGTCGAGCCATCGCTCCCGCTCGCCCTTTCGGCTGTTCCGCTGAGCCTCGTGCCCCTCGCCTACGCGTCGGCCATCGTGCGTTACCGGCTGATGGACGTGGAGGTCATCGTCAAGCGCGCGCTCGTCTACGCCCTGGCCCTCGCCGCCATCGTCGCCATCTATGCGCTGCTCCTGCGAGGGGTCGAGCAGGTCTTCGTTCGCGGGGATGCCGCGAACAACTGGGTGATCGCCCTGCTGGCGACGCTCGTCGCCCTGTTGCTGGCGCCGCCGATGAAGGAGGCGATCCAGAACGGGCTGGACCGTATGTTCTATCGCGACCGATACGACTATCGTCGCGCGCTCATCGGCTTCGCACGCGACCTGAACAGCGATCTCGACTTGAACCGGCTGTCGGAGCGGCTCGTGTCGATGGTCGTCGAGACGCTCATGGTCGACAAGATGGCCCTCATGCTGGAGGACGAGGCGGCGCCCCACTTCGGCTCGGTGAGGGCGTCCGGGTTCGGCGACCGGCACCCGCCTGCGCTGGCCAAGCGCTCCGGCATTGGTGCACGGCTCGCCGCCGGACACATGGTGCTGCTCGACGATCCGATCGCGGTCAGCCGGTTCGCGCTGAGTGAGATCGACCACTGGCGGGACGTCGGGCTGTCACATTTCATCCCCTGTGTCGTCACCGAGGGCACGATTGCGGTGCTCGCGCTCGGCCGGAAGACGAGCGGGGAGCCGCTCAACAGCGATGACATCGGCCTGCTGGCCGCGGTCGCCGGTCAGATTGCCACTGCGCTCGAGAACGCGCGTCTGTACCGCCAGCTCCACCTGAAGGCCCTGGAGCTCGATCGGATGCGCACCTTCAACGAGAACATCCTCGAGTCGCTCGACGACGGCCTGCTGGTGCTGGACCTCGACGACCGCATCGTCCGCTGGAACCTGGCCCTCGAACGCATGTACGGCGCTGCCAGGACGGATGTCATCGACCGTCGCGTGGACGACGTCTTCACGCCGCAGTTCGTGGAAGCCATTCGCACCGCCAGGCGGGACGCCCCTGACGGGACGACCCTGTCGCGGCTGCCCGTGAACGTCGGCGAATCGGCGCGAACCCTCGTCGTCAACGCCGCGGTCATTCCGCTGAGAGCCGCCGAGAAGGATGGCGCGGTGACCTCGGGTACCATCGTCATCCTCGAGGACATCACGGCCAGGGTTCAGCTCGAGGAGCAGCTGCAGATCTCCGAGAAGATGGCATCGATCGGCCTGCTGGCCGCTGGCGTCGCACACGAGGTGAATACGCCGCTCACGGGCATCTCCAGCTTCACGCAGATGCTCCTCGAGGGTGCCGATCCTGGGGATCCGAAGACCCGCCTGCTCGAGAAGATCGAGGTGCAGACCTTCCGCGCCGCCAAGATCGTGAACGGCCTGCTGAATCTCTCACGGCCGGGAGCCTCCGGCGGCGACAGGGCTCCCGTGGATCTCAACGGGGTGATCACCGACGTGCTGTCGCTGCTCGAGCACCAGTTCGAGGTGCAGCGCATCCGGGTCCGCCGGGAGCTCGCGGGCGAGCCGGTCGTGGTGATGGGCTACGAGCACAAGATGCAGCAGGTGTTCCTCAATCTCTTCCTCAACGCCAGGGATTCGATGTCGAGCGGCGGCTGGCTGTCGATCACCACCAGTCTGGTGGACGGCTTGGTGCAGGTGGAGGTGTCGGATACGGGGTCGGGCATTCCCTCGGAGTACCTGGCGAGAATCTACGACCCGTTCTTCACGACGAAGGAGATCGGCAAGGGGACCGGCCTTGGTCTCTCGATCACCTACGGCATCGTGCGCGAGCACGAGGGCGCCATCGATTGCGACAGCGTCATGGGTCAGGGCACCCGTTTCACGCTCAAGTTCCCCGTCGCGACAGCCGCGGCGGATCGTCCGTCCCGGGTGGTTCACAACTGAAGGCAGGATGCCGAACATGGCGAAGAAGGGCAACATCCTCGTCGTCGACGACGAGGCCATCATGCGGGAGATCCTCGAGGCGCTGCTCGCCCGAGAGGGCTATGAAGTGGCGTTGGCCTCCGATGGCCAGGAGGGACTCGAGCTCGCCAGGGCCAGGACGTTCGACGCGGCTGTCGTGGACGTGATGATGCCAGGAATGGACGGCATCACCCTCCTGGACGAACTGCGGAAGCTCGACGAGGAACTGCCGGTGGTCCTCATCACGGCGTTCGCCTCGGTCGAGAATGCGATTTCTGCGATGAAGCGAGGAGCCTTCGATTACATCACGAAGCCCTTCAAGAACGACGAGGTGCTGGCCGTGGTGCGCAATGCCACGGAGCGCCGCAGGCTGGTTGCCGAGAACACGGCCCTGCGTCAGAACCTGCAGGCGCAGCAGCAGAACTTCTCCGGCATCATCGGCCGAGGCTCGGGTATGCGCCAGGTGTTCGACCTCATCATTCAGGCGGCGCCCAGCCGCTCGACGATCCTGATCACGGGGGAGAGCGGCACCGGCAAGGAGCTCGTGGCGAGGGCCATCCATACGCATTCGACACGGGCCGATCGTTCGTTCGTCACCGTGAACTCCGGGAACCTCCCGTCAGACCTGCTCGAGTCCACCCTGTTCGGCCACGTCAAGGGCGCGTTCACCGGTGCCGTGTACCCGAAGAAGGGTCTGTGTGACATCGCCGACAAGGGGAGCATCTTCTTCGACGAGATCGGCAACGTGCCCGTGGAGACGCAGGCCAAGCTCCTGCGCGTGATGCAGGAACGCGAGTTCATGCGTCTTGGCGGCGTGGAGAACATCAAGGTGGACGTCCGGATCATCGCCGCCACCAACTGCGATCTCCAGCAGATGGTGGAGGACGGTCGGTTTCGGGAGGACCTGTACTATCGCCTTCACGTCATCAACATCGTCCTGCCCCCGCTGCGGGACCGTCGCGAGGACATCCCCCTGCTCGCACAGCACTTCATGGAGAAGTACGCGCGCGAGAACAACAGGACGGGTATCGAGCTCACGCCCGATGCCCTCGATCTGCTGATGGAGTACGGCTGGCCGGGCAACGTGCGCGAGCTGGAGAACGTGATCGAGCGGGCCGTCGTGCTGGGCTCGGGTGGACGGATTGGCCCCGATCTGATTCCGGCGCAGGTGCGGACCCCCACGCACATCCACATCCCGAAGTTCGTCGTGCCGCCGGAGGGGATCTCCTTCAAGGACGTGATCTCGAACGTGGAACGGAAGCTGATCGAATCCACGCTGGAAGCGGCTGGAGGGGTCCAGCGCCGTGCGGCCGAGATGCTGGGCATCAAACCCACGACGCTGAACGAGATGCTCAAGCGTCACGACATCGGGCAGCGACGCAAGCGCACGCCCGGCGTCCACGCCGATGGGCATGAGACGTCACGCATGAAGCCGGCTGTATCGGTGCCCGATCTGCCGGGGGAGTGATCAGCGCGCCCGGAGCCGGGACGCCAGCCGCTCGAATCGCCCGACGACCGCTTCCCAGCGGTAGTTGTGCCGGACGTAGCGGCGACCGTTGCGGCCGAGCGTGTCCCGAAGCGAGGGATCGGACATCAGCAGACCGAGTGCCTCGACGAACTCGCCGCGGGACCCGTAGTACAGACCGGCGCCGGCTCGGCGGCAGTGTTCCACCGCCGACTCGTTTCCGGCATTGACGAGGACGGGTGTGCCAACCGCCATGCTCTCGAGCGTGGTCTGGGCCAGGAGATCCCGCGCCTCCGGCGCAATCGTGACGTCCGCGGCCTCGTACGCGACGAGGCGGTCGCGATCGGGCAGTACGCCAGCCAGCCGGGCGCCCTTGATCGCGGGCAGCTTCATCATCTTCACGCCCATCAGCACGAGGGATGCGTCATCCCGCCCCTCGGCGTACGTGTCGAAGTACTCGAGCATCTCCTCGCACCCGTTGTCCTGCTCGACACGGCCGCCGTACACGGCGAACCGCCCATAGAGCCGGTGCCGGCGCCTGAAGGGAATGCCCTGGCCGGCCAGATACTCCGGTTCGTCGGGACCCTCATCTTCGACCGCCAGCAGGTCCTCGTCCGCGACGGCGTCGGCAGGGTCCTGCTGGTGGCGCGGATACGCCTGTCGCGGTGGCGGATCGACGCCGACGCCCACCACCTCGTGATTCGATGGCGTGACAGAGAAGAAGGCGCGGGCCAGGTGCCGCTCGACCCCTGAGAGATATCCGATGCCCCGGGCTCCTCGCAGCAGGTCCGCCCAGATGCCGAACCGCAGATAGGGCGTGAGGTGCAGGTAGGGAAAGATGA
Source organism: Vicinamibacterales bacterium (assembly GCA_050185275.1). Taxonomy (GTDB): domain Bacteria; phylum Acidobacteriota; class Vicinamibacteria; order Vicinamibacterales; family UBA2999; genus JABFRY01. Next base: position 20,618 of record JBFWZN010000003.1, on the reverse strand, counting down.
GGGTCTTGTCCGGCGCAACGCCCGCCCCCTGCACCGTCGTCGCATGAAAGAGCGAGAAGAAGACGAGCGCGTCGTACGACTTGTGCTGCCGCTTCAAGTGATCGATGAGGCCGGGTGCATTCGGTCCATGCTCACGTACCCAGGCGAGTTCGTCGGCGCTGCCGTGAGGACTCGTCGCCAGATGCCTGGTCGCGTGCGCCAGTGCCGCAGGATCGCCCGGCTGGCTCACGGCGAAGCGACGCACCAGCACCCCCCGCACCCGATCGGCGCCCTCGGAGTACTCGTTCTTCCACGACCGGGGGTCGGGAGCGCACGTGGTCAGGACGTCCACGTCGTGACGGGCGCTCAATTGCTCGGCAAGCAGGCGACACGCGTGCTCGGGCCCGCCGCCGATCTCTGCGCCGTAGCGTGGCGTGACGAAGGCCAGCCTCATCGCGGCACGACCCGGCGGCCGTGGGAGGCCGTTCGTGGGTGCATCACGGCTCGCGTGGTTCCACGGGAGCCGGCGCCGGCTGGGCCACGCCTCCGCCGTCGGATCTCTCGGTCGTCGCCCTCTCCGGTATCGGTTCGGACACGTGCGCCGGCTCGGACGCCGGGGCAGCCTCCGCGGACGGCAGCGTGTGCTGACCGGGTGCGTGGGCAGGCAGCGCGTCCTGACCAGGCGCGGAGGCCGGCCACGCGTCGAGCGGTGCATCCACGCCAGGTTCCTCGGTGTCGCCGGAGAGGCCGGGCTCGGTCCCGGCCGCGTCGAGCACACCCCCGCCGGCACGGTCACCCGCACCGCTGCTCCGCCGCCCGCGCCGCCGCCGCCGCCGCCGCCGCGCGACCTCGTCGGTCGTATCGAGCGCTCCATCGGCAGGCGTGGCCTCGACCGGTATCGCTGCCGATGCGTCCGGCACCACGCTCGGTCGCGGCTCCCCCTGTCGCTCTGCCTGACGATCGACCGCTTGTCGCGGCTCTGTCTGCCGCGGCTCGGCCTGTCGCTCGGCGTGTCTTTCTGCCTGCCGCTCGCCTCCTGCTCGCTCGTTGTGGCGGCCGCCGGGCCTCGCGGGCAGCGCACCCTCCACTCCGCGCACGCGGCGCTCATTGAAGTCGACCTTTGCGGACAGGGACTCGACGCGCAGGGCCAGGCTCTCGTTCTCCAGGCTGACCCTGGCGACTTCCGTGACCAGGCGCTGGAGGATGTCGTAGTGCAGCGCGTTCCATTCGCGCTGCCGGGCCTCTCGAGCCGCCTCGCGCGCCTCAGCGGCTACGAGTGCCTTCTGCTGGTCTGCCATCACACCCACGAGTGGGCGCGGGTCGAAGATCAGCGTCAGCAGGGGTCGCAGGAGCGCGCGCAGGGCGCCGATGACACCGCCCGGGGGGGCGAGCATCGCCTCAACGTCGATCGGCGCCGGCCGCTCCGTTGGCGTGGCACTCCCGCTGGGCTCGGGTACCCCGGCTGCCCGACGCATTTCCGCCAGGAGCGGGGCATTCACCGTTCGAGGGTCGAGGATCGCCTCGAGACGCCGGGCGGCCAGATCCTGAATCTGCTGAGGCGAGAGTTCGATCCCCTGCTGCGCGATTCGCCCGCGCAGCTCGCGCATGATCCCGTCGACGTCGACGCGATCGACCTGTTCGGCAGGCTGGGCATGATGGCTGCGGCGGTCGGGGCTTCCCCGTCGCTCGCTGCCGCGACGTTTGGTGTGCGGCTGACCGCGGCGCTGGTGTGGCGTGTGTTCCATCGGCATCATTCGGCGAAGATCGAAGCGCGGGCGGGGGCGGTCACTGCCCGAGCGGTGAATAGAGAATGAGCACGACGCTCAACGTCCACAGTCCGACGCACGTCAGGAGCGGCTTGTCGGCAAGCAGCAGTTCCGCAGGACTGCCGCCTCCGCGTTTCTGGTGCACCAGGTACAGATACCGGAAGATGCCGTACAGCACAAACGGGATCGTGGCGCCCAGCCGCGTCGTGCCCACGCGGACGGCGGTTTCCGGGCTGATGGCGTAGAAGCAGTACGCCATCAACGTGGACGCGGTCACCACGGCGATCATCTGATCCAGGAGATACGGACTGTATTCTCCGAGGATCCGCCTGTGCTCGGCAGCACCGTCTGCAAGTAGTGTCAGCTCGTGCCGGCGCTTGCTGAGTGCGAGAAACAGCGCCAGCAGCGTGGTGCAGACGATGAGCCACTGGCTGATCGGCACCGCGACCGCCACTGCGCCGGCGACCGCCCGCAGGACGAAGCCAGCCGAGATCGCCAGCACATCGAGAATCACGATGTGCTTGAGGACGATCGAGTAGAAGGCCAGGAGCAGCAGGTAGGCCGCCGCGGTCAGGCCGAGCGCCGGCGACACCAGACTGGCGAGGAGGACGCCTCCCAGGCCCAGGACCACACCGGCCGCTCCCGCCGCCTTCGGCGAGAGCGCCCCCGAGGCTATCGGCCGCCGACGCTTCAACGGGTGATTCCGATCGCCGGCGCGATCGGCGATGTCGTTGAGGAGATAGACGGCGCCCGACAACGCGCAGAAGACGACGAACGCCAGAACGGCCTTGAGCGCGGCCTCCGGGCTCGTCAGCCTGTGGCCGAACAGAAGGCCGGCGAACACCAGGAAGTTCTTGCTCCACTGCTCGGGCCGCAGCGATTCGATGAGAAGGGCCGCGCTGGAGCGCCCTCCCGGCTCAGGACTCACCGGGGCGGGAGGGGCCGCTGACGAAGATGACGCGCGCGCCATCACAGCGCGGGTGCCCGTGGTCAGGCTTTCGCCGTCGAGGAGAAGCTCCTCACGGCATCCGCCTCGGTGTCGTACGTCTCGAAGACGGTCAGCAGCTTGGTGATGGACAGCAGATCCGTGATCCGCTTGGTCAGGCTGAGGAGCTTCAGGCTTCCGCCTTCGCGGCTGACCGTCGTGTAGGTGCGCACGATCTCGCCGAGCCCCGAACTGTCGATATAGGGAACGCCCTCGAGGTTCAGGATCAGTTTCTTCCGGCCTTGCATCACCAGACTGTTGATCTTGTCCTTCAGCAGCTCATCGCCCTCGCCAAGGGTGAGTTTCCCCTTGAGGTCAAGGATTGTGACGTCACCCGCGGAGCGTTCCTCGATCTGCATCCCACCATCCCTCGCAATTGCGAATCGGCCCTCGAAAGCCGGGATTCTAACATACGAAAAAGGGGCCAGGCTGGTTGCGGCCTGGCCCCTGAACATGCGCCGGACGAACAGGCCCGAGGCCTGCTACATGCCGACCGACTTCCGCTGCTGGAAGCACTCCTTGCAGAGCACAGGCCGTCCCTGTGTCGGTCGGAACGGCACCGTGGTCTCCCTGCCGCACGCCGAGCAGGTGGTCTGTGTCTCGATGCGCTCCCGTGGACCTGACGAGGCTGCCGGCCGCGCCGAGCGCTTCGACTTGCACGCCTTGCAGCGCTTCGGTTCGTTCTTGAACTGCTTGTCAGCGAAGAATTCCTGTTCGCCGGCAGTCCACACGAACTGCGACCCGCAGTCCACACACGTCAGAGACTTGTCCTGGAACTCCATCGGCCGCCACCTCGCGCCACGCACGCGCCCCTGCTGCGACTACTCCGACTCGCGCCTCAGCTTCTTCCGGTTCCGCTTCCGGGCCAGCGCCTGCTTCGCACGGCGCTTGTCGCCGGGCTTCAGATAGAAGGAGTGTTTCTTGATGTCCTTGATGATGTCTTCCTGCTGGACCTTGCGCTTGAACCGCCGGAGAGCGCTCTCGATGGACTCGCCCTCCTGAATCTTGACTTCAGCCACGCCTGTAACACCCCCTCACCGGTCTGTGGCACCCTGTGATAACCGCCGAAAAGTGGCGAATATGCTAGGCTATCACAGGCAGGCGCGGATTCTAGGCGTAACAGCTTGACCGGGTCAATCAAATTAGTCGGTCGTGTGCCCGCCCCCTCCCCTGCCGCCGGTTCCGACACTCAACCCATGAAGATTCTCGTGATAGGCGGCGGTGCCCGGGAGCACGCGCTGGCCTGGAAGCTCTCGCGGGAAACCGCGGTCAGCGCTGTCGTGTGCAGTCCTGGGAATCCAGGCATCGAAAGTGTGGCGAATGTGCGCCCCGTGGACGTTGCCAGCCCCGCCGCCGTCCTGCGCCTGGCAGAGGCCGAGGCGATCGACCTGACGGTCATCGGCCCCGAAATGCCACTCAGCCAGGGTGTCGTCGATCACTTCCAGGCCGCGGGCCGGCTCGTGCTCGGCCCCACGAAGGCGGCAGCCGCTCTGGAGTCGAGCAAGGCGTTCGCCAAGGACTTCATGGCCCGGCACGGTGTGCCGACGGCCCGGTTCGTGGTCTGCGACACCGCCGAGGCGGCGCTGTCCGTCATTCGGCGGGGCGAGCTCGGACTGCCGCTGGTGGTGAAAGCCGATGGTCTGGCGGCAGGCAAGGGGGTGGTCATCGCCGAAGACCGCAAGGCCGCGGAGCAGGCCGTTGAGGCGGCCATGGTCAGCGGGCGGTTCGGCGAGGCCGGACGGCGCGTGGTGCTCGAGGAGTTTCTCGTCGGCGAGGAGGCGTCGTACTTCGTGCTGGCCGATGGCGAGCGCTGCCTGCGCCTGGCATCGGCCCAGGACCATAAGCGGATCTTCGACGACGATCTCGGACCGAATACCGGCGGCATGGGCGCGTTTGCTCCCAGCCCCCTCGTGACGCCGTCGATCGAGCAGGAGGTGCTGGACCAGATCGTGGAGCCTGTGCTCCAAGGCATGCGTCAGGAGGGCCGTCCGTTCAGGGGATTCCTGTACGTGGGGCTGATGCTCACCGCCTCCGGCCCGCGTGTCGTCGAGTTCAACGTGAGGTTCGGCGATCCAGAGGCCCAGGTCGTACTGCCCATGGTCGGCGAGGACCTCGCGTCCCTCCTGGCCGCCGCAGCCGCGGGCCAGCTCGAGGCCCGGGCGGCGCACCTTCTGCCGCGGCCGCATGTCGGCGTGGTGCTCGCAGCGGGCGGATACCCTGATGCGGTGCAGCCCGGTGCCGTCATCCATGGCCTGGAGGAGGCTGGACACGTGCCTGGTGCCCTGATCTTCCACGCAGGCACGCAGCGAGTGGGCGACCACGTGGTGACAGCGGGCGGACGCGTTCTCACCGTTGTCGGCTCCGGCGCCTCTCACCGCGAGGCCATCGACGTGGCGTATCGTGCCGCCGCCTGTATCCGGTTCGAGGGAATGCAGATGCGGAGGGATATCGGGAAAAAGGCGCTCGTCGCTCTCGGGGCCTTGTGAAGTACGCGGTCGTCACGTTCGGCTGCCGGGTCAACCACGCCGATTCGCTGGCGATCGAGGAAGCGCTGCTCGCACGAGGTGCCGAGCCCGCGGGCATGGAACGGGCCGAGCTCGTCGTGGTCAACACGTGCTCGGTGACGGCGGCCGCGGATCAGGGCGCCCGGCAGACCATCCGCCGTATCGCGCGCGGGAATCCGCATGCCCGCATCGTTGTGACGGGCTGTTTCGCCACGCGCGCTCCACACGAGCTCCAAGAGCTGCCCAGCGTCGTGCGGATCGTGTCGAACCTCAGGAAGGACACCCTCGTAGACGACCTGGCCGCCGAGGAGCTGACCACGGCAGAGCGCTTCGCGGACGGGGACGGCCCCTGTGGCAGCCGCGGTCCGGGACTGGCCGGGCGTACGGCCTTCACCCTTCGAGTGCAGACCGGCTGCGAACAGCGATGTACCTACTGCATCATTCCCAGCACCCGCGGGCCAGGCCGTTCGCGCCCGCTCGACGAGGTGGCTCGGGAGATCCACCGTGCGGTGGCGGCGGGATACAGGGAAATCGTCATCACAGGCGTGCATCTGGGGTCGTTCGGCCGGGAGGGTGGCGCAGGATCGCTGGCCCGCCTTGTCGACATGCTCGCGAGGTGGCCGGATGACGTCGTGTTCAGGCTCGGATCGATCGAGCCCATGGACTGCACCGCAGACGTCATCGAGCGCGCCACCTCCTCCGGGCGTGTGGCGCCCCACTGGCACCTCCCGCTGCAGCATGGGTCGGACGACGTGCTGCGACGGATGGCCAGGCCCTACACGGTGGCGCAGTACCGGCAGGCGGTGGAACACGTCCTGGCGCTGTCACCCGCGGCATTCATCGGAGCAGACGTCGTGGCCGGCTTCCCTGGGGAGACGGAGGCGGAGTTCCAGGCCTCGTGTGCCGTGATCGAGCGTCTGCCCCTTGGTGCCCTGCACGTCTTCCCGTACTCGGACAGGCCGGGCACGGCGGCCTCCACGCTGCCAGACAAGGTGCCCTCAGCCCTCGTTCGCGAGCGTGCCCTGGAGCTGCGGCGGATTGGCGAAGGGAAGGCGAGGAGCTTTCGGGCCTCGCAGGTCGGCACACAGCATCGCGCGCTGGTCATCGACGACGGCACGCGGGCGGTGACGGGCAACCACCTCACGCTTCGCCTCTCCGAGCCCCGCGTCAGGAACGACTGGGTGCACGTCCACGTCGAAGGGGCGGAGCCCCTGACCGGACGGGTGCTGGACGCCGGTCGCCCTCAGCGCATCAACGTGGCGATCTGCTGAGCCGCGCTCCGTCCCGTACCCCCGTCGACGATCAGCTGGCCGCACGCGGCGCGGATGTCCCGACCGCGGCTTTTTCGCACCGACACCGTGATACGTCGCGCTGCGAGCGCGGCTGCGAACGCATCGACCTGCCTGTCGGACGGGCGCTCGAACGGAATGCCAGGCGCCGGGTTCAGCGGAATCAGGTTCACCTTCGCCCTGATGCCGTCGAGCAGGGTTCCGAGCCGCTGGGCATCCTCCACACTGTCGTTCACCCCCGCCAACAGGACGTACTCGAACGTGATGCGACTGCGCTTCGGGAGCGGGAACCGCCGGCATGCGTCGAGGATGGCCTTCAACGGGTACTTCCGGTTCGGGGGCACGATGGCCGTGCGCTGCGCATCGGTCGTGGCGTGCAGCGAGATGGCGAGGTTTGGCATCAACGCCTCCTCCGCCAGGCGCTCGAGCGCCGGCACGATGCCCACCGTGGACAGGGTCACGCGACGCGGAGAGACGGAGAGGCCTGCCTCCGCGTGCAGTATCCGCAGGGCCTTCATCGTGTGCTCGTAGTTGTGCAGGGGCTCACCCATGCCCATCAGGACGATGTTGAACCGCGTCTCCAGATGGCCGGTAAGGGTGGCCAGCACCCGAACCTGCGAAGCGATCTCCCCGGCCGTCAGGTGCCGCGCGAGCCCCATCCGGCCGGTGAGGCAGAACGCGCACGACATCGCACATCCGACCTGCGTCGAGACACAGAACGTCATCGACGGGGTGTCCGGGATGAAGACCGCCTCGATGGTCTGCCCGTCGCCGAGGGCCAGGGCCACTTTCCGCGTGCCGTCCGATGACAGCTGGTCCGACACGACGACAGGGGTGCCCACCGTGCACTCCCGCCCCAGCTCGTCCCTCAGCGACTGCGGGAGGTCCGTCATCGCCGAGAAGTCGGTGACACCTCTGCGGTGAATCCACCGGAAGAGCTGCCGCGCGTGGAACCGCTTGTGGCCCCGCGCTTCGAGCGCGTCCTCCAGCTCGCCGGGCTCCAGTTCCGCCAGGTCGAGGGGGAGGGTAGGCATTGGAAAGAGCGCCAGGATGGCGCGGTCGCGATTGTAGCAAACCGGACGCGCCCGGGCCGGGCGCCGTCATCACGCGCGGGGCTTTTCCGTTGCGACGGTCGACCACCGCGTGTTATCATCACGGGGTTCTCTAATTCCCTTTTTATCAGTCACTTACAAGGACTGTTCGTTCGCCGCGCGCCTCCCCGTTTGCGGGCCGCGCGGCCTTCGAATCAGGCATCCGGTATCTCCGACGTGATTGTTCGAGACGTCCTTCCGAGCGGCCTTCGTCTCATCACCGAGCGGATGCCCCACGTACGCTCGGTGAGCGTCGGGGTGTGGCTGACGCGTGGCTCGAGGCATGAGACGCCGGAGGAGAGCGGCATCGCCCACTTCGTGGAGCACATGCTGTTCAAGGGCACCGCGTCGAGAACCGCCGAGGGCATCGCGCAGGAGATCGACGCCATCGGCGGGCAGATGGACGCGTTCACCGCCAAGGAGTACGCGAGCTACTACATCAAGGTCCTCGACGAGCACCTGCCGCTCGCTCTCGACATTCTCTCCGACATCGTCATGCGGCCGGCGCTCGACCCCGACGACATCGAGCGCGAGAAGAAGGTCGTGCTCGAGGAGATCAAGATGGTCGAGGACACCCCCGACGACCTCGTGCACGAGCTCTTCACCGAGCATTTCTGGCCGGATCATCCGCTCGGCAGGCCCATCCTGGGCACCAAGGACACGGTCGAGTCCTTCAGCGCGGAGGTCCTGCGCGACTACTTCACGGGCACCTACACGGCCCCGAACCTGATCGTGGCCATCGTGGGTAACGTCGATCATGACGAGGTCCGGGCCCGAGTGGCGGCCGCGTTCGCCGACCTCCCGGGAGGGGGACGCCCCGCCGTGGAGGCCCCACCCGTCGTCCTGCCGCACGTCCTGATTAGGAATAAGGAACTCGAGCAGAGCCACGTCTGCCTCGGTACGCGGGGATACCGGCAGGATCACGCCGAACGCTTCTCGAGCGCCGTGCTCAATACGATCCTGGGCGGCTCGATGAGCTCACGCCTGTTCCAGAACGTGCGTGAGAAGCGCGGCCTCGCGTATGCGGTGTTCAGCGGCATGGTGTCGTACCGCGATACCGGATCGATGACCATCTATGCCGGTTGCGCCAATGACGCGGTTGAAGAGCTGATCGACGTGGTGGTTGCGGAGCTGCGGCGTTTCAAGGAGGAACCGCTCCCCGAGTCCGAGCTTCGCCGCGCCAAGGACCATCTCAAGGGCAGCCTCATGCTGAACCTGGAGAGCACGTCGAGCCGGATGTCGCACCTGGCAAGGCAGGAGATCTATTTCGGACGCCACTTCGGTCTCGACGAGACGGTGGCTGGGATCGAGCTGGTGTCGGACGACGATGTGCATCGCGTGGCCCGCGACCTGTTCGAGGAGCGCGCACTGGCCGCCACGGTGCTCGGCGCCGTCGACGGCCTGGAGCTGGCGGCAGAAAGGCTTTCCCTCGGTTGAGATGATTCCCCGTTACACCCATCCAGACATGGGTCGCATCTGGAGCGACCAGCGCAAGTACGAAACGTGGCTCGCCGTCGAGGTGGCCGCGCTCGAGGCAATGGCCAGGGCCGGGATCGTGCCTGCCGATGCCGCCAGGGACGTCAAGCAACGAGGCGGCTTCGACATCGCCCGCATCGAGGCGATCGAAGAGGTCACCCAGCACGACCTCATCGCCTTCACGACCGCAGTGGCCGAGCACGTGGGGCCGTCGGCGCGCTGGCTGCACTTCGGGCTCACGTCGTCGGACGTGGTCGACACCGCGCAGGCCGTGCAGATGCGGGAGGCATGCGACCTGATCCTGCAGGACCTCGATCGACTGATCGAAGCCGTCCGAACGCGTGCCCTCGAACACCAGCGGACGGTGATGATCGGCCGGACCCACGGCGTGCATGCCGAGCCCATGACGTTCGGGGTCAAGCTCGCTCTCTGGTATGCGGAGCTGCGCCGTGATCGCGAGCGCGTGCAGCGCGCCAAAGACGGGATTTCGGTGGGGAAGCTGTCGGGTGCCGTGGGCGTGTTCGCGCACCTGCCGCCCGCGGTCGAGGAGGATGCCTGCCGGGCGCTCGGTCTCGAGCCCGCCCTGGTGGCATCACAGGTGATTCAGCGTGACCGCCATGCCGAGCTGCTGTCGGCTCTCGCCATCACTGGTTCGACGCTGGAGAAGTGCGCGCTCGAGATCCGTGGCCTCCAGAAGACCGAGATCGGCGAAGTGGAAGAGCCCTTCGGGCGCGGCCAGAAGGGCTCGTCGGCCATGCCCCACAAGCGCAATCCCATCGGGTGCGAGCAGATCGTCGGGCTGGCGCGACTGCTGCGGGCGAACGCCTCCGCGGCCTTCGAGAACAATGCCCTGTGGCACGAGCGCGACATTTCGCACTCCTCGGTCGAACGGGTGATCCTGCCAGACAGCTTCATTGCCCTGGATCACATGTTGCGGCGATTCGCCCGGATCGTTTCGGGCATGGTGGTCTATCCCGACCGGATGCTCGAGAACCTGCGGCGATCCCGCGGAGTGGTGTTCTCCGGTACGGTGCTGCTGGAACTGGCGCGCAGGGGCGTGTCCCGGGAACAGGCTTACGAGTGGGTGCAGCGGAACGCCATGCGCTCGTTCGCGGAAGCCACGGAGTTCAAGTTGCTCCTGCTTGCCGATGCGGACGTCATGGCCGTGCTGAGCGCCGCGGACGTCGAGAAGGCCTTCGATCTCGACGAGCAGTTGCAGCACGTCGGGCATATCTTCGAACGGGCGCTTGGCGCGCCGGACGCGGTGTCCGCTGGCGTCCGGTGACCCGCTATCTTCGTCTCTGAGCCGAGGTTCCGCATGCGCGCACGCGTCTACGTCACGTTGAAGCCGTCGGTGTTCGACCCGCAGGGTACGACCGTCGCCGATGCGTTGCACACCCTGGGCTACGCATCCGTCAAGGACGTTCGGCAGGGTAAGTTCTTCGAGCTCGATATCGACGCAGCAAGCGTGGGCGACGTCCGGCGCATCGCCCAGGAAGTCGCGGACAAGCTGCTTTCGAACCCGGTGATCGAGAGCTACAGGGTCGACGTGGAGTCCGGCGTGCAGGGGCAGGCCGGCGAGGGGTTCCGCTGACCGTTGTGGTGTCCGTTCGGGCCCGCGTGCGGGGGGGCGTGCGATGAAGGTTGCGGTAATCGTCTTTCCGGGTTCCAACTGCGAGCACGATGCCGAGTTCGTGGTACGAGAGGTGCTCGGTCAGGAAGCCGAGCTCGTCTGGCACAAGGAGACCAGCCTCCATGGCGCGGACGTCGTGCTGCTCCCGGGCGGCTTCGCGCACGGCGACTACCTGCGGACGGGGGCGATAGCCCGCTTCTCGCCGGTGATGCGGGAAGTCGAGCGATTCGCCAGGGCCGGCGCTCCGGTGATCGGCATCTGTAACGGATTCCAGGTCCTCCTCGAGGCAGGATTGCTCCCTGGGGCCATGCTCCGGAACAGGAGCCTGAAATACCAGTGCGAGCAGGTACACGTGAAGGTGGAAGCGACCGACACGCCATTCACGCTGGCCTGTTCGCCTGGGCAGGTCATCCGGATTCCGATCGCGCACGGCGAGGGCAACTACTACGCGGAGCCCGACGTGGTGGACGACCTCGAGCGGAAGCGCCAGGTGGTGTTCCGGTACTGCGCCGCTGACGGGACGGTCAGCGACGCATCGAACCCGAACGGCTCGGTCCACAACATTGCCGGCATCTGCAGTGAGGGGCGCAACGTCGTGGGACTCATGCCGCATCCCGAGCGCGCGTGTGAGCTGGCACTTGGCAGCGCGGATGGCCTCGTGCTGTTCGAGTCGGTGCTCCGTGCGGTGGCGGAGTCGTCCAGGGTGGCGCGCTGATGGTGTTCGACGAGCAGCTCCTTTCGAGTCACGGCGTTACCGCAGAGGAGTACGCGCGGATCGTCGAAGCCCTGGGCCGCGAGCCCTCGCTCACCGAGCTGGGTATCTTCTCCGTGATGTGGTCGGAGCACTGCAGCTACAAGAGCTCGCGCGTGCACCTGAAGACCCTGCCCACAACGGGCCGGCGGGTCCTGCAGGGACCTGGCGAGAATGCAGGTGCCGTCGACGTCGGAGACGGCCTGGCAGCGGTCTTCAAGATCGAGTCGCACAACCATCCGTCGTTCATCGAGCCGTATCAGGGCGCGGCGACGGGTGTGGGCGGCATCATCCGGGACATCTTCACGATGGGCGCCAGGCCGATCGCGCTCCTCAACTCCCTGCGGTTCGGCTCGCTGCGCGAGCCCGTGGTGAAGCGAACCCTCACGGGCGTGGTCGCCGGTATCGCTGGCTACGGCAACAGCATCGGGATCCCGACCGTCGGTGGCGAGATCGGCTTCGACGAGAGCTACGGCGGCAATCCGCTGGTCAACGTGTTCTGCCTCGGCATTGCCCGAGCCGACGAGATCATCAGGGCCGCGGCGACGGGGGTCGGCAATCCCGTCTACTACGTGGGCGCCAAGACGGGGCGGGACGGCATCCATGGTGCCACGATGGCATCGGCCGAGTTCGACGAGACGTCTTCGGAGAAGCGCCCGGCGGTGCAGGTCGGCGATCCCTTCATGGAGAAGCTCCTGCTCGAAGCCTGTCTCGAGTCGATGCGGACCGACGCGCTCGTCGGCATCCAGGACATGGGTGCGGCGGGTCTCACCAGTTCCACCTGTGAGATGGGCTGGCGTGGCCGGGCCGGTATCGAGATCGACGTTGCCCTCGTGCCGCAGCGCGAGACCGGCATGACTCCTTACGAGATCATGCTGTCGGAGTCGCAGGAACGGATGCTCCTGGTCGTCAAGAAGGGCCGCGAGCACGAGATCGAGCAGATCTTCGAGAAGTGGGACCTGCATGCCGTCCAGATCGGCGAGGTGACCGACGATGCGCGCCTTCGCGTAAAGGCCGACGGCGTCGTCGTGGCGGATATCCCGAACGAAGCGCTGACCGACGGCGCCCCGGTGTACCGACGCCCGATGCAGGCTCCGGCCTATCTGGACGGTGTGCGCCACCTCGATTTCGAGGCACTGTCGGCCGGGGCGCCTGGCGAGGTATTTCGCGCGCTGCTCGCCTCGCCGGGAGTCGCGAGCCGGCGCTGGGTATACCGGCAGTACGACCACATGGTGAGAACCAACACGGTCGTCGTGCCGGGCATGGGTGCCGGCGTGGTGCGCATCAAGGGCACCGCGCGGGCGCTCGCACTCTCGGTCGACTGCAACGCGCGATTTGTCTACCTGGACCCCTTCGCCGGTGCGCAGCTGGCCGTGGCCGAAGCTTCGCGCAATGTGGCCTGCGCGGGAGGGGAGCCGGTAGGCGCCACCAACTGCCTCAATTTCGGCAACCCGGAACGGCCTGAGATCATGTGGCAGTTCGCCCAGGCCGTTGCGGGCATCGGCGCGGCGTGCCGCGCACTCGACCTGCCTATCACCGGAGGCAACGTCAGCCTGTACAACGAGACGGACGGCCAGGCCGTGCTTCCAACACCTGTACTCGGGGTCGTAGGCGTGGTCGAGGATGCCGCGAAGGTCGTGCGCCGGGCGTTCCAGACCGAAGGTGATGCGGTGCTGCTCCTTGGCGCCTCGCGCGCCGAGCTGGGTGGCAGCGAGTACCTCAAGACTGTTCACGGTCTCGTGCGCGGGGTGCCGCCCGTCCTTGATCTGGCCGCCGAAGCGGCGCTCCAGCGTCTGCTGGTGACGGCGGCCGCGCAGGGGATGGTACGTTCGGCGCACGACTGCGCCGAAGGCGGCGTGGCCGTCACGCTGGCGGAGTGCTGTTTCGACACCGGCCTTGGGGCCGACGTCGATCTGCCCCCCGCGGAGCTCCCGGTCGCCGGCTTCGAAGTGGTCGGTACGCTCTTCGGCGAATCGGCGTCTCGTGTGCTCGTCTCGACGGCTCCGTCGTCTCGTGAGGCATTGCTCGATGCCGCACGGGCTGCAGGTGTGCCCGCAACCGTGATCGGACGTGTCGGCGGCAGCCGGATACGCCTGGCGGTGGCAGGCGTGGTCGTGATCGACGAGTCGCTCGATGACGCGCAGCGTCTGTGGGATGGCGCGCTGGAAAGGGAACTCGAGCCCGCCAGCGCGACGCCGTGAGCCGGTCACCGTTCGGGTCGCGTGCGGTGCCAACGGTGCTAACGTAGTGAACCCGATGCCGGAGTGACGATGCTTGACAAGTTCAGGGAAGAATGCGGCGTCTTCGGTATCCTCGGACACCCGGAAGCCTCCAACCTGACCTACCTCGGGCTGTACGCGCTGCAGCACCGGGGGCAGGAGAGCGCCGGCATCGCGTCGTCCGACGGGGGACGCGTCCGACACTACAAGGCCATGGGCTACGTCAACGACGTCTTCAGTGGCGATGCCCTGTCACACCTGCCTGGCCACCTGGCCGTCGGTCACGTCCGGTACTCCACGGCGGGCGAGAGCAAGGTGGCCAACGCGCAGCCGCTGCTCATCGAGTCCGTGCATGGCGAGCTGGCGCTCTGCCACAACGGCAACCTGGTGAACGCAGGCGACCTCAAGGACGCCCTGGTGCGCCAGGGTGCCATCTTCCAGACGAACACCGACAGCGAGGTGGTCGTGCACCTGTTCGCCAGGTCGCGCGCCGAGAGCGTCGAGGGCGCGCTCATCGAGGCCATCTCCCAGGTGCAGGGAGCCTTCTCCTTCGTGTTCATGACGAAGGATCGGCTCATCGGCGTCAGGGACCCGCATGGCTTCAGGCCGCTGGTGCTGGGGCGGCTGGGCGAGGCCTGGGTGATGTGCTCGGAGACCTGCGCGCTGGATCTGATTGGGGCCACCTACGTCCGTGACGTGGAGCCGGGAGAAGTGCTGGTCGCCAGTCCGACCGGACTCCGCTCCTTTCATCCGTTCGCTCCGGCCAATCGCTCCCAGTGCGTCTTCGAGCACGTGTACTTCGCACGGCCGGACAGCTACGTCTTCGGGGAGAGCGTGAACGAGGTGCGAACGAACCTGGGTCGGCGCCTCGCCGCCGAGTCGGCCGTGGATGCCGATGTCGTCGTTCCGATTCCGGACTCCGGTGTCTGTGCGGCCGTCGGCTATGCCGAGGCATCGGGGGTGCCGATGCGCCTCGGTCTCATCAGGAACCACTACGTCGGGCGCACGTTCATCCAGCCGCAGCAGTCGATCCGGCACTTTGGCGTGCGCGTGAAGCTGAATCCGGTTCGGAGCATTCTCGAGGGCCGTCGTGTGGTGCTGATCGACGACTCCATCGTCCGAGGCACCACCAGCCGGAAGATCGTCAGGATGGTCAGGAGCGCGGGCGCGAAGGAGGTGCATATGCGCATCAGTTGCCCCCCGACGGTCTCTCCCTGCTTCTATGGCGTGGACACGCCGCGCCGCTCCGAGCTGATTGCTGCCACGCACACCATGGAGGAGATCCGGAAGTACCTGGATGCGGATTCGGTGGCGTATCTCAGCCTGGATGGCCTGATGGCGTCCGTACAGGAAGGCCGCTCGCGCTACTGCTCCTCCTGTTATACCGGCGTGTATCCCGTCGCCTTTCCGCGCAACGAGGCCGCGTATCTGCAGCTGGCGCTGAAACTCAACGGTGGGGAGCCAACCGCGCCGGAGCCGTCGTCGGCACCTCACGACTTCGAGAAGGATCCGGTGACGAGTTGAGGCGACTGCATCCCGTTTCCGCGCCCACGCTGCGGAGCATCGATGGTCGAGGCGAGCGATGAGTGAGACCTCGCAGTACAAGGCTGCCGGTGTGGATATCGACGCCGGCAACGAAGCCGTGCGCCGGATCCGCGGACTGGCCAGAGCCACGTTCACGCCGGGCGTACTCTCCGATATCGGATCGTTCGGCGGCTTGTTTCGAGTGCCAGACGGGCTCGAGGCGCCCGTGCTCGTGGCAAGTGCCGACGGTGTGGGCACCAAGCTCAAGCTCGCCTTCATGGCGAACCGCCACGATACGGTCGGCGCGGATCTCGTGAACCACTGCGTGAACGACATCCTGGTGCAGGGAGCGGCGCCGCTGTTCTTCATGGACTACCTGGCCACCGGACGCCTGCTGCCCGCGGTAGCCGAGTCGATCGTGGCCGGCATGGCTGCTGCCTGCCGTGAGAACGGGTGCGCCCTGCTGGGAGGCGAGACCGCAGAGATGCCGGGGTTCTACGCCGCGGGTGAGTACGACCTGGCTGGGTTCATCGTGGGCGTGGTGGAGCGCGCCCGTATCATCGACGGGCGCAGCATCGTCCCTGGGGATGTGCTCGTCGGCCTGCCCTCGTCCGGTCTCCACACGAACGGGTACTCCCTCGCCAGGCACGTCGCGTTCGAGCGCCTGGCACTCGACATCGACACCGTCGTGCCGGAGCTTGGTACGACGGTCGCGGACGCGTTTCTCACCACCCACCGCTCCTACCTCGCGCCCATCCACGCTCTTCTGCCCGAGGGGCGCCTCAAGGGGCTGGCACACATCACCGGAGGCGGCATCACCGAGAACCTTCCGCGCGTGCTGCCCCCCGGTGTGCGTGCAGCGGTCGATCTGCGCACCTGGCAGGTGCCGGCCCTGTTCCAGTGGCTGGAGAGCGCTGGAGGGCTCGGGCGCGATGAGATGCTGCGCACGTTCAACATGGGCATCGGGCTGGTTGCGGTGGTGGCGGCAGAAGACGCCACCGGCGTGCTGGCCGGGTTGTCACGCGCCGGCGAACCGGATGCCGTGGTCATCGGCGAGATCGAGCGCGCCGATGGCGAGCCGGTCGTGACATACCGGTCGTGACGTCCCGGCGGCTCGGCGTCCTGGTGTCGGGACGTGGCAGCAACTTGCAGGCGCTGATCGACGCAGTGCGGGGTGGACGGCTCGACGCCGAGATTGCCATTGTCGTGTCGAATCGTCCGGCGGCGTACGCGCTCGAACGCGCCAGGGCGCATGGCATCGAAGCCGTGGCTCTGGACCACCGGCAGTACGCGTCAAGGGACGACTACGATCGGGAGCTCGCCCGGTTGCTTGGCTCGCGAGGCGTGGGTCTGGTGTGCCTGGCGGGCTTCATGCGTCTGGTGGGCCAGCCTCTGCTCGACGCCTTTCCAGACGCCATCGTCAATATCCACCCATCCCTGTTGCCCGCCTTTCCAGGCGTCGATGCGCAGCGTCAGGCCCTGGACTGGGGCGTCAAGGTGAGCGGTGTCACCGTTCACCTGGTGAACAGGGAACTCGATGCGGGTCCCATCGTCCTCCAGCGCACCGTGGCCGTCGAGCCCGGGGACACGCCCGAGTCGCTCGCGGAGCGCATCCTCATCGAGGAGCATCGGGTCTATCCCGAGGCTGTCGGCCTGCTGCTCGGCGGTCGCTGGCACATTGAGGGACGGCGGTTCGTGGCGTGGTGAGCTGACCCTCACGCCCCTGCAGCTGTGGTCCGGGGAACGCGCAGCGTCACCAGGGCCACCTCCGGTGGGCAGTTGATGCGAATCGGCACATAGACGGTGCCGACGCCACGGCTCACGAACAGCGACGTTCCGTTCATCGAGCCGAGCCCCTGGGCAACCGGGAACTTTCGGGCGGCGATTGCTCCGAGGCCCGGCAGGACGACCTGCCCGCCGTGCGTGTGTCCGGACAGCACGGCAGATACAGAGAGCGCGGCGGCCTCGACCAGGCGACGTGGATCGTGCGCCAGCATGAGCACCGTGCCCGCAGCGCCCCGCACCACACGCGCGATGTCCTGCGGCCGTCGCGTCCAGAACCGCAGGCCCACGAGTTCGAGTCCGTGGCCCCCGATGTCCAGATGCGTCCTGGCGTCGCGCAGGACGGAGATGCCGCGCGCCGACAGTGCTGCCGGCATGTCGCGGTCATCGTCGTGGTTGCCGAGAACGGCGAACACGCCGTGCGGCGCTCGAAGGGGAGCCAGGAGGTCAGCGACGGGTTCCACGTACGCCCGATCGCCCCACGTCACATAGTCACCTCCGAGAACGATGAGGTCGGGCGTCAACCGCAAGGCCGTGTTCACGGCAGCCGTGACGTCCTCGGGCGGAACCGTCTGGCTGTGGTGGATATCGGTCAGCAAGGCAACGCGGAGGCCGTCGAGGCCCGCAGGCAATCCGGCGACGGGCAGGACCGCTTCCGTCACCGTGATGTGGTGACGCTCGTAGCCCACGCCGTACGCGCCCGCGCCGGTGGCGGTACCGACGGCGGCCGCGAGCGTGCTCTTGAGAAGCGTGCGGCGCGAGACGCTCATGGGTCAGGCTGTATAGTAGCCAGTCATGGACGTCTACGGCGAATTCGAGTGGCGTGGCATGGTCTACGACGCCACCGAGGGTCTCCGGGAGGTGCTGGCGAAGGAACGTGTGACCCTGTACGCCGGGTTCGATCCGACCGCCGCCAGCCTTCACGTGGGAAGCCTCCTGCCCATCATGGCCTTGGCCAGGCTTCAGCGGGCCGGGCACGATGTGATCGCCCTGGCCGGTGGTGGCACGGGCCTCATTGGCGACCCCAGCGGAAAGGCAAACGAGCGAAGTCTCCTCTCCGCGGACCAGGTCGCGGCCAACGTCTCCGCGATCCGCCAGCAACTTGAGCACTTCCTCGACCTTTCCTCCAGCGACCGCCTGGCCGAACGTGCGTTGCAGGGGCCCTCGGCACCGGCCGGTGCCCCTCGCTTCGCTCACGGGTCCCCCACGGGCCCCGGTGCCGCGATCGTCGTCAACAACGCGGACTGGCTCGGGCGACTCAGCGCCGTGGAGTTCATGCGGGACATCGGCAAGCACTTCACGGTCAACTACATGCTTGCCAAGGAGTCGGTGAAGCGGCGGCTCGAGAGCGAGGACGGCATCTCCTACACGGAGTTCAGCTACCTGCTCCTCCAGGCGTCGGACTTCCTCGAACTCTCCGACCGGTACGGGTGCTCGGTTCAGATCGGAGGGAGTGACCAGTGGGGCAACATCACCGCAGGGATCGACCTCGTGCGTCGCAAGCGCGCACGCAAGACACACGGTCTCGTCCTGCCCCTGGTCATGACCGCCGCCGGCACGAAGTTCGGGAAGACTGAGGCCGGCACTATCTGGCTGTCGCCCGAGTTGACCACGCCGTTCGAGTTCTACCAGTTCTGGCTCAACGCCGACGACCGCGACGCGGAGCGCTATCTGAAGTTCTTCACGTGGCTGCCGCCCTCGCGGATCGCAGAACTCTCCGACGCCACGGCCTCGCGTCCTGAACAGCGAACCGCGCAACGAGAGCTGGCACGTGAGGTGACGCGCCTGGTGCACGGGACGCAGGCCGTCGCTGATGCCGAGAGCGCCACAGAGAAGCTCTTTGGTGGCCGCGTGTCCGCAATGACGCTCGCGGAGATCGAGCAGGTCTTCTCCGCCGTGCCCTCATCCGCCGTGCCCTTCACTGCGGACGGATGGAGCGTTCCGGAGTTGGTGCACGCGGCAGGCGTCACCGCCTCGAAGGGCGAAGCCCTGCGCCTCATTCGGGGTGGGGGCCTCTACGTCAACGAACAGCGGGTGACCGATGAGAAGGGCAGGCTCCGCCCGGCTGATGCGATTGAGGGCCAGGTATTCGTGGTTCGGAAGGGAAAGCGGGACAATTTCCTGGTCAGGATTGCGTCACCTCGGCCCTGAGTCCTCTCGCCCCGTGCGCCCTGCCAGAGGTTCAGGCTCGACAGGCTTGACAGCTGGCACGAAGCGATCGTAGTCTTGGGGTTCCCCGGTTGCGGCGCCAGCCGCACTGGCGACTGAGCGAGCAGGTGAGGACGCGCAGGCAAGACGCTGACGTCCCGCCTGCCAGGCAGGCAATCTTCCTAACGGTCGATTTCCCGAAGTCCTGCGATTGAGAAAATAAACGCTTGACAGCACCGTAAGCGTTTAGTAACCTCAGAAGGTTCCCCCAAGCGAGATTTTGCTGGTGGGAATTGCAGCCCCGCCGAGAGGCGGCAAGCTGGAAACCGGTTCTTTGAAAACTAGATAGTGCGTGCAAGCACTTAACGATTGCCGGGCTCGTATGGCGCCATCTGGTGTCTCTGCGAGTCACGGCAAGCCCGTCGAGTGTCAGCGGGTGGCGACTGCCTGGATCATCGGATCTGGAAAAGTTGAACCATCCATATGACGTACGAAACAACGCAAGAGCCAAGTTCAACAGGCGCTCGCGTTATTTGAGTTGCTCTTTCGTGTTTGGAGCTTTCACTCCTGACGCGGAAGACGGCGAATTTAACTTGAGAGTTTGATCCTGGCTCAGAATCAACGCTGGCGGCGTGCCTAACACATGCAAGTCGAACGCGAGAGGGGCTTCGGCCCCAATTGAGTGGCAAACGGGTGAGTAACACGTGGGTGACCTACCTTTGAGTGGGGGATAACGTCCCGAAAGGGACGCTAATACCGCATGACATCCCGCCTTTAGACAGGCGGTGATCAAAGCCGGGGATCGCAAGACCTGGCGCTTGAAGAGGGGCCCGCGCCCGATTAGCTAGTTGGTGAGGTAACGGCTCACCAAGGCGACGATCGGTAGCCGGCCTGAGAGGGCGGACGGCCACACTGGGACTGAGACACGGCCCAGACTCCTACGGGAGGCAGCAGTGGGGAATTGTTCGCAATGGGCGCAAGCCTGACGACGCAACGCCGCGTGGAGGATGAAGGTCTTCGGATTGTAAACTCCTGTTGCCCGGGACGAAAAGCTTCGACCTAATACGTCGAAGTCTGACGGTACCGGGTGAGGAAGCCCCGGCTAACTCTGTGCCAGCAGCCGCGGTAATACAGAGGGGGCAAGCGTTGTTCGGAATTACTGGGCGTAAAGGGCGCGTAGGCGGCCTGTTAAGTCGAACGTGAAATCCCCGGGCTCAACCCGGGAACTGCGTCCGATACTGGCAGGCTTGAATCCGGGAGAGGGATGCGGAATTCCAGGTGTAGCGGTGAAATGCGTAGATATCTGGAGGAACACCGGTGGCGAAGGCGGCATCCTGGACCGGCATTGACGCTGAGGCGCGAAAGCCAGGGGAGCAAACGGGATTAGATACCCCGGTAGTCCTGGCCCTAAACGATGAATGCTTGGTGTGGCGGGTATCGATCCCTGCCGTGCCGAAGCTAACGCATTAAG